>NZ_QBUB01000023.1:0-77831 GCF_003058125.1 Paraburkholderia sp. GV068
TCTCTCAACGCTGGCGGCGGCGATCAGCTCGAATACGATGCGCCCACCAACCGGTACTACAACGCAGCGAGCCGCTGGACGTCTTCTGGCAATGCATCGACCAACGGCGCCTGCTCGGCCGCCTCGCCATGCACGCCGGTGCTGACTATCGTGGACGCAGGCAGCCGCCGTGTCGTTACCCGCCTGAACACGGGCAATAACGCGCACTCAGTTGCGATCGATCCGGCGACCGGTCTCATTTTCGTTCCGTATTCTTCAGCGACATCGCCTGCGGGCTGTCCGGGTTGCGCAGCGAACGGGTTCGTCAATGGCGGGCTGTCGGTATTCGCGGCGCGATGAGACCCGTAACGGCAACAGACCGACGCGGCGGCATGGATGCGCTCGATGGCGACCCGAATCGAAGGCCGGCCAAGGATGACCGCATTTCTGCTCGGACCGGATGGCGGTTCCATTACCGGTCAACAGATCGTCGTGTGCGGCGGAGCGTCGCTGTAAGGCGGTTTGATGCGAGCGTCCCGACCGTTCAGGTGCCTTCTGGCGGAAGGCTCGATCGTCGGGATCGCGGTGGTGCCGGAGAGCGCTGCTGCGATGAGGCCGGCCAATCTGGACTTCGTGCGGCTCTGGGATCCGCTGGCGCAAGCGAGCGGTCTTCGCCTCCAGGCGAACCGTTGCGCGGTCGCGGGCGCCGATTGTGACGCAGCAACTCCGCGCTTTCATAAGCCTTCACTATCGCGTAAGAACCAAGTCGTCTTTGCGCGCGTCCGGTGCCTGATATACCGTTGGTTCCGTGTCCCCGCGGCCATGCGAAGACGAGCGAATGCGTCTCGCGTGAGCCGCACTCCTCCCACCCGGAAGCGACCATCGACCATGTACAAAGCCATCAGAAAGAACCCCTCGGCGCCGCAAGCGCCAGATGACATTCTCAGCGCGTTGCGCGACATTCCCGTATCCGCTCTGAGCGACAACATGCATCGCAATATCGGCAGCGTGGGGCTTCGTCCGTATCAGCGGCCTGGTAGAAAGACCATGGCGGGGACCGCGATAACGGTGCGCTCGCGAGGTGGCGACAACCTGACCTATCTGCGAGCGCTGGAGTTCTGCCGTAAAGGCGACGTCCTCGTCGTGGATGCCGGTGGCGATCTCGACAACGCGGTGGTCGGCGGGATTTTGTCGTTCTATGCGGCGCATGTCGGCATGGCGGGCCTCGTGGTCGATGGCGCGATCCGTGACGTGGCTGAAATTCGCGAGCGCGATTTTCCGGTGTATGCGCGAGGCGTCACACACCGCGGACCATATAAAGATGGGCCCGGAGAGATCAACGTCACGGTGTCGGTCGGCGGGATGGTGGTGAAGCCCGGCGATATTGTCGTCGGCGATCAGGACGGGTTGCTCGCCATTCCACAGGAAGACGCCGGCTATGTCATCGAAAAAGCGCTAGCCGTCTTGCAAGCCGAGGCGGAAACCATGCGGGCGATGAAAGAGGGACGCTGGGACCGCGCATTTATCGACGTGCTCGAAGCGCGTTGCAATAACTGAGTAACCTGAGTCATATGCGAAAAAAAGCCGACACCTGCATTGCAGTGTCGGCTTTGTGCATGGCTGGACAGGTTAGTCGAAGCTCACCAGCACCTTCATCGCCTTCGAGCGGTCGCTCGCGGTCTGGAACGCCTTGACCGATTCCTGATACGGAAAAACGCCTGTAATAAGGGGCTTTACGTCGATCAACCCCTTGTTGATCAGTTCAACGGCGACAGCGAACTCTTCGTGAAAGCGGAATGCACCGCGCAGTTCGAGCTCCTTTGCGACGATCACGTTGAGCGGCAATGAGATGTCGCCACCTAATCCTACTTGCACGATCACGGCGCGCGGCTTGAGCACCTCGAACGAGCCACGCAGCGCCGCTGCATTGCCGCTTGCCTCGAACAGCACGTCGAAAGTGCCTTTGCCGGCGGCGAATGGCTTCAGGGCCTCGGGCGACTCGGCAATATTGAGCGCGAGATCGGCGCCGACTTTTTTTGCACTGTCCAGCGGCAACGCGTTGACGTCGGTCGCGACGATCGTCGCCGCGCCGGCGCGCCGTGAGGCAGCAACGATCAATGCGCCGATCGGCCCGCTGCCAGTCACGAGCACGCGCTTGCCGAGCAGTGGGCCCGCGCGTCGCACTGCATGCAGCGCGACCGAGAGCGGCTCGGCCATCGCGGCTTCGGCATCGCTCAACGAATCGGAGACGGCGTGCGCCTGCGAACGGTCGATCACGATTTCCTGGCGGAACGCGCCTTGCACATGGGGCGTGCGCATTGCGCTGCCGTAGTACCGCATGTCAATGCAGTGATTCTGCAGCCCTTGCTGACAGTACTCGCACATGCCGCAAGGCCGGCTCGGACTGATTGCGATGCGTGTGCCGGCCGGCATGTCGGTCACGCCGGAGCCCGCGCGAAAGACAGCACCCGCGACTTCGTGGCCGAGTACCATCGGCTCCTTGATACGGACCGCACCGAAACCGCCATGATTGAAGTAGTGGAGGTCCGACCCGCAGATACCGCCGGTCCGGACGCGGACCAGCAACTGGTTCGCTTCCGGTTCGGGCGTCGGAACGTCCTCGATGCGCAGATCGAGTGGTGCGTGAATGACGAGTGCGTGCATGATGGAGGCCTATGACAATAAATGCGGAATTTGCACACCATAAGTTAGCGGCAAAACGACGTGCCGGCAAAGAACGATCTCGTCTGGGCCGATAGCCGCTGCTTATGGCTGTGTTTTCACCTTTGGCACGATGTCGTCAGTGAATATTTCCGCTGTGCTGCACACTGTTGCACCGGTCCCGGCATACGCGGTATCGGCGTAATGGGCAAGGGCGCCTGCGGCGCTATTGCATGAGTACGGTGTGCCCGAGCGCGGCAAGTTTCCTGACCGTGTCGGGCAGCGCGAACCTCAGAACTTGTGACGCAGACCGATCGCTGCTTCGAACAGGGAGTTGTAGCCAAAGAACGGTTGATTGGAACCGGACGCCGCGGCAAGCGTGGTCCACGCGCCCGTCAGATGGTTGTAGTCCACACCGACATAGACGTCGGTGCGCTTGCTCAGCAGATAGTCGAGCGTCGGGCCGCCGGTTATGCGCGTGCCGCTTCGTCCCGCGTGATGCACGAAGTCGACGTAAAGCGGCAGATCGAGAACGAAGGCAGGGGTGATGTAGTACTGAAGCGCGGTGGAGAACGAGTCGTTACGATAGTCCGCCGGATAAACGTGACTGTAGATATACGAGCCGAACACCTTCGCCGCACCGAACTTGTAGGTGGCGCCGACAGTGAACATTTTCTGCGAGCTGTCGGGAATCGTTACGCCGAAATACGTGCTGCCATAGGCGGTCGTTGCGGGCGTGAGGCCGCCAATGTTATTCACGACCTGATACGCGGCGCCAACGCTCAGCGGGCCATTGTCATACGAGAGGCTGACGGCCGGCGACGAGTTTTGATGGACGCTGCCTGCCACTCCGCCGAACGTGTAAGCGCCTTTGAACGTGAAGCCGGCGAGCGCGGGCGACGTATAGCGCACCGTGTTGTCGAGGCGTCCTCCGCCCGTCAGCCCCGCACCCTGAAAGCCGATTGTGCCGGTGTAGTTGGCGAACGCGTAGATGTCGTGGGTCCAGCCCATTTCGTGAACCAGCGTGTACTGGCGGCCCATGGTCAGTGTGCCGTAGGGGCTCGTGAGTCCGACTAGGGCGGTGCGTCCGAAAAGGCGCGCCGTGCCTGAAGGAGTGGATTGCTGGGTGACGCCCGTGTTCGGCGTGAAGCCGCCTTCAAGCTGGAAAATGGCCGCGAGGCCGCCGCCCAGATCTTCCGTCCCCTGCATGCCCCAGCGGCTGCCCTGAATCTCGCCGCCGCTGCCCATTGTGAAAAGCTTACCGCCGGATTTGTTCTGGTGGGTGTCGAAGCGCACCGCCTCGTCGATGATGCCGTACAGCGTGACGCTCGATTGAGCGTGTGCCGCGCCTGAAATGACCAGACTCAATCCAGTTAGTATAACTAAGGTATTCTTTTTCACGAGTAGATCCCCTTGCAGATTGACGAAAAAAGAGTGCTCCAAACCGGCTGCGGCATCCTTCCGGTGCTGCATGCCTTTTTATTCGGCGGCTGGCGCTATGTCATTACGCTCTGTCCTGCACCGCCGCCGTCTCTCAAGTCAAAGCGGCAACTGCCGCTGCGATCTTTCGGCACCCGTCGTCGATCACCTCGATGCTGGTCGCTATCGACATGCGGAAGAACGGCGAGACGCCATACGCAGAGCCGGCGATCAGCGCGACGCCCGCCTGTTCGAGCAGGTACAGCACGACGTCGACGTCGCTTTGCAGACGCTTGCCGTGGGGCGTCGTGCGGCCGATCATGCCGCTGCAATTCACATAGAGATAAAAAGCTCCGCCCGGCGTTTTGCAACTGATGCCGGGAATTGCATTGAGCGCTTCCAACGCGTGATCGCGGCGCTCCTTGTAAATGCGCACGGACTGCTGCACGAACGTCTGATCGCCGGTCAATGCGGCGAGCGCCGCAGCCTGGCTGATCGAGCATGCGTTGCTCGTCGATTGCGACTGAAGCGTTTCGAGCGCGCCGATCAAGTCAGCGGGGCCCGCTACATAACCGATGCGCCAGCCGGTCATTGCGTAGGTCTTCGAAACGCCGTTGATGACGAGCGTGCGCGAACTCAGCTCAGGTTCGACAGCGAGCAGATGCTGCGGTGTATCGGCCTCGAAGCGGATGTGCTCGTAGATATCGTCCATCATCACGAGCACGTGCGGGTGACGCAGCAGCACATCCGCGAGCGCGCGCAATTCGGCCGTGGTATAGGTCGCGCCGCTCGGATTGGTCGGCGAGTTGACAATGAGCCAGCGTGTGCGCGGCGTGATCGCTCGTTCGAGAATGGTAGGCGTGAGCTTGAAGCCGTCGGCTTCCGTGCAGGGTACGACGACCGGCACGCCGTCGCAGGCGAGTGCCATGTCCGGATAGGACACCCAGTACGGAGCGGGAATCAGCACTTCGTCGCCCGCTTCGACCGTCACGGCCAGCGCGTTGAAAATCGCGTGCTTTGCGCCGCACGTCACGATAATCTGCTTCGGATCGTACGAAAGGCCGTTCTCGCGCTGCAGCTTCGCCGCAATAGCCGCGCGCAACGCCGGTGTGCCCGCCGTTTGCGTATAGCGTGTTTCGCCGCGGTTCATGGCCTCGATCGCGGCCTCGCGGATATGCGCGGGTGTATCGAAGTCAGGTTCGCCCACCACGAGATTGACGATGGATTTTCCCTGGCGCCGAAGTTCCGCGGCCCGGTCGGCGGCGGCGCTGCTCGGGGAAGGTTTGATTCTCTGAACGCGGGCGGCGATGCGCGATGCACTCACACTTGACTCCTCAGCGGCTTTTGACAGCGTTCACATTAAGCGCGAGAAAAAGTTCAAGCCAAGATGACTTTCCGCTGGCGCAATAACATCCGCTTATGACGCCGCATCGACCCACGAGGCAGTTCCGAACAGCGCGGTCCATGCGGGAATACGCCGATACGCAGGGTTTTCAGCGCGGGGCGCGACGGCGTGCGGGATTTTTGCCGACTGTGCGCGAAGCGGCGCTTGGCCTATCATGATCAACATCCCTAACGTTGAGACGTGACCACCGTGAACCTGCGGCGTTTGAAGTATTTCGTGAAGATCGTCGATATCGGCAGCCTCACTCAGGCTGCGGAAGTGCTTCACATTGCACAGCCGGCGCTGAGTCAGCAACTCATCACACTTGAAGACGAGTTCCAGCAGCAACTGCTTGTGCGCACGAAGCGCGGCGTCACGGCCACCGAGGCGGGCGCGACCCTGTATCGCCACGCGCAGTTGATCCTGCGTCAATACGAGCAGGCTCAGGCCGACGTAAAGAGCGCGGGCCAGACGCTGTCAGGTCAGGTTTCGGTAGGGCTCGCGCCCGGCACGGGCGCGTCGGCGCTTTCGCTACCGCTGTTGCGCACGGTGCGGGCGCGGCATCCGGACATTCTTCTCTACATCAACGAAAACTTCGGCACGACGCTCAGCGAACTGATCATGAACGGGCGCATGGACATGGCCGTGCTGTACGGCGATAAACCCGTGCACGGCCTGTCGTTCCAGCTTTTGATGAATGAGGAGTTGTTCCTCGTCGCGCCGCGCAGCATGGGCATCGTGCAGGATCAGATCGGCGTGACCGAGTTGCGCGACGTGCCTTTGCTATTGCCGCGTCCGTACAACTATCTGCGCAAATACGTCGACGAAGGGTTTGCGCGCGTGCAGATGATCCCGAAGGTGGTGGCGGAAATCGAATCGGCGTCCACGCTCTCGGCGGCGGTGGGCGCGGGCATCGGCGCTACCATCCTGCCGGATTCCACTGCGCGAGTGGTCGCGGCCGCTGGGGATATCGTGCAATGCCGGATTGTGTCGCCCGTGATCAAGATTCCGCTCTCGGTGTGCCTGTCGGACCATTTGCCGCTCTCGGAGCCCGCGGCGGCGGTCAAGGACATTCTGCTGGAACTGGCGGGCGACCTCGCGCTCGACGTGCGATTCGAGCCCAGCGTCGATACATAAGCGTACCTTATCGCTACAAAGCCAAACGGTCTTGGCGCAATTTTTATGCGCCGGATACATTGAGTTCATTGTCGAGCGCGCCAGCAGGTTGAGGGCGCGCATGCAACCGGCCACGGACTCAAAGATGGATCTCCAGAAGATTAAGGCGCTGATCGACCTGTTGGCAGACTCTCCGCTCGCGAGGCTCGAAGTGATCGAGGGCGACGAACGGGTCAAGCTCGTCAAGGCGAAGCGACGCGGCAAGCGAGACGCTGCGCACCCGAGCGCCGCTGACCTTGCCGCGAACCGCACAGCGGTGCCGGCTATGGTGCATGCCGAAGAAGCCGCACATACGAACGCCCAACCGTCCCCCGCACCTTCAATCGCAAAAGAATTGCATTGCGCGCGCGCGCCCATGTTCGGCGTCGTTCACCTGACGCCCGCGCCCGGCGAGCCGCCGTTCGTGCAGCCTGGCGATACGGTCGAGCAGGGCCAGGTGCTCTGCACCATCGAGGCGATGAAGATGTTCAATGCAATCGAATCGGAAGTCAGCGGCACGGTCGTGGAGATCCTCGTCGCGGCGGGAAGCGAGGTCGAATCCGGCCAGCCGCTCTTCCGGATCGGCTAGACGACCATGTTCGACAAGGTACTGATTGCCAACCGCGGCGAGATCGCGCTGCGAATCCAGCGGGCCTGCCGCGAGCTCGGTCTCAAAACGGTCGCGGTTTACTCCGAGGCGGATGCCGATGCGCGCTACGTGCGTCTCGCCGACGAAGCGCTGTGCATCGGCCCCGCATCGCCGGCACAGAGCTATCTGAACCGCGCGGCGATCCTGTTCGCTGCGCACGTGAGCGGCGCGCAGGCGATTCATCCGGGCTATGGCTTTCTGTCGGAAAACGCGGACTTTGCCGCGGAGATCGAGGCGGCCGGTCTGGTTTTCATTGGACCCGACGCGCAAACCATTCGCACGATGGGCGACAAGGTCGCCGCAAAACGCGCGATGCGCGCGGCCCGCGTGCCCTGCGTGCCGGGCCCGGATGGCGGTCTCTCCGACGACCCCACCGAGATCCTGCGGGTAGCCGAAGAGATCGGCTATCCGGTCATCGTCAAGGCGGCGGGCGGTGGTGGCGGGCGTGGCATGCGCGTCGTGCTCGGCGCTGACCAGTTGCTCGATGCAGTCTCGGTGACGCGCGAGGAAGCGCGCCGCGCGTTCGGCAAGCCCGAGCTATATATGGAGAAGTTTCTCGAGCATCCGCGTCACGTCGAGATGCAGGTGCTGTGCGATACGCATGGCAACGCGCTGTGGCTCGGCTCGCGAGACTGTTCGCTGCAACGGCGTCATCAGAAGGTACTGGAGGAAGCGCCCGCGCCAGGCATCGATGCTGGACTGATTCGGCAAGTCGGCGAGCGCTGCGTTCAGGCGTGCAGGCAGACGCGTTATCGCGGCGTGGGTACGTTCGAGTTTCTGTACGAGAACGGCCAGTTCTATTTCATTGAAATGAACACGCGCTTGCAGGTCGAGCATCCCGTGACGGAGATGACGTCGGGCATCGACATCGTGCGCGAACAGATTCGCGTCGCGCAGGGGCATGCACTCAGTATTCGTCAGTCCGACATTCGCACGCTTGGCCATTCGCTCGAATGTCGCATCAACGCGGAAGATCCGTTCACCTTCATGCCTTGTCCCGGCCGCGTGGCCGTGTGGGAACTGCCGGGCGGCAACGGCGTGCGGATCGACTCGCACATGACCGGCAGTGCGCTCGTGCCGCCGTATTACGACTCGCTCATTGCCAAGATCATCACGCACGGTGCCACGCGTGACGAAGCGCTCGCGCGTATGCGGGTCGCGCTGTCGGAAGTGCGCGTCGAAGGCATTCGCACGAACGTGCCCTTGCATCAGGCCGTGCTCGATGACGACGCGTTTCGCGCGGGCGAAGTCGATATACATCATCTCGAACGCTGGCTTGCAAACAGGAAAGAGACATGACGCTGACCGTCGAGCAGGCGTCGATCGCGCACGCGGATGCAGTCAGGCCGCTGCGTCAGGATTCACAAAGGACCGCCGTTGCAATGAAACACGACGAATCGGAGCAGACGCTTCGCGTCAGCATGCTGGGTACGACGGCTATGCTGTTTGAAGCGCCGGGCGCGCTGGATCTGCATGTGCAGCGCCGCATCTGGACGCTCGCGCGCGAGGTTCAGGCGTGGCCAGGCGTGCGCGAAGCCGTGCCTGGTGTGACCAATCTGATGCTGACATTCGCCATACCGCCGGCCGACCCGGCGTCGCTTGGCGACGCCTTGCGCGATGCATGGGCTGCGGCCAGCGAGTTGCAGATCGAAGGAAAGGTGGTGGAGTTGCCGGTGCAATACGGCGGCGAGTTCGGGCCGCATCTGCAAGATGTGGTAAGCCACACCGGGCTTTCCGTCGATGAAGTCGTGCAGTTGCACTGCGCGCCGCTCTATACCGTCTATGCGCTTGGCAGTCACCCGGGCTATTGCTATCTGGGCGGCATGGACCCGCGCATCGCGACGCCGCGGCGCAAGGTGCCGGTGCTCGGATTGCCCGGCGGTGCGGTGTCGATTGGCGGCGTGCAGACGGGCGTGTCCGCATCGACGGGACCTAGCGGCTGGAACACGATTGGCCACACGTCCATGTCGTTTTTTGATCCGGCGCGCGAGAACCCGGCCACGCTTGCGCCGGGCGACATGATCCGCTTTCGTGTCGAGAGGATTGCTTCATGATCGAGATTCTGTCTTCTTCGGCGCTTGCCACTGTGCAGGATCATGGGCGCGAAGGCTATCTGCGTTACGGCGTCGGCACGGCCGGCGCAATGGACCGGCTCGCGCTCGCTGTCGGCAATCTGCTTCTCGGCAATCCCGACGACGCAGCCGGCATCGAAATTCCGATGTTCCCCTTCCGCATCCGCTTTCTCGCCGATATGGCCTTCGCGATCACGGGCGCGGACTGCGCGGCGCGCCTCGGCGAGCGACAGGTGTTGCCGTGGTGGACGATACAGGCCAAACAGGGCGATGTGCTGACGATCGGCGTGCCGACGAGCGGCACGCGCTGCTACCTGACGCTTGCGGGCGGCGTGGAAGTGCCCTTGGTGCTCGGCTCGCGCAGCACCCAGTTGCGTGGCCAGTTCGGCGGCTACAACGGCCGTCAACTGCAAAAGGGCGATGTACTCCAGGCCATTGGTGCAAGCGGACGCGCTGCGTCGTACGGCGCGCCGTATGCAGCCGGTTTCGGCACCGTGCCGCCGGAGCACTCGTTGCCCGCGCCGCAGGCGCTGCCCTCGGCCGATGCGGACCAAACCACGGTGCGCGTGCTGCCCGCAGCGGAATACGAGTACTACCGGCCGGAGTCGCTCGAAGCGTTCTGGAGCGAAGGATGGAAAGTGACGCCGCAAAGCGATCGTTACGGATATCGCCTCGCCGGTCCGACGCTCAACGCGACGCACGCCATCGAGAAGCGTTCCCATGGCATCGTGCCTGGCGTGATCCAGGTGCCGCACAACGGGCAGCCGATCATCCAGCTACGCGATGCACAGCCGTCGGGCGGCTATCCGAAGATCGGCACCGTCATCGAAGCGGATTTGTGGCGGCTCGCGCAGGCGCGTATCGGGACGAAGATCCGCTTTGTTCAGACGACCTATCCGGAAGCCGTCGCGGCGCTGGAAGAACTGGCTGGCTATCTCACCAGGGTACGCAACCTCGTGGAACTGTTCCGCTCTTCCAGACACTGAGCCATGACAGAAAAAGACGAAGTGAATATCGGCGAGCTTCGACAGATCATGTCGTGGCTGGCGACAGCCGGCATCGAGTTCATCGAAATATGCAGACCTGCCGCGACGGTTCGCTTGACGATGGAGCGGGAGCCGCGCATGAAGGGAAGGGCGCGGACGGTTCACGCACTGGACGATGCTGAAGGTACGCGCGAGCGGTCGGCTGCTGTAAGCGAGCAGAGCGTCGGCGTTGCGGCGCACTGCGCCGGCATTTTTCTCACCACGCATCCGGCGCGCTCCACGCCGCTCGTGAGTGCCGGCGCTCACGTCAATGCCGGCGACATTGTCGGCTTGCTGCGGATCGCGCAGTTGTGCGTGCCGGTCCTGGCGCCCGTAGAGGGCGTCGTGATCGACGTGCTTGTCGCGCCTGGCGCAACGGTCGGCTATGGAACGCGCGTGATCGAACTTGCGCCGTCCGCGTGAGCGATTCGTCCGTGCACGTCAGCGCTTGAGAAGGGGGAGTGGAGAGTGGAAATCGATCTGAACGCGGATCTTGGCGAAGGCTTCGGCCCATACCGCATGGGCGAGGACGAGGCGATGCTCGACATCGTATCGTCCGCGAATGTGGCCTGCGGCTATCATGCGGGCGACCCCGTCATCATGGATAAAACGGTGCGCATGGCGCTCGCGCGCGGTATTGAAGTCGGCGCGCACGTTGGCTTTCCGGACCTCCTGGGCTTTGGCCGCAGGCCGATCCAGGCCGATCCCTTGGAACTCGCCAGTTACGTGCTGTATCAGATGGGCGCGCTTGCGGGCATCGCCAAGGCCGCCGGGCATCGGGTCACGCATATGAGCTTTCACGGCGCGCTCGGCAACATGGCTGCAGCTTCGTATGAACTGGCCGAGCCGCTGGTGCGAGCCGTCGCCGAGTTCGACCGTGATCTCATCATCAGCGTGTCGACGAACACGGAGATAGAGCGCGCCGCCGATCGTCTCGGCCTACGCACGGCGAGGGCATTTCTCGCCGACCGCGCCTACGACGATCATGGCGCACTCGTCTCACGCAAGCTCGCCGGCGCGGTGATCAAGGAGCGCGCGGCGGTTCTTGCGCGCGTCAAGGAACTGCTCGAGGAAGGCACCGTGACGACGGTCACCGGCAACAAGCTGAAGATTGCAGTTCAGTCGATTCTGCTGCACGGCGACACGCCGGGCGCGGTCGAGCTGGCGCGCACGGTGCGCGGCGTGATCGAATCGGCGGGCGGACGGGTGGTGCCCGTATCGCGACTGGTCCGCTAGCACCGACATCAACGGGTCATATCAACCATAAGGGTTGCTTATCACTTCAAAGCCAATCCGTCTTTGTTGCTCGCTTTGACGCGGTATAGATTGATGAAAATCGCATTGGCGACGGGCTTATCGCACGCTTCTTCGAGAGGCGACATTCGAAAACTACAGAAGAGGTGATTCATGCCGTTTTCAGACTACAAGACTGCGCTCGTCACGGGCGCTTCCACAGGAATGGGCGCGGCCATTGTCGAGCGCTTTTGTCGTGAAGGACTCGAAGTGCATGCGCTTGCACGCAACGCCGATCGTCTGAATGAACTTGCCGAGCGCACCGGCTGTATTGCGCATGCGGTCGACGTGTGCGATCTGGAGGCCGTGACCAGGCTCACGCAGCAGGTGCCGTTCGATATCGTCGTGAACAATGCGGGCGTCTCGCGCAAGGGTTCGATTCTCGATGCAGGCGTGGAAGACATCGACGTGCAGGTGGAAGTGAATCTGCAAGCCGTGCTGCACCTCGTGCGCCTCACCATGCCCGGAATGGTGGCACGCGACCGCGGCCATATCGTCAATATCAGCTCGATCGCGGCGATCTACAACTTCAACGGCAACTCCATCTATCACGCGACGAAAGCCGGCATACACGCGCTGTCGCGCCAGTTGCGCGTGGACGCGACGGGCAGGCGCGTACGTGTGACGGAGATTTGTCCTGGCCGCGTGGCGACCGATATTTTCGGTCACGTGCATGGCGATATCGAAGAAGCGCGTAAGAAGTTCATTGACGGCTTCGAGTTGCCGCAGCCGTCCGACATTGCGGATGCGATTGCCTTTGCGATCTCAGCGCCGCTCGCCGTCAACATCAGCAACATGGAAATTCTGCCTACGCTGCAGGTGCCGGGCGGGCTTACCACGATCAAGCGCGAGCCGTCCGGTCACGAAGAATAACCGCGCCGTTCGCAAGAACGTTACCTGAGTCCATTAAGGAGGTCTTTCATGCGAGCATCGGTACTCGTTACCCGTGCATCATTTCCGGACATCATCGAGCGCCTGGCTGCGGACTTCGACGTGACCGACAATCCGGACGATGCCATCTGGACGCAAGCGGAGTTGATCGAGCGGTTGCAAGGCAAGGTCGGCGCGATGACGGCCGGCAGCGACCGGATCGATGCGACCTTGCTCGACGCGTGTCCGCAACTGAAGGCGGTGTGCAACATCGGCGTGGGCTACAACAACGTCGACGTGGACGCGTGTACAGCGCGCAGCGTGCTGGTCACGAATACGCCGGACGTGCTGACCCATACCACCGCCGACTTCGGCTTCGCGCTGATGATGGCCGCCGCGCGACGCATCGCGGAGTCGGAACACTTTCTGCGCGCGGGCGAATGGAGGGTGACGGGCCGCTATGACATGTTTGTCGGCGGCGACGTGCATGGCTCGACGCTCGGCATTCTCGGCATGGGGCGCATCGGCCAGGCGATTGCGCGGCGCGGTGCATTCGGCTTCGGCATGCGCGTCATTTATCACAACCGTTCTCAACTGGCACCGGATGTGGAAGAAGGTTGTCGTGCACGTTATGTCGACAAGGAGACGCTGCTGCGCGAGGCCGATCATCTGATCGTGGTGGTGCCGTATTCGGCCAGTTCGCATCACGCAATCGGCGCGGCGGAACTCAAGCAGATGAAGTCGTCAGCCACGCTCACGAATATCGCGCGGGGCGGCGTGGTGGACGATGCGGCGCTCGCGGTCGCGCTTGGGGAGGGCGGCATCGCGGCTGCGGGTCTGGACGTATTCGAAGGCGAGCCGCTCGTGTGTCCCGCGTTGCTCGCGCAAAAGAACGTGGTACTGACGCCGCATATCGGCAGTGCGTCGGTCAATACGCGACGCGCCATGGCTTCACTCTGCGCGGACAACCTGATTGCCGCGCTTGGCCGGGGCGCCTTGGCCGGCAAGCCGCCCACGCCAGTCAATCCGCAAGTGCTCACGCGTTCGGCGGTCATTGTTTGATCTGGACCGGCGCAGCGCATTGCGCCGGATCTACTGGTGGACAGCGCGCCCGTTCTGACGGGCGCGGCAACCGACGAGGCGCCCGCAGAGGCCCCACGTACTGGAGACATACATCATGCAGCACGGTGCCTCGCGCGCTGTCGAAAGCGCTTCGCCACGTCCTCGCGATTCGTCATTCCCGAAACTTATTGCACCAGAAGAAAGGCCTCTGCCAGGGCTTTTTTTTGCGGGCTAGTATGGATTCAACAAGGAAGTCATGACGGCTTCCGGGTAGAAACGATACAACGGTGCGGTGTTCATATCGGGGATCATCGCCCGATCCGAATCAATGGGACATGCAACATGAAAGTTCATTTTGACATCGCGACGGTGCTGCGAGGCGACTATGGCGCGCTGTTCCTTCATGGCATCGAACTGACGCTCGCCATGGCCGCGTTGGCATGGATGCTCTCGTTGATCGTGGGCGTGCTGCTCTCGGTGATCCGCCTCACCAACAACCGCTTCGCAACCTCGTTCGTCGCGTCATTCGTTGCCTACCATCGCAATGTGCCGATGCTGGTGCAGATCCTGTTCTGGTACTTCGGCATCTCGAACATCTTGCCGGCTTCATTGCAAGCGCTGCTGAACCACTACAACGGCCAGTTCATTTTCGCAGTGATTGCAATTGGCCTGTGCAGCGGAGCGTATCTCTCCGAAGACATTCGCAGCGGGCTGCGCGCAATTCCGTATGGCCAATATGAAGCGTCGCGTGCGCTCGGCCTGAACTTTCTGACCGGCATGCGCCACGTCGTGCTGCCGCAGGCGCTGCGCAATGCGATTCCGCCGATGGTCAATCACGCGGTGCTGCTCTTCAAGAACACGAGTCTTGCAATGGCTATCGGCGCGGCGGAGCTGACGTACGTGACCCGGCAAATCGAGAACGAAACGTTCCTGTCATTCGAGTCGTATTTTGTCGCCACGGCGGTGTATCTCGGTCTCTCGCTTGTCATCATGCTGTGCGGCGCCAAGGTCGCCATGCATTACCGCATTCCCGGAGCGAAGTGACATGTTCGACATTCTGCGCGATAACTGGACACTGCTGCTCATCGGGCAATATCCGCATGGGCCGCTCGGCGGCATCGTGCTCACGATATTGCTGTCGCTGTCGGCACTCGTCATTGCATTTCCGCTGGGCATACTGGTTGCGCTCGCACGCATCAGTCCCTTGCGGCTTCTCAACGCACCCGCAACGGCGCTGGTCTACATGGTGCGCGGCATTCCGCTGCTGATGGTGATCTTCTGGGTGTACTTCCTCGTGCCTGCGCTGACTGGCTATCCGGTGACGGGATTCGTCACGATGCTGTGCGCACTCGTTATTTACGATTCGGCTTATCTTGGCGAGATCATTCGCGCGGGCATAGAGGGACTGCCGAGAGGACAAACCGAGGCGTCGCGTGCGCTCGGCATGAGTTATATGAAAACGATGCGCGCGGTCGTGCTGCCGCAGGCACTTTACAACGTGGTGCCGAGCATGGTCACGCAGTTCGTGTCGACGATCAAGGAAACATCGCTTGGCTACATCATCAACGTTCAGGAAATCTCTTTCGCAGCCGACCAGATCAACAACCGGCTTTTGACGAAGCCGTTCCCCGTCTATCTGATTTTAGCGCTCAGCTATTTCGTACTGTGTTACGCACTCACCCAGCTCGCGCAGTATCTGGAACGGCGCGTCACGCGCAAGCGGGCAGGGGTCGTCGCGAAGGCCCAGCAAGGCGGCGAGCTGGCACCGGCCGAGCCGCTGGCCACCGAGAACTAGGCGTTCATTTATTTCGAGGTATTGCGCATGATCAGGTTTTCCAGCGTTAACAAATGGTATGGCGAATACCAGGCACTCGTGGACGTGAACGCCGAAGTTCGCAAGGGCGAGGTCGTGGTGGTCTGCGGTCCTTCCGGCTCGGGCAAGTCGACGTTGATCCGCACGGTCAATCGTCTTGAAGAGATCAACCGAGGACAGATCTTTTTCGACGGCCAGGATATACACGACAAAAAGCTCGGGCTGAATGCTTACCGTAGCCGTGTCGGCTTCGTGTTCCAGCAATTCAACCTGTTTCCGCACTTATCGGTGCTCGATAACATCACGCTTTCGCCGATGCGCGTGCATGGACTGAAGCGTGCCGAGGCCGAACGCAGGGCTCAGGATCTGCTGTCGCGCGTCGGTCTCTCGAACAAGGCGCGTTCCTATCCGGCGCAGTTATCGGGCGGACAGCAACAACGCGTCGCGATTGCACGCGCGCTCGCCATGGACCCGCCCGCGATGCTGTTCGATGAACCTACGAGCGCGCTCGATCCGGAGATGGTCGGCGAAGTGTTGAACGTGATGAAGAGCCTCGCGCAGGAGGGCATGACGATGATGTGCGTTACGCACGAAATGGGCTTTGCACGAGAGGTGGCGGACCGCGTCTGGTTCATGGACGCAGGGAAGATCCTGGAAATCGCCGAGCCGGAAGAATTTTTCCAGCGCCCGAGGCATGCGCGCGCGCAGCGCTTCCTTTCCGATCTGCATACGCACTGATTCGATTCAGCAGCGGCTTTCAACAGCGTCAATTGCTTTAAACATAACCCTTAGAGGAGCACCACCATGCAGGTAAGAAAATTTTGTGCGGGGATCCTGGCCGCTGGCGCCGCTCTTCAGTTCATGAGCCCGGCTTTCGCGGATCAGCTTGCGGATATCAAGAGCCGCGGCGAAGTAACGTGCGGCGTCTATTCGAACGTCGAACCGTTTTCCTATCCGAATGCGCAGACGCGCCAACTCGAAGGTATGGACGTGGACCTGTGCAACGCCGTGGCGAAACAGTTGGGCGTGAAGGCAAAGCTCGAACCGTTGGCAGTCGAGGCACGCATTCCGCAACTGAAGCTCGGACGTGTCGATCTGGTCGTCGCCAATCTCGCGTACACGAAAACACGCGCCACGCAGATTGCATTCAGCGACTCGTATTACTCGACCAAGGAAGTGCTGGTCGTCAAGAAAGCGGATGCCAGCAAGAAGCTCACGGACTTCGCCGGCCAGAAGATCAGCGCCGCCGACGGCTCGACGTCCGCGCAGTCGATTCCTCTTTCCATCAAGGACGGTCAGGCGGTTACGTTCCATGACACCAGCTCGGCGTTCCTCGCGCTGGAGCAGGACAAGGTAAAGGGCTTTGTCACCAACCAGATGACCGCCACAAAAATCGCAAAGCAGGTTCAAGGAACGGACGGCGCGGTGGCCATTGCCGCGGAGCCCATGCTGATCGAACCGATTGCAGTCGGCTTGCGTCAGAATGAACCGGCTATGCTGGCGGCGGTCAATAAGGCATTGGCGTCCATGGAGCAGAGCGGCGAAATGAGCGCCATCTTCAACAAGTGGCTTGGACCGAAGACGCCGTATGGGCTGACGCGTACCGACAAGGTCACGCCGATCAACCAGCTGAAGTTCACGCCGGTGTCCTGAAGCTTTGCATTCAGTGGATCAGAAAGGGGATGAAGTTGAACAATAGCCTGAAGCTGTTCGATCTGACGGGGCGCCGCGCGCTCATCACCGGATCGAGCACCGGTATCGGTTTTGCGCTCGCGAAGGGCCTTGCGGGCGCCGGTGCGGAAGTCGTGCTGAATGGCCGTAGCGAGGCGCGCCTCGCCGAAGCGGTGAATCGTCTGCGCGAAGAGGACGCGAGCGCGCATGCCGTGAGTTTCGACGTGACTTCGCCAGAAGCGGTGCACGCGGCCATTTCTCAAATCGAGCGCGACATCGGCCCGATCGACATCCTTGTGAATAACGCCGGAATGCAGCGCCGCGCGCCACTCGACCAGTTTTCGCATGCCGAGTGGGAAGAACTCATGAAGACCAATGTGGACAGTGTGTTCCTGGTGGGTCAGGCCGTGGCGCGGCATATGCTCGCTCGCAAGCGCGGCAAGATCGTCAACATCTGCTCGGTGCAAAGCGAGCTGGGCCGACCGAACATTGCCGCCTATACGGCGAGCAAAGGCGCGGTGAAGATGCTGACAAAGGGCATGGCGATCGATTGGGGGCAATACGGCATTCAGGTGAATGGTCTTGGCCCGGGCTACTTCAAGACCGAACTGACGGAGGCGCTCGTCAAGGACGAAACGTTTAGTGCATGGCTCACCGGACGGACGCCGTCGCGACGCTGGGGCGACGTGGAAGATCTCGTCGGCGCGGTGGTGTTTCTGTCGAGCGATGCGTCGAATTTCGTGAACGGCCACATTCTTTATGTGGACGGCGGTGTGACTGCCACGCTGTAATGGCTTAAGTTACCGACAACCGCGGACCGATTCGAACGGCGAACGAAGCGACATTCGGCGCCATTGCCGTTCCGGAGCCAAGGGCAGCAGGGCGCTGCAACTTCATAAAATCGCAACACTCTGCCTGTGATCTTGAAGTCGCTTCTCGACGAGCACACTGCATCGTGACGACATTCCGGATGGAGTGTAGTGTTTCGGTCTCCCGTTGCAGACATTGCTGGGGACTATCAGATGAATGTTGTCCGCGACCTGAAGTCGGTGTGCCGCAACTGTCATGCGATGCGTCACCGGCAGCATCCGTCACTATCGATTGAAAAATTACGCGCAATGGTGCGTAGCTGAATCGCGGCATACGAACCCGATCTCCACTTTACGCTTGGAAGCCGCAATAAACGTCGCGTGGATCGATTGCCGGGTGTGCGTCGAACTCAGCTAATCGTCCTGTCCGGCAGTTGCCATTCGCGAGCGCAAGAGAGACAGGGTGGTCGACGACAGGCGTTTCTCAGCGTGTTACTAAGATAGCCTTTCTTTTCGTAATGGCCGCATTTCCGGTCTAAAGTTGCCGTCCTGAAATGCGCCTGGAAACCTTAGGCGCAAGAGTCTTTGCATTCACCCCGCTCGCATATTCCGGAGACATCGAAACACATCGTGCGCGTCCATTACTTGATGTACCAACCCCACGGCTCCTCGCTGACCAACTTGGTAATCTGCTTGGTCTCGAGGTAATTGTCGAGTCCCCACCGACCCAGTTCGCGACCAATACCGGATTGCTTGTAGCCACCCCACGGTGCTTCGGTGAAAGTCGGTTGCGAGCAGTTAATCCAAACAATGCCGGCGCGCAAAGCGGCCGCAACACGTTCAGCTCGCGCATCGTCCTTCGACATCACGGCAGCAGCCAGACCGAATCGCGAATCGTTAGCGAGTTGGACCGCCTCGTGTTCCGTCTCGAAGGGGCGAACGCATACGACCGGGCCAAAGATTTCCTCGACCCACGCATCGCTGTCAAGCGGCACATCGGTCAGAATCGTCGGACGCAGGTAGTAGCCCTTGTCAAAGCCTTCAGGTCGAGTTCCACCAGCAGCTACGGTTGCGCCCGCGTCCCTAGCAGCTTCAATAGCGGCAGCGACTTGTCGGTACTGGCGTCTCGAGACCAAGGGCCCAAGAAGGACGCCGTCATCCAGGCCGTTGCCGACTGTAATGCGATTGGTCTCCTCGACCAGCCGCTCCAGAAGCTTGTCGTATATGCCCTTCTGCACAAGGACGCGCGAGGTTGCCGAGCAGACCTGGCCTTGGTTCCAGAAGATACCGAACATGATCCATTCGACCGCTTGCTCGATGTCGGCGTCATCAAAAACAACGAAGGGAGATTTTCCACCCAACTCAAGGCTGATGCGCTTAATGTCCCGGGCTGCGGTGGCCATAATCTGTGAACCGATTGGACCGGAGCCGGTGAAGGCGAGCTTATCCACGCCCTTGTGTTCTGTGATTGCTTGACCGGTTACCGAGCCAGAGCCCGTCAGAATGTTGAGCACGCCCGCAGGCAACTCCGCTTCGTGCGCTATCGCGCCCAACTCCAGTGCCGTCAGGGACGTAAGTTCGGCAGGCTTGAGAACCACAGTACAGCCGGCCGCAAGAGCCGGCGCGACCTTCCACGCAGCCATAAGGAGCGGGTAGTTCCACGGGATAATTGCGCCCGCCACACCGATGGGTTCTTTCACCGCCTTCGAGGTAAACCGCCCGTCGGAAAGCTCAATCTTTTCCTCGGGATTGTTGTCGAGTTGCTCGGCAAGACCGGCGTAATATTCGAAGCACCCGGCAGCATCGCCGATATCCCACATCGCTTCTGGAAACGGCTTGCCGTTATCAATCGTCTCGAGTCGGGCGATTTCTTCATGCCGGCTACGGATACCATTTGCAATGGCGCGCAGGTACTTTGCGCGTTGCGCGCCGCTGAGCTTCGGCCAACCATCATGGTCGAATGCACGACGAGCTGCTTTGACTGCGATGTCGACGTCTTCGGCAGATGCCGCACTGATTGTCTGAATGACCTCTTCTGTCGCTGGGTTGATTACGTCACAGGTAGCGCCTTTAATAGACTTCACCCACTTGCCGTCGATGTAGAGTTCGTTTCGCATCTTGATTACCTTGTCGTGCATTGCATGAGGTTCAAAACCGGTCAACGCGATACGGTTTCATGTTCACGGGCGGTGTAACGCCCGTAATGAGGTCTGCCATCAATCGACCGGTGGTCGCACCGTATGTGAGCCCGAGGTGTCCGTGCCCAGTCGCATAGAAAACGTTTGAGCGCTTGGCCGAACGTCCGATGACAGGGACGGTATCCGGAAGAGCTGGCCGATGGCCCATCCACTCGCTTGTCTCTTCCACTTTGAGGCCAGGAATGGCTTCCTTCGCGCGCTTCACCAATACCTTGGCACGGCGATAGTCCGGCGGGGCATCTAGCCCAGCCATCTCTACGGTGCCTCCGACACGAATTCCGCCTGCTGTTGGCGTAACCATAAAGGCGCGCGCAGGCCAGATAATGGAATGGCGCATCGAGAAGCCCGGAGCCATAATCTGCGTGTGATAGCCTCGCTCAGTTTCAAGCGGAATAGGTTCGTTGAAGAGCAACGAAAGGCGACCAGTGAAAGCCCCCGCTGCGACGACCAGACGACTCAATTCGATTCGACGTCCGTCTTTGAACTTGACCGCGCTTACCCTTTGCTCGTTCTGGTCAAAGCCACCGACGTCGCCTTGTTCAATGCGACCGCCCAATGCCTTGAAACGCTCCGCCAGCGCGACAACAAGCTTATACGGGTCGGAAATTGACCGATTCTCAGGGAAGAGAACCGCCTTTTCAATCTTGTCAGTCAACGCGGGCTCAAGCTTGCGCAGGGCCTCGCCGTCCATCACTTCATGCGGGAATCCGAAGCGTTCGAGAATCTCGATGTGCTCCCGGTCGGCGCGGAACTCCGCGTCGTCCTTGTACAGACTAAGGCTGCCCTCAGGACTTAGCATGTGCTGCAGTCCGGTTTCCTTCAAGAGGGCATCCAGGTCTTCATGCACTCGGCTGCAAAGTACGGCGCCTGCCGCCTCAAGTTCCCGGAGCCTGGAGGGACGACTTGCCGAGAGAAAGCGCACAAACCAGGGTAGCAGCTTCGGCATGTAACTCGGGCGGACCCGCACTGGGCCTTCCGGGTCTAACATCCACTTGGGCATCTGCGCCCAAACACCCGGGCGCGATGCTGGCATGAACTCGGTGACGGCAATGCTGGCCATGTTGCCGTACGAAGCACCTTTGCCCGGAGTATCTTTGTCAACCAGCACTACCGATTCCCCGCGGCGCTGCAGCTCATACGCGATGGTGGTTCCGATGATTCCAGCGCCGATAACAACGATAGGTGACACAAACTCTCCTGCGGACATTTGGCTAAGGCTTGAGGGCTACCTCAAGCCGACATCGACGATTACCAGTTCAGGATGGGTTCCATCGCTGCACGGAATGCCGTCTTCTCTTCGTCCGTCAACTCTCCCAAGGGTGCGCGAGCCTTACCTACCGGTGTGCCCTGCAGTTCGCAGCCGTACTTGATTTTCTGAACGAACTTCCCGCTTTCGAGGATGTTCATCGCACGGTAGAGGGTTGCCATCATTTCGCGTGCTTTCTCCAGTTCACCAGAGCGGAATGTACGGTCGAGGTCGCAACACGCCTTCGCCATGCAATTTGCCGGTCCGCAAATCCACGTGTCTGCACCCCAGAACATGAAGTCGAGCGCCACATCGTCGGAGCCAGAGACCAAGTCAATACGGCCCCGGTAGCGGGAATAGATATCGATTGCACGCTGCAGAACGCCCGAGCTTTCCTTGATACCGATGACACGCGGGTCGTCCGCAAGCGCATCCATGAGGTCGAACGAAATCTCGATTCCATCCTTCTGCGGATAGTTGTAGAGGATGAGGTTGACGCCGGTTGCATCAAGAACTTGGCGATAGTGCGAAAGGAGTTCTTCTTGCGTGGGGCGGGTGTAAAAGGGCGTCGCCAGAAGGACCGTGTCGTAGCCGATTTCCTTTGCCTTGGCAGTGTGCTCGATTACTTCGCGCGTGGCCGGGGCGTTCGTGCCAGCGATGAGCACTTCGTTGTCGTTGGCGAAATCCCTTACAAATCGAAGGACCTCTCCTCGTTCCTCTTTCGACATCGAGAAGTATTCGCCAGTCGAGCCCAGCGGCACCCAGCCAGTGACTCCCGCAGCTCGCAAGTTGAGCATGTGCTTTTCGAGCGCCTTGAAGTCGACCTTGTTGTTGGCATCGAAAGGCGTCACAAGCGCCGGCATGACTCCAGATAACTTCATTGTTCACTCCGTCAAGGTTATCAGCCGCTTAAGCGCACTGAATTTGCCATTTGCAATGGAATCGGGTTCGAGCTCGGCCAGGAGGCACGGAACTTGTTGGCTGCTCCGCACCGATGTTTTTGCCCACTGCCGCTCTCTCAAGCTCCGGCCCACTAATTCGGTCGACTGTCCAAAAACTCAGGGCCTGCGCCGCGAGCGTCACACTTTTGCAGCACCAATGAATGCTGTGTGTTTTCATGTGTGCAGAACTGTATGCAGGCAGTGTAAAAACACCAGTTCCGAAAGTCAACTAGGCGATTTTCCCTAGACAGATGGTTTAGCAAACACAACAGGGATGGGACGAGCGGAGCGTCCGCGTGGTCTTGGACCGGAAACAGATGCGATGTCGACAAGCGCTCACGAGCGAGCGCCGAACTGAATACGAAGGGCTGAAAGACCCCGCGAAACTGGCCGATAATGGCGACGGAACAAGGTGGAACCGTCCCTCCGCAGGCTTTTGCTGCCGCGGCTCTGAGCTGGCGGCTATCTCCGGCTACGCAACGGACGCAGGTGGCTCATCCGGGCCTGGTTGGGTGGTAGGGACCCGATGCTTCGGCACGGCCTGCGTCGGCCGTTTGAGGTTCGCGCCTAAACGCTCGAGCTTGGAATTATCAGACGAGGACAGGCCCGACTACGGGCTAGGGCGACGCAGATACTGCCCGAGTTCGCGTCGAAAACGCAGCCGAGGAATTAGAGTATGGCCATGGACTCGGTCATATTCTGGCGCATATAGTCCAGGAAGCGTTTTTGAAACAGCATCGTGTGTTCGTGGGCCAGTTTCTCCGCGAGATTGGCGTCTCGCTTCTCGATAACCTCGATAAGTTCGGCGTGGTCACGGCCGAGCTTGGTCGCGGTTGGCGAGGTCACCGTATAGTCGAAATGAAGATGCAGAAGCCGTTGCCCTTCGCCTAGCAGCCGCTCGTAATAGCCTACAAAGTAGGGATTGTTTGCTGCATGAGCGATAGCCATGTGAAAAGCCTTGTTGGTCTCGGACATCGCCTGAAAGTCACCGCTCTCAACGGCCCGCATGTATTCGTCGTCGGCTTTTCGTATGCGCTCGAGGTCCTCAGTCGTTCGGTGCTGCGCAGCAAGACGCGTCACTGCTCGTTGAATAAGGTCCAGCGCCGAAATGTACTTCGGGAATTCCTCAATTTCGAACGGCGTCACAAGCGTAGTGCGATTCGGGAGAATCGTTACCAGTCCCTCGCTAATCAAGCGCGCCAGTGCATCGCGCACGGGAGAGCGCGATAGCCCGAATTGAGCTGCGAGCGAGACCTCGTCGAGGGGAGCGCCTGGTTTCAGTTTCAAAGTGAGAATCTGTTTACGCAGTTCCTCATAGATGTATCGTCCGCCATGCCTGCGAACAGTGGTTTCCGTCTCCGTACCTTTACTCATCGCCTCACCGCCGCTTTCGTTGGCCCGAACCATCGGGCGCGCGTCCGATTTTATCATCCTGCGACCTCCGTTCATCCGGCAGGAAAACCGGGTCCCCAGGTATCGCTCAGCATGAAACCGGCAGCTAGGGGGTCATCGGGGTCCACGCCGAGCTGCTGAATACCATAGATCCAAGCGCGACCTCGCACTCTCGGTAAAACGGCCGGCTTTCCAGCGACTTCAGTTTTTCCTCGCATTTCGACCGTGAACTCCCCCCCGATGGTCGAGCGCGACGTGAGACGACTGCCAATATCGACCACGCCGCGTGCTGACAGAGTCGCAAGATTAGCCGAACTTCCCGTACCGCACGGCGACCGGTCAACGCGGCCGGGCGGAAGCGTGGTGCAAGTCTGGTACAGATCGTCGCTCAAGCGATTGCGAAACATTACATATGCGACTTCGTTAATTTCAGGAAAGAGCGGATGTTGAATCTCGATTTGACCATTGATGATGCTCTTCAACCCAACGCCGGCATCGGCAAGTGCACGAGCATTCTCCGGCGCAATCGTCAGGCCAATCTGGTCTACATCGATAAGTGCGTAGTAGACGCCGCCAAATGCGATGTCGGCTTTAATTCTCCCGAACTGAGGAGTCTCGAAGCGAAAGTCAAGTTGCTCAGCGAAAGACGGCACCATATCGAGCGAGACGCCCGAACAACGTCCGGCCTTGCAGGTTGCATGGGCGGTCACGAGTCCCGCTGGAGTGTCTAGAACTACGGTCGTTTTCGGCTCCTGCATTTCGACCATTCCAAGCTCCAGCAACGCCGTTACAACGCAGATGGCATTGCTTCCTGACATTGGATGCGCTTTGTCTGCCTGAAGCACAATGAAGCCCGCATCCGCCTCTGGTCGAGTTGGCGGCAGCAGGAGATTCGCAGACATTTGCAGGCACCCGCGCGGCTCAAGAACGACGAGCCTTCGCAGACTGTCGTCGACTTCATTGATGTAATTCATCTTGTCGAGCATAGTCGCCCCGGGAATCCCAACGACTCCCGCGGTGATGACCTTGCCGATTTCGCCCTCGCAATGAACATCGACAATTTGTAGTGTCTTTTTCCAGCGCATGATTGACAGACCTTACTTGATGTACCAGTCCCAAGGCTTATCACTGGCGAATCGCATGATTTGCTAGGTTTCAAGGCAGTTGCTCAAACGCCAGCTCGCCAGGTTCGCGACCGATTCCGCACTGTTTATAGCCCCCCCACGGCGCCTCAATGAAGCTCAGTTGGCTGTGGTTAATCCAGACAATTCCGGCGGGCAATGCCCAAGCTACGCGCTCGTAACTCCCTGGTCGCGTGGCATCGCCGCAGGGGGGCGAGACCTGATCGACGTTCGTTCGCCGACCGCATCGCCTCTCCTTCGTCATCGAACGGGCCTTCAGTTTGAACTCGAGAATGTTCGCGAGAGCGTCATGGTCGACCGCGCCGACTGGGTTAAACGGCGTAACAAGCGCGGGCAGGATGCCTTTCATTTGCATAAGCTTGTCTCCGACTTTTCAACGGAATGAACTAGTAAGCGAAGCGCCTGAGGAAGCGCGATTCGACCAAGCCCACCAAACGGGTCAACGGGAAGGCCACAAGGAAATAGATGATTGCGACAGCAGTCAGGAACTCAACGGGCTTGGCAGTCGCATTCGAGATGCTTTGGCCGACAAACATGAGGTCAGCGATACCGACTGACGAAATTAGCGCACTCTCCTTGAAGAGACTGACGACATTCGAAAGCAGCGGCGGAATAGCTCTCAGCAGCGCCTGCGGAAAAATCACGTAAAGAATCTTCACTTGTGGCGGCAGGCTCAATGCGATACACGCGTCGTGCTGCTCGGCCGCAATCGACTTCAGCGCTCCACGAAACGTCTCGCTGGTCACCGCCGCCATGTACATCGTCAGAGAGATGACTACTGAAGCGTGCGGCGGGATATCCACATGAAAAACGACAGGAAAGCAGAAGAAAACCCAGAAGAGCTGAATTAGCAGCGGCGTCCCCCGGAAAAATTGAACGTAAAACGACGTCACACCTTTGATTACTGGATTCGGCGACATACGCAGCACGCTGAGCACGAATCCTGCGACACTGCCCATCACAGCACAACTGCAGCTGAACGCTATCGTGATGCCAAGCCCCTTGAGGAGAACAGCCCAGTAGGGGAACACGGATGCAAAATTGAGAGTCATGTCGAACCTCAGCGCGAAATGGCTGCGTCTTGGCGGCGCTCAACCACATGAACCAGCTTGGAGATGGGCAGGGAAAGAGCGAAATAGATGAGTGCCACAATCGAGTAGGTCTCAAGCGGCCTGTATGCTTCAGTTGCAAGGCTCTTTGCCACATACATCAGGTCTGCAACTGCCACGATTGCCACTAACGCGCTCTGCTGCAGACTGCCAATGCCATTGGTCATGAGCACGGGCATCGCGTTGCGCAGCGCCTGCGGCAAGACGACGTAGACAGTCCGTTGCCAAGGACGAAGGCCTAACGCCACACAAGCATCCAGATGCTCCTTCGGTACTGCCTGAACGCCCGCACGATATGCTTCTGCATTGAACGCAGTGAGGTTTAGGCCAAGCGCGAGCACTCCCATGGTAATAGGGTCGATGAACACATCGAAAATCATGGGAATGCAGTAGAAGAACCAGACAATCTGCAGCAGCGCTGGCGTGCACCGGAAAAACTCGATGAAGAGTTGCGCAGGCAAACGCAGAATCGCCCAACGGCTCATGGCGAGCAGGCAAAGCAAAAAGCCGCACGTAAGGCCGATTAAGTTCGACGCTATTGCAAGCTCAAGCGTCACACGAAGTCCGGAGAGTAGCGGACCGACACTTCCCTCGAGGAAGCTAAAGTCAAACTGGTAGTTCATGGCTTAGCCCTCAGTCAAGGTGGAGGACTTTTTCGAGAAATTCGCGAGTGCGCGCTTCCTTCGGCGACTTGAACATCTCTGCCGGGGCCCCCTGCTCAACGATTTTGCCGCCAGCGCAGAAGACGACGCGCGTGCCAATGTCGCGTGCAAAGTGCATATCGTGCGTGACGATAATCATGGCCATCTTCTGCTCGGCCAACTGCAACATTACGTTCTGCACTTCAACGACCATTTCCGGGTCGAGCGCGCTCGTCACCTCATCGAACAGCATGAGTTTCGGCTCAAGCATGAGTGCACGAGCAATTGCGACCCGCTGCTTCTGGCCGCCGGAAAGTTGACTCGGATACGCGTGCAGCTTACTTTCAAGGCCCAAGCGGGCTAGATACATCCGAGCGCGCTCCGTCGACTCCGCTCTTGAGAGACTCGCGGTCTTCATCGGCGCGAGGATGAGATTGCCCAGCACGGAAAGATGGGGGAAGAGCGTGTAGTGCTGAAACACCATCCCAATCTGCTTTTGCAGACGGGTGTCGATACGCTTACCACCGTTCTTCTCGCCGCGGATATAAGGCTGCCCTTGGAATCCGATTTCGCCGGACTGCATGCCCTCAAGGCCCATCATGACGCGAAGGAGCGAGCTCTTGCCGCTGCCGCTGGGGCCGATGATGACGAGGCGGTCGTCGGCTCGCATATCCAGGTCTAAGTTGTCCATCACGACCAAATTTTCCCCGTACGACTTGTACACCTTTCGGAACTGTACGAAGTCGCCGGATGTTGTGACAGGAAGGTCGTAGACGGCAGATTGTCCGTTCGAGCTAATGGCCATGGTCTGAGGTGACAACATTGAAAATCTCTCCAGCAATCGCCCGGAAGGGCTGGGATGCGGTGGTGCCACGCCTGATATGCCTGAAATCGACCCGAGCCATCGGATGCGAATCTGTGTGGCCGAATGTGTGCAGCACTGTACACAGTGTAGGGAGGCAGAAATCCGCCTGTCAATCAAGAACTGCACTGCGTAGGGAAATCCCGCACGGCCTCATGGGGCCGTCCTTCCGCATCGCAGAGCTACGACAGTTAGCACCCTAGCCGAAGTGGGAGACCATGCGGGAGGTCCCATCCCGAGTGGTTTCAACAGTAGCAGCTCAGACTTTGAGTCGCACAAGAGTCAGAACTTATGGCGGATTCCCAGACGAACGACCGCTTGCTTTGCGCTACCAGGCGCTTCCGTTGCAGTGGGTCCGATGGCGTAGATGCTCGCGAAGGTCGCATCGCCCGCCGCCTTCTGAAAGATAGCCATAGCAAAGACGTCTGTTCGCTTCGAAAGGAAATAGTCGACCATGACGTTGAACTCGTGCCATTTCGGTCTGAGGTCGCCTGTCGGAGACGCTTGCTTACCGTTCGTAAAATAGTAGCCACCGGAGAGATTCAGAGTCGGGGTGACCGCGTACATTGCGTTCACTTCATAGTTATCGAGTCGGAGATAGCTCGAGATGATTGGACCGGAGCTGATACCGGTCAAGACCGTACGCGCCCATGACAGAGCAAGCTTCAACGCGCCGATGGTGTATGTGCCACCAGCGCCATAAATTCGCTGTCTATTGGCGACGAATGGTGCATCCGCGTTCGAGGAGATTGCGCCATCGGCATTCGTGCCGGGATTGTCGAACTGCTGGGCAGCCGCAGCGAGGTAGAGCGGCCCATTTGAGTACGAAGCACCAATGCCAAAGGAACGGTTCTGCTTGAACGCTCCGGCTTGGTTGCTGAAACCGTACATCGTGCCGAACGTTAAGCCAGCCAAAGTTGGACTGGTGTACTTCACCGAGTTGTTCGTGCGGGCGTCGTTTCCAATGTTGTCACTGTCAAATGGGTGACACATATAGCCGCCGCCATAGGTCCCGCATGAGGTCAGTGGATAAAGGTAGTCGACCACCGGGTCGTATTGTCGACCCAATGTCACCTTGCCCCAGTTCTGCCCCGTCATACCAATCCAAGCCAAGCGACCGAACATTCGGCCTCCCTGTCCGAGGTTGCCGTTCGCGACGCTGAATCCGTTCTCGAGTGTGAAAACAATCTTGTTGCCTCCGCCGATGTCTTCCGCACCCTTAAGGCCGAAGCGGCTCGCTTGCGGGGGACCATCGGATAAGGTGAAGGCGTGGGCACCGTTACCCGACTTGAGATTGCTGACATAGTTGAAGCCAGCGTCGATGATGCCGTATAGGGTCACGGTGCTTTGTGCATGTGCAGCGCTCGCGAGCAGCAGAGTGACCGCTGTCGCAACAAACCTGTAAGTCTTCATTCTGGACTCCTAATTGTAGAATGCATCGAATCTAGGTGGTCTACTCACATCATTTGGCCGGTCTCAGTTTGTCCACCTCTGAACTACGCCCACCGCCCCGTTACCTACCAACACCCGCGAAGCAGTCCATAGCTCCCGAAACCGGCCCTCCTGTATACAGAGTCGTGTACAGTTTACAAATTATGTCGATGCATTTTCGACATCGTCAAGCTATCAAAAATACCGACGTGCACGAAATCCGCGCGTTCTTGCGATAGATTGCGGGTCAACGACAGCCCTTCACCGTCGGCATGCTTCATTTTCGGCTTTACTTGTTGAATATATTTCGACAAACTTGTACCTGTCGCAAGCGTGCCGACCAGCAGACGCTTGCGGCGAAAGCCGTCAAAAAAGAGGAACTTTGCAAATGAAGAAGCCGAACATCGTATTCATCATGGCCGACCAAATGACCGCCTACGCGCTGTCGGCATACGGAAACAAGGTCACGAAGACTCCAAATCTCGACAGACTTGCCGCTGAAGGCACGGTGTTCGAGAACGCCTACTGTCCGTATCCGTTGTGCGCGCCGTCCCGGTTCGCTCTGATGGCGGGAAGACTGCCCTCCAAAATCGGCGCATTCGACAACGCGGCTGAGTTTCCCGCCGCGGTTCCGACATTTGCGCATTACCTGAGAGACGCGGGCTACTACACCTGCCTGTCCGGCAAGATGCATTTTGTAGGTCCCGACCAGCAGCACGGGTTTGAGGACCGTCTGACCACTGAAATCTACCCTGCTGACTTCAGCTGGACGCCGCTCACGTACGAGCAGGTAGGCGACCCGGAACAGCCAGAAACGCATGTCAAGACCCAAGGTGTTTCAAGCGTGGAGACTGTTTCGGACGCGAGTGCCGTTGCACGGTCTCTTCAGATTGACTATGACGATGAGGTCGCCCGTCGCGCCGTTCAGCAAATCTACGATTGGCGCCGCTATGGAGATGGGCGCTCACTTTTCATGACGGTTTCGTTCACGCAGCCACATGACCCCTACGTTTCGACGCCAGAGTTCTGGGACCTGTACAAGGACGAGGACATAGACGAGCCTCGCGTGGCGAAGATTCCGCTCGACCAAATGGACGCACACAGCCGCGGTCTGTACTTCCACTACGGTCTCGACAAGTACAACGTGACCGACGAAGTGTATCGACGCGCCCGGCATGGCTACTACGCGATGATTTCGTACATCGACAAGCGCGTCGGCGAACTTCGAGCGGCGCTCGAATCGACCGGGATGGCAAAAGAGACTATCGTGATGTTCACGTCGGACCACGGAGACATGGTCGGCGAACGCGGATTGTGGTTCAAAAAGAACCTGTTCGACCCCGCGCTCTCCGTTCCGCTCATATATTTCGACCCTCGCAAGCAGGGGTTAAGTCGCGTCAAGGCGCCAGTCTCGCTCGTCGATGTTTTACCTACGCTTGTGGATATCGCCAATGGAAGCGAGGACGCAATCGTCACCCCGTTTGAAGGCAGCAGCCTCCTTCCGCTCATGAGCAAGGACGAGCCGGACCGAATCGTCGTCGCGGAACATCTCGACGGCGGCACGAAAGCACCACGTGTCATGGTTCGCGAAGGGGATTTCAAGCTGATTTACTCTGAAGCTTACCCCCCACAACTCTATAATCTCGCCGCTGACCCGGGTGAGCAATTGAACCTGGCGGAAAACCCGGAGTACGGCGCAATCCTTGAAAAGCTCAAGCAGGTGTTGTCACGGACATGGGACCTTGGCCGTTTGCGTGATGAAGTTGTCGCAAGCCAAAAGACTCGCCAGTTCCTCATGCGCTCGCTGCACACGGGCAAAGTCACCGATTGGGAAACGTATCCGAACGCTGTGCGCGAGCACACTAAGTTTGTCCGGCGCGGCGAGTACTTTCCTGAGGCCGAGCAGCGCTCGTATCTGGGACTGCCCGACCGCGACCGAATCGAACAATGAATCGCGCCTGTGGATTCAGTTCGTGCGCCTAAGGCCGTTTGCTTGCGCAGCATTACTTCGACAAATTTGGCGAAAAAATGAATATCTCTGTGAATGACGATGACCGCCGCGGAAAGGGGCCGAGCTCCAAGGCGGTGTACGAGACTCTTCATGATGAAATTCTGAATCTCGTTCAACGTCCGGGCAGGCTTCTGGACGAGGCGACGCTTGCAGAGCGATTCAAGCTGTCGCGTTCTCCCATTCGGGAAGCGTTGATTCGACTCGTCGGTGACGGTCTCGCTGCTGTGCTGCCGAACCGGAGCACCATCGTTTCACCCATAGAGCTTGAGGCGTTCCCCAAGTATGTCGAAGCACTCGGGATAGCACATCGATTGAACTGCCGGTTGGCCGCCGAAAACCGGTCCAACGATGACCTCGATGCGATGGTCGCTGCTAATGAGTATCTTCGTAATTCGATAGAGACGGAGGACTATCTGCTGGTTTCAGCGGCGAACAAGGCTTGCAATATGGCTGTAGCGCGGGCAGGCCGGAACCCATATCTTGCGGCGTTCTACGAGAGACTGCTGGATGAGCGCAGACGCATGTTCAACCTGCATATCGAACATCTTGGGAAGGCGCACTTAGCAAATCAGCTATATCAACAGCACGATTTGATGTTGAAGGCCATTCGCTCCGGTGAGCCCGACCTCGCCGACAACCTTGCATTTGACCAGACGCGACAGTTTCGGGAAAGCTTTCTGGAGTTCATGCGCAGAGACCAAGCGGCCCCAATCGACCTCGGCAAATCGGTCCTTAGTTCGCGGGACAGCAATGTGAGCTAAAACAGAACTGTCGAACGCTTTCTTTGTTACCAAGAGAGCGTTCGGCGAGCGAAATGAAAAACCTTGCATGCAATTAGGAATGCTATAGGTATCGTAATGTTCAATCTAAAACGCCATCAACCTAAAAGTTGACGGAATCATCGAAGACGATGAGTCACATCGGAGGCTCCAATGCTACGTACTTCTCCCTCGAAAATAGGCGTTGCGCTCGCGGCGCTTTTGGCAGCACTTGCCCTGAGTAGCCCATCGGCGAAGGCTGACGATGGCTCTACGTGGCAAAACGTACGAAAAGCCGGCGTACTTCGGTGCGGCGCAGCCACCGCGCCTCCGTATGTAATGCGCGACGTGACGACGGGCAAGTACCGAGGCTTCTTCAGCGAGCTTTGTCGGCAATTTGGTGAAAACGTTCTGAAGGTGAAGGTCGAGTTCGTCAACACTACCTGGGACAACATTGTTGCGGGCCTGCAGTCCGACAAGTGGGACCTTTCGCTTGCACTCAACGATACGCCAGCCCGCCGCGAGGCTATCAGCTTCTCAAAACCAGCCGTTGACTACACCGTTTCGTTCGCCTACAACAAGAAGAATCCGAAATTCGCAAATGGGATAAAGACCCTCGCGGACATAGACAGAAAAGACGTGAACGTTGCGGTGATGTCAGGAACAGCAGCAGACAAAGCGATTACAGCGACGCTCAAACATGCCAATATTGTCCGGTTGCCGGGAGACGACGAGGTGCGCCTCTCGCTGCTGTCTCGGCGCGTAGACATGGTGGCTGACCCGAGCATCACGAACATGCTGCTCACCCAAGCGCACCCCGAATGGGCGGCTACCTTCAGCCCGAATCCGCCGCTCGCGCATCAGGACGTTGCGTTCGGCATTCGGAAAGATATCCCCGCAGCCGACGTGGCGGTACTGAACAGCTTCATTGACCAACAGGTTAAAACTGGCCAGATTGACAAGCTGGTGAAAGCGTCAGTCCAACAGATGCTGGAGGCTGCAAAGTGACACGATAGGATAAGAAGGCTGGGCCGTCACAGACGGCCCAGCCTCGAAGGCGAATCACACAGCAAGTATCGGTCAGGGAGTGCATTCAACTAACCGCTCCTTTCGGACAACTAGCTGATACGCAGGATGGTCTCTATGTCAGACGTTCGCTGATTAAGTGAGTCTCACTTGCCGGCAGCGAGCATCGTCTGAACCGAAGCTTTAATGAGCTTGTCGACATTTCCAGATTTAACTTGCTGGTCGATAAAACCGTTAAGGACCTTCAAATCTGCTTCTGAGGTCTCCTTGCGCACGCCGAACGCGACTTCTTGCTGTGCAACTGCCGGATTCGGTTGAATCGTCGCCGCCCACTCCGGATGGGACTCAGTGAGAAGCATGTTTGTGATATTGGCATCTGCCAGCAAGTCGGCTCTCTTTGACATGAGTGCCATGCGCGTGTCGTCATTGGTGGGCAAGCGCATGACGGTCGCCTTCTTCAGAAGCGCGCTGATAGCCTTGTCTTGAGCTGAGCCAGACATCACAGCGACCGACACGCCTGACTTGTCGAAATCTGCGACGCTCTTTGCGCCCTTGGCAATCTTGGGATTGTTCTTGTTGTAAGCGAACGAGACGTTGTACGGCGTCACCGGAATAGAGAACGAGATGGCCTTCTCGCGCTCAGGCGTGTCATTCAACGCCATCGACAGGTCCCACTTGTTCGACTGCAGTCCTGCGACGATGTTGTCCCAGTTAGTGTCAACGAATTCGACCTTGACGTTCAACGCTTTCTCGCCGAAGTCCTTGCACAAGTCAGAGAAGAAGCCGCTATAGGTGCCCGACTTCGGGTCACGCATGACATACGGAGGCGCCAGCGCCGCGCCGCAACGGAGGACCCCCGCCTTTTTGACGCTTGCCCAAGCGTCGCCGGCTTTGGCTGGCATGGCCGTGAGAACAGAAGCTGCAGCTGCCAAACACAACGCAACGTGCCGGGTTGAACGAAACACTCGATTCATCATGACCTCACAAGACGGGTTAACTCCAATCGGACTCGGATGTCACCACACAACACTGTATACTAAGGGTGTGCAGCGCTGTATGCAGTCTAGTAATCCAAAGAATTGGTTGTCAACTAGGCGATTGCCCTACGCAGTGCACGGAGGTTTTGCTGAAAACGCGCTTTGGAGGAGTAGAAAGGCCTGCACGAATGCAAATTGCATCAACCGACAACTAGACACTTCTCAGTTCGCGCTCGTTTTTTATTTTTTCTTTTCCACCTCGGAGCTAATAGCATGCGAGTCGTTGTGCTGGGCAGGGGCGTTGTCGGGGTGACTAGCGCGTTTTATTCGCTCGTGCGGGTCATGAAGTGACCGTTCTCGACCGGGAGGCTGGTCCGTCCCTCGAGATCAGCTTCTCTAACGCGGGCCAGATTTCCCGAGTTACGCTGCTCCTTGGGCTGCTCCCGGCGTACCGCTTACCGGGCAAGCGTGCAACAGCGGCTGGAACGTGTGCGGCAGGCTGCAGTGTTCTGTCACCCGGAAGGATCGCGAGGACCAGCGTGCAGTCGTCATCTTTGCTCTTGCAGAGCATAGCCTTTGCGCCTTGCCCCGGCACTGTCCCGCGAACCTCAGCGACGAGGTCCGACCGTCCCTCTGCCGGATGCTCGATGACGCGAAACCCGGCCGCTTCGTCCTCGAGCAAAGCAACCAGGCGGTCAAACACTGTCGTCATGCTTAGGCCGCCGTGAGAGAGCAAAACCACTCAAGGTCGATGTTGCCACCGCTGAGAAGACCGCCGACGCGCTTTCCTTTGGGAGAGTTCTTCATTTTCAAGGCAGCAGCGAGCCCAAGGCATCCGGTCGGTCCACGACCATCTTCATGCGGGCAGCGAAGAACTTCATGGCGGTCACCAGTCGGCGTCCGGTGCCGTGATTATGTCGTTCACATCGCGTTGGATGATGGGGAACGTGTAGTTTCCGAGATGCTGGGTCTGCGCTCCGTCCGCGATGGTTTTCGGCGTGTCGATATGCACGATCTCGCGGCTGCGGAAAGATTGCTGGCCATCATTCCCGGCTTCCGGTTCGACTCCGTACAAGATGCATTGGGGGCGAGTGCACGAGTCGATAGCGCGCAACCTGACAGGAGGCCTCCGCCGCCCAACGGTATGAACAAATAATCCAGCGCGCCGACAGCTTCGAACAGTTCTTTGGCAGCAGTGCCTTGTCCCGACAGGACGTCCGGATAGTCGTAGGACGGGATCAGCGTAAGTCCCTGCTCGTCGGCGATGCGGCGGCCGATCGCTTCGCGATTTTCGGTGTAGCGGTCGAAGATCACAACAGTCGCGCCATATCCCTTCGTGGCTGCGACTTTTGCCGCAGGTGCATCGTGCGGCATCGCGATGATTGCCGGAATGTTCAGAATCTTCGCCGACAGGGCAATCCCTTGGGCATGGTTGCCCGAAGAGAACGCGACCACGCCGACTTTGCGCTGCTCCGGCGAAAATTTCGAAAGGGCATTGAACACCCCTCGAAACTTGACCGCGCCCATGCGTTGAAAGTTCTCACACTTGAAAAACACTTCCGCGTCCGTGATTTCATTCAGCGTGCGGGAGGTTTGAACCGGGGTGCGATGTGCGACGCCAGCGATCCGCGAGGCGGCCGCCTCAACGTCAGCGTAGGTAGGAAGCTCAAAGTAGTCATATCCGACTCGAAAGTAGATTTGATTCACCAGCCCGGCTGTTCCAGTGCGCGGCGGGCGAACGGACCTGTCACTGCAAGGCGGCGACCCGGGCGCTGGACATCCTGCCGACGCTGGCGATGCCGCAACCGCAGGTGAGCGATGCCGTCGATGTCTGGCTGCCAGCCCGTGTTGCTCCAGTGCTGCATCAGCATGGCATCCAGACGCTGACTGATCTGACCCTGCGCATCCCTCGTCGTCGGCGTTGGTGGCGCACGATTTCCGGACTCGGTGTGCGCAGCGCAGGGCATATTAAACCTTCTTTGCCGCCCACCCGGCGCTCACCGAACGCGCCCGCGCGCTAACCGTGGTGGCGACGCCGGAACCCGTGGTGCCGGGGGAAAACAGCCGAGTGCCATCTCCGCCCCCAATATAGGATTTGGCGATACGTCGTATAGCGTCAGCTCAATTGCCGTAATAGTAGTCGACTCCTAGAATCGGCCTGTCCCTGGTTGATTGCGACCGCGAGACAGCACGGCAACACACCATGAAGCGAACAGGCGTCGTGGATGAGTGTGCTCCGATGCAAAGAGCTTAAAAAAGCCAATGATGACGGAGACAATCAATGAAGAAGGCTTGGCAGGCGAGTGCCGCGATTTTGGCGGTCGCGGTCGCATCCACGGCGACGGCGCAAAGCAGTGTGACGGTCTACGGGATCGTTGACGACGGCGTTGGGTGGACGAGCAATCAGGGAGGTCACAGCAACGTACAGATGCTGAGCGGCTACATGCAGGGGAACCGGCTAGGATTTCTCGGGCACGAAGACCTTGGCGCGGGAAGTTCCGCGGTGTTCAGGCTCGAAAGCGGTTTCGACAACAACACCGGAACGCTTTCGCAGGGAGGCCGACTCTTTGGTCGTTCCGCTTACGTTGGCGTCGAAAACAAGAGTTACGGGACAGTGACGCTGGGTCGTCAATATGACACGAACTACGACCTGCTTGCGCTGTATCAGTTTGCCAAGTACTGGGGCAGCAACGGTGTGCTCATTGGCGACAACGACAACCTGTTCGGGACGGTGCGCTTCAGCAACTCCGTCAAGTATACGAGCCCGAACATCGGTGGCTTCAATGTCAGTGCGATGTACGCGATGAGCAACGTGCCGTCGTTTGAGGACAATCGCGCCTATAGCGTGACGGGACGTTTTGAACACGGCGGCTTGTCGGTTGGCGCAGGTTTTCTACAGATGGACCATCCGAACCCCACCGACAACCCGAACGGCGCGGCCGGCAACGACTATCCGGCTGCATTCAGCTTTTTCAAAGGTAGCCTGCTCAGTCCGACGACGGGCGTGCGCCGCCAGCAGATCTTCTTGTCAGGCGGCACGTATAACTTCGGCAAGGCTCAGATCGGGGTCCTCTATTCTCATGTCAATTATCGCTACCTCGACGGCACTTCGCTTCATCTGAACAACTATGAGATCAGCGGAGAGTATTTCATTACGCCCGCGCTTATCGCCGGTCTCGGCTATTACTACACGAACGGTGCTTACAGTTCTCCGGACGTGAGTCCGCACTGGAATCAGGTCGACGCTGGCCTCGACTACCTGCTGTCAAAGCGCACCGACCTGTATTTCTACGGCGTTTATCAGCGAGCGGGCGCGGGTGCGCGGCAGGCCGGCATCTTCCTGATCCCGGTGTCCAGTTCGCGGCAACAGACTCTGGTTTCCGCGGGAATCCGTCACGCGTTCTAAGCTGAAGACCAACCTCATCGGTCCGGCGCAGTCTGCAATGCGCAGCTGGTGAGCCGACGGTCGGCCGGGGTCGAGACATGGAGACGACAGATGAGTATCGAAAGAACTATGGAAATCGAGGCGTTCATCGATTCGCGCCGGTTTTCGCGGTACCAGTTGTTTATCGCCATGCTGTGCTTCGCGATCGTCGTGATCGACGGCTTCGACAATATCGTGATTGGTCAGGCCGCGCCAGTGCTGGCGACGTTGTGGGGCGCGCCCAAGTCCGCTTTCGGGCCGGTATTCGGCGCGGGTCTGTTTGGCATGATGGTCGGCGCGTTCGGTCTCGGTCCCATCGCCGACTGTAAGGGACGCAAGGCCGTGCTGATCGTGTGCACAATCATGTTTTCGCTCTTCAGCCTGGCCACCGTGTGGGTCGACTCGATCAACGAACTCATCGCGTTACGTTTCGTGGCCGGCCTGGGTCTGGGCGGCGCAGTGCCTTGCGCAATCGCGCTGACATCGGAATTTTGTCCGCGGAGGAACCGGGCACTACTCGTCGCGATTCTCACATGTGGTACGCCGTTGGGCGGCATGCTGACAGGCATCGTCGCTGTTCGTGATGCCCGCTTATGGATGGAAGGGCATGTTCATCCTTGGTGGCGTGTTGCCATTGCTGTTCCTATCCTTGATGTTTACCTGGCTGCCGGATTCGGTCAAATACATGGCGCTGCGCGGCGATCGGCAGGGCACTATCGCGCTCATCCTCAGGAAGGTGTCACCAGACGAGGATCTGACGAACACGCGCTTTGTCTCGCAGGGAGTGTCTCGCGCGACGCGCGGCCCGGTTGGATCGCTATTCGCTGGTGGCGCCTGGAAGGGCACGGTGTCGCTGTGGGTTACAAATTTGTGCAACCTGCTCGTGATCTATTTCTTTACCAACTGGCTTCCGACGCTTGCGACGGCGCTCCATGTAGAAGGCGCGGGCGTGCACGGTTCCGCACTTAGCTCGATCTATCTGGCCGGGATCACCATCGGGTCGATCAGCATCGGACTACGTTGACATGGGCGGCTGGATCGGTGGTCAGGCGTCACCGACGATCCGGGAGCATCCGACGCGGCCGCCGCGCATGGCAGAATGTCGGTTCGGCTCGGACTTGGATGGGCGAAGTCGCACAGTTTCTTTACCGGGCAGACGCCGGTTCTCAAGTACAACCGAAATCTGATGAACGCAATCCTGTGGGACAGGATCTCGATTGTCGACATCGTCAATGTCCGCGTGATTTCGCTGGATGACGCGCCAAAGTGGTATGCGGAGTTTGACGCGGGCGCCGCGAGCAAATTTGTCATCGATCCGCACGGCGTTCTTGAAACCGCGATCTAAGGGTTCAACAGATGAAGGTCATCCTCAGCAAGAAGCAAATGGTCGCAGAAGACATTTGCCTGTTCGACCTCACGTTGGCGAATCAGTCGGCATTGCCCGCATTCTCCGCCGGCGCGCACATCGATGTCGCGCCGGTTCCGGGGCTCGTGCGCCAATACTCGCTTTGCAATAACCCGGAGGACCGACATCGCTATCAGATTGCGGTGCTGCGCACGCCAGATTCGCGTGGCGGATCGGTGGCAATGCATGGCCTGAACGAAGGTGACACGCTCGAGATCAGCGTGCCCAGGAATCAGTTTCCATTGGCTGCGCATGCCGGCAGATCGATACTGATTGCAGGCGGCATCGGCGTGACGCCGCTGCTTTGCATGGCCGAGCGGCTGGTGCATGAACCGGGGGCATTCGAGTTTCACTACTGCGCACGCGACATGACCCGAATGGCGTTTCTCGAACGTTTCTCAAGGCCGGATTTCGTTGACCACGTGCAGCTTTATCCGGACGCAGGACCGAAGGCCCGCAGGTTCGACGTCAAAGCCGTGCTCGGCGTGCCCGACCTTCATCACGCGCACGTCTATGTATGCGGCCCGGCGGGTTTCATCGACTTTGTTCTAGATGCGGCGCGTGGCCTCGGCTATGCGGAAGACCAGGTGCATCGCGAGTACTTCGCCGCGGCCGGTGCAGTGAGTGCCGTGTCGGCGGACGGCGACGTTCCGTTTCGTATACGGATCGCCAGTAGCGGTAACGAATACGAAATTGCTTCGCAGCAAAGCGTGGTCGAAGTCCTCGCGAAGCAGGGAATCGAGATCCCGGTGTCGTGCGAGCAGGGCGTCTGCGGGACTTGCATCACGCGCGTACTTGACGGCACGCCGTTGCATCGCGACGTCTATTTCACGGACGCCGAGCACGCCCGCAATGACCAATTCACCCCATGCTGTTCGCGGTCGTTGAGCTCGGTACTCGTACTGGATCTTTAGTGGTGACGGTGCTCTGTCGAGCGCGACGCGCAATCCGACTAACGTAGTGGAGCAAGTGTATTAACGCACAACATGATCGCCTGATCCTGATCGCAGGTGGCGGCATCGGCGGATTCGCAACGGCGCTTGCGCTGAGCCAGCGGCTTCAGCGTGCATCTGTTCGAGCATGCGAGCGAGTTCAGGGGAAATCGGCGCGGGTATCCAACTCGATCCGAATGTCTTTGCGATGCTCGACATTCCCGGCATTTCCGAGCAGATAGAAGCTCGTGCGGCGTTCCCCGAGAAGCTCGTGATGATGGACGGCCTCAGTGGCGAAGAGCTCGGCAGGATCCCATTGCAGGGCCAGTTCCTCCAACGCTTCAAACACCCTATGCGTTGATCCACCGCGCGGGGTGCGTGCACGCTTGTCGCGGGCAGCCGCGGATCATTATGTCGACCGGTGAAAAAGTCATCGGCTTTGAGGATAACGGCGACAGCGTGACGATCTGCACCGAAAGCGGCAAGGAGCTAACCGGCGCGGCGCTGATCGGAGCTGACGGCATGTGATCTTCCATACGAGGCAAGATCATTGGAGACGGCGCACCGTGTGTATCGGGCCACATCGCTTATCGCGCCGTGCTGCCGATCGATCAGGTTCCCGAACATCTGCGGCTGAACAACATGACGCTGTGGGCCGGCAAAAAAGACGCATCTGGTGCATTACCCGCTTAGAGGCGGCAAGCTGTTCAATGTCGTCGCCGTGCTCCATAGCAATCGCTATGAGGAAGGTTGGGATACGTTTGGCGAGCCGGAAGAATTGCAACTGCGGTTTCAGAACGCGACCGGCACTGAGAAGACGATGCTGGAAAAAATCGAATCGTGGCGCATGTGGGTGGTGTGCGATCGCGATCCGGCGAAGGGCTGGTCGAAAGGGCGCGTGACGCTGATCGGCGACGCGGCGCATCCGATGCTCCAGTACATGGCGCAAGGCGCGTGCGTGGCTGTCGGGGGCGGTCGTGCTGGCCGATGAAGTCGCCGCACCACCCGACGATGTGGTCGGCGCGCTCCAGCGGTACTGCGCGGCACGCTATCTGCGCACCGGACGCGTGCAGTTGTCGGCGCGCCTGTACGGCGAGGTGTATCGCACGTCCGGCGTGACGCGCGAACTGCGCAACGCATTCGTTCGCAGTAAATCGCTGGAGAGCCATCTTGACGGCATGGCATGGCTTTACCACGGCATTTCGACGCGCAGTACATCGCGTGAAGCGACTGTCTGATCCCACGCCAACATACCAAAACAGGAACCCCTGTGAAACTCTGTCGTTTCAATGATAATCGCCTCGGCGTGGTGGAGGACGACTTTGCCATCACAGCGCTATCCCCTGCCGCTTGGCGATCAGCTAATCGCCGCATTGCCGCCCATCGGCCACCTGCTCGATGAACTGTGTGCGCGCGCGCCGAGCGTACAGCTTGGCAGCGTACGGTTGCTGAGTCCCGCTTCCGCAAGGCGCCGGATAGTTACACGGTGCTAGGTCCGTGGCTCGTTATCGCAGATGAGATTCCCGAGCGGAGCGCCTTCGGTCTGGAGATACGCGTGAACGGTGAGCTGCGGCAAAGCGCGAACACCAGAGATGTGATCCTGCACGTTCCGGCGTTGATCGCGTTCGCATCTTCTTTTTATACGCTAAATCCGGGCGACGTCATCATCACCGGCACGCCCGAAGGCGTCGGTCCCGTTGTGCCCGGCGACATCATGCTCGCCTGTATCGACGTGATCGGTTCGATGCAGGTGACGTTGCGCGCCTCGGCGCGATCGGTGTGCGCGTGACGGAAAAGGAGAGTCACATGGCGGATTTCCATGTCAAGCCCGGCATGACTGATCACCGGCCACGTTTTACGAACGCCTGAGCGCTCAGAACCTTTCGCCGCTGTGTGAACCCATGGCCGGCTTGGTCACGCCAAAGCCAAGGCCCGCTCGTGTTCCCGCGCATTGGCGTTGTGGGGACTTGAGGCCGATGTTGATGGAAGGCGGAACGCTGATCACCGTCGAGGAAGCCGAGCGACGCGTGCTTGTGCTGGAAAACCCCGGCATCAGAGGACGTGCGCAGATCGCGCAAATTCTGTACGCGGGGCTGCAACTGGTGCTGCCCGGTGAAATAGCGCCGAGCCATCGTCACGTGGCGTCGGCATTGCGCTTTATCGTCGAAGGAAGCGGCGCCTGTACGGCGGTCGACGGCGAGCGCGTCGACATGGAGCCGGGCGATTTTGTCATCACGCCATCGTGGGCGTTTCACGATCATGGCAACGCGGGCGAAGAACCGGTCGTCTGGCTAGATGGACTCGACGTACCGATCGTTAACGCTTTCGATGCGAGCTTCGCGGAACGCTATCGCGAGCCAGTGCAGCCAATCGCGTTTGGACCAGGTTATTCGGCTTTGCGTTACGGCCACGGTCTGCTCCCGTTCGAGCATGACAGGAAGGGCAAGAGCAGTCCGCTGTTTCACTATCCCTACGAACATAGTCGCGCGGCGCTTGAAGGACTCCCGCGGCGTGGCGAGCTGAATTCTTTTGCGCGGCATCAAGCTTCAGTATATGAATTCAGTCAACGGGCAGGCGCCGGTTCCGACGACGGCGCATTCCTGCAATGGCTCCCAAAGCAATTTCGCGGTCGCGACCATCGTTCGACCGATGCGACCGTATTCAACGTCGTCGAAGGAAGCGGACGGAGTGTCATTGACGGAGAAGTATTCGAATCGCGTGAGAAAGACGTCTTCATCGTGCCTTCGTGGTCAAGCGTCAGGCACGAGTCGGATGGCGTGTTGGTGCTGTTCAGCTTTTCGGACCGCCCGGCGCAACAGGCGTTCGGCATCTGGCGCGAAGGCGCCTAGCGACACACCTCAGACGTCCGGCTCAGGCGCGCCTGCGCTTGTGTCTTCGATGCCGGCGACGATCCAGTGGCGGAATTTGTCCACGGCGTCGCCAGCAGTTTCCGTTTTCTCATGGACGAAGTAATACGCACCGGCGCCGTCGCACGTCACGTCGAAGAGCGGCTTGAGCGTGCCATTCGCTAACTCGGATCCCACCATCACCGGATCGACGACCGCGATGCCGAGTCCCTTGACGGCGGCATCGATCACCATGTTCCGCGTCGCCAGCGTCAGGTAGCGCGCCGCATCGACGTGACAGCCTGCGGCGCTCGCCCAGATTTCCCAGTCTTGCTGGCGCAGCCGGGCGACCAGCAGGCGCTCCGCCTGTAGCTCCGCAGGCGTGTCGATGGCGGCGGCCGGCTTGTAGGCTGGCGCGCAAACCACCATGAGCGTTTCTTGGCGTAAGAACTCGACGTTTTGCGCGCGCCAGTTCCCCTCGCCGAAAAGGATCGCGCAGTTCGATGATGTGTAGTCCGCGGAGGTCGACGTTGAGATTTGTAGATCGATATCCGGGTACTGGGCCTGGAACGACGACAGCCGAGGAATCAGCCAGCGCGATCCGAATGTTGGCGGGCAACTCACCCGCAACGTCACCGCGGCCACGGCGCGTCTCGCCTCGGCGATCGCGTCGTCGAGCCGGGCAAAAATGGCACTGGCGTTCGCGTGCAGGCGCTTGCCTGTCGTCGTCAATGAGAGCGCGCGACCTGTACGTTCGAATAGACGCACACCGATTTCTTCTTCGAGTCGCGACATCTGATGGCTGAGCGCCGATGCTGTCAGGTGGAGTTGCTGCGCCGCCTCTGCCAAGCTGGCGCAGTGCCCAACCTGAACCAACGAGCGCAACGCGGGGAGCGACACAGAGCGGCCGGGATTGGATTTCATCAAGCATCCTTGGCTTTCGGATGGACGGATTAGCTAAAGCGGCTTGGGGTCCGATCAACAGCATAGCACTTGCGTCGTTCCGGCCCCATCGCCGCCAGCGCGCATCGACTTGCAGAGCGCACCGCGGACCGCTGAATTTTCTTCACGTCTGACTTGCAAACATAGCGATTGTCGCCGCGACTAAGCTCCGCTTATTGTGAAGCCTTCAACGGCCCGTCCAGGTCGGCTCAGCATGTACGCCAAATTAATCCGGAGACACAAGGTGCAGTTCCTCAAAAACACTTGGTATGTCGCAGCATGGCAAGGCAGCGTAACGCGCCAGCTGCTTGCGCGCACGATTCTCGGCGAGCCGCTGCTGTTTTATCGCAAGCTCGACGGCGGCGTCGCAGCGATCAGCGACCGCTGTCCACATCGCTTCGCCCCATTGAGCATGGGCAAGCTCGTTGGTGACAACGTCGAGTGCGGCTACCACGGCTTGCAGTTCGACTGTAATGGTGCGTGCGTGCTCAATCCGCATGGCGACGGAAAAATCCCGCGGGCAGCTGTGGTCCGGCATTATCCGGTCGTCGAACGCTATGGCTTTGTCTGGGTGTGGATGGGGGAAGTGGAACGTGCGGACCCGGCGCTGATGCCCGACTACAGCCATTTGACGAGCGAAGCGTTCACCACAGTCGGCGGCGAGATGGTCCAGCAGGCCAACTATGAACTCGTCGTCGACAACCTGATGGATCTTTCGCACGCGATGTATCTGCATGCCGACTATCAGAGAACCGACGACTTTCTAACGGCACGGCATGACGTTTCGCAGGAGAACGGCATCCTGTACAGCAAACGCTTCGTGCCGGGCACGCGTGCGCCGGTGTCGTTCAGAACAAGCCTGCCGGATCCCGATGCTCCGGTCGATTACTGGCTCGACGTGCAATGGTCTGCGCCCGGTTTGTGTGTGCTCGAAATCGGCGTCGTGCCGGCGGGACACGACCGTCAGCACGGAATTCGGCGTCTTGGTACACACTTCGTCACGCCCCAGACCGAGACGAGTTCGCTGTATTTCTACGCCAGTTCGCGGAATTACCGCCTCAACGACACGGTTGCGGACGACGAGATCAAGAACTGGCAGGACGTCGGTTTCCACCAGCAGGACAAGCCGATGATCGAGGCGGTGCAGCGCATGATGAACGGTCAGACCGATCTGATGGCACTGAAGCCGATTCTGTTGCCGCCGGACGCCGCGTCGATGCGCGCGCGTCGTCTGCTCCGGCAACTGATTGCCGAAGAAAACTCTCAGCCCGCGCACGCGTGAATCGTACTGTGGGAGAAGCACACCATGCGAAATCTACCGCGCTGGAGGCGACGTGCAGGCGATCGTGCATAGTCATTCGCCATCGATCACTCCGTTCACTGTTTCGTCACTGAGGCTGAAGCCGTTTTTTCACATGGGTGGCTTTCTGAAGGATGTTCGACGCTTCGAAATTCGAGCGGCAAGTGGCCGTATGACTGACATGCTGGTACGTGCCCCTGAGTTGGGCGTCTATCTGGCGCATTCACTTGGGTCATCATGTATTTCCTTGATATGCGGTCATGGGTCCGTCGCGGACGGGCGGTCCCTGAGAGGGGCGGTGTATCGTGCGGTCTATGCAGAGATCAATGCGCGGATCCAGACGGCTTCGATTGGTTTGGGTGGGCAGATCACCTACCTGTCCGATGAAGAAGCCGTGCTAGCTACGGAATCGACGGTCCCGCAATACGATCGCGCATGGGAACTCTGGCTGAAAGCCGTCGCCTCTGGCGATTAGGAGAGCCTGACCTCGGCCATCGAAGGTACGCGAAGCAGGTGCTTGTTTCCGGGGACCACCGATCGCTGTCGGTTCGCTCACCGTCTCGGGCCGATCGACAACGCCATCATGTGGTCAGACCTGCCGCGTGACCGCTTGCTCGGCTGCGCTAAGCTATCCCTTGGAGCGCGCACGGGTTGACCGACGTGCGACGAAATCCCTCGCCCTGCTCATGAGCGGACCGCTTACACTCGCGCCGGCGGTGATTTGGCTCAATGGTCCCGTCAACGACCCACACGCAAGCGATTGTACTCGCTGGCATCCGACATCGGTTCTAACAGGTCCTGTTTCCACTCGACATGATGGTTAGCTCGCAGTCACGATCACACGACCGACCGTAGGTCCAGTCATAGAAGAAGCATTCCCTCGCGAATCGGTGAGAGTTGTCGGAGCAAAAACGACCTTATGACCTGCGATGAGCAAACTAAGGAATCCTGGCGGAGTTGTTGGCTGGATGCCATTTTGATCGTGAGATTATCGTTCGGTGCATTCACTGGTATCTACGCTACAAGCTCAGCCTTTGCGATCTGGTCGAGATGATGGCCGAGCGAGGTCTGTCGCTGGCAGATACGACGATCATGCGTTGGGTGAAGCGCTTTACGCCGGAGTTCGTGAAGCGCTGGAAGCGTTTTTTGATACCGTCAGGGCACTCATGCGTGCTGACCAGACTTATCCAAAGATCTGCGGGAAGTGGGTTCATCGGTATCGCGCGGTGGGCCGGCCCATGTCCAAGTTCTCTGCAGCCAGGTGACGCTAGCGGTCCGATAGGCCTCGTCGAAGACAGCGAGGTTTTTTTAGGTCTAAGTTGACCACTCCACTTACCCGCTCCATCAACAATCTTGATGAAGCATATCAAAAGTTGCGTATGGATTGATTGGAAAGTGCTTTCTACAATGGGTCTACTCATCGCGACGTTCCCGTTTCAAGAGTGACCGTTATCCTGGTACTTGCTAAGAAAGTAGGAGAGACATGAATCCAGAACAGCAACGACCGCTGCCAATTCTCATCGCAGGAGGCGGTATTGGCGGCCTCGCGGCGGCGCTCGCGCTCAGCAAGGCTGGTTCGTCCGTTCGGTTATTCGAGCGCGCGCAGGAGATCAAGGAGATCGGCGCGGGCATCCAGATTGGACCGAACGCATTTCACGTTTTTGAGCGTCTCGGTATCACCGACGCAGTAAACGCCAAGGTCTCCAGGCCGGGCAAATTGGTGATGATGGATGGCATTTCGGGGGATCAGGTTGTGTCGATTCCGCTCGACGGCCCATTCATCGAGCGGTTTCACTATCCGTATGCGCTGATTCATCGCGCGGACCTGCACCGGATTCTGCTGGACGTTTGCCTTCAATCCACCCGCATCGAGATATCTACGAACATTAAGGTGGAGGGTTACACCGACGAGGGCGGTAGCGTCGTGCTGCACACCTCGGACGGTGACGTGCGAGGCCGTGCACTGATTGGCGCGGACGGCTTGTGGTCCACCGTCCGCTCGCAACTAGTGGGTGATGGCGCGCCGCGCGTGTCGGGCCACATCGCGTATCGCGCGGTGCTGCCGATCAGCGAGGTGCCGGAACACCTGCGCCCGAACACGATGACGCTTTGGGCCGGTGCGAAGAATCACCTCGTCCACTATCCCCTGCGCGGCGGCGATCTCTTCAATCTAGTCGCGGTTTTTCACAGCGATCGCTACGTCGAAGGCTGGGACGCCGAGGGCGATGCGGAAGAGCTTCATATGCGGTTCCGCGATGCGGTGCCTGAGGTTAAGGCGCTGCTCGCGAAGATCGACACGTGGCGCATGTGGGTGTTGTGCGACCGTGAGCCGATCAAGGAATGGTCGAAGGGCAACGTCACGTTGCTTGGCGACGCGGCTCACCCAATGCTGCAATACATGGCGCAAGGCGCGTGCATGGCGATGGAGGATGCCATTGTCATCGCGGACGAAACATCTTCGGCTAACGGGGATCTGGCCGCTGCGTTTCTCCGCTATCAGGAGCGTCGTTACCTGAGGACCGGCAAAGTGCAGATGAGCGCACGGCTTTACGGGGAGTTCTATCACGCAAATGGCGTGAAACGGGAGTTGAGAAACGAGTTCCTGCAGAGCCGCAGCGTTGAACAGACGTTGGACGGCATGGCGTGGCTTTACGACGCCGGGCCGGTTCTGCGCGCGCCTCAACGGCCTAGAACGTCCACCGTCGCTTACTGAACTTGCGGCGACGCGTCTTCGAACACGTCGCTGCCGTGGCCATTTGCAGAGACCACCATGAAGATTTGCCGTTTCAATGACAACCGCCTCGGTGTAGTCGAAGGCGATAACGTTCGCGATGTGACCGAAGCGTTGGCCTCGTTGCCCGCTGCAAGCTATCCGTTCCCATCCCACGACGTCCTGATTGAAAACCTGATGCAGATCCGGCAGGCCGCCGAGCAGCTCGCGCCCCGCGCGCCGACGTTCGCACTGGCGGACGTGAAGTTGCTGAGCCCGATCGGCAACCCCGGCAAGATCGTCGCCGCGCCCGTCAACTACAAGAAGCACCTGGCGGAAGTGCTTGGCGATCCGGAGATCCACAACGACAATCAGATCAGCCACATCCAACGCGCCGGCCTTTTCCTCAAGGCAACGAGCTCGGTGGTCGGCGCATCGGACGGCGTCGCGTTGCGAAAGCTTGACCGCCGCAACGACCACGAGGTCGAGCTGGCGGTGGTTATCGGCAAGGCGGCGAACAACGTGTCCCGCGAAGACGCGCTGGACTACGTGGCCGGTTACACCATCGGCCTTGACATAACGATTCGCGGGCCGGAAGAACGCAGCTTCCGTAAGTCGCCGGACACGTACACGGTGCTGGGGCCATGGTTGGTCACAAGCGACGAAATCGCCAAGCCCGGCGAGCTCGATTTCTCGATCTCGGTGAATGGCGAAGTGCGGCAGAAGTCGAACACACGGGAACTGATTCTCGGTGTTCCTGAACTGATCGAATTCGCCTCGTCGTTTTACAGCTTGCAGCCGGGAGACGTGATCATCACCGGCACACCGGAGGGCGTCGGTTCGATAAAACCCGGTGACACCATGTTCGCCGAAGTTGAAAACATCGGGTCGATGCAGGTAGCAGTGCGCGACGCCCAGGAGGGCTAGGCCATGGAACGCTTACGGGAAGAGACGACTGAGCGGCTGGAATTCTATCAACGGCTCGATGGTGTCCACGCGGCACCACTGTGGGCGGTGTTGTCGCAACTGGTCACGCCAGAGCCGCGTTCCCGATGCGTGCCGCACAAGTGGGATTATGCTGGCATGCGCTCGCTCCTGATGGAAGCGGGGGGGCTAATTACCGCGAAGGAAGCCGAACGGCGCGTCCTCGTGCTCGAGAATCCCGGTATTCGCGGGCTTTCGCAAATTACGCAGAGTCTTTATTCGGGTCTGCAACTGATCCTGCCGGGTGAGATCGCACCGAGTCACCGGCACGCGGCGGCGGCGATGCGCCTGATTGTCGAAGGTGGTGGCGGCTATACCGCGGTGAACGGCGAACGCATTCCAATGGCGCCAGGCGACTTCATTCTGACGCCGTCGTGGACGTATCACGATCACGGCAATCTCGGCGATGAGCCTGTCATCTGGCTCGACGGACTCGACCTGCCCATCGTCAATCTGTTCGATGCAAGCTTCGCGCAAACTTATCCGTCGGGCGACGTGCAGGAGATTACACGGCTCGCGGGCGACGCGCAGGCGCGGTACGGCAGCAATATGCTGCCCCCCGAATATGTTCCGGATAACAAGTCCTCCCCACTGTTTCATTATCCGTATGCGCGCGTGAAAGAAGCGCTGTTGCAGATTGGGGGGGCGGACAAGCTCGACCCATGTCACGGCATTAAGCTGCAGTACGTGAACCCCGTGACCGGTGGTTATCCCATGCCAACGATGGCCGCCTACATGCAACTGTTGACGGCGGGTTTCAGCGGGCGGCCCAGCCGCTCGACCGACGCTACCGTATATAACGTCTGTGAAGGCGCGGGGGTGACCTTAATCGGAAACGAACGCATCGAGTGGTCGATGGGAGACGTGTTCATCGCGCCGTCATGGAACACAGTGGCACACCAGGCAAGCGAGCGTTCGGTGCTTTTCAGCTTTTCGGACCGTGCGGCGCAGAAGGCGCTCGGGCTCTGGCGGGAGGAGCGTCTGAACGACTGACCAGTGTAATTCTGGACCCTCGAAGTGGCCGAGATAATGATTAGCAGCGTCGAAGGCGCAATGGAGGCAATCGATCAGCACCCCTTCATCCTTCTTGCAGGTGCAAGAGGTTATCGACGCGCGACCGTTGAGCCGACTGCAGTTCCACGCCATCTCACTTTGCATGCTAATTGCCGCGCTTGACGGCTTCGATACGCAGGTGATCGGCATGCTCGCGCCAGTGATGTCACGCAGTCTTGGCGTGCCCGCCGCGCTGTTGGGACCGGCGCTCAGCGCCGGGCTTGTCGGGGTGTTGATTCGTGCAGTCACGCTTGGCCCACTGGCGGATCGGTACGGCCGCAAACGGCTGATCGCAACTTCTGCGACCATTTTCGGTATGCTGTCGTTGGCGACGGCTTTTACACAGAGTGCCGAGCAGCTCCTGGTGCTCCGACTCCTGACCGGGATCGGCCTTGGCGGTGCGTTGCCCAACGCGATTTCACTCGCATCAGAGTATTCACCAAAGCGGCTCGCGCGCACCATCGTATCCACGCTCGTATGCGGTATGCCGCTCGGGGCGACACTTGGTGAAATCGTCAGTGGGATGCTGCTGCCGATCTATGGTTGGCCGTCGGTCTTCGTCGTCGGCGGAACGTTGCCTTTGGGCGCTGCCCTGTTAGCTATCCGGTTCCTGCCTGAATCGCCGGGGATTCTAGCGCTAGGCGCCGAGAAATGCGCCCAGCTTGCCTCGATCGTTCGCCGTATCGCCCCGGACGTGGCCCCGGCATTCGTTAGCGAACGCTGGCGAAAGGCGGCAACGTGTGCCCCTGCGCGCGCTGTTCGAGCGGGGACGGGCGACACAGACCGCGCTTCTTTGGATTCCGTATTTCATGAGTTTGGTGGTTCTGTATTTCATCGTGAGCTGGATGCCTCCAGTGTTGGTTGGTGCACACCAGACCGTCGCGACGGGCATCAAGGCAGTAACGTTGTTCAGCATCGGCGGCGTGCTCGGATGCGTCACGCAAGGTCCGCTGATGAATCAGCTCCGTGGTCGTCGCACGATGCTCTGCCAACTATTCGCCCATATGTTGCTCGCCGTTGCGCTCGCGAAGGGGGCGGGCGACGCCAGGCTCGTTATCGGTCTCAGCTTTCTAATGGGGCTCGCCGTGCAAGGCGTTCAGGTTGGATTGAATACGCTCGCGGCCGAGATTTATCCAACGCCCATGCGGGCGACCGGCGTCGGCTGTGCGGCCGGCATCGGCCGGATCGGGTCGTTTGCGGGCCCATTGGCAGGCGGCCTGCTTCTGCAACGGCACTGGACTGCCAGCGAGGTGTTTCTCGCCGGCATCGTTCCCGCAATGACCGCTGCTATGGCCATTGCAATCAATCGCGGCCATTTGCGTCTGAGTCCTGAGTTGAATGTATAACGAGTAGCAACTGCATATATCGATGCGGAGCGAAAACGACGCTTGATGGCTGGCCTTGATGACGTGGCGCTCGCGCTGGAGCAGTCCGCACAGATTCGTGCCGACGAAACTAAGCGCGATGCGATGGAACCCTGGCTTTTTGACACTGAACTTGATTAAGAGCAATGTCTGTCTCTTCACAGACCCTGAAGGGCGTGCGCATCGTTGAAATGGGCCAGCTCATTGCCGGTCCGTTCGCGGGTAAGACGTTGGGCGAATTCTGCGCGGAGGTTATCAAGGTCGAGGCGCCCCATGATGGCGACCCATTGCGTAACTGGCGTCTTATCAAGGGTGGCACGTCGGTGTCGTGGCAGGCGCAGTCGCGCAACAAGCGCTCTGTCGCGCTCGATCTTCGCCATCCCGACGGCCAGGACGTGGCCCGTCGATTGATCGCCGAATGTGACGTGTTGATTGAGAACTTCCGGCCCGGCACGCTGGAAGCGTGGGGCATGAGTTACGAAGAACTTAGCCGGATCAACCCCGGACTCGTCATGCTGCGCATCTCGGGCTATGGGCAGACGGGTCCTTATCGCAACCGGCGCGGTTTCGGCGTCATCGGCGAGGCGATGGGGGGACTGCGTCATCTCACGGGCGAACCCGGCCGCGTGCCGGTGCGCTGCGGCATTCCGATTGGCGATACATTGGCCGCGCTGCAAGGCGTCATTGGGGTCATGATGGCTCTATATCATCGCGATGCTCAAGCCGGCGAAGGCCAGGTCATCGACGTGGCACTGCATGAAGCGGTCTTCAACGTGGTGGAAAGCCTCATTCCCGAATACAGCGCGTTCGGCTCCGTACGTGAGGCCGCAGGTAGCGCGTTGCCCGGCATTGCGCCATCGAACGCCTATCGGTGCGTCGATGGCTACGTTTTAATCGCCGGGAACGGCGACAGCATTTTTCGGCGCCTAATGCAGACTGTCGGACGAGAGGACCTCGCAGCCGATGCCTCCCTTGGCAGCAGCTCGGGCCGTGTCGCTCGAGTCGCCGAACTCGACGAGGTCATAGGCACATGGACCGCCGGGCGCACGAAACAACAGGTGCTGGACATGTTGTCGCAAGCAGGGGTCCCCGCCGGAAAAATCTACACGGCCAAGGACATCGTCGAGGATCCGCACTATCAGGCGCGCGGGATGATCTTGAAACAGCAAACAAGGGCCGGCTACGAGATTGATGTGCCGGGCGTTGTGCCCAAACTCAGTCTTGCACCCGGTTCTGTTCGGTCTACCGCGCCGGATCTCGGCGATAAGACTGATGCCGTACTTCGCGAATTCGGGCTAAACGAAGAACAAATTTCCGTGCTGAGGAAGAAGGGCATCATAGGCGGAAGAACATCTGCGCTATGAATCGAAGGGCCCGCGGTCACGCGTGCCGATAATTGAATCGGCAAAGGCGATTGACGGGGAATGGGACCTATCCAAACAAACCGCTTCGTTTTGGGCTGGGCCCTTGCCGCGGCGGCAACGCCTAGGACTAGGGGTAGAAGCGATCAGCAACGGAAATTCCGACACCGCCTATGTGTCCGGGTTGACGCCCTCTACAAGAGAACTCTTTGATCGAAGGCGAAGCGTCGCGAGCTTTGAGAATTTCGCTGCGGTTCCGAAGCCGATCCTCTTCGCGTGAGTCGGTCCATTGGCTGGGCCAGCTTCTTGGGGCTTAACCTATCTGCGGTCGAGTATTGAGGTGTTCCTACGGCTTTGTATAGGTAGCGTCCTGACGCCGACGGCCGGCCCAAATTTTTTTCGCCGCACCCCCCGGCCTGCCTAGGCGCTATGCGGGGTCGGCGGAAGATGCTTTCCACGCAAACACAATCTCATTCGCTAATGAGTCGCGAGCTACGTTGCAGTTCTGAGCTGCCCGACGTGGCAGGGATCGTCAGAGTCCTTTCACGTAGGCTTATCCACATGCGACCTCGAACAGACGGCGAGCTATCAATAAGTTTGAATTGGCCTATCGGCTCAACGTAGTTTAGCGATAGCCGCGGCACGCTTAGAATAGCAAAAGGAGGTATGCGGCGGCATCAATCGTCCGAACGAATATGCGGACATGTTCAGTAATAAAACCAAGAACTAGAACACTTTTACAGCCAGAGGAGACAAATGAACGAAAGTCCACGAGTAGTTAATCTCACGATGCTGCTTGATCATGGGAAGCTCACGAAGGCGCACGTGCTCGTTATTGTGCTTTGCGCTTTTGTCGGCCTTCTAGATGGTGCCGACACGCAATCGATAGGCGTTGCGGCCCCCTTCATCGCGAAGGGCCTCGGTCTTCAAATCAGTAGTTTTGGACCCGTCTTTGCATCGTCCCAGCTTGGCGCGGCTATTGGCGCCTTGACGTTCGGTTCACTCGCCGATCGAGTTGGGCGCAAGACGATGCTTATCGCCTCGGTTCTGATAATTGCGGCGTTCACTGCCGCAACTATATCCGTTGATACAATTCAAGCGCTGGTCATTGTGAGGTTCTTCGCAGGTCTTGGTTTGGGCGGCGCAACGCCATGCTTCTTGAGTCTGACCTCGGATTACTCTCCGACCAAATATCGGGGAACGATTGCTACAGTCGTATGGTCCTCCTATCCACTCGGCGCGGCGCTCGGAAGCTTCACCAACGCTTTTCTCTTATCTAGTGTCGGTTGGCGCGCAATTTTTATCTTGGGAAGTGCTCTGCCGGTTTTTGTTGCATTTCTCATCTTGTTTTTCCTTCCGGAATCGATTCAATACTTAGCGTCCAACGGCGGGAATCAAGCACGCATAGAAGGACTTCTGATGAGACTCGGTCACAACTTTCGTGGCGCGAATGTCCGATTTACGGTTGAAGGCAGAAAGTTCGAGGGGGCATCGATTCGTCAGGTTTTCAGCGACGGTCGCGCGGTGCCGACAATTTTGCTCTGCATGGTATTTTTCTTTGCCTTTGCAACGACCAACATTACCGTGATGTGGACCCCGACGCTCCTTCACACTAACGGTTTCACCCCAGCTGAGACAGCGATCGTTCTCACATTCTTCAATGTCGGAGCCTTCTTTAGTATGGCCGCTGCGGGCCGGCTTGTTGATCGATTTGGGTCTTTCCTGGTTCTCTTCCCCGCGTTTATTGTCGCGTCGGCCTCGCTTGGCGCACTTGGTCTTTCATCAACGATCGCGGTGGGCTGCGTTCTCGGCACGATGTTGGGGGCTGCAATCGGAGTCGGTGGAGCAGGTGCAGTTGCGGTAGCTTCATTGATTTTTCCTGCTGCGGTTCGCTCGACCGGGATCGGTTGTGGGATGAGCAGCGCTCGATTGGGACAGTTTGTGGCGCCGATCATAATCGGACTCTTACTTGCCTCTGCTATTTCGACTTTCCGCATCTTTTCAACTGCCGCCTTGTTTCCCGCGTTAGCGAGTGTCTTTGTCGTTTTGTTATCGCTTCAGAGGAGGCGGCGAGATACCGTAACAATCGACGACGCGAGTGAAGTGCTCGGCAAGCGCGCACCATAGTGACGTGTGGAAGCAGGAGCGCAAGCAGTGTTTTTTCCTGCATCACGTAATTTGCGCTTAACTGGATGAACGAACATGATTGAACCGCACCGGATTTGAACTGACCCCCGAGAGTTGGGCACGACCTCGGAGGTTCCGTGAGGAAATTCGATGTAAAGTTTAAGGGAAGGTGGTTCGCAAGTACCTCGCTGGCAAAGGGGGCTATAAGCTTCTTGCGGCGAAATTCGGTATAGCAGAAAGCATGATGAGGCGATGGGTCGCGGCGTATCGCCACCATGGTAACGCTGGGCTCATCCGGCAGCGTGGTGCTTACACCGTTGAGTTCAAGCTTGAGGTGGTGCACCGGGGTGTGGCTGAGAACCTTCCTGTCGAGAGTTGGCTGCCATTTACGATATCGGCAATCCGCACAACATCACGATGTGGCAACAACAGAAAGCGCGGGGATAGCTCCGCTCGCAAAAGAGCATGCGCCCGTCGGGACAGGATGTTTCGGTGCAAGCAAAGAAAAAGACCTCGAACCAGCGGTTGGAAGCTCCGCGATCTGAAGAGTCAGACCAACTGCTTTGTGAGAATCAGCAGTTACGCGCGGAGGTCCCGTACATAAAAAATTCAATGCCTTGGTTCTAGCAAAGAAAGTTGGCGCGGCAGAAAGAGCCAAAATAGTGCTTGAACTGAGGCAGGAGTTCCCCTTGACCGATCTTCTCCAGGCTGCGGGGTTGCCACGCAGTACGTACTACTATCAGGTGAAGACGTTGGCCGCCCCGGACCGGCATGGTGGGCTCAAGGCGAAGATTCAGGCTGTCTATGCTGCACATCGCGGCTTGTATGGCTATCGTCGCATCACCTTGACTATCCGCTGTGATGGCGAGCTAGTCAATCACAAGAAGGTGCAGCGCCTCATGAACGAATTGGGAATCAGGTCGGGGGTGCGCAGGAAGAAGTTCCGGTCGTACCAGGGGAAATCGGCGGAGCCGCTCCGAACCTGCTCAATCGTGAATTCACCGCGTCGGGTCCAAACGAGAAGCGGGTTACCGATGTGACCGATTTCCGGGTCGCGGGGGAAAAGCTGTACCTTTCTCCGGTCATGGGCCTCTACAATGGGAAATTGTTGCCTACGAGTCGAGCCGTCGCCCCGACTTCCCGATGGTCATGGGCATGCTCAAGAGAGCTTTCGGGAAAAGCGGCAATGCGGCTACACCGATGTTTCATTCACACCAGGGTTGGCACTATCGCATGCAACCGTACCGAGCCGCACTGGCGCGCTACGGAATGAAGCAAAGTATGTCGAGAAAAGTGAATTGCTTCGATAACGCGGCCATGGAGAGCTTCTTTGGCACTCTGAAGGCCGAGTACTTCAGTCTCACGGACTTCGAAGGCGTCGACGCATTACGGGCAGGCCTGAAGGGCTACATCGACTACTACAACCGGCACCGCATCAAATCGAAATTTGGTGGACTGAGTCTCGAGGACTATCGAATGCGAGCGGGAGGAGATTAACGCTTCAACGTCCAACTCTCGGGGAGCAGTTCATTGCCAGGGCGTTTCAAAATTAAAGAACCTGCAGAGAGCGAGTAAAAACGACGGATAGCTAAGCGTTTTCTCCAAGCAGATCAACCAAAACCAAGCGTAACCACTGATTAGCGGGGTCCTGATGGTACCGCTCGTGCCAATACAACGTTACGTCGTAGGACGGTATACTGACTGGCGCATCTAGGAGTTTGACGTTTCCGCTTTGTGAAAGGATAGTGCCCAAATGTGCTTGCACCAAGGCAACCAATGGTGTGCTTGCGACAATTTGGGCAAGTCCCAAGAAAGAAGGAATGCTTACGGCAATTGAGCGGCTTATGGACTGTTCCTCTAGAGCCTTCTCGATACGCCAGTGCGCAGTACCGTGCATCACAACGGCCACATGGCGTTCTTCGAGGAACTCCTCTAGAGAAATTGTATTTCCGATTCGAGGATGCCCTTTACGAACCATGCATACCATGTGTTCTTTGAATAGTCGGCGCTGATGAAATCCGGCACGAATTCCTTGCGTGTAGCCCATAGCCAAGTCAGCGTGGCCCATTTCCAGGAGCCTTGGCGTATCTTCATCAAGGTTTTTGACTTCCACGCGGACATTGGGTGCGAGCTCATTCAAACGATCGAGGAGGCGTGGCATCACCACTATCTGTCCTGCATCCGTCATGCATATCCGAAAGCTACGCTCAGACTCGGTTGGAACAAAGCTTGGCCTTCCTATGAGTCCATTCTCCAGTATGCCCAAGGCTAGTCGAACATGTTCGATGATTTGGTCAGCTCGTGGCGTCGGATGCATGCCAGCAGAAGTTCTAATGAACAGTTGATCGTCGAAGTAAGTCCGAAGATTGCTCAAACGCATGCTTATTGATGGCTGACTGAGGCCGATAGCATCAGCAGCAGCGGAGATGCTGTGCGTTCTGTATACGGCGTCGATGACCTTGAGATCTTTGAGGCTCAGATCCATGCGGCTGCCCTATAAGGAAGAACAAATATGCGTATCGTATCAGCCTAATTGCCTTGATAGCTGCCCGACTCTAGAATTTCCGCTGTGGTCTGATTCTCGCAGGGCGCTCATGGTGAGCGCAAGCCGTGGTCGCTGGTCATCCACCCAACATATCGTGTCAACACAACACAAGAAGATCTTGGAGACAAAGAATGCGAATGAGATCATGCATCTCTTCAGCGGCCCTCGCTCTTTTGTATCGTCCCCGAGCGCGCGAAGCAGCGTCACACTGTATGGCATTTTCGACGACGGTATCGCTTGGACGAGTAATCAAGGCGGCCATCGGAATGTGCTAGTCCTAAACCGCTGACGCGGTAGTGGGAGGTTCACACAGGTCTTCGGCTGACGATTCATGAAGGGGGTTGTCTGGCGCCGGATCGCAGCGAAATGGTAGGTGGTGTCGCCAGGAGCCGTATGTGAACGCCCCGGTTGGGCATTACGCCCACTGCTTTCAGGAGGTTCGACATGACACCACTGCGCCAACGCATGCATGACATGCAGATTTGCAACCTTTCTGATAATGCTAAGAAGGCCTATCTGATTCGGGTATCCAGTTTCGCCCGACACTTCCGCCGCTCGCCCGAACTGCTAGGTTCCGAGGAAATCCGCGTCTGGCTCGGCTACCTCCGCGAACAACGCAAGCTGGCACCCGCCAGTCCCGGCGCAACGATCGGCACACTGCGTTTTCTCTACCGGGTGACGCTCGAACGTGACTGGAGCGACGAGGAATTTGTCGCTGCCGAAGAAGCCATTCAGACTGCCAGTCGTCCTGAGCCTGGAGGAGATCACCATTTTCTTCGACTCCATTCCCAGCCTGAAGCACCGGGCCATTCTGAACCGCCTCATCAGGACGTCCGTGAAGGCCATGTTGATCCCTGAACAAGTAGCAGAGCGGCTTCGCGCTGCGCGCCGCATACGCTCCTGCGGCGTTAGTAAGATTGGTGACTCGCTGGACGACGCGGCAGGACGCCGCGCGTGCCGGCAAGCCCCACCGGTACGAAAAAACAGAACATTCTATTAAGCTAAAGGCCTGTATAACTAAATGAAAACCATTTCGGTGACGGCATTGGCTGCCCAGCCGCGACCGACCGCTACGGTACAACGATAGTTGTGGGGCAATCAATCGCCGGGATGTTCCCCAGTACGTGCTCGACGGGGTTCATCATGCGGCAGCGATAGTCGGCTCGGTCGCGGATTCGCGAGTTCGGCTCCTGTTGGACCTCTACCACGTGGGCATACTCAATCCAAACGTTGCAGAGGTAATTGAGCTTTATGGTGCGGACCGGGTATGTGCAAATCGCTGGTTTTGCCAGCGGAAGAGAGCCCGACGACGACGCGGCCAATTACGTTCAGCTTCTAACGCAGCTTGTGGAGGCCGGATACCGTGGTTATGTTGACTGCGAATATAGACCTCGTGGGGTCACAACAAACGGGTTGGGTTGGCTCAGCCGCGTTCGGCAGCTAACCAGCGGGTGACTGTCCCGTCATGGTCCAACGGGAACCCGGTTGTTAGTGAGGGATCAGTTTCTCCCTGGCGTGCCGACTTAGAAGGTGTCCTTGGCGCGCGAGGCGCTGGGGCCGCGGTGTTTGTCCACGCCGTCAGGCCCATCGCAAGCACAGTGCCGCACCTCGGCCGTTTCCTACGCCTATTCTGCGACCGCGAGCCACCGGTCGAGATCGCCCGTGTGCGCGGGCCGGGCGTCACCCTCAGGTGAAGCGCCGCGGTCTATCGTTGCCTGGAGGTGAACAGCGATTGGACGACGCCACGAAGCCAAATGTTGGCCGGATCCTTGTGGAAGAGGCTGTGCCACGATTGGTGCACGGCGATCACAGGCGACTTCAGGGGAACTTCGACGAGTCGCACCGTCCCGTAGCGCACACAAACGTCGGCAAGGTCACGCGGGACGGTTGCGATCAGATGTGAGCGCTCGATAATCGGCAGAAGGCTCATGAAGTGCGAGAGTTCGACCAGCACGTTGCGGCGAAGGCCGCGCTGCAGCATGAACTGCTCAAACACGTGTTCACGCCCTTCGGGCCGAACGGTGGCGTGAGAAGCCGAGAGATATTCCTTGAGCGTGATACGGCTTCCCACAAATGGATGGTCGGACCGCACCAGGCAGACGTGCGGATTGTCGAACAGCTTCTGGTGGAAGAATCCGGCCCTTTGCGGATCAGGGAAGTAGCCGACGGCCAGCTGGGCTTCGCCGGACTCCAGCGCGCCGGCCGCCGGTGTTCGCGGCATGGCGACTGTCCGGAGGCGCGCGTGAGGCGCCTGCTTCGCGAAGCGCGCCAGGAGCTTGGGCAGGAAGTTGACCTCGCCGATGTCGGGCGTGACGATCGGGGTCCATTCGCCGCACTGAACATTCCGAGCAATCCGACTGGCTCATGGGACTTCGATCGCGTGGCCGGCTCGTCGCGCATTCCAAGTTCGGTGAAGTACAAGTCGATCGACTACCAAGGGTTTTCGTTTGGCGCGATGTATGGTTTCGGCGGCGTGGCGGGGTCGTTTTCGGCCGACAGCACAGTTAGCGCGTCGATGGAGTACAAGCATGGCCCGTTTGGTATCGCGGCGGCGTACACGGACATCAACTATGCGCAGTTCAATAACGGCCACGACGGTATCCGGAACTGGGGCGTCGGCGTGCGCTACGACTTCAACGCCGTGCTCACGAATATGCTGTACACGAACACCCGCAACACGCTGACCGGCGGCGAGGTCAACATGGTGGAGATCGGCGCGAACTGGCGTTTCGCGCCGGACTGGTCGTTCGGTGCGGACTATCAGTACATGAAGGGGAATGCGCAGCTGTCGGATAACAAGGCGCACGAAGTGGCGGCGTCGCTGATGTATTGGTTGTCCAAACGCACGAGCGTGTATCTCGAAGGGATCTATCAGCACGCGATCGGCGGTAATGGTCTGGTCGGCGCATGGATTAATGGCCTTACTGCACCATCGTCGACCGCCAATCAGGTGCTAGGGCGGGTTGGGATGGCGACGACGTTTTAATTCGGACGATCGGCGCGCAACCGTATCAGCCCGGGCGTGACGGTTGTGCTGCTATTCAGTCAGCGGTTTCATTCGACGGCTGCCTCCACCACGTCTCCCTGCTGCGATGGCTTTGTGACTGGCCTGTGCTCTGCGGCACGAACAATCGATACCTGCGCTCGGGCAAAATCGGCGAGTGTTTGCAATGCCCAGACCGTCCGTTCTAAGGGGTTTTGCCATAGCAGGTCCCTTGTTGCGACAAAGCCCTCTCAGTTGGTGGCGGGAAGGGGATGTTCCACCGTCTCGACTTCGCCCTCGACGGGAGGCGATCTCACGCGCTCAAAGATAACGCCGCGCGGTCCGGGGCAGTCGGCAATCTTTGCATAGGCGAGTTCCCGCGCTTCTTTTGCATCGATACCGAACGCCTGAAGCAGCGCGTACATCGATTGCTCTGCATAGTCGACCGGTGCCTCACCCGAAAGGAGGGTTTCAATGCCGTACATGATGGAGCCCAGCGCAATGTCGCGTGCCACGACAACGTTGGCTACCTGAAATCTGCCCGCATCAACTGCCGTCTGCAGATCGCGTGTCAGGTATTCGTCGAGCAGGCGGCCGCGAGACCCGCGCTTGGTGCCCACCCGCGTAATAAACGCGCCCCACAGTGGATAACGGGCCGCCATCTGCATGTAGAGGCGTGAACCCGTCACGACCCGCTGGGCGGGATCACTGATTTCCCGCACGAGAGGGTCGATCACGCCGAGCACTTCGTCGCTGCTTTCCCCTGCGACCGCAGCAAGCAGTTCGGCAGTGGTCCGGAAGTAGTTATAGAACGTCCCCCGGGCGACCCCGGCCGCGGCAATAAAGTCATCGATGAGCGGAGCGTCCGGACCTTTTTCGGCGAAGACGCCTAGCGCGCTTTCAATCAGGCGGTTACGGGTTTTTTCGCGCCGCAGGGCGCCCACACGAGTTTGATAATTTTCGACCGGCTGCGATTCGGACATGGCGTTTCCCATTGATTCGTCATGATTTTACAGCACTCGCGTATGCGGGTTTGTCCTGAGACTATTCTAGTTGACGATGTAGTCAAATCAACTAGAATTCGAATTGACATATATGTCAATACAAACTGTGATGTCTTCGGCGTTTCGCCGGAGCGCTAGAGGAGGCAGCGATGCGATTCGTCAGTTTTGAGCGGGGAGGCAAGGCCATGTTGGGCGTTCGCGAGGGCGAGCAGGTGAGGATTCTGGGCGACGAAACGCTCGAATCACTGCTCGGGCGCGGCGCTGATCTTGGTGATTACGCCAGAAATCATGCCGGCGCAGAGAAAGTATCGGCGCAGCACCTCAGGTTTTTGCCACCGCTGCAACGACCACCCAAGATCATCTGCGTCGGCCTGAACTTTGCGGACCACACGTCGGAGAGCAAGTATGCGCAGCCGGCCTATCCGACGTTGTTTTTCCGCGTCCATACGAGCCTGATCGCGCATGAGCAGCCAATGATTCGCCCCCGCGTCACGGATTCCGAAGGGCTCGACTTCGAAGGCGAGATCGCGGTGGTGCTGGGCAAGGGTGGACGTCACATCGCGAAGGAAGGAGCACTCTCCTGCGTCGCTGGCTACTCGCTCTTCAATGACGGGTCCGTGCGTGAATACCAGTTCAAGACGCCGCAGTGGACGGTCGGCAAGAACTTCGACGGCACCGGTGCCTTTGGACCTGACCTCGTCACGACAGACGAATTGCCGCCCGGCGCGAAGGGCTTGTTGCTCGAGACGCGTTTGAATGGCGAGGTGGTTCAGTCCGCCAGCACGGACTCCATGGTTTTCGACGTCGCGACCCTCATCAGCGTCATCAGTGAAGCCATCACGCTGGAACCGGGCGACGTTATCGTCTCCGGCACACCGTCGGGTATCGGCTGGGCGCGCAACCCGAAAGTCTTCATGACAGCGGGCGACGTCTGCGAAGTCACGGTTGAGAAAATCGGCACACTCAGAAACGTCATTGCCGACGAAGCCGCGAACTGATCGACGAAGGCGGCCCAACCTAACGCAAGCTGGCCGGAGAGCCGGCCATCACAAAAACTCGATGGAGACAGTCATGGCTGAACCCGTAGTCGTCAGTTGCGGCGCGAGTGTGCATTCGATCGACCACTTCGCGTTGAATGTGCCGTCGGTAGACGACGCCGAGCGTTTCTTCCGCGCCTTCGGACTCGACCTCACGGTGACGGATAACGCAGGCGCGCGCGAACTCGATATCCGGGCGGCCGACGGTCATCGCTGGGCGCGCATCCTGCCTTCGTCCACAAAGTCCCTCGCCTGGCTGAGCTTCAACTGTTTCGAGGAAGACCTCGATGCACTCCGGAACCAGGTGCAGGCGGCAGGCGCTGTCCTCACTGAAGGCAACCCTGCGCACGACCCTGCCGGTTTCTGGTTCCGGGATCCGGACGGCAACCTGCTGCAGATCAAGACGGGCCCAAAAACCAGCCCGTCTGCAAAGACACGGTGCATCGTTGCCGGCAGTGCTGCGGATGACCGTGGTTCGCACACACGTTCAGAGTCGAAGCCGGTTCGTCCGCGCCGTCTGTCCCACGTTCTTCTGTTCACGCCAGACGTTCTTCGTGCGCTCGATTTCTACAGCAAGGCGCTCGGCCTGCGGCTTTCGGACAAATCGCTCGACATCATTGCGTTCACCCACGCGCCGCACGGCAGCGACCACCATCTGGTTGCTTTCGCGAAAAGCACGGCACGCGGCTGGCATCACGCGGCCTGGGACGTCGAGGACGTCAACCAGGTAGGCGAAGGTGCGGCACAGATGGCTGCCGCCGGTTATGACAAAGGGTGGGGTACTGGCCGGCACGTACTCGGATCCAATTATTTTCACTACGTCGAAGATCCGTGGGGCTCGTTCTGCGAATACTCGGCAGACATCGATTTCGTATCGCCCGGAAAACTTTGGCCAGCGGGCGACTTTCCGCCGGAAGACTCGCTTTATCTCTGGGGCCCTGCCGTGCCCGACAACTTCATTCGGAACACAGAAACGCCAACTGGGGCGGCCGGCGTGATTCCGGAAGGCTAAAAGCTTTCTTCCCTCAATCGCGTTTCGATGGCAGCCAGATGCGCTGGCGCCAGGGCAAAACTCGCTTTTCCAGCAGGTGAACTGAAATGGCTGACCAGAACATTCTTGATGTCGTTATCGTCGGATACGGACCCGTCGGACAATCGCTGTCCATCCTTCTGGGTGAACGCGGCTATAGCGTGGCGGTCTTCGACCGCTGGCCCGCTCTCTATCCGCTGCCGCGCGCCGTTTTCCATGACCATGAAATCCGCCGTGTGTTTCACGCGATGGGGATCGGGAAGGACGTGGAGCGCATCTCGCAACCTTCGTCCACGTATCAGTGGTTCAACGCCGACTGGAAAACGCTCGTCGAGATCGACTGGTCAGCGGAATCCATCAGCGACGGTCCGGTCGGCTATCTCTTCAACCAGCCATCGCTCGAAGCGCTGCTCGACCGCAAGGCAAAGTCCTTGCCGAGCGTCTCTGTCCAGCAAGGCTGGGAAGCCACGGGGCTGCGGCAGCTGCCCGACTGCTGTGAAGTGACGTTGCGCAAGGGAGGAATGGACGGCAACACTTGGGTGCCGACCGGCGAGACGCAAACCGTGCGTGCCCGTTATGTGGTCGGCGCAGACGGTGCGAACAGCTTTGTGCGGAAGTCCACCAATATCGCCTTCGAGGACCTCGGCTTCGAGGAAGACTGGCTCGTCATTGACCTGAAGCCGAACGAGGGCGTGGTGCTGGATGTGCCTGACATCGGCCAGTGGTGCAATCCGGCGCGCCCGACGACCATGGTGCCGGGCGGCCCCGGCTACCGTCGCTGGGAATTCATGCGTTTGCCCCACGAGTCGATTGAGGACCTTCAGAAGCCTGAGAAAGTGTGGGAACTGCTGTCGCCTTGGGTCAGCCCGGAAAACGCGACGCTGGTGCGCTACGCGGTCTACAAGTTCCGCTCACTGATCGCCCAAAACTGGCACAGCGGACGGGTCGTGCTCGCGGGTGACGCCGCACACCAGATGCCGCCGTTCATGGGGCAGGGGATGTGCTCGGGAATCCGGGACGCATGGAATCTCGCGTGGCGATTCGACCTGATTCTGAAGGGCCTCGCTTCGTCGGAGTTGCTGGAGGGCTACACGCCGGAGCGTCGGCCGCAGGTGCGCGCGGTGATCGACGCGTCCATCGCGATGGGACAGGTGGTGTGTATTTCCGATCGCGAAGAAGCCGCGCGACGTGATGAAGCCTATCTGTCCGGTCAGGTGCCGCCGCTGCCGCCATTCCCTGGCCTCACCGACGGCCTTATTTGCGGCGAGGAACGCGACGCGGGCCGCAGCGCTGCCGGTTTGCTCAGCGTGCACGGGCAGGTTCGCAATGACGGTGAGGAACTGCGCTACGACGATGCGATCCCGAACGGCTTCCACGTCATCGCGCTTGACGTGGATCCGGAACAGCATCTGGACGCCGCGTCCATGGCAATGCTGGTCCGGATCGGTGCCCGGACCATTGGTATCACGGACGACCCCGCTAAGACGGCACTAGGCCGCATCCTGTTCGACGTGAGCGGCAAGTACAGGCAGTTCTTCGATGAACATGGCGTGAAGGCGATCATCGTTCGGCCGGACTACTACGTCTTTGGTGCGGTCAAAACCCTTTCGGCGTTGCCGGTGCTGGTAACCAACCTCGCCTCACAACTGTCGCTGACAGAAGCGCCTGCTGGCGAACGTGGGACGCCGGGGAGCAGTGCAGCATAAAGTGCGGGCCGCCGCCGACGTCTTCGTCCGCGGCGTAGTTCCAGAAGTGGGTTGGGTTTGTCGATGCAGATAAATTAAGTATATCCATAATATGGAGGAGTACAGAATGAAAAAAACATTGGCAGGTATGGCAGTGCCGTTCGTGCTCGTGTCCAGCGCCCACGCACAAAGCAGCGTGACGCTGTTTGGCTTGCTGGACGTCGGCGTGAGCTACGCGTCCAGCGAAAACGGCAATCACAACTTCAAGGCGGATGATTCCATCTGGACGCCGAGTCTATGGGGTATCCGGGGCGTGGAAGACCTCGGTGGCGGATACAAAACCCTGTTTGACCTCGAATCGCAGTTTGCGGTGAACACGGGCAAGGGCATCCCGGGCCCAAGCGCCGACTTTAACCGGCAGGGGTTTGTGGGCCTGGAAAAGGACGGCATCGGTCGCGTCACGTTTGGCCAGCAGTACAACCTGATGGCGGATTTCCTCTTCTTCCCGCCCGCAAAACTCGACGGCGCGTTCATGTACGGCGGTTTGTACAACATGCGTCAGGGGCCATTTGCCGCGCTGGGTATTCCGCAGAACCCGACCGGTTCGTTTGATTTCGACCAGATTGCGGGTACGTCGCGGGTCTCCAACTCGGTGAAGCTGACCTCGGCCACGTTCGACGGCCTGCGCATGAGTGCGTTGTACGGCTTCGGCAATACAGCCGGTTCATTCTCATCGAACAACACCGTCGGCTTCGGCGTGAACTATGCGATCGGTGGCTTCGGCGTCGGCGCCGCCTACAACGAGACGAGATATCAGGCTCTGAACAATGGTCACGACGGCATCCGCAACTTCGGTGTTGGCGTGAGCCAGGCGATTGGCGAGCTGTATCTGAACGCACTGTACACAAATACAAAAAACACGCTCTCCGGCGGAATGGTTCAGGTGCTTCAGGCGGGCGGCCTCTATGCGTTCAATCCCTTCTGGCGGCTAGGCGCGAACTACCAGTACATGAGGGGCAATGCCGAGCTCAGCCACAACAAGGCGCAGCAGGTCACCACCGCGCTGCAGTATTCCCTGTCGAAGCGAACCGTGGTCTATGCAGAGAGCGTATTCCAGTGGACGGGCGGAGACGTCGAGGGTGGGCACAACGCCTGGATCAATAGTGCGGGCCAGTCCAGCACGGACCATCAGCTTATTGGCCGGCTCGGGCTTCAGACGGCTTTCTGATTATTGGGGTTCTGACCGGTCCGGGCATGGGCTCGCGGCCGCCTCGTCCTTTTTCGTGGGCCGCAGCGCCCGCACTTCGGGAGAAGCAAACATGGAAAGCAATGTCGGTTCACGCTGGGATACGGCCTATGAGTGGAAAGCCGTCACCCTGCTCGCGCTTGGATTCGGACTGGTCGGGATCGACCGGTTCATGATCATGCCGCTGTTTCCGACCATGATGACCGATCTTCATCTGGACTATCAGGATCTGGGTCATATCACGGGCGCCCTGTCGGTGGCGTGGGGGGTTTCAGCGATGTTCATGGGGAACCTCTCGGACCGCATCGGTCACCGCAAGGTCATCATTCCCGCGATCGTGACGTTCTCGCTGCTGGCGGGACTGAGCGGTCTGGCCATCGGCGTCGGCACGCTGATCCTGATTCGCGCCGTGATGGGTTTTGCAGAAGGCGCGTTCACGCCGGCGAGTATCGTGGCAACCCTCGATGCGTCGAAGCCGACACGCCACGGCCGCAATATTGGTATCCAGCAGATGGCGCTGCCGCTGTTTGGCCTGGGCCTCGCACCCATCCTCGTCACGCAACTGCTGAAGTTCCTGCCGTGGCATTCAATCTTTGCGATCGTGTCGATTCCTGGACTGGTCGTTGCCTTCCTGCTGTGGAAAGTCCTGCGTAACACCCGGGCTTCGACTGCAGCCGAGCACACGATGACGCATGACGCGGCCGGGCACAAATGGACCGACGTATTCCGCTACCGCAACATTCCACTGAACATCCTCGGCATGCTCTGCTGGCTCACCTGTCTGGTGGTGCTCAGTGCGCTGTTCCCGAGCTATCTTGTCGACTACCTGCACCTGGGCATGCAGCAGATGGGCTACGTACTGTCAGCAATCGGCTTCGGCGGCACGCTGGGCACGCTGGTGATGCCCGCGCTGTCCGACCGGCTTGGACGCAAACCAGTCATGATCCTGTCGGTGATTGGCGCAGCGGTGTTTCTAGTGCTGCTTGCGCGCACCGGCCCGAATCCGACCATGCTGTTCACGTACCTGATGCTGACGCTGCTCTTCGTCTTCAGCATGATTACGCTGACTGTCGGACCGCTGAGTGCGGAGTCCGTGCCCGCGAAGCTGATGTCGACCGCGTCGGGGGTGGTGGTCGGCATCGGCGAAGTATTCGGCGGCGGTGTGGCACCGGTCATCGCTGGTTATGTGGCGAAGCACTTTGGCATCCAGTACATCATGCATCTGGGTTTTGTGGCGCTCGCCGTCGGTCTCGTCGTGACGCTTTGCCTTAGGGAAACGGCACCGTTGCGCCTGCGGGCTCAGCCTGCTGCGGTCGCGTCATAAAGGGCCGGTAAAGATCGGCTTCGATAGTGCGAACGACCTGACGGACCATCCACTCGGGCCGAGATCATTCACGCGTCGAAGAATTTTCGTGCGATGGTCCTCGGACCCGACGAACTGGCCGGTCGGGTTCATGCAGATGATGAATCTGACGCGGACCGCGTCGCTAACCGTGGGCGCTGAAGTTCCGGACGGCACGACGCGGTTCAGGGGCCTCGGATTGATCGAGGTTGCACCAGACATCGATATTCAGAGAGATATCGGTAAGCGGCTGACGACGGCCGGTCTCCATTTCGCAGGCGCGTGAGGCATGAGGATGACCCGGAGAGTTACGGGTAGATCGGGCGAGATCCTGTCCATGATCGTCGATCGTGGACAGGATCTATCTGGATCGTTTGCGTCAGGAGGCGGCCGGCTGATCTGTTTGCGGAGCTTGTCGGCTATGCGCCAGGGCAGGAGTTTGTCGATGCGATTGATTTGGTTTTGTCGCAATAAGGGACCTGCGATGGTGAAGCCCTGAGAACGAACGGTTGATCGATGAAGCAGAAGCTTAATCCGGCTGTGGCGAAGGTGCGCAGCGTCTGCACTATTCGCGCGATGTAATCCTTGTTTGCGTGCGCGGGTACGTTGCGTATCCGCTGGGTCTGCGCCACCTCGAGCAGATGATGGCCGAGCGAGGCGTTTCGGTTGACCCTTCGACCGTGCATCGCTGGGCGCTCAAACTGCTGCCGGTGCTGGAGAAAGCGTGCCCACGCCGTAAGCGGGCAGCGGCAGGAGCTGGCGTATGGACGAAACGTACATTCGGGTCGGGAGCGAGTGGAAATATCTGTATCGCGCCGTGGACAAGGCTGGCAAACAATCGATTTCCCGCTGCGAGCCCATCGTGACAAGGTTGCGGCCCGGCGCTACGTCGAAAAGGCGATCGTCCAGAACGGCGAACCGGAGACCGTGACGATTGATAGAAGCGGATCGGATCTGGCGGCGCTCAAGGCGCTGAACGTGAGACGCCGATCAGGATCGGCCAGAAAAAGTAGCCGAACAACGTCGTGGAGCAGAACCATCGTGCCATCCGGCGTCGCAGCCGACCGATGCTGGGCTTCAGAAGTTTTCGTTGTACACGCATCGTTCCGGGCGGCACCGAGTTCATGCACATGATAGTCAAAGGCCAGATGAAAGACGGTGGCATTGCGCAAATTTTCGCCAAGCAGTATTACTCGTTGGCTGCATAAGCCGTCCTCACCCTATCTAACCTTCCTGCCCGCGCATTCATTATTGCGACAAAACCCATCGCGGCGCTCGCTGTCTTTCTCGCATCCGATGCCGGACGGTCCATATCCGGTCAAATGCCTCCATCGACGGCGATTCGCAAAGCGCATCTTGATCCCAGGGTATACAGCAGATCCGCGAGAAGCTCTTGGATATAGTTGGTGTACGGAGTATATTGGCTGCCAGGGTAGTCGAGATTAAATGGAGGACGACATCATGCAGTTTCATCTCAACGGTTTTCATACGGGCGATCCGATGATCGCGCCGGCCGCCGAAGGCGCGCCTCGCATCGACATGCCTGCTGCGGTCGATGTTCTCATCGTCGGAAGCGGGCCGGCGGGACTTGTGCTGGCGGCTCAGTTGTCGCAGTTTACGTCGATTACGACGCGCATCGTCGAGCGTCGCTCGGGGCCGTTGCTCATGGGACAGGCGGACGGCGTTGCCTGTCGGACTGTCGAGATGTTCCATGCATTCGGGCTCAGCGAGCGTCTGCTGCGCGAAGCGTATTGGGTCAATGAGACCGTTTTCTGGAGACCGGACACCAACGACCGCGGTGCGATCAAACGTACTGGACGTGTTCAGGATACCGAATCAGGTATCTCCGAATTTCCGCATGTCATTGTCAATCAGGCGCGCGTGCAGGAGTACCTTCTCGATGTGATGCGACGGTCCGTACAACGACTAGAACCCGATTACGATCTCGAGGTCGTCGATGTAGCGCGCGATGATGCCGATGCATATCCGGCGATCGTCACATTGCGCCGAACGGATGCGGCGCGGCTGGGTGAGGAAGTCAAGGTGCGCGCGCGTTACGTAGTGGGTTGCGATGGCGCCCGCAGCCGCGTGCGCGGAGCCATTGGGCAGACGCTGAATGGCGACGCCGGGAACCACGCGTGGGGCGTCATGGACGCGCTGGCCGTGACCGATTTCCCGGACATCCGCCTTAAGGTCGCGATCCAGTCGGCGAGCAAGGGCAACCTGCTGATCATTCCACGAGAAGGCGGCTATCTGGTGCGCTTTTACGTCGATCTGGGTGAAGTCACGCCGGAGAATCGCGACACCATCAGGCAGACCACGGTGGAGCGCATTGTCCAGACCGCGCAAGGAATCCTTCATCCTTATTCGCTGGACGTCAAAGAGGTCGCGTGGTTCTCCGTGTATGAAGTCGGGCAACGCTTGACCGATCGCTTCGACGATGCCATCGCAGCCGATGGAACATTGCGTGAACCACGCGTGTTCATCGCGGGCGATGCCTGTCATACGCACAGCGCGAAAGCGGGGCAAGGTATGAACGTCTCGATGCAGGATGGCTTTAACCTCGGCTGGAAGCTCGGGGCAGTGCTGCAAGGACGCAGCGACGCGCGACTCTTGCGTACCTATTCGGACGAACGGCAGCCCGTCGCGCAGGAACTCATCGACTTCGACAAGGAGTGGTCCGCGATGATGGCCGGGCCGCCGAAAGACCCCGATCATCCCGAGGCGGGCGGTGTCGATCCCGCCGAACTTCAGGCGTACTTCGTGCGCGTCGGTCGATATACGGCGGGCGTGGCGACGCGCTATCGTCCGGGGGCGCTGACGGGGGAAGCGACGCACCAGTCGCTCGCGAGCGGCTTCACGATCGGAACACGCTTTCATTCATCGCCCGTCGTTCGCATCGCCGATGCAAAGCCGATGCACCTCGGTCACGTTGCGCTCGCTGACGGCCGCTGGCGCCTGTACGCTTTCTCGGACAGGCGCGGAAAGGCACTCGACGCGCTCTGCGAGCATCTCGCCACGTCGCCGGAATCTGTGCTGCGCGTCTGTACGCCGAGCGATACCGATGTGGATAGCGTTCTCGATCTGCGCGCCGTGTTGCAAACGCCGCATCGCGAAGTCCGGCTCGACGATCTGCATGCGTCGTTGCTGCCGCGCAAGGGCCGATACGGCCTGATCGACTATGAGAAGGCATTTACGAGCGATGCGTCGACTGATATCTTCGATGAGCGCGGCATCGACCGCGAACGGGGTGCGCTCGTCGTAGTTCGTCCGGATCAATACGTGGCACATGTACTACCGCTAGACGCCTTCGTGGAATTGAATGCGTTCCTGCGGCCCATTTTTCTAACCGATTCTATCTTGCAGAACCGCTAGACAGTGCCAGAGAAAATCGACAATCCTGACGCGCTTTCCAGATTCACTGGCAGCCTGGTGCGCCGCGCGCAACAGCGGCATCTGGCTGTCTGGCAAAGCGAGGTTTCCACCGAGATCACGAGCGTCCAGTACGCGGCGCTCGAAATCCTGCACAGAGCGCCAGGCGTCAACCAGCGCCAGCTCGGCGATGAACTCGACGTAGACCGATCGACCATCGCCGATCTTGTCGCGCGCATGGTCCGCAATGAATTGATTGAACGTTCCGACGATGCCGTCGATAAGCGTAGCTACGTGCTGTTCCTCACGTCGACCGGCAAGAAGCAGCTTGCGACGTTGCGACCGCGTGTCGAGGAAGTGGAGCGCATTCTTACTGCGAAGCTGACACCGGTCGAAACCCGAGAGTTGCGGCGCTTGCTATTGGCGCTGTTGCCGACTGGCGAATAGGGCATTCGCGGATCGTGGAATTGTTCGATGCCGGAGGCAGGACCCCGGAACGCACAGCGGTTGCTGAGCGGAGCGGTTTGAACCGCTCTGACCGAAGCGGTTATCTCGCTCAAACGGTTCGAGCGCGTTTGTGGACAGAGTCGGTCACTCGTGTCCGTCGCAGCGATGATTACATCTTCTACGAACAGGCGGGGAACGGTAGAAATCAGGTGCTTAGGCGGATTTTAGATGTTCGTTCACAGCTTCGGCAGGTGTCTTACAGTCGAGCTTTTTCCGGGGTCTGGTATTCAGTGCATTGTCAACGGCCTCGATCTCTTGAGCGCTCCACCTGGACAGGTCTGTGCCCTTTAGCAAGTATTGTCCCAGAAGACCGTTCGTGTTCTCGTTCGTGTCGCGCTGCCATGGACTATGCGGGTCGGCGAAGAATACCTTTACCCCGCACTCGACGGTGAACCGGGCGTGATCGGATAGGTCCTTGCTACGATCCCAAGTCAATGACCGTCACAACTGGGCAGGCATGTCAGTCCTGAACCACACCGTCGACACGACCCTGAGATGCATCCGCGAGACATTGCTCTGGACGCTCGCGCTCGATGAAGCGTCCATCCCCCTCAGGCAGCCAGGTCTCAGTGATACCTTGGGGCGCGAGCGCCCTTTTCCGGCGTAGCCGATGAAGTTGAGCCGGTCCCGCTTTCCGATCCCGAGTCTCAGTCGGTGCCTGAACGGCGCTGTTGATCAAACGTCTCGATGCCATGCTTGCTATACAGTGCGAAAGTCATCCTGTCGTCCTGCGGGAGTACGGGCACGGCGCGCAGCGAATCGACTGGATTGCCGCGTAGGGGCCAACGCCAACCACGGCCATTCGCGAAAAGCTGGACGGAGTGGAAATGACGGGGTTGTGGCTGTACCATCTGGATGGCGAATGCGGCATCCGCTCTCCCTACGCCATTGACGATGGAAGTTTGGGTGCCCCCCTCGCGGCGGTCGGCTATTTCCTGCGTTAGCCAACTGCAAATCCTATGGAAGTTCGCATGACCCCCAGTCCCCTCTCAGCGTCAGTTTCACTTGTCTTTGAGGATGGCCCGCGATGCATCCCTGGAATCGCGGACATTGGCTTTCCGTATACACTTTTTGCTTGAATCAGGCCACGCAGAGATTTTTAACGGTGAGCTTGCGCAAACGGGTGAGGCGAGGTGACCGCGCTCGCCGGATACTTGCCGAGCTTCGACTGAAAGACGGGATTGTTGAACGCCGCGCGGAACGCCTCGACGTTCTCCCAGACTGCGTAATTCAGGAAGGTAGTGCTGCCCGCGATACCCTGATGCAGCTGTGTCGAAATGAATCCTGGCTGCGACTTGAAGTAGTTAGCGTCGTCTTCCCACGCTGCCAGTAGGACATCGACGTCGGCTTTGGCTACATGAAAGACGTTAGCAAGGACCAGGGGCCCCTCCGCATCCGATGCCAGTTGGTCACGGATACCAACAATGGTGTCCATTTCAACGAACTTAACCATTTCCATCTCCATAAGGACTGTTCCCGTATGACGTTGCAACTCAGAATGCGCCTCCAGTTTCTAGCAGGAAGGCGACCCGTTAGTCTTACTTTGCTTCGAAAATGAGTTTCGGTTGCGCCTCAATACAACGGCCGAACATGCAGGCGAAATATCGCACACGCCGAGCACGATGCCTCCCCCCGCTTACGCCGGTTTGACAGTCACTTGTCGAATCGGGACGATTACGGCTATTCCGAAGGCTGCTGTCCTCGACCGGAGTCTTTGAGGCGGTGCGCTGCGTTCGATGAATTTGAGGGGAATAGGTCAGTGAGCCAAGAAATCACCATACTTGTAGCCAGCATGAGCGGTACTGCGGAGCTGGTCGCCGAAGAGGTCGCGGCACTCGAAGACGCTAGCTACGCGCCGAAAATCGCGCTTATGGACGGAGTTGACAATCGATGATCTTAAGCCGGGGCTGTACCTGGTCTGCACATCGACGTATGGAACTGGCGATGTTCCGGAAAACGGCAAAGCATTGTATTCGGCCGTTGAAACGAGCAGACCGGACCTTACAGGTGTCCTCCTTAGGTTCAAGGGGTCGTGGCAACACCGCTTTGCGTGGCGAGTTGATCATCCATAGCTGGGACAGAGCGAAGGGCCCAGTGGGATTGCTTTGACGCAGGGCCTGCTAACCGCTGATCTTTTTGCGTGCTCTCGGCGCGGCGTCGGGCCGGCAATGCAGAGGCTTCCGCTTCAGCGATCGATGAACAGCGCGGGGCCACCCTTGTGTGAGGCGACGACCATGACGACCATCGCGACCAGAAGGAGGGGGAAACTGCATACAGCCAGCGGAAAGAAGAGCGCGAGCTGAAGGAATGATCCCCCAACGCCATGCAGCAGATCCGTATCGCGGATGTTTTCGTAGAGCAGCCACACCGTTGCAGCGAGGTCCAGCGCGATGAGAATCAGTCAATTGGATGTCGGAGCATGCTGCTGGCTGGCTTTAGCCCAGAAATACAGTCCCCACCAGATGAGGTTGACAGCGATGGCAGTGAGCGAGAAGACACGCAACGTGAAAAAGGTATGGCCGAACCGCCACAGGCAGCGGCGATTGAAGAGCTGAATGCCTTTTGTAACACCAGCGACGACGGCGATGATTAGCGCGAGCTTGAGGAAACCCATGATGCGCTCCTTCAGGCACAAGATCGAAAGGTCAGAGTGCTCCGGTGAAAGATACGGATCAGACGGGAACGAGGTTTCTTCTGCCTACTGTAGACGCCTGGCGGACAAATACAACGTGCCGTTGGCGTGGCAGAACAGGTGGGCCAAGGACTGCGGCGCATATGCTTGATATGCAGGTCGGACAGCGCGGCGCACAACGGAGTGTGCGCCGCGCCGGGTCACGCAAACTTACGCCGGCATCAATACGTCAGGCCATAGCCGAACGGATACAACGGATGAGCGGTGTCGTGTGGAACGTCAGCCAGTTGCGCCTCCACTTCGGCCGTCGAGGACGGCAGCTCGAACGGCAGCTTGCCTTGCGGTCGGCCCTTGCCGGTCAGCACGTCGAAGAGCGCCGTATCGCTTGCGCCGAAGTTCGCAAGAATTGCCGTAGCCTTGTCGCGCACGTTGGTGAGAATGGCCGGCCGGTCCATATACACGGAGACGATCTGCTTCGGCGCGCCAGCCGCCTGCTTGATCGCCTCGTAGTCCGCATTGCCGTCGACGTAGGCGAGACTGCCTTCGTGTTGCATCGCACCGAATGTGTAGTTCGGATGCAGCGTCTCGTACGGCGTGCTCACACGAAGGATCGCCACGTCCGCCGCTTGCGGAGTGTCCACGACCTGATAGCCGTATTGCCGCGCGACGGCCGGATCGATATCGTATAACCAGACTTTCTTGCCGGATGCCGTCATGGGCAGAAGCTTGTCGTTGTTCTGCAGCAGCACCATCGCGCGGCGTTGCGCGTCGAGCGCCTGCGCCTGGAAGTCCGCATTGCCGACAGTCCTGCTCGCTGCGCTCACATCGACATACGGATGTTCGAAGAGCCCCTGCCTGAACTTCTGCAGCAGGACCCGATAAGCCGAATCGGCAAGACGCGACTCCGGCAGCAGCCCCTGATTGACGGCTTGAATCAGGAAACCTGGATCGTCTTCGCCGCCGAACTGGTCGATGCCCGCTTCGACCGCTCTGACGAAACGCTGCAGACGTGTCGCGCTTTCCATGCCCCACGGCATGCCGAGTCCGACGAACGAAGGCGTACCGGATGAAACGCCGTTCACGCAGTTCGCGTCGCAATCGGACGCGATCAGCCAGTCCGACACGATGACGCCGTCAAAGCCGTATTTGCCGCGCAGCAGCCCGGTCAGAAGCGGCTTGTCATAGGCTGCGCCCACCTGATCGAGCGCTATGCCGTCTATCGTCACGGGGCCGTCGGGTTCCGAATACGTGGGCATGACGGAACCCGCCCTAGCGGCGAACGCGCCTTCGAACGGCCTCAGGTGATAGGCGAAGTTGTTGCCTGGATAGGTCGCATAGCGACCGTAATAGTTGTGGCTGTCGAAGCCGGATTTTTGCGCGCCGTAGCCCGCCCAGTGCTTCACGACGGCGATCACGCTATTGGTCTGAATGCCGTTGCTGCCGCCTTGGAAGCCCTCGATATATGCCTGAACCTGAGCGCGGGTCAGATCCGCGTCCTCGCCGAACGTGCCGTTGATGCGCGCCCAACGCGGCTCGGTGGCGAGGTCGGCTTGCGGCGACAACGCCACCGTGATGCCGACCGCGCGATATTCCCGCCGTGCGATATCGCCGAACTTGCGCGTGAGCGACGCGTCGCCGATGGCCGCGAAGCCCAGCGTTTCGGGCCACTTCGAGAAGCCACTGTCGCCCGCGCTCGCGCCGAGTACATACTGGAAGTGATTGCGCGGGTCGGAACTGATCGACACCGGAATGGCAAGGCGTGACTGCTCCGCGAGCGTCTGGATCTGGTTGTACTGATCCGCCATGGTGCCCGCGTCGCCACTCATGCGCGTGATGTAGGTGCTGATCGCGCGCTCGTTGATCTGCGTTTTCAACGCGGCCAAATCGTAGGCGGTCCCGGTGCCCGCGCCGGTCGTATCGTTCACCACCGGCGCGGTGCCGTGCATCATCAGGCCGGCTTTTTCGGCGAGCGTGAGGCGGCTCACGAGATCGCGTGTGCGTGCATCAGCGCTTAAACGCCAGTCTTCATACGGTTCGAGCTGGCCGTTCCTGTTCATGTCCTTGAACTTGAGGCCGTCCCGCGTGATCAGGTTCAGCGTCGTGTAGCCGAAGTCCGGCTGCGTGGCCGTGGGTGTGAGCGAATCAGCGCTGCCGCAAGCGTACAGGCCCAACGCAAGCGCGGCGCACGACGCGGTCAAGGCTGAGCGGCGAATCACAGGCCGTGAAGAGAAGTGCATCCATGTCTCCTGGAATCTGTTGTTGTGAACACGGCTGAGCGACCTTACAGATAGCCGTAGCGGTATTTTACCGAGGCGTTTTGATCGGCGTTTTACCTGCGGGTGCAGCATTTGTCGTCGCGGTGCATGGGCGGTAAGACCATGCAAGCTTTAGGTAGCTCCAGGTAACCTCAGCTAAGCCCAGGTAACCCCTGGCAGCGCCGGGCGACTCATGGCAATTGCCGATGGCCGCTGCGTCGATCCGCCTGCATCATCGTGCGACGATCGTTTTTTTCAAGCCCATGCCCACCACTACGCAGGCACATCTGGGCGGCCATGCCCGCACCGTTTCTAATCGCATCGCAGTGTTCGCCATGGCCGCCGCCGAACGCGCCGGCGTGCCGCCGGAACTGTTCACCGCCCGTACCGGCATCGGCACGCGGGAATTGGCGGACACGAATGGCCGCATCGACGGCGCGCGGCATCGGCGCGTCGTTGAACTGATGACACAGCTAGGGCCTTCGGCTCGCGGCGCATTCGAGCGGCCGCAGACGCTCTTTCCGGATTTCCCCGTGCTTGGCAACCTGTGCCTGAATGCCCGCACGCTGCGCGAAGCGCTCGAGTCGTTCTGCACGTTCCGGGCGTTGATCGGAGAGTTCGACTTTCTGTATTTCCGCGAGACGTCTGACTATGCGCGGTTCGACTACATCGCCGAATTCGCTCCGGGAGACGGCTTTCAGGCGCTCGCGAACTTTCAGGTTATTGCGAGCCTGGTTCGCGTTTATGAGGAGCCGCATCGCACGCCGTTGTACGTGTCGTTAGTGTGTCCCACGCTGCCGGGCCCGCAAGACCCCAGCGACTTCTTCGGCACACAGGTGCGCTACGACGTCGCGGCGAGCCGCCTGGAGTTCCCTGCCGCATTGCTCGACGTGCCCTTCGGCCGCTGCAATAGCGCGCTCGCTCCTTTTCTTCGTGAGCAGGCGCAGCGGGAACTGCTGCGTGTCAAACGGGGGCATCTGTTCTCGAACACTGTCGAGCAGTTGATCGGTGAGATCATCACCGATGCCGGCGACGAGCGCTATTCGTCACCTTCGCTACTCGCGCGGATTTGCGAGCGGCTGGAGACGTCGCGATGGACCTTGCATCGCCAGTTGCAAACGGAGGGCCTGCATTTCACCGAACTGGAGGCACGCGTCAAATTCAAGGAAGCATGCCGGCTGCTGCGTGAGACGCATTTGAGCGTCGCACAGATCAGCGAGCAACTCGGTTTTTCGTCGCAAAGCGCTTTTACTCGGTTTTTTCGGACCCGGCATGACGCGCCACCGTCGGCATTCCGTCTGTCAGAACGGAGATAGTTACGCCCACGTGAGATTCCGGCTGTAGGTGTTCATAATTGCCGCTAGCCCTGTTCACTGGAATGCTAGCGGCTAAGACGACGAATGCCCCGCGGCGTAAGGGGAAGGCACGATCGGTGCGATTCGATGCCTGTTGCGATGGCGCAACACCGAGATGAAGCGTGTTCTGTAACTCTGCGAGCGTGGTCCTTGGCGGTCTTGGATATAGAATCTGGCAGCGGATGTGATTCGAAAGATGCCTGACATAAATTGTGATTCCTTATTGATATAGGTTACACGTTGCCGGAACATGGTAAAAATCGAGGGGTGAGTGAAATCGATATGCGAAAGTACTACTTATATTGCGAGGTCGTAGAATTGATGCTGAACCTTGGACTGACACCACTGATGTTCATACCTTTACTTATGTAAGGTCACATAGGATCGCTAATTAGCTGGATTTTAACGTCAACGCCCTTGCATCGCACTGATGGCGAGGTCGTTGATCTCGCCTGCGAAAGCAGCAGCTTCGCGTGGAAGCCGGTTTTCTGTTTCCGTCATGACATTTTCTCGAAACGTATTGGTACACTGCCGGCGACGAGGGAGAACGAATGCATGACGACATCAGGCGAACTTTTCGAGCAGGAATTTGAAACCTCGACGCCGGCTCGGGCGAAAGCTTTTTTCGCGCCGGAATGGTGGACGACTTCTTCGTGACAGATATCGGTGGCGAACTGTGGGTGCTAACCCTGATTGTCGTCAGTCGTCAGGGGCGGCAAATGCAGATTCAGTTGCGCACGGCTCGGGAGCTCGATGTCCGCAAGGTGCGTCAGTTCAAGACGCTCGACGCCGCA
>NZ_QBUB01000024.1:0-75544 GCF_003058125.1 Paraburkholderia sp. GV068
GTCAGTTCCAGATACGCCCGCCCGAGCTCCGCGCCATCGCGGCTCACCCGCGCCGCGCCTTCCCAGTACACCGCGCCGGTCGACTGCCGCGAGTCGAGTTCCTGATCGTCCATCAGCGGATCGGGCTGCCAGGTCAGCAGGCCAGGTAAGTCATCCCCGCGTTCCTGAACCGACGGACACACAACACATCGTCCCGTCCCCGACTTTCCGTCCTACTTCTCTACCGCCAGAAACCGCTGCGCAAGCCGCACCCAATACGTCGAGCCGATCGGCAGCAACTCATCGTTGAAGTCATAGCTCGCGTTGTGCAGCATGCAGGGGCCTGCACCGTGGCCGGCGTCGCGATGGCCGCCCTCGCCGTTGCCAAGAAACGCATAACATCCCGGCTTCGCCAGCAGCATGAACGAGAAGTCCTCCGCGCCCATCGTAGGTTCGACCGAGTCGTCCACCTTTTCTGCGCCGACAACTTCCTTCATAACGGCGGCCGCAAAGCGCGCTTCCTCACTGCTGTTGATGGTGGGCGGATAGTTTCTGTGGAAATGAACGTCGACCGTGCAATCGTAGGCGTCCGCCGTGCTTTGAGCGATTTTGCGCATGCGCGCTTCGATCAGATCGAGCGTTTCAGTCGTAAAAGTCCGTACGGTGCCCGCGATCCACGCATCATTAGGGACGACGTTGACTGCATCGCCGGCATGAATTTGCGTGATCGAAAGCACAGCCGTATCCAGCGGCTTCTTGTTCCGCGTGATGATGCTTTGCAAGCCGTTAGCGATCTGCACCGCGGTAAAAACCGGATCGCGTCCGTTGTGCGGCAGCGCTGCGTGCGAGCCAACACCTTTGATTTCAATGCGGAATTCGTTACTGGACGCCATGATCGGCCCTTCGGTTACGCCGAAGTGGCCCGCCGGCATGCCCGGCCAGTTATGGATGCCGAACACTGCGTCCACGGGAAATTTTTCGAAAAGGCCGTCGTCGATCATGGCCTGCGCGCCGGCGCCGCCTTCTTCGGCAGGCTGAAAAATGAAAACGATGGTGCCGTCAAAATCGCCATGCTTCGCCAGATGCCGGGCTGCGCCGAGCAGCATCGCCGTGTGTCCATCGTGACCGCACGCGTGCATTTTTCCATCGTTTTTCGACCGATGTTCGAAGCTGTTCAGCTCCTGAATCGGCAACGCGTCCATGTCGGCGCGCAGCCCGATCGAGCGCTTGCCATTGCCACGCTTGAGCACGCCGACAACACCTGTCTTGCCCAGTCCGCGATACGTTTCTATACCCCATGACTCGAGCGTCTTCGCGACCAGCTCCGAAGTCGCTGTTTCTTCATAACGCAGTTCGGGATGAGCGTGGATCGTTCGTCGAAGAGTCTGGATTTCTCCGTGAGCAGCCTGAATTTCGGGGATCAGTTTCATAATAGAGTGCCGATGTGCTTGCGCTTTGACTTGCATGGAATCGCTCGGGCGACATGCGCCCGGACGCAGTGCTAACGATTCTACGCCGAAGGCTTTTTGGCGGCAGCATGCAGGCAACCGCCGGCGGACGTAATAAAATCCCGCGTTGCGCCCTGCTTACCGTCTCCTGAATGGTTACCCAATGAACGCTCCGACCGAATTCGTTCGCGCAGTTTGCCCGCACGACTGCCCCGACACCTGCGCGATGCGGGTAACAGTCGAAGGCGATCGGGCAATCAAGGTCGTCGCCGATCCAGATCATGCTCCGACCCAAGGCGCGTTGTGTACCAAAGTCAGCCGCTATGCGGAGCGCGTTCATCATCCGCAACGCCTGACGACGCCCATGAGGCGCGTCGGCCGCAAGGGCGAGGGCCGTTTCGAGCCGATCGGCTGGGAAGAAGCGTTGGAGCTGGCCGCAAAGCGCCTGCGGGAGATAGCCGGCCGCGTGCCGCAAGCCATCCTTCCATATAGCTACGCGGGCACGATGGGCCTCGTCCAGGGCGACAGCATCGCGCAGCGGTTCTTCCACAAGCTGGGCGCGTCGCAACTGGACCGTACCATCTGCGCGGCAGCCGGCGCCGCTGGCTTGAAATACACCTACGGCGCGAGCATCGGCATGCTCACCGAGTTTTTCGAGGAAAGCGAGGTCATCCTCATCTGGGGCTCCAACCCGATTGCGTCGAACCTGCATTTCTGGACGCGCGCGCAGCAGGCCAAGCGCCGAGGCGCGCGCCTCATTGCAATTGACCCATATCGGTCGCTCACCGCGGAGAAGTGTCATCAGCACATTGCGCTGAAACCGGGCACCGACGGCGCCTTGGCGCTCGGCATGATGCACGTCTTGATCTCCGAAGACCTGCTGGATCACGCTTACATCGCCGCGCACACGTTGGGCTTCGCCGAACTGAAGGCTCGTGCGCTCACCTATCCGCCGTCGCGGGTGGCAGAAATTTGCGGCATCGACGAGCAGGTTATCGTCGACCTCGCGCGACTTTACGGCAGCACGAAGAAAGCGGCGATTCGCCTGAACTATGGTCTGCAGCGAGTGCGCGGCGGCGGCAACGCGGTGCGCGCGATCGCGTGCCTGCCATCGCTCACCGGCGCGTGGCGCGAGCGCGCGGGCGGCGCCTTGCTGTCGTCGTCCGGTTGGGCGCCGGTGGACTCGCATGCGCTGCAGCGTCCGGACCTGATGCCCGGCTGGCCGGCGAGCCCGAGCCGCGTCATCAATATGAATGCAATCGGCGACGCGCTGCTGCACCCAGGCGACGCCGAGTTCGGTCCGAAAATTGAGGCGATCGTCGTGTATAACTCGAATCCGGTTGCTGTTGCGCCGGATTCGGAGCGCGTCGCCGCCGGCTTCGCTCGAGAAGACCTCTTCACGATCGTGCTTGAGCACTTCCAGACCGACACCGCCGATTACGCCGACCTTCTGCTGCCCGCCACCACGCAGCTCGAGCATCTCGACGTGCATAAGTCGTACGGCCACACGCACGTCATGGCGAACTTGCCGGCGATTCCGCCGGTCGGCGCGGCGCGTCCCAATACGGAGATCTTTCGCGGCCTCGCGCGGCACATGGCGCTGGATGAACCGGCGCTCTTCGAAAGCGACGAGGCCGTTGCTCAAAACGCATTCCGCTGGCAGGACAAGAAGCTCGAAGGCGTGAACTGGGAAGCGCTCAAGCAGGCCGGCTGGGCAAAGCTGAACCTGCCCGACGCGCCTTTTGCGGAAGGCGGCTTTTACACGCCATCGGGGAAGTGCGAGTTCTACAGCGAGCGGCTCGCGCAGCAGGGTCTTGACCCGCTTCCGGATTATCTGCCGCCCTATGAGTCGGCGGAATTCGCGCCTGAACTGGCCGCCCGCTATCCGCTCGCGATGATCTCGCCGCCCGCGCGCAACTTTCTGAACAGCACGTTCGTCAACGTCGAAAGTCTGCGGTCGACGGAAGGCGAGCCGCATCTCGACATCCACCCGGCGGACGCCGAGCCGCGTCACATCGCCGACGGCGATTACGTGCGCATTTTCAACGACCGCGGCTCGATGCAGGCGCGCGCCCGCGTCACCGACCGTGCGCGCGAAGGCCTTGTGGTCGGCTTGTCGATCTGGTGGAAAAAGCTCGCGCCCGACGGCCGCAACGCCAATCAGGTCACGAGCCAGGCGCTTACCGATCTCGGTGGATCGGCAACTTTCTACGACTGCCTCGTCGAAGTGGAGCGCGTCTGACGCGCTCTTGCAACATCGCGCAAGCCTCGCCAACAAGGCTTCCGAAGGTTCGAGGCAGCAGTCTAACGCAGCCGTTTTTCGCGAATAGCGCAGGGACGCCCATGCTACGATGCGTTTTTAGCACGACCATTCGAAAATAAAGAAGGAGACGCTGCATGGATAAAATCTGGCTGAAATCCTACCCGCCCGGCGTTCCCGCAGAGATCGACCCGACCCGCTATTCGTCCGTCGCCGAACTGCTCGAGGAAGCATTCCGCGAGCACCGCAACAAGCCGGCGTTCGTCTGCATGGGAAAGGGCATCAGTTACGGCGAACTCGACGCGCTTTCGCGCAAGCTGGCCGCGTGGTTTCAGTCGAAGGGCCTTGCGCGCGGTGCCCGCATCGCAATCATGATGCCGAACGTGCTGCAATATCCGGTCGCGATTGCGGCGATTCTGCGGGCGGGTTATGTGGTCGTGAACGTCAACCCGCTCTATACGCCGCGTGAGCTCGAGCATCAGTTGAAAGACAGCGGCGCGGAAGCAATCGTCCTGCTCGAAAATTTCGCCGTCACGTTGCAGGCCGTCGTACGCAATACCGCTGTCAAGCACGTCGTGGTCGCCGCAATGGGCGATCTGATGGGCGTGAAGGGCGCTGTCGTGAACTTCGTCGTGCGCCGCGTGAAGAAAATGGTGCCCGCCTGGAGTTTGCCCGGTCACGTCAAATTCAACGCGGCCATCGCCGAAGGCGAGCGCCAAACTTTCAAGCCCGTCCAGCAAGGCCCCGACGATGTCGCGTTCCTTCAGTACACCGGCGGCACGACCGGCGTGGCCAAGGGCGCCACGCTGCTGCACAGGAACCTGATTGCGAACGTGCTGCAGTCCGAAGTGTGGCTCAATCCGGTTCGCGCAAACCGCACGGACATCGAGCAGTTCATCACGGTTGTGGCCTTGCCGCTGTACCACGTGTTTGCGCTGGCGGTGTGCGGTCTGCTGACCATCCGCACAGGCGGACTCGGCGTGCTGATCCCCAATCCGCGCGATATTCCCGGCACGATCAAGGCGCTCCAGGGTTACGCAATTACCACCATCCCGGCGGTCAACACGTTGTACAACGCGCTGTTGAACAGTCCCGACTTCGACAAGCTCGACTTTTCGAAACTGATCGCGGCAAACGGCGGCGGAATGGCCGTCCAGGAAGCTGTCGCAAAGCGCTGGTTCGAGCACACGAAGACGCCGATCATCGAGGGCTATGGCTTGTCCGAGACCTCGCCGTGCGTCACCTGCAATCCTGTGACGGTGACCGAATATAGCGGCACGATCGGGCTGCCGTTGCCGTCGACCGAAGTCTCCATCCGCGACGACGACGGCAACGAAGTGCCGCTCGGGCAACCGGGCGAGATCTGCATCCGCGGCCCGCAGGTGATGGCTGGCTATTGGAACCGGCCTGAAGAAACCGCGAAAGTCATGACGCCGGACGGCTTCTTCAAATCGGGCGATGTCGGCTTCATGAACGACCGGGGTTTCGTGAAGATCGTGGACCGCAAGAAGGACATGATTCTGGTTTCCGGCTTCAACGTGTATCCCAACGAGATCGAGGACGTGGTCGCGAAGCTGCCCGGCGTGTTCGAAGTCGCGGCGGTCGGTGTGCCGGACCAGCATTCGGGCGAGGCGGTGAAGTTGTTTGTCGTCAAGAAAGACGACGCGCTGACGGACGCCGACATATTCGCCTACTGCAAACAGCAGCTAACCGGCTACAAGCGGCCGAAGATCGTCGAGTTCCGCACCGAGCTGCCGAAGAGCAATGTCGGCAAGATTTTGCGTCGCGAACTGCGTGATGGGCGGGTGTGAGCGGAAGCCCAACATCGCGGACGCTGACACGCCGTAACGCATAGGCATCAGCAGCATTCGAAGGCCCGGCTGACGCGACAGGTCAGCCGGGCTTTTTCGTTTCCCCGCATCCCGCCACAGCCATAAAAAAAGGCGCCCGAAGGCGCCTTTGAGGCAAACTGCTTTTTTACGACTTATTAGAACTTGTGGCGGATGCCGACGCGAGCTGCGAGCTGGTTCTGGTTCGACGAGCCCGACAGGCCGTTGATGCCAGCCGTTGCCGTGACGACGGCGCCTGCCGCATTCACGGTTTCGCCCGTAGCGTGCTGGTACACACCGATCACGTAGACGTCGGTACGCTTGGACAGGAAGTAGTCCACGCCCAGCGCGCCTTGGTGGTACTGAGCGCGCGAGTTGCCGTTGACTTCCGAACCGCGCGTGTAGTCATACGCTGCGCCGACCAGCAACGCCGGGGTCAACTGGTACTTGAAGTTGACTTCCGCGTTGTTGAACGTAGCCGTTTGGCCCTTGAACGGCGATGCGTACGACGCGCCCAGGTTTGCAAAACGGATGTTCGAGTACGTCAAGCCGAGGGTTGCTGCGCCGAACGTGTAAGCACCGCCTGCACCGATAACCTGGTACGTGTTAGCCGATGCGAAGCCAGCGTAGACCGGCGACGTCACTGCGCCAGCCGGCGTAGCTGCCGTGCCGCCGTTGTTGAACAGACCACCCGAAGCTGCCGGCGTGCGCGCGTTCAAATAACCAACGCCCAAGACCAACGGACCGTTGTTATAGCCAGCGCCCAACGACCAGATCTGGTTCTGCGAGAAGTTGCCTGCAACACCGCCGAAGCTGTACGTGCCGCCGAACTTCAGGCCGCCGTAATCCGCGCTCGTGTACTTGACCGTGTTGTTCGTACGGTATGCGTTGTTGAAGTTGTCGATGTCGCCCGGGTGAGCAGCGATGTAGCCGCCCCACTGGTCGCCGGCTTCCAGCGGACCGACGTAGTCGACGACGGAGTCGTACTGACGACCCAGCGTGACCGTGCCGAACTGGCTCGACAGACCGACGTAAGCTTGACGACCGAACATCAGGCCGCCTTGACCCAGCTTGCCGTTGTTCACGTCAAAGCCGTTTTCCAACACGAAGATTGCCTTCAGACCGCCGCCCAGATCTTCCGTGCCACGCAGGCCGAAACGCGAGCCTTGCATGACGCCGCTGGACAGGTTGTACAGGTGCTTGCCACCCGAGTTGGTGTTGATGTTGAAGCCTTCGTCAATGATACCGTACAGGGTCACGCTGCTCTGAGCATGTGCGACGCCTGCGAATGCGCCCAGTGCTGCGAGAGCGAGAAGCGACTTTTTCATCGAATGATCTCCAAGGATTACGAATCTTTTTTACAAGGCGAATATTTATGTAGCGTTGAGGCCTTGCTTGTCCAACTTCGCGAGAAGTTGCACGTAATGTAACAAAAGGGCTACATGGCACAAAGAAAAAGGACGCTGCCTGGACGGCTCCTGTTTCGTTTACGCAACATGATCTAAAATCGAAATCTTGATGCCTTCAGCGGCTGGATCAGCCCCGCGCGAAGGCCGTGTTTTTTCCCGCGAAGCCTTGTCGCGCGGGCCATGAAGAACGCGAAGCAAGTTGTCGAATCACGGAGTGCCGAATGTTTCTGGACGAGTTGATTACTGAATTTGATCGGGGTTTACGCTCAATGACGGGCGTTTCGCGCATGAGCCGTCCTTTGCCAGTTCCGCAAGAATCGGCGGCTTCGGCGGAGGCGCCCGAGCTCTCGCCGGCCGAGCGCGCGCACTCCGCGGGTCTGATGCGCGTGAACCACGTCGGCGAAGTCTGCGCGCAGGCGCTTTACCAGGCACAGAAGCTCGCGACCAGTTCGCCGTCGTTGAGAAGCGTGTTCGATCGCGCCGCAGTCGAGGAAGAAGATCACCTCGCGTGGACGGCGAAGCGTCTCGAGGCGCTCGACTCGCGTCCCAGTCTGCTGAATCCGCTTTGGTACGCAGGCGCGCTCGCCATCGGGCTCGCGGCCGGACGCATGGGCGACCGCGTGAGCCTCGGCTTCATGGCCGAAACCGAGCGGCAGGTCGAACAGCATCTGGACAGCCACCTCGATCGTCTGCCGGTCGGTGATCGCGAATCGCGCGCGATTGTCGAGCAGATGCGCGTCGACGAAGCCGGACATGGAAAAGCCGCAATTGACGCCGGCGGCATCGAGTTGCCGTTCCCCGTGCGCGCCATGATGCGCGCGATGTCGAAAGTGATGACCCGCACCGCGTACTACATATAAGAACCGCCGAGTTTCCGTCTCACCACGCAAGGTGGGACGACGCCCCGCGCGTCGTCCCCGCGTAGCCGCCGAAAACCCCGCCGCACACCTTCCAGACGCCCTTCACGATCGCTTACGCCCCGCGCTGTTCGCCCGCACTTTTCACGTATCACCTTCAGAAGCCTCAGTAGTCCCTTCATTTATAACGATTTTCCGTTTTTCGTCTGACATGAAGGACTCGCGCTAAGTCCTTGTTCTAACAAACAAAATTCGCTCGAAAACGGCCTGTCTCCCTTGACCCGTGTTTAGCGTTCCTCTAAAGTGGGAGACAGTGTGAGAAAGTGTATTTTTGTGTGATCTCACGGGTGGTTTCGGGTAGATTTTTACGAATTGGGCAGCCGGCGCAAAGGCGCGGGCCAAGAGGGAGAGCGAAGTGTTCCAAGGGGCGTCGGCGCTGACGCTCGATGCGAAAGGGCGGATGTCTATTCCGTCCCGCTATCGGGATGCGCTGCAAACACAGGCAGAGGGCCGGGTGACGATCACCAAGCACCCGGACGGCTGCCTGTTGCTCTTTCCGCGCCCGGAGTGGGAAATCTTCCGCGACAAAGTCGACAAGCTGCCCATGAACGCAGCCTGGTGGAAGCGCATCTTTCTCGGCAATGCAATGGACGTCGATATGGACGGCGCGGGCCGCGTGCTCGTGTCGCCGGAATTGCGCGCGGCCGGTTCGCTGGAAAAAGAAGTGACGCTGCTCGGCATGGGGCGCCACTTCGAACTGTGGGACGCACAGATTTACGCCGCGAAGGAACAGGCGGCCATCGCCGAGGGCATGCCCGAAGCGTTGAAGAATTTCACGTTCTGATCGCGGCATACATATATGGCATCTGCGATGAGAAACGAATTGCAGCATCGCACGGTGCTGCTGGAAGAAGCGGTAGCGGCGCTGGTCACGCGCGCGGACGGCGTCTATGTCGACGGCACGTTCGGGCGCGGCGGCCACAGCCGTCTGGTGCTGGACAAGCTGGGGCAAGCGGGGCGTCTGATCGCGTTCGACAAAGACCCGCTCGCCATCGCCACGGCGCAGCAGATCGGCGATCCGCGCTTTGGCATCGTGCACGAGAGTTTTGCTTCACTGCGCACCGCGATTGCGGAGCGCGGGATTGAACGGGTGTCGGGCGTTTTGCTGGATCTGGGCGTGTCGTCGCCGCAAGTCGACGATCCGGAGCGGGGTTTCAGTTTCCGCGCCGACGGCCCGCTCGACATGCGGATGGACCCGACGCGCGGCGAGTCTGCCGCTGACTGGCTGGCGCGGGCCACGGTGCAGGAACTGACGGAGGTGATACGAGATTATGGGGAAGAACGGTTTGCTTTTCAGATTGCAAAGGCGCTTGTTGCTCGCCGGGCAGAGTCCGACCGTCTTGGGCCTCTCGTCAGCACGGGCGAGCTTGCCCAAATCGTGGCTAACGTCGTCAAAACCCGTGAGAAGGGCAAGGATCCGGCAACCCGCACCTTTCAGGCTATACGGATTCACATCAATCAAGAGCTTGCGGAGCTGCAAGTCGTTTTAGAAGCAGCGTTGTCGCTGCTGGAGCAAGGGGGGCGGCTGGTGGTCATCAGCTTTCATTCGCTCGAGGACCGGATCGTCAAGCGATTCATGCAGGCACACGCCAGTGCGCCCGCGGTCGATCGTCGTCTGCCGATTCGTGCCGTCGACCTGCCGAGCCCTCCGCTCAAAATCATCGGCCGCGTGTTTGCGAGCGACGCTGAAGTCGCCGCGAACCCGCGCGCCCGTTCTGCCGTGATGCGCGTGGCGGAGCGGATCGCACCATGAATCGCCTCAATATCTTCCTGCTGATGATCGTGATGGGCTGTGCGTTGTCGGTTGTCAACGCAACGAACCAGCAGCGCCAGATCTTTATCCAGTTGCAGCGCGCGCAGTCGCAGGAGCGCCAGTTGCAGCAGGACTATTCGCAGCTTCAATATCAGCAGAGCGCGCTCTCCAAGACGTCGCGCATCGAGCAGTTCGCGACCACGTCGCTGAAGATGCAGGCGGTCAGCACCGGGCGCACGCAATACCTGACGCTCGATCCCGGCGCCGCAAAGGCCGAAGACGCGCCGATTCCGACTTCGGCTCCGGCATCGGCGCCGTCGGCGACTCGCAGCGGAGGCGTTCGATGAAAAAATCGTCCAGCCGCAAGAGCGTCGCTTTCTCGGCTAATCCGATCCTGTCCGTGCGCCTGCCGATGTGGCGCTCGAAGCTCGTCGTGTTTCTGCTTTTCATGGCGTTTGTCGCGCTGACCGCACGCGCCTTCTGGATTCAGGGACCCGGCAACGCGTTCTATCAGAAGCAGGGCGAAATCCGCTATCAGCGCCGCCTCGAATTGCCGGCCACGCGCGGCAAGATTCTCGACCGCAATGGCCTCGTGCTGGCCACGAGTCTGCCGGTGCGTGCGATCTGGGCGATTCCGGAATCGGTGCCGGACGACCTCGGCGCGGACAAGCTGAACTCGCTCGGCAAACTGCTCGGCATGACCGATAAGGAGTTGCGCAGGAAGCTCTCGGAAGACAAGAACTTCGTGTACGTCAAACGTCAGGTGCCGGTGGATATTGCCGAGAAGGTGAAGGCGCTCGACATCCCCGGCATTTACGCGCGCGACGAGTACAAGCGTTTCTATCCGGAAGGCGAGATCACGGCTCACCTGATCGGCTTCACCAACGTCGAGGACGAAGGCCAGGAAGGCGTCGAACTCGGCGACCAGAAGCTGCTCGCCGGCATGTCGGGCAGCCGTCGCGTGATTAAAGACCGCATGGGCCACATCATCGAGGACGTGGACGAGCAGGTCGTGCCGCACAACGGCCAGGACGTGGATCTCTCGATCGACAGCAAGATCCAGTACATCGCGTACACGAACCTGAAAGCGGCCGTCGAAAAGTTCAAGGCGAAGGCCGGCGCGGCGATGGTGATCGACGTGCGGAGCGGCGAAGTCCTCGCGCTCGTCAATTACCCGACCTACAACCCGAACGACCGGTCGCACATGACCGGCGACCAGTTGCGCAACCGCATCCTCACCGACACGTTCGAGCCGGGCTCGATCATGAAGCCGTTCACGGTGTCGCTCGCGCTCGACCTGCACCGCGTCACGCCGACTACACTGGTTGATACAGGCGGCGGCCGCTTCGTGCTCGACGGTGCGCCGATTACCGACGACAGCGCGTTCGGTGTCCTGACGGTCGGCGGCGTGATCCAGAAGTCGAGCAACATCGGCGCGACGAAGATCGCGATGCAGTTGAAGCCCGAAGAGATGTGGAACATGTACACCAGCATCGGTCTTGGCCTCGCGCCGAAGGTCGGTTTCCCGGGTGCGGCGGCGGGACGTCTGCGTCCGTGGAAGAGCTGGCGCCGTATCGAGCAGGCGACCATGTCGTACGGCTACGGCCTGTCGGTGTCGCTGTTCCAGCTCGGCCGCGCGTACACGGCCATCGCGCACGACGGCCAGATCATGCCCGTGTCGATTTTCCGCACGCCTGGCGACCAGCCGGCAACCGGCCCGCAAATCTTTTCGCCGACCACCGCCCGCGAAGTGCGCGCGATGCTCGAAACCGTCGTCTCGCCGGGCGGCACGTCGCCGGATGCGGCGGTGCCGGGCTATCGCGTCGGCGGCAAGAGCGGTACGGCGTATAAGCACGGCCCTCACGGCTACGATCACTCGAAGTATCGCGCGTCGTTCGTCGGCATGGCGCCGATGCCGAATCCGCGCATCGTCGTCGCGGTATCGGTCGATGAACCGACGGCGGGCAGTCACTTCGGCGGTCAGGTGTCGGGTCCGGTGTTCTCGGGCATCGTCGGCGATACGCTGCGCTCGCTGAACGTGCCGCCGCAAATGCCGGTCAAGCAGATGGTCGTGTCCGACGACTCCGCGTCCGCTGCGCCTTCGGCCACTCCCGCGCCGTCCGCAACGAAGAAGATTTCGGCGAACGCGAGCGCGAAGAAGATGACGATTTCCGCGAATGCGAAGACCCATGCGGGAGTCGTTCGATGAGCGCGCTGCGCAACAATCATCCGTCGCATCGGCAAATTGCCGAAGCGTTGAACTGGCTGCAAGCGCACCTGCAGCGAGGCGCGCATCTGCACGCGGACACGCGTTCGCTCACAGCCGGCGACGCGTTTTTCGCCTACGCCGTGGATGGCGCGGACAACCGCGCGTTCATCGACGGCGCGCTTGAACGCGGCGCTGCCGCGGTGCTCGTTCAGCCGGAAGGTTTCAGCGGCGCGATCGACGCGTCCACCACGCTCGCGGTGCCCGCGTTGAACGAGCTCGCGGGCTCGATTGCCAGCGCGTGGTACGGCGATCCGAGCGACAGCATGCTCACGGTCGGCGTCACGGGAACGAACGGCAAGACGTCGTGCAGCCAGTGGATTTCGGCGGCGCTCACCGCGCTTGGCAAACGTTGCGCGATCATCGGCACGCTCGGCACCGGCTTGCCGGGCCAACTCGTGCACACCGGCTTCACGACACCCGACGCGCCGCAACTCCAGCGCAGTCTCGCGCAGTTGCGCGACGCGGGCGCAAAGGCCGTTGCAATGGAAGTGTCGTCGCACGCGTTGCACCAGGGGCGCGTGAACGGCACGGCGTTCGACATCGCCGTGTTCACGAATCTCACGCAAGACCATCTGGACTATCACCACACGTTCGAGGCGTATGAGGCCGCGAAGGCGCGCCTCTTTGCCTGGCCGGAACTGCGTGCGGCCGTGATCAATCGCGACGACGCGGCGGGTCGCCGTTTGCTGGCAAGCACGCAAGGCCACGCACGCACGATCGCGTATGGTCTCGATTCCGCACAACAAAGCGCGCCGCAAGCCGACGCGTCGCTGCTCGCATCGAACGTGCGCGCGACGCCCACCGGCACCGCGTTCCACCTGAGCACATCAGACTGGGGCAATGCCGAAGTCGAAGTGCAAACGCTCGGCGCATTCAACGTCAGCAATCTGCTCGGCGTACTCGGCGCGTTGCTCGCCGCTGAGATTCCCTTCGATGCCGCCCTCGCCGAACTCGCGAAGCTCGAATCGGTGAACGGCCGCATGCAGCGCCTCGGCGGCCGCTTGCAAAACGACGAACCGCTCGTCGTGATCGACTACGCGCACACGCCCGACGCGCTGGAAAAAACACTCGAAGCGTTGCGTCCGATGGCGGCCGCGCGAGGCGGCGAACTGATCTGCATGTTCGGCTGCGGCGGCGATCGCGATGCAACCAAGCGTCCGCTGATGGGCGCCATCGCCGAAAAGATGGCGGACGGCGTGGTGGTCACGAGCGACAACCCGCGCAGCGAAGATCCGCAATCCATCATCGAGCAGATCGCAGCGGGAATGAAAGACGCGTCGAAGGCACGCCGCATCGAGGACCGCGCGAGCGCGATCCTTCAGGCGATCCGCGGCGCCGCGCGCGAAGACGTCATCGTGCTGGCTGGCAAAGGGCACGAAGCAACACAGGAAATCATGGGTAAAAAGCGCGCTTTCTCCGACCAGGACCACGCCCGCCTCGCGCTCGCCGCGCGGGCCACGCAGGCACGCGGAGGTGGCGAATGAGCGCGCAAGGCAATGCGATGTTCACGCTGCGTGAAGCGGCCGCGCTGATTCCAGGCGCAACGGTTATCGGCGACGACAGCGTTGCGTTCGAACGCGTGTCGACCGACAGCCGCAGCGCAGGTCCCGGCGATCTGTTCGTCGCGATCAAGGGCGATCGCTTCGACGCGCATGACTTCCTCGCCGACGTCGCCGCGCGCAACGTGAGCGCCGCGCTCGTCGCGCGCGTGCCCGGCGGCTGGAGCGTGCCCGCCTTGCGCGTGGCCGACACGCGCGTTGGACTCGGCGCGCTGGCTCGCGGCTGGCGTCGCAAGTTCAGCATGCCGCTCGTCGCCGTGACCGGCAGCAACGGCAAGACCACGGTCAAGGAAATGATCGCGTCGATTTTCGCCGCAGCCGTCGGCGTCGATGCGCGCCTTGCCACCGCCGGCAACTTCAACAACGACATTGGCTTGCCGCTCACGCTGTTTCGTCTGAATGCCGCGCATCGGTTGGCGGTCGTCGAACTCGGCATGAATCATCCGGGCGAAACGTCGCTGCTCGCGAAAATCGCCGAGCCGACCGTTGCCGTGGTGAACAACGCGCAGCGCGAGCATCAGGAATTCATGGCGACCGTCGAAGCGGTCGCGCTCGAGCATGCGAGCGTGATTCACGCGCTCACGCCTGATGGAATCGCTGTCTTCCCCGCCGACGATGCCTACGCAAGCATCTGGCGCGTGGCGGCCACGGGCAACCGCATCGTCGACTTCGCGCTGAACACGGCCGAGCGCACAACGGAAGCGGCGGTTACGGGCACGTTCGACGGCAAAGTACTCAGCATCCAAACGCCCGAAGGCCACACAAATATCACGCTGCAAGTGCTCGGCAATCACAACGCGCACAACGCGTTAGCTGCGACGTCAGCGGCGCTTGCCGCAGGCGTTTCGCTCGACGCTATCAAGCGCGGCCTCGAATCGTTCGGCGCGGTGAAAGGCCGCCTGCAGGTCAAGCACGCCGCGCTCGGCACGCTCGCGGGCGCGACCGTGATCGACGACACCTACAACGCCAACCCCGATTCGATGCGCGCCGCGATCGACGTGCTCGCGTCGCACGCATCGCCGCGTGTGCTGGTGATGGGCGACATGGGCGAAGTCGGCGACAACGGGCCGGAATTTCACCGCGAAATCGGCGCCTATGCGAAGGAACGCGGTATCGACGCGCTGTACGCAATGGGCGACGCCTCGCGCGACGCCTGCACCGCGTATGGCGCAAGCGCGCATCACGTCGCCGACGTCGGCACGCTGGTCGCGCAATTGCAGCAGGCCGGTTTCGGTCCCGCTGCAACGCTTCTCGTGAAAGGCTCGCGCTTCATGCAAATGGAGCGCGTGGTGGACGCCGTAACGAGTCCACAACCCAACGCAGCGGGCAGCGCGCCCGCTGCACACTGAAATAGAAGGACCGAAGCATGCTACTGGCGCTGGCGCAATGGCTGCAGAATGACGCAAGCTTCTTGCGCGTGTTCAGTTATCTGACTTTCCGCGCGGTGATGGCCACCATCACCGCGCTGTTGATCGGGCTCGTCTGCGGCCCGGCTGTGATCCGCAAGCTGACCGCGATGAAGGTCGGCCAGGCTGTCCGTAAAGACGGCCCGCAAACGCATCTCGTGAAATCCGGCACGCCGACGATGGGCGGCGTGCTGATTCTGCTCGGCATCGCCGTCGCTACGCTGTTGTGGGCCGATCTGACCAACCGCTTTATCTGGATCGTGATTCTGGTCACGTTCGGCTTCGGCGTGATCGGCTGGGTCGACGACTATCGCAAGGTCGTCTACAAGGACCCGCGCGGCATGTCGTCGCGCGAAAAGTATTTCTGGCAGTCGGTGATCGGTCTCTTCGCCGCCGTGTATCTCGCGTTCAGCGTGTCCGAAGCGAGCAATGTGCGCGTGTTCGATCTGTTCATGGCGTGGGTGCGCAGCGGTTTGTCGATGGGCTTGCCCGCGCGCGCCGATTTGATGCTGCCGTTCGTCAAGTCGATCAGCTATCCGCTCGGCGTGTGGGGCTTCATCGTGCTGACATATCTGGTGATCGTCGGCGCGAGCAACGCGGTGAATCTCACCGACGGCCTCGACGGTCTCGTGATCATGCCGGTCGTGCTGGTCGGCGCATCGCTCGGCGTGTTCGCTTACGTGATGGGCAGCTCGGTCTACTCGAAATACCTGCTGTTTCCGCACATTGCAGGCGCAGGCGAATTGCTGATTTTCTGTTCGGCGATGGGCGGGGCCGGCCTCGCGTTCCTCTGGTTCAACACGCACCCGGCGCAGATGTTCATGGGCGACGTCGGCGCGCTCGCGCTTGGCGGCGCGCTCGGCACGGTGGCGGTGATCGTGCGTCAGGAAATCGTGCTCTTCATCATGGGCGGCATCTTCGTCGCGGAAACGCTTTCGGTGATGATGCAGGTGACGTGGTTCAAATTCACGAAGCGCCGTTTCGGCGAAGGGCGGCGTCTCTTCAAGATGGCGCCGCTGCATCACCATTTCGAGTTGTCGGGTTGGAAGGAAACGCAGGTGGTCGTGCGCTTCTGGATCATCACATTGATGCTGTGTCTGTTCGGATTGTCCACGCTCAAGCTGCGTTAAGCAGAAGGTATTAAAGGGAAGCAGACGATGTTCGGCGAGAAGTTTCGGGATCGGCAAAAGCCGATGGTGCTCGTGCTGGGACTGGGTGAATCCGGTCTCGCGATGGCGCGCTGGTGCGCGCGGCACGGCTGTCGGCTGCGTGTGGCCGATACGCGCGAAGTGCCGCCGAACCTGTCCGCGCTGGAAGCGCACGGCGTCGACGCTGCGTTTGTCGGCGGCCCGTTTTCGCCGGTGCTGCTCGAAGGCGTGGAACTCGTCGCGATCAGCCCCGGTTTGTCGCCGCTCGCCGCCGATTTGTTGCCGCTGATCACCGCGGCGCGCGAGCAAGGCATCCCTGTGTGGGGCGAACTCGAACTCTTCTCGCAAGCGCTGAAGACGCTCGGCGAAAGCGGTTATGCGCCGAAGGTCGTCGCGATCACCGGCACCAACGGCAAGACCACGACGACGAGCCTCACGGGGCTGCTGTGCGAACGCGCGGGCAAGAAGGTCGCGGTCGCGGGCAACATCAGCCCGGCGCTGCTCGACAAACTGAGCGAAGCCATCGACAACACCGCGCTGCCCGACGTGTGGGTGCTCGAACTGTCGAGCTTCCAGTTGGAGACTTCGCATACGTTCGAGCCGGACGCGGCGGCGATCCTCAACATCACGCAGGATCACCTCGACTGGCACGGCGGCCTCGATGCGTATGCCGCTGCGAAAGGCCGCATCTTCGGTACACAAACCGTGCGCGTGCTCAATCGCGACGACGCGCGCGTCATGGCGCTCGCGCCTTCGGAGCCGGGCGATGTCGACGTGGTGACCTTCGGCGTAACCGAACCGAAGAACGACGGCGATTACGGTTTGCTGCGCGATAACGCGATGATCTGGCTCGTCGAAGCACACGATCTCGACGCGAGTGACGAAGTAGCGCCGAAGCGCCGCCGCAAGAACGAAGCGGTCACGCCGCCGAATATTGCGCTCAAGCGCCTGATGCCTGCCGACGCGCTGCGCATTCGCGGTCTGCACAACGCGGCCAACGCGCTCGCCGCGTATGCGCTCGCACGCGCGATCGGCTTGCCCGCCGCGCGTCTCTTGCACGGCTTGCGCGAGTACCGCGGCGAGCCGCATCGCGTGGAATTGATTGCGTCGATCGACGGCATCGACTACGTGGACGACAGCAAGGGCACCAATGTCGGCGCCACGGTCGCCGCGCTCGACGGCCTCGCGCAACGCGCGGTGCTGATTGCAGGCGGCGACGGCAAGGGCCAGGACTTCGAGCCGCTCGCCGCGCCCGTCATGCGCTGGTGCCGCGCGGTGATGCTGATTGGCCGCGACGCGCCGCAGATTCGCGCGGCGCTCGAAGACACCGGCATCGCGATGACCGATCACGCGACGCTCGAAGAAGCGACGCGTGCCGCCGCCGTACTCGCACAACCTGGCGACGCCGTGCTGTTGTCGCCCGCTTGCGCGAGCTTCGACATGTTCAAGGGTTACGCGCATCGCGCCGCGGTGTTCCGCAGCACGGTGGAAGAAATCGCGGCCGAACGGGGGACGATGATATGAGCTGGTCCGAACGATTCGGTTCGCGCACAGGCGCAGGCGCCGGTGACACGGCCAACGCAGCACGCGTCGGTGGCCGCACGGGCGGCAGCGGTCTCGCGAGCGCCGTCAATGGCGTGCGGCCGCTGCGCTCGCGCATGCTCGACTACGATCATTCGCTGCTGTGGGTGGTGGTCGCGCTGCTCGGGCTCGGCGTCGTGATGGTGTATTCGGCGTCGATCGCGATGCCCGATTCGCCGAAGTACGCGTCGTATCGCGACTACGCATTCCTTGTGCGTCAGATCATCTTCGTGACGATGGGCGCGGTGGTCGGCGTCATAGCGTTCCGTATTCCGATTTCGACGTGGGACAAGTACGCGCCGAAACTCTTTCTGATCGCGCTCGTCGCGCTGGTCATCGTGCTGATTCCGCACGTCGGCAAGGGCGTGAACGGCGCGCGCCGCTGGATTCCGCTCGGCATCACGAACATGCAGCCGTCCGAAATCATGAAGCTCGCGGTGACGATCTACGCGGCGAACTACACGGTGCGCAAACAGGAATACATGCACAGCTTCGCCAAAGGCTTTCTGCCGATGGCGATGGCGGTCGGCTTCGTCGGCGCATTGCTGCTGCTCGAGCCGGACATGGGCGCGTTCATGGTGATCGCGGCGATCGCGATGGGTCTGCTGTTTCTCGGCGGCGTGAACGGCAAGCTGTTCGGCGGCCTCGTCGCCACGGCGGTCGGCACGTTCAGCTTGCTGGTGTGGGCGTCGCCGTGGCGGCGCGAGCGGATTTTCGCGTACCTCGATCCGTGGGACGACCGTTATGCGCAGGGCAAGGCGTATCAACTGACGCACTCGCTGATCGCATTTGGCCGCGGCGAGTGGTTCGGCGTGGGACTCGGCGGCAGTGTCGAGAAGCTCAACTATCTGCCGGAAGCGCATACCGACTTCATCCTCGCTGTTATCGGCGAGGAGCTCGGCTTTGTCGGCGTACTCATCGTGATCGTGATGTTCTACTGGATCGTGCGCCGCGCGTTCGAGATCGGCCGCCAGGCGCTCGCACTCGACCGCACGTTCGCGGGCCTCGTTGCGAAGGGCGTCGGCATCTGGTTCGGCGCGCAGACGTTCATCAACATGGGCGTGAACCTCGGCCTGCTGCCGACTAAAGGTCTGACGTTGCCGCTCGTCAGCTACGGCGGCTCGGGCATCGTGCAGAACTGCATCGCCATCGCGGTGCTGCTGCGGGTGGATTACGAAAATCGTGTGCTGATGCGGGGAGGGAAAGTATGACCTCCACGCAGCAACGCACGCTGATGGTGATGGCCGGCGGTACCGGGGGACACGTGTTCCCTGGGCTCGCGGTCGCTCACCTGATGCAGGCGTGGGGCTGGAAGGTCGTATGGCTCGGCAATCCCGCGGGCATGGAAGCGACGCTCGTGCCGAAGCACGGCATCCCGATGGAATACGTGCGCTTCGGCGGACTGCGCGGCAAGGGCCTGAAAACGAAGCTGATGCTGCCGCTGAATCTGCTTCGCGCATGTACGCAGAGCTTGAGCGTGCTGCGTCGCGTGAAGCCGGATGTGGTGCTCGGCATGGGCGGCTACATCACGTTTCCGGCCGGCCTGATGACCGCGTTCAGCGGACGTCCGCTCGTGCTGCACGAACAGAATTCGATTGCGGGCCTTGCAAACAAGGTGCTCGCGAAGCTCGCCAAACGCGTGCTCGTTGCGTTTCCGAATGCGTTGCCGCACGGCGAATGGACCGGCAATCCGATTCGTGCGGAACTTGCGCGCGCGATTGCGCCCAAAGCACGCTATGCAGAACGCAACGGTCCGTTGAATGTGCTGGTGGTCGGCGGCAGTCTCGGTGCCGCGGCGCTCAATGAAGTCGTGCCGCGCGCGGTCGCGCTGCTGGCCCCGAACGAACGTCCGCGCATCGTGCATCAGGCGGGCGCAAAACATATCGACGCGCTGCGCGAGAACTACGCGGCAGCCGGTTTGCAAACGGGCGCTGACGTGCAACTCGTGCCGTTCATCGACGACATGACGAGCGCCTATGCAAGCGCGGACCTCGTGATTTGCCGCTCGGGGGCGATGACCGTGTCGGAGATTTCAGCGGTTGGTGTGGCCGCGTTGTTCGTGCCGTTCCCGTATGCGGTGGACGATCATCAAACCACTAATGCAGCGTTTCTCGCCGACAACGGCGCGGCGCTGGTCGTGCAGCAACGCGATCTGTCGGCGGAAAAACTCGCCGGCTGGTTGCGCAGCCAGACGCGGGAAAGTCTCGCGGAGATGGCGGAGCGTTCGCGCTCGCTCGCGAAACCCGACGCCACTGAACAGGTCGCGCAGATTTGCGCGAGCGTGGCGGGTTCGATTTCGGGCGCGAGCCCAGAAGGAAAGCAATGAAACACATCGTCAAACATATTCACTTTGTCGGCATCGGCGGTGTCGGCATGAGCGGCATCGCGGAGGTGCTGCTCAATCTCGGCTATCAGGTGAGCGGCTCGGACTTGTCGAGCAACGCTGTCACGGATCGCCTCGCCGCACTCGGCGCACGTATCGCAATCGGTCACGCGGCGGAGAACATCGAGGGCGCGAACGCGGTGGTCGTCTCGACGGCGGTGCGCAGCGACAACCCGGAAGTGCTGGCCGCGCGTCATCGCCGTATTCCGATCGTGCCGCGCGCGGTCATGCTCGCGGAACTGATGCGCCTGAAACAGGGCATTGCGATTGCCGGCACGCATGGCAAGACCACGACTACGTCGCTGGTCGCAAGCGTGCTCGCCGCAGGCGGACTCGATCCGACCTTCGTGATCGGCGGACGGCTGATCAGCGCGGGCGCGAACGCGCGGCTCGGCACGGGCGACTTTATCGTCGCCGAAGCGGACGAATCGGACGCGTCGTTCCTGAATCTCTTTCCGGTGATCGAAGTCATCACGAACATCGACGCCGATCACATGGACACCTACGGCCACGACTTCGCGCGGCTCAAGCAGGCGTTCATCGAATTCACGCACCGTCTGCCGTTTTACGGCATCGCCGTGTTGTGCGTCGACGATCCGAACGTGAAGGAGATTCTGCCGTTCGTGTCGAAGCCGATCATCCGTTACGGCCTCGCACCCGACGCGCAAGTGCGCGCGGTCAACGTCGAAGCGCGCGACGGCAAGATGCATTTCACCGCGATGCGCGAAGACGCGGCGCCGCTCGACATCGTGTTGAACCTGCCGGGCGAGCACAACGTGCAGAACGCGTTGGCCGCGATCGCGATTGCGACTGAACTCGAAGTGAAAGATGCCGATATCCAGCGAGCGCTGGCGGATTTCAACGGCGTGGGCCGGCGCTTTCAGCGCTACGGCGAGGTGCCGGTCACAAGCGACGGCGACACGCGCGGCGCATACACGCTGGTCGACGACTACGGACATCATCCGGTCGAAATGGCGGCAACGGTCGCGGCGGCGCGCGGCGCATTTCCGGGGCGGCGTCTCGTGCTCGCGTTCCAGCCGCATCGCTTCACGCGCACGCGCGATTGCTTTGAAGATTTCGTCAAGGTGCTGTCGACGGTCGATGCGCTCGTGCTGACCGAAGTGTATTCGGCCGGCGAAGCGCCCATCGTCGCCGCGGACGGCCGGGCGCTCGCGCGCGCGTTGCGCGTCGCGGGCAAGGTCGAGCCGGTGTTTGTCGATACGGTGGATGAAGTGCCGGACGCGCTCGCAGCATTGGTGCGCGACGGCGATGTGGTGATCACGATGGGCGCAGGTTCGATCGGCGGTGTGCCGGGTCGCCTCGCTCAGGAAACGAAGGTGTGAGATGAGCAGTATCGACCCGAAAAAATTTGGCAAGGTGGCCGTGCTGCTCGGCGGCAATTCGGCCGAGCGCGAAGTGTCGCTCAATTCCGGGCGCCTCGTGCTGCAAGGTCTGCGCGACGCCGGCATCGACGCGCATCCGTTCGATCCGGCCGAGCGTCCGCTCGCCGCATTGAAGGACGAAGGCTTCGTGCGCGCGTTCAATGCGCTGCATGGCGGCTACGGCGAAAACGGCCAGATTCAGGGCGCGCTCGATTTTTACGGCATCAAGTACACGGGCAGCGGCGTGCTCGGCTCGGCGCTCGGGCTCGACAAATTCCGCACCAAGCTCGTGTGGCAGCAACTCGGTATTCCGACGCCACCGTTCGAAGCCGTGCTGCGCGGCGACGACTACGAAGCGCGCGCGCAGGAGATCGTCGCGAAGCTCGGCTTGCCGCTCTTCGTGAAGCCGGCGAGCGAAGGGTCGAGCGTCGCGGTCATCAAGGTGAAGAGCGCGGACGCGTTGCCTGCGGCGCTCGTCGAAGCGGTGAAGTACGACAGGATCGTGGTGGTCGAGAAGAGCATCGAGGGCGGCGGCGAATACACCGCGTGCATCGCAGGCGATCTGGACCTGCCGGTGATCCGCATCGTGCCGGCCGGCGAGTTCTACGACTACCACGCGAAGTACATCGCCAACGACACGCAGTATCTGATTCCGTGCGGCCTCACGCCCGCCGAAGAGACGCGCATGAAAGTGCTGGCGCGCCGCGCGTTCGACGTGCTCGGCTGCACCGATTGGGGCCGCGCCGATTTCATGCTCGACGCGGACGGCAACCCGTACTTCCTCGAAGTGAACACGGCGCCCGGCATGACCGATCACTCGCTGCCGCCGAAGGCGGCGCGCGCGGTGGGCATCAGCTATCAGGAACTGGTGGTCGGCGTGTTGGCGCTGACCTTGAAGGATTGATCAGGACTACGCGGGGCAACCCGGAAGCAACACCATGTGGAACAACGTTCGCCAGCTCAATCTCGCCGCCAGCGCATTGCATGCGTTGCTGGTGCTCGTGCTGCTGGCGGCTGGCGCTTACTGGATGATCCAGCGTCCGAATTTCGCGCTGCGCGAGATTCAGATCGACGGCGATACGGAGCACATCAATTCGCCGACGGTGCGCGCGGGCGTGGTAGGTCGTTTGAAGGGCAACTTTTTTACGGTGGATCTCGACGTCGCACGTCAGGCGTTCGAGCAGATGCCGTGGGTGCGTCACGCGAGCGTGCGGCGAGTTTGGCCCAATGCGCTGGCTGTCACGCTCGAAGAGTACAAACCGCTTGGCACGTGGGGCAGCGATCAACTGGTGAGCGTCGACGGCGAGCTGTTCACCGCGAATCAGGGCGAGCTCGAACAGGAGCTTCCCGCGTTCGACGGCCCGGACGGCACGGCGAAAGAAGTGGTCGCGCGTTATCACGACTTTCAGAAGTGGTTCGCGCCGCTGGGCGCCACGCCGGAAGAAGTCACGCTGTCGCCGCGTTACGCGTGGACGGTGAAGCTGTCGAACGGAACGCAGGTGGAGTTGGGACGCGAGCGCAATCAGGACACGCTGCTCGATCGGAGCAAGCGCCTGACGGCGGCCTGGAACGCCGTGACGCAACGTTGGGGGAAGGATATCGAGTATGCGGACTTGCGCTATCCGAACGGTTTCGCGATTCGTGCCGCTGGCATGCGCTTTATCAGCGAACCCGACAAGGGCAAGAAGTAAACGGACATCACACGCAATGAGCACGCTATGAGTAAAGACTATAAAGATCTGCTGGTCGCCCTCGACATCGGGACGTCGAAGGTGGTGGCCATCGTCGCCGAATTGAAGGGCGAAGGTCACTACGAGGTGATCGGCCTCGGCCAGAGCGAATCGAAGGGGCTCAAGAAAGGCGTGGTGGTGAACATCGAAGCCACTGTGCAGTCCATTCAGCGTGCGCTCGAAGAAGCCGAACTGATGGCCGACTGCAAGATCACCAACGTTTTCACCGGCATCGCCGGCAGCCACATTCGCAGCTTCAATTCGAGCGGCATGGTGGCGATCAAGGAGAAGGAAGTCACGCAGGCCGATGTGGCGCGCGTGATCGAAACGGCGAAGGCGATCAACATTCCGACCGACCAGCAGGTGCTGCATATCCTCACGCAGGAATTCATCATCGACGGTCAGGAAGATGTGCGCGAGCCGATCGGCATGAGCGGCATTCGCCTCGAAGTGAAGGTGCATATCGTCACCGGCGCGGTGAGCGCGGCGCAGAACATCGTGAAGTGCGTGCGCCGCTGCGGCCTCGAAGTGAACGATCTGATTCTGCAGCCGCTCGCGTCGTCGCTCGCGGTGCTGACGGAAGACGAGAAGGAACTGGGCGTGGTGCTGGTCGATATCGGCGGCGGCACGACGGACATTGCGATTTTCAGCGAAGGCGCGATCCGTCATACGGCCGTGATTCCGATTGCCGGCGACCAGATCACGAGCGACATCGCCATGGCCTTGCGCACGCCGACGCCGGACGCGGAAGACATCAAGGTGGATTACGGCATCGCCAAACAGGCGCTGGCCGATCCGGACGAAATGATCGAAGTGCCGGGTCTCGGCGAGCGCGGTCCGCGCACGCTGTCGCGCCAGGCACTGGCCGCGGTGATCGAGCCGCGTGTCGAAGAACTGTTTTCGCTCGTGCAGCAGGTGGTGCGCGAGTCGGGTTACGAGGAACTGCTGAGCTCGGGCGTGGTCCTGACCGGCGGCGCGTCGATGATGCTCGGCATGGTCGAACTGGGTGAAGACATTTTCCTGAAGCCGGTGCGTATCGGCGTGCCGGAATACGCGGGCGGTCTCGCCGACGTGGTGCGCAATCCGCGTTATTCGACGGCGATGGGTCTGCTCGTCGAAGGACGCTCGCAACGCATGCGCGGCCGCAAGGTCGCGGTGCAATCCGGTTCCATGGGACAGGTGTTCACGCGCATGAAGGACTGGTTCCTCGGCAACTTCTAACGCATTCGTTTTCAAAATACGCGCTGGTGCCGGCGGCTGGCGCGCGACAGGAGGTTGCCCGATCTCCTGCCGAATAACGGCCGAGTGGCTGCAATTTTTTATCTTGACGGAGGCATCATGGATTTCCAAATGCTGGAAACCGAAACGAACGGCACCATCATCAAGGTGGTCGGAGTAGGTGGCGCTGGCGGCAATGCTGTTCAGCACATGATCAACAAAGGCGTGCAAGGCGTCGACTTCATCGTGATGAACACGGACGCGCAGGCTTTGTCGCGTTCGCGCGCCACCGCGGTGATCCAGTTGGGCAACACGGGTCTGGGCGCCGGCGCCAAGCCGGAAATGGGCCGCGCCGCAGCGGAAGAAGCACGTGAGCGCATCGCCGACGCACTGCGCGGCGCGCACATGGTCTTCATCACGGCCGGCATGGGCGGCGGCACGGGCACGGGCGCAGCACCCGTGGTCGCGCAGATCGCGAAAGAGATGGGTATCTTGACTGTTGGCGTGGTCAGCAAGCCGTTCGAGTTCGAAGGCGGCAAGCGCATGCGTGTGGCAGAAGCCGGTTCGCAGCAACTGGAGGATCACGTCGACTCGCTGATCGTCGTTCTGAACGACAAGCTGTTCGAGGTGATGGGCGACGACGCCGAGATGGACAAGTGCTTCCAGTGCGCAGACGACGTTCTGAACAACGCAGTTGCCGGCATCGCGGAAATCATCAACGTCGACGGTCTGGTGAACGTCGACTTTGAAGACGTGAAGACGGTGATGGGCGAGCAGGGCAAGGCGATGATGGGCACGGCGACCGTTGCCGGCGTCGATCGCGCGCGTCTCGCTGCCGAGCAGGCTGTTGCAAGCCCGCTGCTGGAAGGCGTCGATCTGTCGGGCGCGCGTGGCGTGCTGGTCAACATCACGTCGAGCCGTTCGCTGCGTCTGTCGGAAACGCGCGAAGTGATGAACACGATCAAGAGCTACGCGGCGGAAGACGCAACGGTGATCTTCGGCGCGGTGTACGACGATGCAATGGGCGACGCGCTGCGCGTGACGGTCGTCGCAACGGGTCTTGGCCGTGCAGCGAAGAAGCAGCAATCGGCACCGATGACGCTGCTGCGCACCGGCACCGACAACCAGCCGATCGCCGCACAACACGGCTCGTACGCAACGCCGTCGCACGCCAGCACGGCGGACTACGGCGCGCTCGACACGCCGGCTGTATGGCGCACGTCGCGCGACACCGCGGCTTCGCACGTGCAGGCGCTGCAGGAAAAGGGCGTCGACACGTACGACATTCCGGCATTCCTGCGCAAGCAGGCGGACTGAGCGCACGGGAGGCTTCGCTGTCCGCGCCGTTTTAGTTTCCGGCGTTGGCGGACGAATGCACGAGCGTGGCGGGTGAACGGCTAACAAGCCGCGTATCGTCGGATTCGCGGCAAGGACAAGTGCCCTCTTCGGAAAACGAAGTGGTTTGGGCAACTGTCGCCGATTCACTGCGACACGATAACGTGCGGGCGATGCTTCGCATCGATGCAAAGGACTGAGCAATGATTCAAGCAGGTGACAAGCTGCCCGACGCAACGCTCTTCGAGTATGTCGAAGACGAGCGCGCGGGCTGCACGATCGGGCCTAACAGCTTCGACGTGCGCGAGCAGACGGCGGGCAAGCGCGTGGTGATCTTCGGATTGCCTGGCGCGTTCACGCCGACCTGTTCTGCCAAACATGTGCCGGGTTACGTCGAACACGCTGAGCAGTTGCGCGCGGCCGGCATCGACGAAATCTGGTGTGTGTCCGTGAACGACGCGTTCGTAATGGGCGCGTGGGGACGCGATCTGCATGCCTCGGGCAAGGTGCGCATGATGGCGGACGGCAGTGCGGCTTTCACACGAGCGCTCGGTCTCGAGCAGGATTTGTCGGCGCGCGGCATGGGAATCCGTTCCCAGCGCTACGCGATGGTTGTCGACGACGGCGTGGTCAAGACGTTGAACGTCGAGGCTGCCGGCAAATTCGAAGTAAGCGATGCAGGGAGTATTCTCGCAACGTTGAGCTAGTTATCAGCGCGTCGGCGCCTTCGCCTTCGCACGCGGTTATCCGCGTGGCGCAATGGCAACGGTTGCGACGACGCTTTGTGACAGGCCGTTACGCGGGCCGACGACCGGAAACGCCTCCGTTCCGGACGTCGGCCCGTCACGCTTTCCCTCACGGGCGCCCGTTGAAAAAGACGGGTAATGCAGCGAAACAGATTGATACTTTCCGCGCGAAGACGCTGCTTAGGGTTATGGAGTATAATTCGCGCTATGGAATAAAAAGTCCCGATTGGGATTTTCAATCGAGCAAAAGATGACCATGTTGAAGCAGCGCACTATCAAATCAATCGTCAAGACGGTCGGCATCGGCTTGCACTCCGGCCGTAAGGTCGACCTGACGCTCCGCCCCGCAGCGCCGGACACGGGCATTGTCTTTTCGCGCGTGGATTTGCCCACGCCGGTGGACATTCCTGCGTCGGCAATGGCGATTGGCGATACACGTCTCGCTTCCGTATTGCAGAAAGACGGCGCGCGCGTGTCGACTATCGAGCATTTGATGTCCGCCTGCGCCGGTCTCGGCATCGACAATCTGTATGTCGACGTGACCGCGGAAGAAATCCCGATCATGGACGGCAGTGCCGGCTCATTCGTGTTTCTGATTCAATCCGCGGGAATTGAAGAACAGAACGCGCCGAAGAAATTCATCAAGGTGACGAAGCCGGTCGAGATTCGCGACGGCGACAAATTCGCTCGCCTCGATCCGTATTTCGGTTTCAAGCTCAAATTCACGATTGATTTCCGCCACCCGGCCGTCGATAAAACCGGCCAGGCGCTGGAAGTCGATTTCGCCAATACGTCGTATGTGCGCGAAATCGCGCGCGCCCGCACGTTCGGCTTCGCGCATGAAGTCGAGATGATGCGCGAACTGGGCCTCGCGCGCGGCGGCAGCATGGACAACGCGATCGTGCTCGACGAGTACCGCATTCTGAATAACGACGGCCTGCGTTACGACGACGAGTTCGTGAAGCACAAGATGCTCGACGCGATCGGCGATCTGTACGTGATCGGGCATCCGTTGCTGGCTTCGTACAACGCGTACAAGTCGGGCCACGGCCTGAACAACGCGCTGCTGCGCGAACTGCTGGCGCACGAAGATTCGTACGAGATCGTCACGTTCGACGACACGCAAAAGGCGCCGCGCGGCTTCGCATACGAGACGCAGACGGCTTTTGCGTAGGGAATCCGCGTCAAGTCTTCGGTGAAACTTCCGAAGCAGGCGTACGAAAAATAAGCGGCTCATGTGAGCCGCTTATTTTTTGTTCAACGATTTCTCCGATGCCGCGCCGCCATCTTCGCCAACGCTTCGCGTAGAGGCGACGGCGCGAGCGATTCGCTCAACGCATGCAGCGCATCGGCGCCGGCTGGCGTCATGCGCGCCTGCTTGGGCTGCGGCGGCTCCTTGACGGGCTGCGGCCGCACCCGAATGCGCAGCGCATTGACCGGCCAGCCGCGCTGCTGCAAATCCGACAGCAGTCGCGGTTCGAGATGGCGCAGCCGCGCCGCCAGCGCGTTATGCGCGGCGAACAGCGACAGCACGCCTTCCTTGATGAAGCCCGGCTCCACGCTCGATCCCAGATAATCGGGCAGCAGCTCGCGCAAGTCCTTCTCGAGCGCGGCGATCTGCTCGACGCCCGCGCGCAGCGCGGCAAACGCGTCGGTGCGCCTGAGCACCTCGGCGACCGGCTGCGGCCGGCGCACGTTGAACTGCTTGGGCGGCGGCCTTGAAAAGGAAGGAAAACGGCTCATGTTTGACAGTGAGGGCGCGTTCGCACCCGATGTGCGCACACGTCGCGATTGTACCGTGCGAGATGCCCCGCGACGCGCCCGTATGCACGCCGCCGAAGCTCCGCGCGACGGGCGTTGCTGCCCCGCCGACGTCGCGCCGCGGACACAGGCGCGGGCGGGGGCGCGTGCTAAAATGCCCGATTCGAATTCACTCTTGGACTAAGCCGCCGAGGCCATTCCGACCCCGGAGCGCGCGTGCTTTTAACCGCACGCCGCGACCAGCCGAAGCCGCGACGCAGACACCGATCCGATGACCACCGGTTTTCTACAGAAGATTTTTGGCAGCCGCAACCAGCGGCTAGTCAAGCAATATCAAAAGACCGTCGCGGCGATCAATGCGCTCGAGCCGCAGATCGAGCAATTGACGGACGATCAACTGCGCGCCAAAACGGACGAGTTCCGCCAGCGCATCGCGAGCGGCGAGTCGCTCGACAAGCTGCTGCCGGAAGCCTTCGCGGTTTGCCGCGAGGCGAGCAAGCGGGTGCTGAAAATGCGCCACTTCGACGTGCAGCTGATCGGCGGCATGGTCCTGCACTACGGCAAGATCGGCGAAATGCGCACCGGCGAGGGTAAAACGCTCGTCGCCACGCTGCCGGTCTACCTGAACGCGCTGTCGGGCCGCGGCGTTCACGTCGTCACGGTGAACGACTACCTTGCGCAGCGCGACGCCGAATGGATGGCGCGCCTCTACAACTTCCTCGGGCTGTCCGTCGGCATCAATCTGTCGCAGATGGATCACGACGCGAAGCAGCAAGCGTACGCGGCCGACATCACGTACGGCACGAACAACGAGTTCGGCTTCGACTACCTGCGCGACAACATGGTGTACGAGCCGGAAGCGCGCGTGCAGCGGGGGCTGAACTTCGCCGTCGTCGACGAAGTGGACTCGATCCTGATCGACGAAGCCCGTACGCCGCTGATCATCTCGGGCCAGGCCGAAGACCACACCGAACTCTACGTGCGCATGAACGCGCTGCCGCCGCTGCTCGAGCGCCAGATCGGCGAAGAGAAGGCGGACGGCACCGGCGTCGAAAAGCCGGGCGACTATACGCTCGACGAGAAAGGCCGCCAGGTTTTCCTGACCGAATCGGGCCACGAAAAGGCCGAGCGCCTGCTCGCCGAATGGGGCTTGATCGGTGAAGGCGAAAGCCTCTACGCGCCGCAAAACATCACGCTGATGCACCATGTGTATGCCGCGCTGCGCGCACACACGCTGTTCTACAAAGACCAGCATTACGTGGTGCAAAACGGCGAAGTGATCATCGTCGACGAATTCACCGGCCGTCTGATGGCGGGTCGCCGCTGGTCGGACGGGCTGCATCAGGCTGTCGAGGCGAAGGAGCACGTGAAGATTCAGAGCGAGAACCAGACGCTCGCTTCCATCACGTTCCAGAACTACTTCCGCATGTACGCCAAGCTCGCCGGCATGACCGGCACGGCGGACACGGAAGCCTACGAATTCAACGAGATCTATGGTCTCGAAACGGTCGTCGTTCCGACCAATCGTCCGCCCAAGCGGATCGACAAGCAGGACCAGATTTACAAGACCGCGAAGGAACGCTACGACGCGGTGATCCGCGACATCCGCGATTGCTATGAGCGCGGGCAGCCGGTGCTGGTCGGCACGACGTCGATCGAAAATTCCGAGCTGCTGTCGCACCTGCTGAAGCAGGCCGGTCTGCCGCACGAAGTGCTGAACGCGAAGCAGCATGCGCGCGAAGCGGAGATCGTCGCCGAAGCGGGCCGTCCGAAGCGCATCACGATCGCCACGAACATGGCCGGTCGCGGCACCGACATCGTGCTCGGCGGCAACGCGGAAAAGCAGGCGTCGTTCATCGAACTGGACGAAACGATTCCCGAGGACGAAAAGCGCCGCCGCATCCAGAAGCTGCACGACGAATGGCAGGCGCTGCACGACCAGGTGAAGGCCGCGGGCGGCTTGCACATCATCGGCACCGAGCGCCATGAATCGCGCCGGATCGACAATCAGTTGCGCGGCCGTGCGGGCCGTCAGGGCGATCCGGGTTCGTCGCGCTTCTATCTGTCGCTGGAAGATCCGCTGCTGCGCATTTTCGCGGGCGACCGCGTGCGCGCGATCATGGACCGCCTGAAAATGCCGGAAGGCGAGGCGATCGAAGCGGGCATCGTGTCGCGCTCCATCGAATCGGCGCAGCGCAAGGTCGAGGCGCGCAACTTCGATATTCGTAAGCAACTGCTCGAATACGACGACGTCTCGAACGATCAGCGCAAGGTCATCTACCAGCAGCGCAACGAACTGCTCGAGGCAAACGACATCACGGAAACCATCGGCGCAATGCGTCATGGCGTGATTGCGGACATCGTTCACCAGTTCGTGCCGGCGGGCAGCATTGAAGAACAGTGGGACGTGCCGGAACTCGAGGAAGTGCTGCGCAACGAATGGCAGCTCGACCTCGCGATCCAGGAAATGATCAACGAGTCGAACTCGATCACGTCGGACGAGATTCTCGAGGCGGTGGAGGCTGCCGCGGACGAAGCGTACGAGGCGAAGGTCGAACTGGTCGGCCGCGAATCGTTCAGCGCGTTCGAGCGCTCGATCATGCTGCAAACGCTCGACCGTAGCTGGCGCGAACATCTGGCGGCGTTGGACCACTTGCGTCAGGGCATCCATCTGCGCGGCTATGCGCAGAAGAACCCGAAGCAGGAATACAAGCGCGAGGCGTTCGAACTGTTCGCCGCGATGCTCGACGCGGTCAAGCTCGAAGTCACCCGCATCGTGATGAACGTGCAGATCCAGTCGCCGGAGCAGCTCGAACAGGCGGCCGAACAGATGGAAGAGCAGGGCGGCCATCTGGAGAACGTCGAGTTCCGTCATGCGGAATTCGCCGAAGCGTCGGCTGCAGCGCCCGCCGCCGTGGAAGCCGCGACTGCCGCGATGATCGGCGACGCAATGAGCCACGCGTCGTCGTCGCAAGCGGCGTCGGCTGTCGGCGCGGACGGCGTGCCGAAGGTCGGCCGCAACGATCCGTGCCCGTGCGGCAGCGGCAAGAAGTACAAGCAGTGTCACGGCAAGATCGCATAATGCCGAAAGCGGCGCGCCCCTGAGCGCGCCGCGTCGCTTTGCCAGTATGTTGTGCTTGATTTCGCGGTGCTCCGGCATCTTGCCCGAGCCACCAGTTCCGTTTTCCTCGATGCCGGCGCCCGCCGGCATTTTCTTCGACAGGTCGCGACCATGGCTGTCAATTTCCCCTCGATCGATCCCGCTCAACTGCATCCCGTCGCCGGCGTCACGCTCGGCTGGGCGGAGGCGAACATTCGCAAGCCGAACCGCAAGGACGTGCTGGTCATTTCCGTCGACGAAGGCGCGACGGTAGGCGGCGTGTTCACGCAGAACCGTTTCTGCGCGGCGCCCGTCACCGTGTGCCGCGAGAATCTCGAGCGCGTGCGCGCCGGCGGCAAGCCGATTCGCGCGCTCGTGATCAACACCGGCAACGCGAACGCGGGCACCGGCGAACCGGGCCTCGCGCACGCGCGCGAAACCTGCGCGGAACTCGCCCGCCTCGCGGACATCGCGCCGGAACAGGTGCTGCCGTTTTCGACCGGCGTGATTCTGGAACCGCTGCCGGTCGATCGGCTGAAGGCCGGTTTGCCTGCCGCGCTGGCCAATCGCAAGGAAGCCAACTGGTACGACGCCGCGCAGGCGATCATGACCACCGACACGCTGCCGAAAGCCACCTCGCGCCAGGTCACGATCGACGGCCACACCGTCACGCTGACCGGCATTAGCAAGGGCGCGGGCATGATCAAGCCGAACATGGCGACCATGCTCGGCTTCCTCGCGTTCGACGCGGCGCTCGCGCAGCCCGTGCTCGACGCGCTGGTCAAGCACGTGGCGGATCGCTCGTTCAACTGCATTACGATCGACGGCGACACGTCGACCAACGATTCATTCATCCTGATCGCGTCGGGCAAATCCAGCCTGCCGGCGATCACGTCCACCGACTCGCCCGCTTATGCAGCGTTGCGCGACGCGGTGACCGAAGTCGCGCAGACGCTCGCGCAATTGATCGTGCGCGACGGCGAAGGCGCGACCAAATTCATGACGGTTCAGGTGGAAGGCGGTTCGAGCGTCGGCGAATGCCGCCAGATCGCGTATGCGATCGGCCATTCGCCGCTCGTGAAGACGGCTTTCTACGCATCGGACCCGAACCTCGGCCGCATCCTGGCGGCCATCGGCTATGCCGGCATCGACGATCTCGATGTCGGCAAGATCGATCTGTATCTGGACGACGTGCTGGTCGCGACTGCCGGCGGCCGCAATCCGGCGTACCGTGAAGAAGACGGCCAGCGCGTCATGAAAAAGAGCGAGATCGGCATTCGCGTCGTGCTCGGTCGCGGCAATGCGCAAGCCACGATCTGGACTTGCGATCTGTCGCACGACTACGTGAGCATCAACGCCGACTACCGCTCGTAATCCGGTTCATCACGCGGCCTCGGGCCGCTCATTCATTGTCATGGACAAACTCGAACAGTTTCTGACACGGGCCGAAGCCGTGCTCGTCCGCCTCGAAGCGATGCTTCCGCCCGCCGCGCCTGAAATCGACTGGTCGGCGGCGGTGGCGTTTCGTTGGCGCAAGCGCCAGGGGCGCGGCTATCTGCAACCGGTGCCGGCCATCTCGGACATCACGCTCGACGATCTGCAAAACATCGATCGCCAGAAAGCGCTCATCGAGCAGAACACGCGCCAATTCGTCCACAAGCTGCCCGCGAATAACGTGCTGCTGACGGGCGCGCGCGGCACCGGCAAGTCGTCGCTGATCAAGGCGTGCCTGAACGCGTACGCGAAAGACGGCCTGCGTCTCATTGAAGTGGACAAGGACGACCTGCACGACCTGGGCGACATCGTCGATCTGATCGCGAAACGGCCGGAACGCTTTGTCGTGTTCTGCGACGACCTCTCGTTCGAAGACGGCGAGTCGGGCTACAAGGCGCTGAAAGTCGCGCTCGACGGCTCGGTCGCCGCGCAATCGGACAACGTGCTGATTTACGCGACGTCGAACCGCCGCCATCTGCTGCCCGAGTACATGAGCGACAACGAGACCTACAAGCACACGTCCGATGGTGAGATTCATCCGGGCGAGCTTGTCGAAGAAAAGATCTCACTGTCAGAACGTTTCGGGCTGTGGGTCAGCTTTTATCCGTTCAAGCAGGACGACTACCTGTCGATCATCGCGCATTGGCTGCGGCATTTCGGCTGCAACGACGCCGAAGTCGAGGCGGCGCGCGGCGATGCGCTGGTGTGGGCGCTGGAGCGCGGGTCGCGTTCGGGGCGTGTGGCGTGGCAGTTCGCGCGCGACTGGTCCGGCCGGAAAGCTCAGGCATGAGCGACGCGCTGAAAAACGCAGCGGGCCGCCCGGTCACAGAGGTTGCCGTCGGCGTGCTCGTGCAGCCGGACGGGCGCTATCTGCTCGCGCAGCGTCCGGCCGGCAAGCCGTACGAAGGCTACTGGGAGTTTCCGGGCGGCAAGCTTGAGGCGGGGGAATCGGTCGAGGCGGCGCTCGCGCGCGAGTTGCACGAGGAACTCGGCATCGACGTAAAGGCCTGTCACCTCTGGCATACGCTCGAACACGACTATCCGCACGCCTACGTGCGGCTCTTTTTCTGCAAGGTGACGCAGTGGACGGGCGAGCCGCATGGCCGCGAAGGTCAGGCGTTTGTCTGGCAGGCGTTGCCCGCCGACGTGTCGCCGCTGTTGCCCGCCACCATTCCAGTGCTGGAATGGCTCGCGGCGGAGAAACAGTAATCGGGAAAGGAAACGGCGCGGTTGCGGCCACTCGCGCTCAGGTGCGGCGCGAACGGGGCGCGCCGTGCCGTACCGTACCGGTCAATGCGGGTTGTAGTCCCCGTCAGGCGTCTCGTCCGACGACGCTTCCTGATCGGTCCCGCCGATCTTGTACTTCTCGGCGGCCCAGGCGCCTAGATCCATCTGCTTGCAACGCTCGGAGCAGAATGGGCGAAACCGGCTTTCAGGTGTCCAGCGGACGTCCTTTCCGCAAGTGGGGCATTTGACGACGGTTGGCATACGGTCAGGCAACTAGTGCAATTTGAACAGTAACGAATATAAGGGCATTTGGCGCCGCTTTAAAGGCGCGGCCGACCGGGGGGGCGCCTGCTGTACGTATCTGTGAATCCGAATCTGTCCGACAGTCGGAACGGACGGGGCTTACAGGCTGCAAAGCGTGAGCTGGAAGGGCACGTCGACGTCCACCGCGCGCGGACGCAAGTCGCCGTCCTGCACCGTGAAGCGCACCCACAGCATGTACTTGTTCGCGCTGGCCTCGGGAATCACACGCAATTCGGGCGCCACGCGTACCTGCATCAACTGATACGAGCGGCCCGACAGCATTTGCTGATAGCTGCCCGCCATCGCCATGACCTTCGACGCCTGGCCGGACTCCCGTGCAAGCCTCAGCACGATCGTGGCGGCGTCGCGCAGCGGCAGCAGCGGCATGACCCATTTCGCGATGTCCTGACGGCGCTGATCCGGATGAAGCTGCTGCCACGCATAGTACGACGGCAGATCGAACTTGCAGGTGCCGCCCGGAATGATCGCGCGGCTGCGGATGCTCGCAAGCCATTCGTTCTCTGCAAGATGCTGGCCGGTCTTGCCCTGCATCTGCGAAAGCCCCGCCAAGGTCTGCTCGATTTCGCCGAGCACGGCTTCAAGCGCGCTCTGCTCGATTCCCGGATTGCCGCGAAACGGCGCGAGCGTTTGCCGCTGCCGCTCGAGTTCCTTCATCAGATCCGACTTGAGATCCGCGCGACCCGCTACCTCGGAGATTTCGAACAGCGTAGTCAGTGCGACGTGATGTTCCCTGGCGTCTTGCTGCGTCAGAAAGAACGTGAAGCGCTCGAACAGATCTTCGAGGCGCAATAGCGTCCGGATTCGCTCGTTGAAGGGGTACTCGTAAAGGATCAAGCGGGCTCGCCTCGGGCGTGGTCGGTGACGGGAATGCAGGACATTCTAATGCCGTGGGACTACCCTAGCAATCGCGCGCTTTTTGTGCGCGTCTGTGCAAACTTTTCTGCGCGTTTTCGGCGGTTTTCAACTGCTTCGGCATGCAGACTGTGCCGAAGTTCAACGATTCGCGCCAACGGCTGACGTCAGGCATCGGCGCGCGGTTTTGTCGTCAAAGCGAGATGCCCGCGACATGCGTGCAGACGCTCGCGCTGCGCCGCTGACTTCTGTGCCGCTTACGCTCCCACGAGCGCAAGGTACGCGCGATGCTGCGCGTCGACTTGCGCCGCCAACGGGGCAAGCGGCGCGTTGTCGTTCACGATCACGTCGTCGGCGGCGGCGAGGCGCGCTTCGCGCGTTGCCTGGCGCGCGATGATCGCAAGCACCTGATCGCGGCTGAAACCGTTGCGGCTCATCACGCGCGAGATTTGCGTCTCCACGCTGCAGTCCACGGCGAGCACGCGATCCACGCGGTTTTTCCAGCTCCCCGACTCGACGAGCAGCGGGACCACGACGATCACATACGGCCCCTTCGCCTCGCGTTGTTCGCGTTCGGTCTCGGCGCGAATCAAAGGGTGCGTGATGTTCTCGAGGCGCTTGCGCGCCGCGTCGTCGCTGAAGACGAGTGCGCGCATGCGCGCGCGGTCAAGCGAGCCATCGGCGGCGACGAATGCATTGCCGAACTCGGCGGCGATCTGCGGCATCGCCATGCCTTGCGGCGCGGTGAGGCGATGCGCGATCACATCGGTGTCGACGAGCGGCACGCCGTGCGCCGCGAAGAGATCGGCCACCGTCGATTTGCCGCTGCCGATGCCGCCAGTCAGTCCCACCACGAACATGCTTCAGCCTCCGAGAGCCAGATAAAGCGGTGTGCCGAGGAACAGCGTGAGTGCGCCGCCCGCTGCCAGAAACGGACCGAAAGGCAGCGGTTCTTCGAAGCGCATGCGGCCGCGCCACGTGGCCGCGAGGCCCACGACCGCGCCCGCCACGGCGGCCACCAGCACGATCTGCGGCAGCGCGGCCCAGCCGAGCCACGCGCCGAGCGCGGCGAGCAGTTTGAAGTCGCCGTAACCCATGCCGTCGATACCTCGCACCAGCCGGAACAGCCAATGCACGGCCCACAGCACGAGGTAGCCGAAGATTGCGCCCAGCACCGCATCGTGCAGCGTCGCGAACATACCGTTGAAATTGACGACGATGCCCGCCCACAGCAGCGGCAACGTCATCGAGTCGGGCAGCAGATGCGTGTCCATGTCGATCGCGCTCATTGCCAGCAGCGCCGCACACAGCCCGAATGCGGCCAGCGCGGCGAGCGTCGGGCCGAACAGCGCGAGCGCGACCGCCGCGAGCGCTGCGCTGGCCAACTCGAGCAGCGGATAACGCAGGCTCACGCGCGCCTTGCATGCCGAGCAGCGGCCGCGCAACAGCAGGTAGCTCAGCACCGGCACGTTCTCCCACGCGCGCAGCACGTGCCCGCAGTGAGGGCAGGCGCTACGCGGCACCCACAGGTTATAGCGCGCCGGCAGGCCGTCTTCTTCGAGAGCTTCGTCCGTCGCTTCGCTCACTTCGATACGCCACGCCCGCTCGAGCATGATGGGCACTCTATGCACGACCACGTTCAGAAAGCTGCCGATCACGAGACCGAACACGATTGCAAAAGCGAACTGCAATGCAATGGGCAGGCTGCCGAATGCCTGGCCGGAGCCGGCCGCGAAATGCGCCGGCAGCAGGCTTGAAAGCGGGCCCGAAAGCAGGCTGGATGAGGTGTCTGGCACGAGTGAATGAGCTGCCTGCATGGATAAACAATGGATTCGGCTGCGATGCTACACCACGTTGCCGAGTTGAATAATGGGAAGATACATCGCGATGACGAGGCCGCCGACGAGCGCCCCCAGCACAATGATGACGAGCGGTTCGCACAGGCTCGACAGCGTGCCGATTTTTTCGTCGACCTGACGATCGGCCAGCGACGCCACGTCGAGCAGCATGGTGTCGATTGCTCCGGACTCCTCGGCAACCGCGATCGGCTGCACGACCTCGGGCGGAAAGCAGCGCGCCGCGCGCATGGCCGCGGCAAGCCGTTCGCCGCGCCGCAGCCTCACCGCGATGTCGACGGTCGCGCGATCGAAAAATGCATTGCCGGTGGCGTGCGTGAGCGAGTCGAACGCATCGGCGAGCGGCGTGCCGGCGCAGAGCAAGGTGCCGAGCGCACGGCTCCAGCGCGCGGCACAAAGCGTCGCGAGCAGCGCGCCGGCGATTGGCATTTTCAACGACAAGCGCGCGAAGCGGATGCGCGCCGCTTCCGAACGTCGCAGGAGAAACGTCACCGCCGAACATGCGCCGACGATGACTGCGATCGCGGGCACGCTCCACGTCGCGACGCCGGACGACAGCGCCAATACGAATTGCGTGGGCGCGGGCAACCGGGCGCCGAAGCCGTCGAAGATCTGTTTGAAGGTCGGCACGACCCAAACGAGCAACGCAGCCGTGATTGCGAGAGCAAGCAGCAGAATCGCCACCGGATACGTCAACGCGGCGCGCACTTTTGCGCGTTGTGCGGCGGCGCGTTCGCGGTCGTCGGCGATTCGCGCGAGAACGGCGGGCAAGGCGCCTGCCGCTTCGCCCACCTCCACCAGCTGGCAATACAGTGCGTTGAACTGCGCTGGGTGCCCGTGCAACGCAGCGGAAAAACGCAGACCCGCGGTGATGTCGCGTGCCAGCGCTCCGACGATGCGCGGCATACCCGCACGGCGTGAGTTTTGCGGCTGAGCCAGCAGATCGAGTGCGGGCGCGAGCGGCAAGCCGGCGCGCAGCAGGCTGGAAAGCTGGCGTGTGAACAGCGTGACCTCCGCGGCATTCGCTCTAGGGCGCGGCGCCGGTCCTTCCGTCTTCAGGTCGGCCAGGAAGACATTCTCGCGCTTCAGAAGTGTCCGCGCAGTGGCTGCGTCCGGTGCGATGAGCACGCCGGTTTTGCGGCTGCCATCGACGTCGACGCCGCGCCATCGGAAGCGCGTATCGGTCGATGCAGGCGGGCGCTTTGTCTGTGTGCTCACGCGAGATCCGTTGCCGCAAGCGCTTCGGCGAGGCTCGTGGTGCCGTCGCGCACCAAGGCCAACGCGGCGGCGCGCAGCGTGCCGACCCGTTCGCCGTGCGCCTGCCGCGCGAGTTCATGGCTGCCGGCACGCGCGACGATCAGATCGCGCATGGCATCGGACACCGGCATGACCTGATGGACGCCGACGCGGCCCCGATAGCCGATGCCGTGGCAAGCGGCGCAGCCTGTGGCGGCGTACGGCTGCCAGTCGCCGAGCTGATCGTCGGCGAAACCGGCGGCACGTAGGGCGGCGGCCGAATGTGGCGCGGGCGCCCGGCACGCCGCGCACAGGCGCCGCACGAGCCGCTGTGCGGTCACCATGCGCAGCGCGGCGGCCAGGTTGTACGGCGCGACGCCGATGTCGATCAGGCGCGCGACGGCGGCCGGCGCGTCGTTCGTGTGCAATGTGGACAGCACCAGGTGGCCGGTTTGCGCGGCTTTTACGGCGACGTCGGCGGTCTCCTCATCGCGTATTTCGCCGACCATGATCACATCCGGGTCCTGGCGCAAAAACGCCCGCAACGCGACCGCGAAAGTCAGCCCGGCCTTCTCGCGCACGCTGACCTGATTGATGCCGGCTAGCTGGATTTCGGCCGGATCTTCGACGGAACAGAGATTGCGCGCCTCGCTATTGAGCAGGTTCAGAAAGCAGTACAAGGACAGCGTCTTGCCGCTGCCTGTCGGTCCCGTGACGAGCACGAGACCGTGCGGCGCGCGAATTGCCGCATCGACGGCATCGCGCTGCTGCGCGTCGAGCCCGAGCAAGTCGAGCGAAAGATCCGCCGGCAGCGCGTCGAGCCTGCGCAACACGAGCTTTTCGCCGAACAGCGTGGGCAGCGAGTTGACGCGGTAGTCCTCGAGCCGTCCGGGCGAAGTGGCGATGCGCAGCCGGCCGTCCTGCGGCACGCGCCGCTCGGCAATGTCCATGCGCGCAAGCACCTTCACACGCGTGATGAACGCGTCTCGCAGATGAGCCGGAGGCGGCGAGATTTCGTGCAGCACGCCGTCGATACGCAGGCGCACCCGCCAGCCGTTTTCAGCCGGCTCGATGTGCAGGTCCGACGCGTTGCGGCGCGTCGCTTCGCGCAGCGTGTCCGTCAAGAGACGCACGGCGGGGGCGTTGTCTGGATCGTTGAGCGTTGCCGCGCCTGAGTCGGCGGTGAGCGGGTTGGGCTTGTTGCGCGACGCGTTTGCGCCATCGGCGGGCAGCGGCCGCAGCGATGCGGCGGGTTGAAAAGAAGCTTGCATGAGGAGCCGGCGATGCGCCGCCTGTAGAACACGACGGCTCCAGTTTCCGGCAAGGCGCGTCTGAATGACACTCGGCCATTCGGCTAATGGTGCGCGCTCGGACCTTGTGCGATGCTGTGTGTGCAGGCGAGGAGGCGAGCGGTTGGTCCGCATGCGAGGCGACCGACGACCGCCCGCGCAATCCGCTAACCGAGCAGCGCCTTGCCCTTTGCGCGCGCCGGCGGTTTGAACAGCTTGACGGTGCGGATCGCCTGATCGTCGCTGCGCATGACTTCGAGTTTGACGTCGCGGATCTGCACGCACACGTCGCCGTCGGGAATGTCTTCGAGAATTTCGAGGATCAGGCCGTTGAGCGTTTTCGGGCCGTCAGTAGGCAGCGTGAGTTGAAGCCAGCGGTTGAGTTCGCGCAGCGGCATGCTGCCCGCGACGATGCATTCGCCATGCTCGTTCCAGCCGCCGCGTGAACTGGCGCCACGCGGGATCGAGGTAGTGAATTCGCCGATCAGTTCCTCGATGATGTCTTCCGGCGTGACGAGCCCTTGCAGTTCGCCGTATTCGTTGACGACGAGCGCAATGCGGTGGCGGCTCTCCTGGAAATACTGCAACTGCTGGAACACGGGCGTGCCGGTCGGCACGAAGTAAGGCTCGGTGAGCAGTTCGCGCAGCGTCTCGCGCTCCAGTTCCTGGTTATGCAGAGCCGCGAGCGTCTTGCGAACGTGCAGTACGCCGAGCACGCGGTCGATGTCGCCCTGATAGACGATCAGCTTGTTGTGATAGCAGGTTTCGAGCTGATGCAGGATCTGTTCGAACGGCGCGTCGAAGTCGAGCGCTTCGATGCGGCGGCGCGGGATCATCACGTCGTCGACGGAGATGTTTTCGAGGTCGAACAGATTGAGCAGAATACTGCGGTGCTTGGTCGGCATGAAGCTGCCGGACTCGAGCACGATGGTGCGCAATTCCTCGGTGGACAGGCGCTGGTCGCGCGCGCCTTTTGTGTTGATGTGCAGCACCCGCAAGATGCCGGTGGCGAACAGGTTGACGAACCACACGAGCGGTCTGGCGACGCGCATCATCGGCGCAATCAGCAGACTGGCGGGCAGCGCGATTTTCTCGGGGAAGGTCGCGCCGACGATCTTCGGCGTGATCTCGGCAAAGACGATGATCAGGAAGGCGACGATGCCGGTCGCGATCGACAGTACGAGGTTGTTGCGCCCGAACGTGTGCAATGCGATCGAAGTCGTCAGAACCGGGATGATCGTGTTGAACAGATTGTTGCCGATCAGCACGACGCTCAGCAGTTGATCGGTATGCGCCAGCAGACCCTGCGTGGTCTTCGCGCCGAGCGCGTTTTTGCTAGCGAGATGCTTCAGCCGATGGCGGTTGAGCGCCATCATCGCCGTTTCGGAAATCGAGAAGAAGCTCGAGCAGACAAGCAGCAGGAAGACGGCGCCAATCTGCGCCCATAAGGGAAGTTGTTCCACGCGTCGCGAAGGATAGAGGGGGAAAGGATGGAGAGAATATAGCAGAGGGGGCTGCCGAAGCCGTGCGCGGCGCCGCCCTGAAAACAGGGCCTTTGCGCTCGACATGGCCGCGGCATGCGGGCTCTAACGAACATGCGCCGCAAAAACAAAAAACCGCCGAGCAAGCTGGGCGGTTTTTCGAGCCTTGAACTAACAAGGCAAATCTGGTCGGGGTGAGAGGATTCGAACCTCCGGCCTCTACGTCCCGAACGTAGCGCTCTACCAGGCTAAGCTACACCCCGAAAAGTACTGCGAACTCGATTCAGACTAAACCGGCTTTTCCGTCTCGTTTAAGACTGTCTCGCCGTCGAGTAAGAACATAATTCTAGCAGGCTTTCTTTGTAAATGGAATCCGGAAACGAAGAAATTGCGGCGGCGGCTGCTTGCGCCTCCTGCTTCGCGCATTCGAGCGTGTGGTCGAGCGCGCCTGAACGCGTGATGGCTTCGAAAATCGTTTCGAAACGGTCGGTGCCGCCTTGTTCGATGGCCTCGCGGGCAAGCGCCGATTGCTCGGGCGTGCCGCGCTCGATCAGATAGATGAGCGGCAGCGTGGGCTTGCCTTCGCGCAAATCGTCGCCGGCATTTTTACCCATGGACTCTGCCGTGCCCGTGTAGTCGAGCCAGTCGTCCATGATCTGGAAGGCCGTGCCGATGCGCCGGCCGAATTCCGCCGCGGCCGCTTCGATGCGGGCGTCCGCGCCGGCCAGCACCGCGCCGAGTTGCGCGGCGGCCTCGAACAGCTTCGCCGTTTTGTAACGGATCACCTGCATGTAGCGGGCTTCGTCCACGTCGGCGTCGTGCATGTTCAGCAGCTGCAGCACCTCGCCTTCCGAGATGATGTTGGTCGCCTCGGCCAGGATCTCCATCACGCGCATCTTGCCTACCCCGACCATCATCTGGAACGAGCGCGAATACAGAAAATCGCCGACGAGCACGCTCGCCGCGTTGCCGAAGAGCGCGTTGGCCGTCTGGCGGCCGCGCCGCAGATCGGATTCGTCGACCACGTCGTCATGCAGCAGCGTCGCGGTGTGGATGAATTCCACGACCGCCGCCAGTTCATGCCGATGCCCCGTGGTTTCTCCGAGCGCGCCGGCCACCAGCAGCAGCAGCGCGGGCCGCAGCCGCTTGCCTCCGGCACTGATGATGTACTCGGAGATCTGATTGATCAGCATCACCTCGGACGCAAGACGGTGCCGGATGACGCGATTCACCTGCTGCATGTCTTCGGCTATCGGAGCGAGCAGGCTGGCGGCGTTGGAGGAGGGGGTGGCAGTCGACGACATGATGGCTGAATTGGGTAGTGCCGCGAATTATAAGGCGAATCGCGGTGGTTCCGGGTCGCGGACTGCCGTGCGCCGCGCCTTACGGCAGCGCACAGAGCAGCGTGGAGCGGCGCCCGGCGGCGGGCCGCGCGTCACCCGGACGGCACGGCGGCTCTCAATGAGTTTTGACCGAGCAGCTAACTCTATGTATAATCACGGGTTTCCGCGCGCGGTGCGTGGAAAAAATGAACACAGAGTGAGGTTCTCAATGTACGCGGTCATAAAAACCGGTGGCAAGCAGTATAAAGTTGCCGTCGGCGAAAAACTTAAAGTAGAACAGATACCGGCAGACATTGACGCTGAAATCACGCTCGACCAGGTTCTCGCAGTGGGCGAAGGCGAATCGATTAAGTTCGGTGCGCCGCTGGTCAGTGGGGCTTCCGTCAAGGCTACCGTCGTGTCGCAAGGTCGTCACAAGAAAGTGACCATCTTCAAGATGCGTCGCCGGAAGCACTACCAGAAGCATGGCGGCCACCGCCAGAACTATACCGAACTGCGCATCGACGCGATCAACGCGTAAGCGCACCGGTTAAGGAGCAAATCAAATGGCACACAAAAAGGCAGGCGGATCGTCCCGGAACGGCCGCGACTCCGAGTCGAAGCGACTTGGCGTGAAAGTGTACGGCGGTCAGGCTATCAACGCTGGCGGCATCATCGTTCGTCAACGTGGCACGCGCATGCACGCTGGCGAGAACGTCGGTATCGGCAAGGATCACACCTTGTTCGCGCTGACGGACGGCCACGTCAAGTTTTCGACGAAAGGCGCCGCGAAGAAGCATATGGTCAACGTGATCCCGGCAGCAGTCTGAGCTTGCTCAGGCACGGGCTTCAGGACCGGAAAAAGGCCCCGCGAAGTTAGCGGGGCTTTTTTTATTGCGGTAGCGGCTGTTGCCGCCGCGAATTCTGACGTCGTCCTATGCCGTTCGGTCGATTGATCATCGCGCGGCGGGCGCGGCAAAATAGCTGTATCAGGCAGTATCCGGCAACAACACATCTGGCAGCACCATCTGGCTGTACACCACGGGACGGAGTTACGCATGAAGTTCATTGACGAAGCGAGGATTGAAGTCATCGCCGGCGACGGAGGGGATGGCAGCGCGTCGATGCGCCGCGAGAAGTTCGTTCCGTTCGGCGGCCCCGATGGCGGCGACGGCGGGCGGGGCGGCAGCGTGGTTGCGGTAGCAGACCGCAACATCAACACGCTGATCGACTATCGCTACGCGAAAAAACATATGGCGCGCAACGGCGAAAACGGCCGTGGCGCGGACTGCTACGGCAAGGGCGGCGACGACATCACGCTGCGCATGCCGGTCGGCACCACGATTACCGACATGGAAACCGGCGAACTGATCGCCGATCTGACCGAGCACAATCAGAGCGTGAAGATTGCGGAGGGCGGTGCCGGCGGTTTGGGCAACCTGCACTTCAAGTCCAGCACGAACCGCGCGCCGCGCCAGAAAACGGACGGCAAGCCGGGCGAGCGCCGCATGGTGCGCCTCGAACTCAAAGTGCTGGCCGACGTCGGTCTGCTTGGCATGCCGAACGCGGGCAAGTCGACGTTCATTTCTTCGGTATCGAACGCGAAGCCGAAGATTGCCGACTATCCGTTCACCACGCTCGCGCCTAATCTCGGCGTGGTGCGCGTCGGGCCGAGCCGCAGCTTCGTGATCGCGGACATTCCGGGCCTGATCGAAGGCGCGGCTGAAGGCGCGGGGCTCGGTCACCAGTTCCTGCGGCACTTGCAGCGCACAGGTCTGCTGCTGCATATCGTCGACATCGCGCCGTTCGACGAATCCGTCGACCCGGTCGCGGAAGCCAGGGCGATCGTCAACGAACTGCGCAAGTACGACGAGCAGCTGTATCAGAAGCCGCGCTGGCTGGTGCTCAACAAGCTCGACATGGTGCCCGAGGACGAGCGCGAAGCGCGCGTGTCGGCGTTCCTCGAAGGCTTCGGCTGGGACGGTCCGGTGTTCGAAATCTCGGCGCTGACCGGTCAGGGTTGCGAGAGCCTTTGCTACGCGGTGTTCGACTACATCGCCGCGCATTCCGAAGCTCAGCGCGCGGCTGAGGCCGAAGATCTCGCCGCCGACGTGCGCTTTCGCGACAAGCCCGAAGCGCCGGCCGCCGCCAGCGAATCCAGCGCCGATCCGCAGGAATAAACAACGGGAGCGCCGGCCTTTCGGGGCCGGTGCGTGTCAGGCGTCATCTTGGGAGACCACGCACAATGCGTTCCGTCATCGCAGATTCACGGCGATTGGTAGTGAAAGTCGGCTCGAGCCTCGTCACGAACGACGGCCGGGGTCTCGATCATGCTGCGATCGGCCGCTGGGCTGCGCAGATCGCCGCGTTGCGCGCTCAAGGTAAGGAAGTCGTGCTGGTGAGCTCCGGCGCGATCGCGGAAGGCATGCAGCGGCTCGGCTGGACCAAGCGGCCGCGCGAAATCGACGAATTGCAAGCGGCCGCCGCCGTCGGTCAAATGGGCCTAGCCCAGGTCTACGAAAGCCGCTTCGCCGAGCATTCCATTCAGACCGCGCAAATCCTGCTGACGCATGCCGACCTCGCGGACCGCGAGCGCTATCTGAATGCGCGCTCCACGCTGCTGACGCTCTTGCGGCTCGGCGTGGTGCCCATCATCAACGAGAACGACACGGTCGTCACCGACGAAATCAAGTTCGGCGACAACGACACGCTCGGCGCGCTCGTCGCGAACCTCATCGAGGGCGACGCACTCATCATCCTCACCGATCAGCAAGGGCTTTTCACCGCCGATCCGCGGAAAGATCCGAACGCGACGCTGGTTCAGCAGGCGGATGCCGGCGCGCCCGACCTGGAGGCGATGGCCGGCGGCGCGGGTTCGAGCCTCGGCCGAGGCGGCATGCTGACCAAGATTCTCGCCGCCAAGCGCGCCGCGCACAGCGGGGCGAATACGGTGATAGCCAGCGGCCGCGAAGCCGACGTGCTGTCGCGGCTCGCCTCGGGGGAAGCGATCGGCACGCAACTGATCGCACGCACCGCGCGCATGGCAGCACGCAAGCAGTGGATGGCCGATCACTTGCAGGTGCGCGGCCACGTCGTGATCGACGACGGCGCCGTCGAGAAGGTGACCGCGGGCGGCAAGAGCCTGCTGCCCATCGGCATTGTCGGCGTGCAGGGTGCGTTTGCGCGGGGCGAGGTGATCGCTTGCCTGAACGCAGCCGGCCGGGAGGTGGCGCGCGGCCTCACCAATTACAGCAGTGCCGAAACCAAGCTGATTCAGCGGCGTCCGAGCGGCGAGATCGAATCGGTGCTCGGCTATATGCTCGAACCGGAGCTGATTCATCGGGACAACCTGGTGCTGGTTTGAGCGGGTAATCAGCGGCCAGTGGCCAGCGGCCGGCAAAGAGACATCAGGCGGCAATTAAAAAAGCCGTTCCAGTCACCACTGGAACGGCTTTTTTGCCTACTGCATCGTCAACGGTTCAATGAATCAAAGACGTCGCCGTGCGCTTATAGCGGATGTTCTCGATAATCGACTTGGCGCTGCCTGTCGGCAGCTTGTTCGCGCACAGATAATCCTGATACAGCGCCGCGTGATAAGCGTTCAGCGCGCCGTTCTCGATGCGCGTGAAGTCGTTGGCAACGGTTCTGTCCCAGCCGTCGTGATCGGCGTTCAGACCGGCATACAGACGCCATTCGTAGGTGTCGCAGCGAATGCCCTCGTAGTTCACATTGCGCGCGCCGCTCGGGCTCGTGACCACCACCGTGTAGCGCACCACGCCGTCGGAACCCACCGTGAGCGACGTCGGATCTATCGCGAAATGCAGCGGCGTATTGCCCGACACTTCGAACGGAAGGAGGCTGGAGTCCTGCGGCAGCGGCGGCAACGTCTCGACCTTGTTTTCCACCCAATTGGTAGGCCGGTCGAGCAGATAGGTAAACGCGCTGTCATCCTTATTGGTGGGTTTGCCGGCACTCGAACAGCCAGCCAGAAGGGCGCCGGTGGCGACGCACGCCACGACGAGAGCGAGAGCTTTCAATATGGTTTTCCTCAAAAAACGGGCGCGGCTCCCGGGTCCGCGCCCGCATAGCGGCACGGAAAGCCGCGCAGAACGATCAACTACGCACGCCCTGGCGAAGCAACGAAACGGCAGCCTCGCGAACTGCGTCTTCTTCGAGCTCCGACGCGGCGCTGGCCTCGTCCGTTGACGCGGCATTTTCACCGCAGTCGGACGCGCTTGTTGTGCGAACCGAAGTTTCGATTCTGACGGACGTGACCGTTGTCACCGTCATTACCGTGGAATCCGGCGGACTTTCCATTGACGACGCTATCCGTGGATAGCGCGGCCCATGATGAGCGCCGGGTTTTTCCGCACGCGGCACAGTCCGGCGCATGAAACGGGACAGCTCCGTCAGCGCCAACTGATACACATCCCGCTTGAACTCGATCACACAGTCGAGCGGCACCCAATATTCGTTCCAACGCCAGGCATCGAACTCCGGGTGGTCGGTGGCGCGCAAGCAGATGTCGCAATCGCGCCCCACCATTCGGAGCAAAAACCAGATTTGTTTCTGGCCGCGGTAATGACCGCGTACCTCACGCTTGATGAACTTGTCAGGCACCTCGTAACGCAACCAGTCGCGCGTGCGACCAATCACCTTGACGTGCTCAGGAAGCAGGCCGGTTTCTTCGTGTAACTCCCGATACATCGCTTGCACGGGGGTCTCTCCGTACTTGATGCCCCCTTGCGGAAACTGCCAGGAATGTTCACGGAGCCGTTTGCCCCAAAACACCTCGTTGTGCGCGTTCAAGAGGATGATGCCGACGTTCGGGCGAAAGCCTTCACGATCCAGCATACAACCACCTTCGAATCCTTTAAAATTGCTTTGATTATAAACAGATAACGGCCCTGACGCACCGATTCGCACCAGAATGGAACGATTCGCCGCAAAAGGCCTGCATTTGCGGTAGCCTGTCAAGCTTCCCGCGCGTCATCCCTTGTGCAGAAGGCTTTGCGCGGCGCCGTCGCCGGCGCTTTGGCGTCGGTGCGGCGCAGTGCAGCACACCGCGGGTTCTGGCGCCGCAGCCGTGTCGATTTCCCGTTTCACCCTTTCGGGCGGTCCCTCCGGAGCCGCCGCTTTTGGAAAATCTGAATGAAAGCTTCCCGTTTCTTTATCGGCACCCTGAAAGAAGCTCCGGCAGACGCCGAGATCGTCAGCCACAAGCTCATGGTGCGCGCCGGCATGATCCGCCGCGTCGCCGGCGGTATCTATAACTACCTGCCGATCGGCCTGCGCTCGATCCGCAAGGTGGAAGCCATCGTGCGCGAGGAAATGAACCGGGCGGGCGCTATCGAATTGCTGATGCCGGCCGTGCAGCCGGCCGAGTTGTGGCAGGAGTCGGGCCGCTGGGAAAAATACGGCCCCGAATTGCTCCGCTTCAAGGACCGCAAGCAGTCCGATTTCGTCATCGGACCGACGCATGAAGAAGTGGTGACGGACATCGCGCGTGGCCAGATCAAGAGCTACCGTCAGTTGCCGGTCAACTTCTATCAGATCCAGACCAAGTTCCGCGACGAAATCCGTCCGCGTTTCGGCGTGATGCGCGGCCGCGAGTTCATCATGAAAGACGCGTACTCGTTCGACAAGGACGCGGCGGGTCTGCGCGAGTCGTATCGCAAGATGTACGACGCGTACGTGCGCATTTTCACGCGCCTCGGTCTCGACTTCCGCGCGGTCGCGGCGGACAACGGTTCGATCGGCGGCAGCGGCTCGCATGAGTTTCACGTGATCGCCGAAACGGGTGAGGACGCAATCGCCTATTGCCCGACTTCCGACTTCGCCGCGAATGTCGAAGCGGCCGAAGCATTGCCGCTGTACGCGCAACGCGCCGCTCCCACCGAGGAGCTGAAGAAGACGCCCACGCCGGGCAAGGCAAAGTGCGAGGCCGTCGCCGAGTATCTGAACATTCCGCTCGAACGCACCATCAAGTCGATCGTGCTCGCGACCGAAAACGAAGGCGCCGAGCCGACCATCTGGCTGCTGATGCTGCGCGGCGATCACGATCTGAACGAGATCAAGGCAAACAACTTGCCGGGCCTCGCTGACTTCCGCATGGCGACCGAGGCTGAGATCATCGAGACCTTCGGCACGCCGCCGGGCTATCTCGGCCCGCTCAACACGAAGAAGCCGGTGAAGGTCGTGGCGGACCGCACGGTCGCGAACATGAGCGACTTCGTGGTCGGCTCGAACGAGGTGGACTTCCACACCACCGGCGTCAACTGGGGCCGCGATTTGCCGGAGCCGGTCGTCGCGGACATTCGCGACGTCAAGAAGGGCGATCCGTCGCCGGACGGCAAGGGCGTGCTCGACATTTGCCGCGGCATCGAGGTCGGCCATGTGTTCCAGCTCGGCACCAAATATTCCGAAGCGATGAACGCGACCTGCCTCGACGAAAACGGCAAGCCGCAGCCGATGGAAATGGGCTGCTACGGCGTCGGCATCACGCGTATTCTGGGCGCCGCGATCGAACAGAATTTCGACGACAAGGGCATCATCTGGCCGGAATCGATCGCGCCGTTCGAAGTCGTCCTGTGCCCGATGGGCTATGACCGCAGCGAAGCCGTGCGCGAGCAGGCCGACAAGCTGTACGCGGAACTGGTGGAGGCAGGCATCGACGTGATTCTGGACGACCGCGGCGAACGCCCCGGCGTGATGTTCGCCGACTGGGAGCTGATCGGCGTGCCGCATCGTCTCGTGATCGGCGACCGCGGCCTGAAGGAAGGCAAGCTCGAATATCAGGGCCGCCGCGACGCCGAGGCGACCCTGCTGCCGGTCGACGAAGCCGCGCAAACGGTGATCGCGAAGGTGCGCGCGGCGCTCGCGCGCTAAGCGGAGCGGACGGTGGAGTACACCTTCCTGTCCGCGACCGTCCTGCTGATTCTCATCACCGATCCGCTCGGCAACATTCCGCTCTTCATCAGTTGTCTGCGCGGTGTGTCGCCGAAGCGTCGCACCGCTGTGATTCTGCGTGAGGTCGCGATTGCGTTTGCGATCCTGCTGCTGTTCATGGTGCTGGGCGACGCGTTCTTGCGGATGATGAGTCTCACGGACCAGTCGTTGCGAATCGGCGGCGGCATCGTGCTGTTTCTGATTGCGCTGCGCATGGTGTTCCCGCATCCGGACGGCCCGTTCGGTGGCGACGCGCGCGGCGGCGAGCCGTTGATCGTGCCGCTGGCCATTCCGGCGCTGGCCGGGCCGTCGGCGCTCGCAACGGTGATGCTGTTGACGTCGCAGGCGCCCGGCAAGATGTTCGAATGGATCGGCGCGCTGACCGTCACCATGATCGTTTGCGCTGTGGTGCTAATGCTGGCCGAGCGCATTCAGGCATGGCTCGGCGAGCGAACCATGATGGCATTCGAGCGTCTGATGGGACTCGTGCTGGTGGCGATTTCCGTCGAGATGATGCTCGGCGGTATCCGCGCCTTCGTGCATCAACTCTGAAGCCGGCGGCGCGCCTTATCGCTGCGCAATGAAAAAAGCGGCCCAGGTAGGCCGCTTTTTCGTTCCAGCGCAAGACAGATGAAGAACTCACGCGCCTTCGGTCAGCGCGCGAATGGTCGGCAGGTTGCGCCAGTAGCCTTTCGCGTCCATGCCGCAGCCGAACACATAGCGGTCCGGCACTTCGAAGCCGCAGTAGTCCGGGCGCAGCGGCTTGGCCTTCGGAATGATCTTCTCGCACAGCACCGCGCTCAGGAAGCGCTTCGCGCCCATCGCGAGAATGCGGTCGCGAATCGCGGCCATGGTCTCGCCTTCGTCGAGAATGTCGTCGAGCACCAGCACCACGCGATCCTTCACCGACTCGGCCGGCGCCACGCGCCACTGCATCTCGTTGCCGCCTTTGGTGGTGTTGCGATAGCGGGTCAGGTGGATGTAGTCGAACTCGAGCGGAAAGTCGAGGTGCGGCAACAGCATGCCGGTGAACACCGCGGCGCCGCCCATCACCGAAAGCACGAGCGGGAAGTCCTCGCTTATTTCGGCGCGGATGGCGGCAGCCATGCCGCTGATCGACGCGTTCACGTCGTCGGCCGAAACGATTTCTTCGGAGTGGCTAAAAATGTGGAGAGCTTCTTCGCGGTTCATGACGTCTGACGGGCGGTGACTGTATACATAGTGTGAGCGGGAATGCTCTCAACCAATTCCTTTTCCGAGGCGGCGGCTATCGGCGGGCGCAGTGCAACCCGCACGACGCGCGTGCCGCCGTCTTGCTAAAGCTTAGCGCATGCCGGGCAACATGCCCTTCATGCCGCGCATCATCTTTTGCATGTTGCCGCCCTTCAGCTTTTTCATCATCGTGCGCATCTGGTCGTACTGGTTCAGCATGCGGTTGACTTCCTGCACCTGCACGCCCGCGCCCGCGGCGATGCGGCGCTTGCGCGTGGCCTTGATGAGATCCGGCTTGGCGCGCTCGAGCGGCGTCATCGAGTTGATGATGCCTTCCATGCGGCGCATCTGCTTTTCAGCCTGGCTCATGTCGGCGCCGGCGGCGGCCTGCTGGAATTGCGCGGGCAGCTTGTCCATCAGCGACGACAGCCCGCCCATGCCCTTCATTTGCGTGAGCTGCGCGCGGAAATCGTTCAGGTCGAAGTCGCCGCCTTTCTTGACTTTGTCGGCGAGTTTTTGCGCGGCCTGAACGTCGACGCCCTTCTGCGCTTCTTCGACGAGCGCGAGAATGTCGCCCATGCCGAGAATCCGGTTCGCCATGCGATCCGGATAAAACACTTCGAGGCCGTCGAGCTTTTCCGCGACGCCGACGAACTTGATCGGCTTGCCCGTGACGTGACGCACGGAGAGTGCCGCGCCACCGCGCGAGTCGCCGTCGAGCTTGGTCAGCACGACGCCGGTGAGCGGCAGCGCGTCGCTAAACGCCTTCGCCGTGTTGACCGCGTCCTGACCGAGCATCGCATCGACGACGAACAGCGTTTCCGCCGGCTTCAGCGTGGTATGCAGCGCGGTGATTTCCTGCATCATCGCTTCGTCGATACCGAGACGGCCGGCCGTGTCGACGATGAGCACGTCGTGATAATGACGCTTGGCCCAATCCACCGCCGCACGCGCGATGTCCACCGGCTTCTGATCCGGTTCCGACGGGAAGAAATCCGCGCCGACCTGCTCGGTCACCGTCTTCAACTGCGCGATAGCAGCAGGGCGATAGACGTCGCACGAAACGGTCAGCACTTTCTTCTTGTACTTCTCGCGCAGCAGCTTGGCGAGCTTGCCGACCGTGGTCGTCTTACCCGCGCCCTGCAAACCCGCCATCAGGATGACGGCCGGCGGCGTGACGGCCAGGTTCAGCTCCGAGGCCTTGCCTTCGTAATCGCCGCCGATCACCGCGGTCAACTCGCGCTGCACGACGCCGACGAGCGCCTGACCCGGCGACAGACTGCTGATGACTTCCTCGCCGAGCGCCTTCTCTTTCACCTTCGCGATGAACTCGCGCACGACGGGCAGCGCCACGTCCGCCTCGAGCAGCGCAAGGCGCACTTCGCGCAGCATTTCCTGGGTGTTCGCCTCGGTGAGCCGGGCTTCGCCGCGCAGCGTCTTGACGACGCGCGCCATCCGTTGAGTCAGATTGTCGAGCATGGGGAGCGATGAACAGTGCGGCCCGGGCGGGCGCGAAGCGGAAGACGTCGCGGGGCGGGGGCCTAGTGTAAACTTCGAATATGGATATTGTACTGTATGCCCTCACCGCGCTCCTGTACGGCGGACTCGCCGTAGCGGGCTGGCGCTCGCACCGGCACGCCGGATCGCGCTCCATGCTGGAGAGCGTCGCGCCCATGCCGGCCGGCGCGGCAACCGCGGCCGACGCGCGTTCCGGGTTCGCCGGGGCCGCGGCGTCGGGCATGAGCTCATCGGGCCGCGCGCTGCTGTTCGTCGCGCTGCTCGCGCACGGCGTGCTGCTGCACACCACGATCTTCCCGCAGAACGCGATGGTGTTCGGCTTCGCCTTCGCGCTCTCCGCGATGTTCTGGCTCGGCGCCGGCATCTACTGGATAGAGAGCTTTTTCTTTCCGCTCGACGGGCTGCGTCTGCTGGTGTTGCCGCTCGCCTGCGTCGCGTCGCTGTTGCCGCTCGCGTTCAACGGCGTGCGTGTGCTGCCGTATTCGGCCGCGCCCATGTTCAAGCTGCACTTCCTGATTGCTAACATCGCGTATGGCCTGTTCGCGATCGCGGCGCTGCACGCCGTTCTGATGCTGCTCGTCGAGCGGCGTCTTCATGCGATGCGCGGCGGCATCGCGCAGCGGCATGTGGCCGCAGCGGGTAACGGCTGGCTCTCCAGTTGGCTCGATACACTGCCGCCGTTGCTCACGCTCGAGAAGCTGCTGTTCCGTCTGATCGGCGCGGGCTTCGTGCTGCTCACGCTGACGCTGGTATCGGGCATTCTGTTTAGCGAGCAACTGGTCGACCGCGCGCTGCGGCTCGATCACAAGACCGTGTTCGCCATTCTTTCGTGGGTGATGTTCGGCGCGCTCCTGACGGCGCGCAAGGTGTCCGGCTGGCGCGGCCGTGCCGCATTGCGCTGGGTGCTGGCGTCGTTCGTCGCGTTGCTGCTGGCGTACGTCGGCAGCCGTTTTGTTTTCGAGGTGCTGTTGCACCGAGCTGTAGTGTGAGCGTGTCCCATGCGACAAATCTTTTTGCTGATCCTGTTGTTCATCGTCGGGCAGTGGCTTGTGAAGGCGCTGCGCCGTCACGATGCGCACACCGCGCAACGTACCGGCGCAGGCGGCGCGCGCGGCGCTGCCAATAACGGCAACGGCGCCGCGCGTCAGCCCGAGGCGCCGCAACTCGCGGAGCCGATGATCCGTTGTGTCGAGTGCGGCGTGCATGCGCCGAAGAGCGACTCGGTGGTCGTCGCGGGCCAGGTGTTCTGCAGCGCCGCGCACGCGCAGCGGCACGGCACGCGACCCACGGGCCGCGACGCCCGATGAGCGTCGAGTTCACCGTCGACGCAGACGGTTGGGCCGCGCAAGCACGCAAACTGCCGTCGCCGAACTTCGAGGCGCGGCCACAAGGCGCGGTGCCCACGCTGATCGTGGTGCACAACATCAGCTTGCCGCCCAATGAATTCGGCGGCACGGCTATCGCCGAACTCTTCCTCAATACACTCGATTGCGACGCTCACCCGTATTACGACGCGCATCTGCGCGGCGTGCGCGTGTCGGCGCATTTCGTGATTCATCGCGACGGCGCGCTCGAACAGTTCGTGTCATGCAACGAGCGAGCGTGGCACGCGGGGCCGTCGAATTTCTTCGGCCGCGAGCGTTGCAATGATTTCTCCATCGGCATCGAACTCGAAGGCAGTGACACAACTGCTTTCGAGGCGGCTCAATACCGCACGCTGAGCGCGCTCGTGAGAGCGCTCGCGGCACGTTATCCGATCGAAGCCCTCGCCGGACACTCCGACATTGCGCCCGGCCGCAAGACCGATCCGGGCCCCCACTTCGAATGGGCGCGCCTGCAACGCGACACCTCGCTCGCGGATCGGTATTTCCCCTATCTCAAGTTTTCCAAAACGCGGTAACGGCCGTTCGCGCGAGCTCGCGTGATGCGAGGAGAACGAGGCGCAGCCTCGCTCTCCGGGGAGCCGGCTTCGCGTCGCGCGAGCCAAAAGTCAATACGTTTCGGATAAATAAAACGATTTGATCTGTCTTGAAAGTCCACTATACTTGGTGCCACAAATTCAGTTACGCACTAGATGTTGTGTGTCCTGTGTATAACTGTGTGAATAACCAAGTGCATAACATAGTGCACAAGTCTGCGGCGCCCCGCTCTCCGAGCATGGCGCCGCAAGCATTCCAGGCAGCGAAAAAGAATTCCTGCAGGGCGGCCGGTGAAACGTAAGAGCGGGTAGAGCGCGGGGCAAGCGCGAACCAACCGGCGGCAACCATAAGCATCAGGAAAGGGGCTGAGAGTGATCGCGAGAACTACGACGAAGACCGTTACGAATTCGAATCAGGCTTCATCGCAGTCGCATTCCGTCAGCCGCCGAGGCCGGCCTCTTTCCTGCACCCCATCGCTCGCGCACGCGGCGCAGCGTTCGTTTTAATCCGCGGCACTCGCCGCAACATTTCCAGGACCAGGAGCTTTGCACATGCAAACCACCGACAACGCGACGACCCGGTATGAGGGATCACCGACTGGCCAGGCTTTCGGCCAGGCACAAGGCGCCCAGGCGCTCGCGCCGCAAGCGACGTACGCCGACTACAAGGTGATCCGCCGCAACGGCAGCGTGGTGTCGTTCGAGCCGTCGAAGATCGCCATCGCCGTGACGAAGGCATTCCTCGCTGTCAACGGTGGTCAGGGCGCGGCATCCGCACGCGTGCGCGAACTGGTCGAGCAACTCACGCAGAACGTGGTGCGCGCGCTGGTGCGCAGCCGTCCGAACGGCGGCACGTTCCATATCGAAGACATTCAGGATCAGGTCGAACTCGCGCTGATGCGCGGCGGCGAGCACAACGTCGCGCGTGCTTACGTGCTGTATCGCGAGAAGCGCACCCAGGCGCGCGGTCACGACGAACAGGTGGCCGGCAGCACGCCGGGTCTCACCGTTACCGACAACGGCGTCTCGCGTCCGCTCGACATGGCTGCGCTGCGCGGCATCATCGAGTCCGCTTGCGCGAACCTGGGCGACGCCGTGAGCGCCGAGCCGATCGTCGCTGAAACGGTGAAGAATCTGTACGACGGCGTGCCGATGAGCCAGGTCTACGACTCGGCGATCCTGGCCGCTCGCACGATGATCGAAAAAGATCCGGCTTACAGCCAGGTCACCGCGCGCATTCTGCTGCACACGATCCGCCGCGAGATTCTCGAAGAAGAAGTCACGCAAGCCGAAATGGGCGAGCGTTACGCCGAGTACTTCCCGCAGTTCATCAAGCGCGGCGTGCAAGCCGAGTTGCTCGACGACAAGCTGCTGCAGTTCGACCTGAAGCGTCTGGGCGCCGCGCTCGATAACAACCGCGACCTGCAGTTCGGCTACCTCGGTCTGCAAACGCTGTACGACCGCTACTTCCTGCATCACGACGGCGTGCGTATCGAAATGCCCCAGGCATTCTTTATGCGTGTTGCGATGGGCCTGTCGCTGAATGAGATCGACCGCGAAGCGCGCGCGATCGAGTTCTACAACGTGCTGTCGAGCTTCGACTTCATGTCGTCCACGCCGACGCTGTTCAACTCGGGCACGCGCCGCTCACAACTGTCGTCGTGCTACCTGACCACGGTCGACGACGACCTCGACGGCATCTACGAAGCGCTGAAGGAAAACGCGCTGCTCTCGAAGTTCGCCGGCGGCCTCGGCAACGACTGGACGCGTGTGCGCGCGCTTGGCTCGCACATCAAGGGCACCAATGGCAAGTCGCAAGGCGTCGTGCCGTTCCTGAAGGTCGTCAACGATACGGCCGTCGCCGTGAACCAGGGCGGCAAGCGCAAGGGCGCAGTGTGCGCGTACCTGGAAACGTGGCACCTCGACATCGAAGAATTCCTGGAGCTGCGCAAGAACACCGGCGACGACCGTCGCCGCACGCACGACATGAACACGGCGAACTGGATTCCCGACCTGTTCATGAAGCGCGTGATGGAAGGCGGCGACTGGACGCTGTTCTCGCCGTCCACCTGCCCGGATCTGCACGACAAGTTCGGCGCCGAGTTCGAAGCGGCTTACACGGCTTACGAAGACAAGGTCGCGCGCGGCGAGATCAAGCTCTTCAAGAAGGTTCCGGCGGCGCAACTGTGGCGCAAGATGCTCGGCATGCTGTTCGAAACCGGCCATCCGTGGATCACGTTCAAGGACCCGTGCAATGTGCGCTCGCCGCAACAGCACGTCGGCGTCGTCCACTCGTCGAACCTGTGCACCGAAATCACGCTGAACACGAGCGACGCGGAAATTGCCGTCTGCAACCTCGGCTCGGTGAACCTCGTCGCGCATCTGAAGGAACAGGCCGACGGCACGCTCGTGCTCGACCACGACAAGCTCAAGCGCACAGTCAGCGTCGCGATGCGCATGCTCGACAACGTGATCGACATCAACTACTACGCAGTCGCCAAGGCGCGTAACTCGAACCTGAAGCACCGTCCGGTCGGCATGGGCATCATGGGCTTCCAGGACTGCCTGCATCTGCTGCGCACGCCGTACGCGTCGGAAGAAGCGGTGAAGTTCGCCGACACGTCGATGGAAGCGGTCTGCTACTACGCTTACTACGCGTCGACGGAACTGGCGCAGGAGCGCGGCCGTTACTCGAGCTATCGCGGCTCGCTGTGGGATCGCGGCATTCTTCCGCAAGACTCGGTCAAGCTGCTGGCCGACGCGCGCGGCGGCTATGTCGAAGTCGATTCGAGCGAGTCGATGGACTGGACGGAACTGCGTCAGCGCATCGCCACCTACGGGATGCGCAACTCGAACTGCATCGCGATCGCGCCGACCGCGACGATCTCGAACATCATCGGCGTGTCGGCCTGCATCGAGCCGACGTTCCAGAACCTGTATGTGAAGTCGAACCTGTCGGGCGAATTCACGGTGGTCAACGACTACCTGGTGCGCGACCTGAAGGCACGCGGTCTGTGGGACGAAGTGATGGTCGCCGACCTGAAGTACTTCGACGGCACGCTCTCGCGCATCGACCGCATTCCGGCGGACCTCCGCGCGATCTACGCGACCGCGTTCGAAGTCGATCCGAAGTGGCTGGTCGAAGCGGCGTCGCGTCGTCAGAAGTGGATCGACCAGGCGCAGTCGCTGAACATCTACATGGGCGGCGCATCGGGTAAGAAGCTCGACGAGATCTACAAGCTCGCATGGGTGCGCGGTCTGAAGACCACGTACTACCTGCGCACGATGGCGGCCACGCACGTCGAGAAGTCGACGGTCGCTCACGGCGCGTTGAACGCAGTGAGCTCGGGCGGCGGCGAAGGTGCGGGCGGTGCCGGTGGTGTCGGCGGCGGCGCGGCAGGCGGCTTCGGCGTGAGCGGCGGTGCGGGTGTCGGCGGTTTCCAGGCAACGGCGGCAGCGCCGGCAGTTGCAGTGGAAGCAGCGCCCGAAGCGGACGGTCCCGTGTGCATGATGCGTCCGGGCGATCCTGGCTTCGACGAGTGCGAGGCTTGCCAGTAAGCGGCAAGAGCGAGCAGTCGCAGTGAGTAGTCGCAGTAGGCAGTCGCAGTAAGCAGGTTCGTTGTTTGCTGAAGCGTTCTAGGTAATGACCCGCATGCAGCGATCGACGAACCTGATAGAGATGAAGCGGAGATAAGCCGACGAGCGGCGCGGCAAGCAAGGTGGATGAAGTCGAAGGCCGCACCGCTCATCGTCGGACCGTTGCAAAGTGAAGTAGAGAAGCAACGAGTCGGTATGTCACGAAGCGCGCAAGACGACACCGACTGCAAGACCCGCCGCTTCAATCGCCGCTTCACTAACGCTTCAATCAACGCAGCGACGCAGCGATGAAATGATGCAGCGATGAAACGACGCAGCGAACAACGCAACCGGCCACATGCATCGCGCGACATCGCATTGAACTTCATCTCGCTAACGCGGACGAACCCGCAACGCGCATCGAAGTGCGCATCGAAGTGCAGTACACAGCAACCGCACTCCGCAATACAGATAGATAGAGCAGCGAAACGTCGCTCGGACACGTTGCTCTTCGAGCTCGCGAAGCACCTCGACGACACAGCTTGAAGTTGCATCACTCAAGGCAACGTTCACAGTCTGTTGAACAAAGTGTTGTATGAACGTAGCAACGCGAATCGAAAACAGGATTTTTCGCAAGCGGACTCTTTTATCGCTCGTGAAAAGATGGTACAAACCGTTCTAAATTGATGGTGACATTTATGCTCAACTGGGATGACGAGATCACTGCCGTAACTCCCTCGAGCGCTACGCAACAGAACGTGTTGCGCAACGCTGCGGGATCGGCTGTCGGTTCGCAAGTCGAAACGCGTTCCGCTCCTCATGCTCCCTCGGCTTCAGACATCTTCGCGAACGACATCGCTGTCGCTCCCGCTGCTAACGTTGCTCGTGCTGCTGGAACGGCTGCCGTTTCCGAAGCGCGGGTGAATGTCGCCGACAAGCGCATCATCAACGGCCAGACCGACGTCAATCAGTTGGTGCCGTTCAAATACAAGTGGGCCTGGGAAAAGTATCTGGCTGGTTGCGCCAACCACTGGATGCCGCAAGAAGTGAACATGTCGCGCGACATCGCCCTCTGGAAAGACCCGAACGGTCTGACCGAAGACGAGCGCCGCGTCGTCAAGCGCAACCTGGGCTTCTTCGTGACGGCCGATTCCCTCGCCGCCAACAATATCGTGCTGGGCACCTACCGCCATATCACGGCGCCCGAATGCCGCCAGTTCCTGCTGCGCCAGGCGTTCGAAGAGGCGATCCACACGCACGCATACCAGTACATCGTCGAATCGCTGGGTCTGGACGAAGGCGAAATCTTCAACGCGTATCACGAGGTTCCCTCGATCCGCGCGAAAGACGAGTTCCTGATTCCGTACATCAATGTGCTGACCGATCCGGGCTTCAAGACCGGCACGCTCGAGACAGACCAGACTCTGCTTCGCTCGCTGATCGTGTTCGCCTGTGTGATGGAAGGCCTCTTCTTCTACGTCGGCTTTACGCAAATCCTGGCGCTCGGCCGCCAGAACAAGATGACCGGCGCTGCGGAGCAGTATCAGTACATCCTGCGCGACGAGTCGATGCACTGCAACTTCGGCATCGACCTGATCAACCAGATCAAACTCGAAAACCCGCAACTCTGGACGGCTGAGTTCCGCGCGGAAATCCGCGAGATCTTCCAGCAAGCGGTCGAGCTCGAATATCGTTACGCGGAAGACACGATGCCGCGCGGGGTGCTCGGCCTCAATGCGTCGATGTTCAAGAGCTATCTGCGCTTCATCTGCAACCGCCGTTGCCAGCAGATCGGTCTCGATCCGCTGTACCCGAACGAGGAAAACCCGTTCCCGTGGATGAGCGAGATGATCGACCTGAAGAAGGAACGCAACTTCTTCGAGACGCGTGTGATCGAATATCAGACTGGCGGCGCGCTGACCTGGGAGTGATCCGGGTTCGTACCGCGATGTATTCATCGATGGGGATGCCGTGGCTTCGGCTGCGGCGATTATGTTTAGGAGCTGAACCGCCTGATGCAAAGCGTGCCTCGTGCGCCGCGTGCCTTCGCGGCCCACAAACATGACCGGCACTTTGCGAACCCTTCAGTGGGATGGGCAAACTTCCCCCCGGAAAAAGCCGTCGGCGGTATCGCCGTCGGCTCGATCAAGCAATTACCGGCGTTGATTTCCAACGCCGATGACATTTGGCGCGCGGTGCCTTGCGGCACGGCGCGCCTTACCGCATTCATTAGCGTAAGCGCGCGGCACCTGCGTACGCCGATGAATAGCCCGCTTCGTAGCGCGCGCCCTGAGAAGCGTCCGCGGGAAGCGGGTTTTGACGAAGGGTGTAGTTTGAACTGACTCTCATCTGAAAACCTGAAGGAGAAAATGATGGCAACTGCAAAGAAAGCCGCCGCTAAGAAGCCTGCAGCAAAGAAGGTCGCAGCAAAGAAGGCAGCTCCGGCGAAGAAGGCCGCACCGGCCAAGAAGGTAGCAGCGAAGAAGGCTGCTCCGGCTAAGAAAGTAGCGGCGAAGAAGGCAGCGCCGGCGAAGAAGGTAGCAGCGAAGAAGGCTGCGCCGGCCAAGAAGACCGCAGCGAAGAAAGCAGCACCGGCCAAGAAGGTAGCAGCGAAGAAGGCAGCGCCGGCGAAGAAGGCTGCAGCGAAGAAGGCTGCACCGGCCAAGAAGGCGACTGCGAAGAAGGCAGCGCCGGCCAAGAAGGCCGCTGCGAAGAAGGCCGCGCCTGCGAAGAAGGCTGCTGCGAAGAAAGCCGCGCCTGCGAAGAAGGCTGCTGCCAAGAAGGCTGCGCCTGCGAAGAAGGCTGCTGCTAAAAAGGCTGCGCCTGCCAAGAAGGCTGCTCCTGCGAAGAAGGCCGCTGCTGCTCCCGCGAAGAAGGCCGCGCCTGCGAAGAAGGCTGTTGCCAAGAAGGCTGCACCTGCACCCGCTGCGACTTCCGTTTCGAGCGCACCGGCAGCAACGGTGAAGACCGCGCTGAACCCGGCAGCAGCATGGCCGTTCCCGACGGGCAGCCGTCCGTAATCGGGCTGTTCAGCGGTAGCAGTACTTCGACGCATCGCATGATGTGTCGATGATCGAGTAGCGCTTCACGCAGTCTCGCGAGCGCTACTCGGTCAGGATCCCGTTGCCGGTTTCGGCGACGGGATTTTTTTCGTCCGTACGAGTCGATACAAACGGAAGCAGCACGAATGCGCAGGCGAAAAAAAACGCATGCACAGGGGAGGGCATGCGTGTGAGGTCGATGCGGCCGCATGAAGCTGGCCGCTCGAGAGGGGAAAGCTTAGTGCGTGACGCGCGTGACGCCGCCGCTGGAAAGCAGCCGGACGCGGTCGCCGGCGCGGAAAATCTCGCCGGTTGAGCTTTGCGTGATCGCGCGAATGTCGCCGTTATCGAGCCGCACGGTAATTTCCAGACCGTCGCGCACGGCCACCCGGTTCTCGACCGAGTTGCCCGCCACCGCACCCGCCAGACCGCCAATAATGCCGGTGACGATCGAGCCCGTGCCGCCGCCGATAGTGCTGCCGGCCACCGCGCCGAGCGCGCCGCCGCCGATCGCACCGAGGCCGCTCGGCTGACCGTTGTTCGAGCTGATCTTGACGGCGCGCACGCTGTCGACCATGCCCATGCGGACCGTTTCCTCGCGCTGCGCCTGCGACGCGGTGTAGACGTCGGCGGAACTGCTGTTATACGCACACCCCGACATGGCCAGCGAACCGGCGATCAAGGCGGCCACTATCAGGCGACTCGTTGTTCTCATTCCCTAACTCCAATAGCTTTCGGTATTACGGCAGGTCGTACCCGAACGCCTGCTTGAACCGTTCGTTGATCTGCGCCCGGGTGGGCGCGTAGTTTTGCGGACCCTGCTGTTCGATCTTCAGCGCGCCCATCAGGCTCGCGAGACGGCCCGTGGTCGCCCAGCCAAGCTTCTTTTCGATGCCGTACAGCAAGCCGCCGCGAAACGCGTCGCCGCATCCTGTCGGGTCGAGCACCTGCTGTGCCTTGACGGCGGGAATGTCTTCGACGCCGCCCGCATGATGAATCTGCGCACCGTGTTCGCCGAGCGTGACGATGAGCGCTTCGACCTTGCCGGCGATCTCCTCGATCGACCAACCCGTCTTGTTGCTCACAAGTTTGGCTTCGTAATCGTTGACAGCTACATAGGTCGCAAGTTCAATCATGCGCCGCAGTGCAGCACCGTCGAAGAGCGGCAAGCCTTGGCCCGGATCGAAGATAAACGGCACGCCCGCTGCTGCAAGATGCTCGGCGTGCTGGATCATGCCGTCGTAGCCGTCCGGCGCGACGATGCCGAGCGTGATGTCCTTCGCTTCGTCCGCGCGGTTCAGATGCGACTGCATCATCGCGCCCGGATGGAACGCGGTGATCTGGTTGTTCTCGAGGTCGGTGGTGATCATCGCCTGCGCCGAATAGGTGCCCGGCACGACCAGCACGTTTTCCGTCGACAGCCCGAGCTGCCGGAAGCGGTCCATATAGAGCTGCGCGTCGACCTCGCCGAGCGTGCCCATGATGCGCGCGTCGCCGCCGAGCAGATTCAGCGAATAGGCGATGTTGCCCGCGCAGCCGCCGAACTCGCGGCGCATCGTCGGCACCAGAAAACTCACGTTCAGGATGTGGACCTGCTCCGGCAGGATGTGCTCCCGGAACCGGCCTTCGAAAGTCATGATGTTGTCGTAGGCGAGCGAGCCGCAAATCAGCGTAGCCAAGGCGAGCGTTCCTGTAAAAAGAATGAAGAAATCGGAGTGACGATGTGAAAGCGCCGCGCGTGGAGCGCGGCGCCGGAGTCTGCTACGCCGAGGTTTTACTTCAGCGCGGCGAGTGCTGCGTCGTAGTTCGGTTCGTTCTTGATCTCGCTGACCAGTTCCGAGTGAACGACCTTGTCGTTCTCGTCGATCACGACGACGGCGCGCGCGGTGAGGCCCGTCAACGGACCGCTGGTGACGTCGACGCCGTACGCCTGCGCGAAGTCATGGCCGCGGAACGTCGAGGCCGTCACGACGTTCTCGATGCCTTCGGTCGTGCAAAAGCGCGACGCCGCAAACGGCAGATCGCCCGACACGACGATCACGGCCGTGTTGCTGAGCTTCGCGGCGGCTTCGTTGAACTTGCGGGTGGACGTCGCGCAAGTCGGCGTGTCGAGGCTCGGGACGATGTTCAGCACCTTGCGCTTGCCCGCGAAATCGGCGAGCGACAACGGTTTCAAATCCTTGCCGACCAGCGAGAAGGCAGGCGCGGTCTGGCCGGCCGACGGAAAGCTGCCGGCTACTTCGATCGGGTTACCACCCAGCGTGACTTGACTCATGTTGTTGTGCTCCGAAAGTTCGTCTGTGACGACGGTGAGCGCGCCCGAATCGAGCCGGACGCGCGGGGATGCGTTACGGATAGAAAATCTGTACGCGGAAATTCGACGCGACCGCGTTGCCCGTATCGAGGCGCACGATCATGGTTTGCGTCATGTGCGGCGGCAGGCCGGCTGCGATCGGCGTGCCCGGCGCCACGTAGTCTTGCGGAAACAGCACGCGGCGCAGCGCAATGTTGTTCTGGTCGTCGAGCAGCGTGAGTTCGATCGCCGGGTAGGCGAGCGCGACGTTAAAGCGGTTGCGCAGCGGCATGCGCAACTCGAGCTTATGCGGCCCGTCGACTTGCCGCAGATCGGACGGCTCGACCTGCAGACCGTCGATGTCGTGCGGCGCCGTGACCTGGCAACCGAGTTGCGCGCATACCTTCGTGTACAGCGCCTGGCTGCGCGGCATATAGACGAGCACCGTTTCGCGTTGCCACCATGCGAGCTGCGCCAGCAGCGCGATGACGAGCAGTCCCGCCGCCACCGATCCGCCGATGATCCACGCGAGGCGGCGCGGTTCGGCAGGGCGCGTTTCGCGCACCACCGGGAACGGATCGGCGTCGTCGTTGACCGGCTGCACGGAGAACGGCTCGCCGTCCGGCGTGGCTGCCGCGCGTGCCGGGCCGCGCAGATCGAGATCGTCGTCGAAATGCGGGTGCGGATGCGTTGTGCCGAGGCCGGCCGCGCCTACGCCGGTCGTGCCGAAATGCGGTTCGTTGTCGGGGAATCCGTGGAAACTTGCCGACTCGTTCAGCACCGGTTCGTCGGGCTCGGAGCCGGGAGCGCGCTCTGTCTTATGCCAGACGCGCGGTGCTTCGTCGGCGGGCGGCTGCGTTGCTGGTTCGTTTGCCGGTTCGCTTGCCGGTTCCGTGTCATACGCGAACGGTTCGAGCGGTGCGTCCGCGAGCAGCGGTTCGTGATCGGCTGCAGCCGTCGGCGCGCTGCCTGCGGGCAAGCGCGGTTCCTTCGGCGCAGCACCCGCTGCACCCGCTGCCGCCGATGGACCTGCGCCCACGTGGCGCGGCTGCGCCGAGACGTTCTCTGCGTTGTGCCTGAAGCGTTCCTCGAAGAGCGGCGTGGGTCTCGGCGCCCACGGGTCCCACGCTGAGGGGCTGAAGTCCGCGCCGCTCGGGCGCGCGCCCGAAAGCGCCTCCATGGCAGCGGCTGCGGAGACCTGTCTTGCAGTGGAGAAGTCGCCGGCTTCGCTGATGTCGTAGAGGCTGCCGGATGCATCGAATACTTCGTGGCACTGCCCACAGCGCACGAGCCCGCGACGCAGCGCGAGCTGCGCCGGTTGCAGGCGGAAAACGGTTTCGCAGAAGGGGCAGCGCGTTGCCAGAAGCATAGTGAGCCGGTTAGCCAGGAGGCCGTTGGTTGGACAATGCGCCTTATTCTAATGGCTTTCGCGACGCGTTCCCGCTAAGCATACCCAGCCTTCGTGTTCGCGCCATACGCCGATGTCGATCCACCGCGCGTACACCTGCGCGACTTCGTCGGCCTGGCGCGCCAGGATGCCGGACAATGCGATCCGTCCACCGGGTTTGACCTTCGACGACAGCATCGACGCCATCAGCTTGAGCGGATTGGACAGGATATTGGCGACCACAATCTCGAATTCACCGGTCGGACATTCGTCGGGTAAGCCGTAGGTGACTTCAGCGCGGTTGCGCTCGCTGTTGTGACGCGCCGACTCGACCGCTTGCGGATCGATGTCGATGCCGTACACCGGATTCGCGCCGCACTTTTTGGCGAGAATCGCGAGGATGCCGGAGCCGCATCCGTAGTCGAGCACGGACTGTCCGGGCTTCACCGATTGCTCCAGCCATTCCATGCACAAACGCGTGGTCGGATGGCTGCCCGTGCCGAACGCAAGGCCCGGATCGAGTTCGAGTATCAGCGCGTTCGGGTCCGGCGCGTCGTGCCACGACGGCACGACCCAGATCCGCTCGCCAATCGGAATCGGATCGAATTGCGACTGCGTGAGCCGCACCCAGTCCTGTTCCTCGACTTCACGCACGGTGAAAGGCGGCGCTGCGGCGAGACCGATTTCATTCGATGCCGCCGCGAGCAGCACCGCCGGATCATGCTCTTGCGCAAGCAGCGCGATCACGCGCGAATGCTGCCATGCGGTGCGATCGGGCGTGAGACCGGGCTCGCCGAAGAGCGGCTGCTCATCGGGCGTGTCGGCGTCCGCATCTTCCACGGACACCGACAGCGCGCCCAACTCGAGCAGCGCGTCGGACAATTCCTCCGCGTGCTCGCGTGCCAGTTCGGCGACCAGTTCCCGGTAACTCATGACTTACGCTTCTTCCGGCGCGGCCTGCTGCTTCGCGGCCAACCGGTTCTCGAGGTAGTGAATGCTCGTGCCGCCTTCGACGAACTTCGCGTCGAGCATCAACTCGCGATGCAACGGGATGTTCGTCTGAATGCCTTCCACGACCATTTCCGACAGCGCGATGCGCATCCGCTTGATCGCCTGCTCGCGCGTGGCGCCGTAAGCGATCAGCTTGCCGATCATCGAATCATAGTTCGGCGGCACGAAATAGCCATTGTAAGCATGCGAATCGACGCGGATGCCGGGACCGCCCGGCATGTGCCACGACGTCAAACGTCCCGGCGACGGAATGAACTTGAACGGGTCTTCGGCGTTGATCCGGCATTCGATCGCATGGCCCTTGAAGACGATGTCGCGCTGACGGAACGCGAGCTTCTCGCCGGCCGCGATGCGGATCTGTTCCTGCACGATGTCGACGCCCGTGATCAGTTCCGTCACCGGGTGTTCGACCTGCACGCGCGTGTTCATCTCGATGAAGTAGAACTCGCCGTTTTCGTACAGGAACTCGAACGTACCCGCGCCAAGATAGCCCATCTTCTTGCAGGCGTCGGCGCAACGATCGCCGATCCGGTCGATCAGACGGCGCGCGATGCCCGGCGCCGGCGCTTCCTCGATCACCTTCTGGTGACGACGCTGCATCGAGCAGTCACGCTCGCCGAGCCAGACCGCGTTCTTGAACGAATCGGACAGCACCTGAATTTCGATGTGCCGCGGGTTCTCCAGGAATTTCTCCATGTAGACCTGCGGGTTGCCGAACGCGCGGCCGGCTTCTTCGCGCGTCATGTTGACCGCGTTGACGAGCGCCGCTTCCGTGTGCACCACGCGCATGCCGCGGCCGCCGCCGCCGCCCGCCGCCTTGATGATGACCGGATAGCCGACCTGGCGCGCAATTTTCACGATCTCTTTCGGATCTTCGGGCAACGCGCCTTCCGAACCCGGCACGCAGGGCACGCCGGTTTTGATCATCGTCTGCTTGGCGGTCACCTTGTCGCCCATCATCCGGATCGTTTCCGGGCGCGGGCCGATGAAGGTGAAGCCGGACTGCTCGACGCGCTCGGCGAAGTCGGCGTTCTCCGACAGGAAGCCGTAGCCGGGGTGGATCGCTTCGGCGTCGGTGACTTCCGCCGCGCTGATCAGCGCGGGCATGTTCAGGTAGCTGAGATTCGAAGGCGCCGGGCCGATGCAGACCGCCTCGTCCGCGAGCTTCACGTACTTGGCTTCCTTGTCGGCTTCCGAATAGACGACGACCGTCTTGACGCCGAGTTCGCGGCAGGCGCGCTGGATACGAAGCGCGATCTCGCCGCGATTGGCAATGAGGATTTTTTCAAACATAGCGGGTTTTCGACTCATCAGTGGGCGCCGGGTTGTTCACAACACCGGCTGCCTCAGAAGATCGGATGCGCGCCGTGCCCAACGGGCGCCAGTAACGCAAGGGGCACAGCGAGCGCAACGGCATGCGCGCGGCAAGGCGCGGGTGCGCCGCCGCGGTGAGCCACTTAGCCGACCACGAACAGCGGCTGGCCGTATTCCACCGCCTGACCGTTTTCGACGAGGATTTCCTTCACGACGCCGGACTTGTCCGACTCGATTTCGTTGAGCAGCTTCATCGCTTCGATGATGCAGATCGTCTGGCCTTCCTTGACCGTATCGCCGACCTGGACGAACGGCTCGGCGCCCGGCGACGGCGCACGATAGAACGTGCCGACCATCGGCGACGTCACGACGTGGCCCTGCGGAGCGGCTGCAGCCGGCGTCGCCGGAGCGCCTGCCGCGGCGCCTGCGGCCGGAGCTTCGCCGCCGTTGGCCGGCGCACCCTGCGCGAACTGCTGCGGCGCGTACGAAGGGGACTGTTGCACGTAAACCGGCGGCGCATTCTTGACGATGCGCACCTTGCCTTCGCCCTCGGTCACTTCGAGTTCGGAGATGCCGGACTCCGAGACCAGGTCGATCAGAGTTTTCAGTTTACGTAGATCCATCAGGAAGCCCCTTTCAATGCGTGGAAGTGCCGGCGCGTGGGCGGCCGGCGCAAATTAGACGTGTTGTTGATTCAGGCGCGCGACGAACCGGCCGCCAGCCGGTCGAGCGCGAATTCGAGCGCGTACAGATAGCCCTTCCAGCCGAGACCGCAGATCACCCCTTCGGCCTGGTCGGAAAAATACGAGTGGTGCCTGAACGGCTCGCGGCGATGCACGTTCGACAGGTGAATCTCGACGAACGGAATACCTACGCCCGCCAGCGCGTCGCGAATCGCCACGCTGGTGTGCGTGTACGCGGCGGGATTGATCAGAATGAAATCGGTCTTTTCGGTGCGCGCGGACTGGATGCGATCCACGAGCGCGCCTTCGTGGTTGCTCTGGAACGACGCCAGTTCAACCCCGGCGTCCGCTGCGCGATCGGCGAGCGCCTGATCGATCTGCGGGAGCGTCACGCGGCCATAAACCTCGGGTTCCCGTGTGCCGAGAAGATTGAGGTTGGGGCCGTGCAGTACCAGCAGTCGCGTCATGGTCGCTTCTTTTTCCGTGGAATTGGGCGCACTTTAGCGCTGATTAGAGAAACTTGTCTAGTTTCCTTCACGGACGGCGCGTTGTGAGCGCTCTTTTGACGGCTGCGCGGCGGTTCAACTTCTCCCAATTCCGCGCGATTTCCGCGTAACTTCGCGCCTTTCCGCCGCAAACGGATGTCAAAAGATTAGGAAATTTACAGCGAGTCGAGCGTCTGTTTCAGCGCTTTTGGATCGATCTGGCCTAATTTTGTCGCGCGAACGTTGCCGTTGGCGTCGATGACTACGGTGAATGGCAGCCCGCCCGCCGTATTGCCGAAGGCCCGCGCGAGGTCGGCGCCGCCAAAGCCCGTCACGTAGACTGGATAGGCGACTTGCACCTTTTGCAGGAATGTCTGGACGTTTTTCTCCGAATCCACGCCAAGGCCGACGAACTGGATGCCTTTGCCCGCGTAGTCGCGCTGAAGTTGCGACAGCGCCGGCATTTCCTCGACGCAGGGGCCGCACCATGACGCCCAGAAGTTGACGACAATTGGCCGGCCCTTCAGCGCAGTTAGCGATTCGGGCTTGCCGTCGGCTGTCTTGACCGGCATCGCCCAAAGCTGCGCCACGGCGCTTTCTTTCGATGCGGGCTGCGCTGTCTGCGCCACATCGCTCACGCCATCGCCCTCGTGGTGGCGGCCGTTCAGCCAGTGATTGGCCGCGACGCCGCTTGCGGCCGCGATCACGGCGACGAAAACGCCGAAGAGAATCCGTCTGGTGTCCATCATGCGTGTCTAGTTGGTGGAAGGTGCGACGCCGCCGCCGTCGAGCAGCAATTGAACCGCCTGCAGATTCGCGCGCGCCGTGCGTCCGCGCGCGTCGGCCTTGACCGCGCCGCGCAGGTCGTCCGATTGGTAAAGGGCGACGTGAACCCCGACGGGTTCGGCGTCGCGTCCTTCGCTCGCCGACCGCCACAGGAAGCTCAGCGTCTCGACGTAGCCGCGCCCGGCGAAATGGCGCGTCTCCGAAACGTCGTACTGAATGTTCGCGTTCAGAAAGTAGATGGCGACTTCCTTCGGGTCGTCGCAGAACAACTGAAGGTGAATGTCGGAATGCTCGCCGGCCGTGCCGCCGAGCACGGCGCCCGTCAGGTACGGATTGAACGGCGCGAGCCGCTCCATCCATTCGACCGCGATACGCCGCAGGCGCCGCAACAGCGCCGGCTGACTGTCGCCCTGGAAGAGCGACTGGTATTCGCGGATTTCTTCCTCGATCTGGTCGTTATCCGGCAGCCATTCGCCGGCGACGCGGCTTTCCCCGACCACCTGCCGGGCCGCTTTGCGCTTGGCCGTTGCGTAGTCGAGACCGTCTTCTGCAATCAGGCGCGCGGCCGCGACCGCGATTTCCTCGCGCACGCGCTGCGGATCAAAATGTGATTTGCGAACCATTCGTCCATCATACTAGAGATTGATGACAGCCCTTTCCGGCGGCCCGGACCGCTGTGGGCGCGTGCCAGGGGCGTGCCGGGGCGTGCCGGGGCGGGCGGGCGCGCTTAGGTCTTCGGGAGGCGTCGGTTACAATAGCGACCTTTGTGGGCAGCCGTTTCGGCTGCTCCCCATCTCCCATCCCTCGCAGCAAAGCGCCGGCCGCCCGGCGTTTTTCTGGCCCCCTCGGGGTCGGGCGCCAAGCGCCGGGTGAGGGGCCTTCCAGGAAAAACGCCCGCGCGGCACGACAGGCTTATGCACATCCACATCCTCGGTATCTGCGGCACGTTCATGGGCGGTCTCGCGGTCCTCGCGCGCGGCGCGGGCCACACGGTGACGGGCTGCGACGCCGGCGTCTATCCGCCCATGAGCACGCAGCTCGAGGCGCAAGGCATCCGGCTGATCGAGGGCTACGACGCGGAGCAGTTGAACGGCCTGAACGCCGACCTGTTCGTGATCGGCAATGTGGTCACGCGCGGCAATCCGCTGATGGAAGCGATTCTCGACCGCGGCCTGCCGTATGTGTCGGGCCCGCAATGGCTCGGCGAACACGTGCTGAACGGCAAATGGGTGCTCGCCGTGGCCGGCACGCACGGCAAGACCACTACCACGTCCATGCTGACGTGGCTGCTGGAAGACGCCGGTCTGAACCCCGGCTTTCTGATCGGCGGCGTGCCGCTCAATTTCGGCGTGTCCGCGCGGCTCACGGATTCCAGCTTCTTCGTGATCGAGGCGGACGAATACGACACCGCCTTCTTCGACAAGCGCTCGAAGTTCGTCCACTACCGGCCGAAAACGGCCGTGCTGAACAACCTCGAGTTCGATCACGCCGACATCTTCCCGGATCTCGCCGCCATCGAGACGCAGTTCCACCATCTGATCCGCACCGTGCCGCGCATTGGCCGCGTCGTGACGAACGGTCGCGAAGACGCGCTGGAGCGCGTGCTGACGCGCGGCTGCTGGAGCGAAGTGGAGCGCTTCGGCGTGCAGGGCGGCTGGGAAACGCTGCCCGCGGAAGACGGCGTGCCCGTCGACGAACGCTTTGCCGTGTATCACAACGCCGAGCGTGCGGGCGTGGTCGAGTGGCAGGTGCAGGGCGAACATAACCGCATGAACGCGCTCGCCGCGCTCGCCGCCGCGCGCCATGTCGGCGTGCCGCCGGCGCAGGCGGCGAAGTCGCTGGCGAGCTTTCGCAACGTGAAGCGGCGCATGGAAGTGCGCGGCAGCGTGGACGGCGTAACCGTCTACGACGACTTCGCTCATCATCCGACCGCGATCGAAACGACCGTGGCGGGCCTGCGCGCACGCGTGGGCCGCGACAACACGCGCATTCTCGCGGTGCTCGAGCCGCGCTCGAACACGATGAAGCTCGGCGTGATGAAGGCGCAACTGCCCGCCAGTCTCGCCGACGCCGATCTCGTGTTCGGCTACGGCGCGCCGAGCGGCCGCGACGCGCTCGGCTGGAACCTGGGCGAAGCACTCGCGCCGCTCGGCGCCAACGCGCAAGCCTTCGACAATCTCGACGCGCTCGTCAAAGCGGTAGTGCACGCGGCGCGCCCCGGCGATCAAATCCTGGTGATGAGCAACGGCGGCTTCGGCGGCGTGCATCAGAAACTGCTCGACGCCCTTTCCGCGCGAGGCGCCACGTGATTCTTTATCTGCACGGTTTCCGCTCGTCGCCGAATTCTTTCAAGGCGCGCCTGCTGGCGGCGCGCCTTGTCGAACTGGGTCGCAGCGACGAATGGTGCTGCCCGATGCTGCCGGTTTCACCCTCCGAGACGATTGCGCTCGCGGAGTCGCTGGTGGCCGCCGCCGGCACGCAGCGCGTGACCGTTATCGGCAGTTCGCTCGGCGGCTACTTCGCCACGTATCTGGCGGAAAAGCATGGCTGGCCGGCCGTGCTGCTAAACCCCGCGGTCGTGCCGCAACGCGACTTGAGCGCCTATCTCGGCGAGCAGCCGTTGTGGCATGGCGGCGGCAGCATCGTCGTCGAGCCACATCATCTTGACGAATTGCGGGCGCTGAGTGTGACGTCTATCACGCGCCCCGAACGTTATTATTTGCTGGCCGCGACCGGCGACGAAGTGCTCGACTACCGCGAAATGCTCGCGCACTATCCGGGCGCGCGCACGACGCTGATCGAGGGCAGCGACCACGCGATCAGCGAGTTCGCCGATTATGTCGACGACGTACTGGCCTTTTGCGACGCCGAAGACGTCGAGCCGCCTGCGCCGCGCGAAGCAGCTTGAGCAATAGCCGGACTTAACCAGAGTTAGCCAGACATAGCGAACGCCTGGCCGGGTCGAAGCCGAACGTAGCCGGCGCGATCCAGAAAGCGGGGCCGCGCGGGCAGTGGAAGCGCTGGCCGCCATCAGATTCATGCCGCACAGATTCATGCCGCATGCGCGCGTCGCGCGCGGCGGACCCACCATCACGAACACGTTGCCGTGCCGCGCACGCCGGCGGATGCAAGTCAGACGAGAGTATTGAGTGAACGTTTTCTTCGAGGAATCGGGCAGTTTCAAGGCCGGCAGCGTGCTGTCGCGCCAGGGCGATGCGTTTCAGGTCGAGTTGCCGGGCGGCCGCCGCGCCAAGGTGCGCGCCAAGGATGTGCTGATCGAGTTCGACAAGCCAGGCGCGGCCGAGTTAATGCAGGAAGCGGACGCCGTCGCGCAGGACATCGATCTCGACTTCCTGTGGGAATGCGCGCCCGACGACGAGTTTCCGTTCGCCACGCTCGGCGCGGAATATTTCGGCGAGCGTTTCGGTCCGACCGAACGCGCGGCGCTGGTGCTGCGCATGCATGGCGCGCCGGTGTATTTCCGTCGCAAGGGTCGCGGCATGTATCAGCGCGCGCCGCAGGAGCAGCTCAAGATGGCGCTCGCCGGCCTCGAGCGCAAGCGGCAGCAGGCGCTCATCCAGCAGGGCTACGAGGAAGAGCTGAAGGCCGGCCGTTTGCCCGAGGCGTTCACCGGCAAGACGGCGCTCGCGTTGCTGACCAAGCCCGACAAGAACACCATCGAGTACAAGGCGCTCGAAGCCGCCGCGGCCGCGCGCGGCATCTCGCAGGCGCGGCTGATGCTGGAATGCGGCGCGATTCCGTCGGCGCGCGCGCTGCATGAGGCCAGATTCCTCGCCGAGTTTTTCCCGCACGGCACCGGCTTTCCGCCGGTCACGCTCGGCAGCTTGCCGGACGATTTGCCGGAAGCCAACGTGCAGGCATTCTCGATCGACGACATCACGACCACTGAAATCGACGACGCGTTCTCCGTCGAGCATCTCGCGGACGGCCGCGTGCGGATCGGCGTGCACATCGCGGCGCCGGCGCTCGGCATTCAGCGCGGCGACGAGGTCGATGCGATTGCTCGCACGCGTCTGTCGACGGTTTATATGCCGGGCGACAAGATCACGATGCTGCCCGACAGCGTCGTCGATGCGTTCACGCTCGCCGAGGGCGGTTTGCGTCCGGCGCTGTCGCTCTATGTGATCGTCAATCGCGAGACGCAGGAAATCGTCGCGAGCGAAACGCGCGCCGAGCGCGTGTTCGTGAAGAACAATCTGCGTCACAACACGCTCGACGAACTCGTCACCGAAGAAGCGCTCGCCGCCGGAACGGGCGAGTATCCGCACAAGGAAGACATCGCGGTGTTGTGGCCGTTCGCGCAGGCGCTGTTCGAAAAGCGTCAGGCCGCGCGCGCGGGCTACGGTCTGCGCCGCGAGGTGCAGCGCAATACCGACTTCAACTTCTACGTCGAAGGCGAACACATCACGATTACGCCGCGCCGGCGCGGTTCGCCGCTCGACACGATCGTCGCCGAACTGGCGATTCTCGCGAACTCGTCGTGGGGTGCGTTCCTGCACGATCACGGCGTGCCGGGCATTTATCGCACGCAGCGCGCGTTCGGCGCGCCGACCGGGCCGAAGCGCACGCGCATGCAGACCAATGCCGCGCCGCACGAAGGGCTCGGCGTCACGCAGTACGCGTGGAGCACGTCGCCGCTGCGCCGTTACGTCGACCTGGTGAATCAGTGGCAGTTGCTCGCTTGTGTGCAGCATGGCGTGACCGCGAAGCTGGCCGCGCCGTTCAAGCCGAAAGACGCCGATCTGTTCGCCGTCGTGCAAGGTTTCGACGATACGTATACCGCGTACGCCGATCATCAGCGTCGCATGGAATATTTCTGGTGCCTGCGCTGGTTGAAGCAGGAGAACAGGAAGCAGGTGGTGGCGTCGGTGGTGAAGGGCGATCTCGTGCGGCTCGAAGAGATTCCGTTGCTGCTGCATGTGCCGGGGCTCGGCGTGCACGCACGCGGCACGCGCCTGCAGATGGAAGTGATGTCGATCGACGAATTGACTGTCGAGGCGTCCGTGCGTCTTCTGCATGTGCTCGACGCGCCTACTGTGACGAGCGGCAGCGAAGCGGACGAAGGCGAAGAAGAGGAGATCGTCGAGGCATCGGATGAAAGCGCCGAGAGCGAAGCCGAGGCGCAAGCCGAAGCGGATGCCGAAGGCGATTCCAATGCGAACGATGCTTCGGGCAGCGAAGGTTCGTCGAATGCCGACGCCGGGCAGCACATCACGGAACCCGGACGATGAGCGCGGCAGAAACGAAAGACCGTTACGCGGTGATCGGCAATCCGGTCGGCCATAGCAAATCGCCGTTCATTCACAGCCGCTTCGCCGCGCAGACGGGCGAGGCGCTCGAATACGGCGCGTTGCTCGCGCCAGTGGACGCGTTCGTGCCGCACGTGCGCGCCTTTATCGACGCGGGCGGCCGCGGTCTCAACGTGACAGTGCCGTTCAAGCTCGACGCACACGCTTTCGCCGACAGCCTGTCGCCGCGCGCGGCCGCTGCCGGCGCGGTGAATACGTTGCGCGTCGATTCGAGCGGCATCTACGGCGACAACACCGATGGCTTCGGGCTCGTGCGCGACATCGAAGTGAATCTCGGCGTGCCGCTGAAGGGCGCGCGCGTTCTGCTGCTTGGCGCCGGCGGCGCCGCGCGCGGCGTGGTGCTGCCGATGCTCGAGCGCGCGCCGCATACGCTCACCATCGTCAACCGGACGGCCGAGAAGGCCGAGGCGCTGGTCGCGCAGTTCGCGCAAGCCGCGAGTGACGCCGCTTGCCGTCTGAGCGGCGGCAACGCGCGCGCGATCGAGGCGGGCGCTTACGACGTGATCGTCAACGCGACGGCGGGGAGTCTCGAAGCGTCGTTGCCGGAGTGCGACGAGCGCGCGTTCGGCAGCGGCACGCTGGCCTACGACATGATGTACGGCGCGCATCCGACCGTGTTCATGGAGCACGCGGCGAAGCTCGGCGCGCGTGGCGCCGATGGTCTCGGCATGCTGGTCGAGCAGGCGGCCGAATCGTTTTACGTCTGGCGCGGCGTGCGGCCCGACGGCGCGCCTGTGCTCGCCGAACTGCGCGCGTTGTTGACGGCGCCGTCGCACGCCTGACGCGCGCGTCCGTCACACCTGCATTCACACGAGGCCACTCACTACGATGACAGCAACGCGGCGCGCGAGCCGGGCGAGTCCGGCGCGATGGATCGTTTATCTTGTCGCCGTGCTGGTGTTCGCGTGGCTCGCGACGCAGGTGTTTTACTTCGCGCAGATCGCGGTGTGGAACTATGTGAATCCGCGCTCGACTGCCTATATGCGCTCGGATGCGTGGCGCTTGTCGCGAGAGAGGCCCGATCTTTCGATGCAGCATACGTGGGTGCCGTATGAGCAGATTTCGCGCAATCTGAAGCGGGCGATCATTGCCTCCGAGGACGCGAATTTCGTCACCAACAACGGCTACGAAACGGACGCGATTTTGCAGGCGTGGGAGCGCAACAAGTCGAAGGGCAAGATTGTGCGCGGCGGCTCGACGATCACGCAGCAATTGGCGCGCAACCTGTTTTTATCGCGTGAGAAGAGTTATATCCGCAAGGGGCAGGAGTTGATTGTCACGTGGATGCTGGAGACCTTGATGGACAAGGAGCGCATCTTCGAGATCTATCTGAATTCCGTCGAGTGGGGCAACGGTGTGTATGGCGCCGAGGCGGCGGCGCGTTATTACTATAAGACGTCGGCGAGTGCACTGAGTGCGGCGCAGTCGGCGCGGTTGGCGGTTATGCTGCCGCAGCCCAGGTATTTTGATGAGCATCGCGGGTCCAGGTATCTTTCGCAGAGGTCGCGGGTGATTGGGAGGAGGATGGGGGCGGCTGAGTTGCCCGAGTAGTTTTGCCTGTGGCGCTCTTTTTTACCCCTTTGGCCTTTCGTTGAATTCGTTGTGGTCTATTTGTGTTGTCCCTGGCTTGCTTTGGCCTTTCCTTGATTTCATGGTGGTCTATTGGCGTTGCCCCTGTGCGGGGCGGCACTCACTTTCTTTGCCGCCGCAAAGAAAGTAAGCAAAGAAAGCGGGCTCACACCGCCAGC
>NZ_QBUB01000025.1:0-72353 GCF_003058125.1 Paraburkholderia sp. GV068
CACAGCGCCGTCGGAATCCGCGCGAATGTCACTTGCCGTTTCACCAGCCGTTCGCTCAGGCTTTGCAGATCCCACGGCTGCATCCCGCGCATTTCCACCGTCGCGCCGCGCAACAGCGCGGGCAGCGTTTCGTGCAACGCGACGTCGAAATTGATCGTCGATGAGTGGAGCACTGTATCGTCGTCGCTGATTCCGTAGGTTGTGAGGAAGTCCCGCAGGTGGGTCCATAACGCGCCGTGGCTCACGCCCACACCCTTCGGTCTGCCGGTCGAGCCCGAGGTGTACAGCACGTAGGCGAGCTGGTCGGGGTGCAGCGCGATGTCGGTGTGGTTCGCTGACTCCGGCTCCATCAGTGACTGCGAACCCACGTCCAGTACTTCACATTCAGCAAGCACCTCCGCCACCCGCGCCGCGCTCGCCGCATCCGCCACCACCTGCACGATCCCGGCATCGCCGATCATCTGCGCGAGGCGCGCGGCCGGGTAATCCGGGTCGAGCGGCACGAACGCACCACCGGAGCGAATAATCCCAAGCAACGCCGCGATCAGCGCCGGCCCTCGCGCGACACACAATCCCACGCGCCGCTCAGCACCGACACCTCGCGCGATGAGCCGCGAAGCAATTGCCGCCGACCACGCATCGAGCTCCGCATACGTGAGCGACTCATCTTCACAGCGCAGCGCAATCGCCTGCGGCGTACGCTTTGCCTGCGCCGCAAGCGCCATCCCAAGCGACTCGAACGCATAAGACGTCAGCGGCTTCGCTTCACGCTGCAAAGGCAACGTCAACGACCCAACCCGTCGCTCCACATCATCGACCATCTGCACAATCACCGCTTCGTACTGCGCTTCGATCCGCTCCACGGTCTCGCGGTCGATGCGCTCGCCGTCCCACGCCCATTCGAGCGAAAGCGCCTGCCCGCGCGGAATGATCGCGAGCGCGAGCGGGTAATGCGTCGGGTCAATTGAATCGACGGACGCGACCTTCAGGCCCGCATCGCCGTTTCGAGCGGCATCGACGGGATAGTTTTCGAACACGACGATGCTATCGAACAGCGCATCGCCGCTGCGCCCGCTCCACTGCTGCACGCGCGCGAGCGGCGTGTGTTCGTGCTGGCGCAGCTCGGTCAGTTCGCCTTGCAGTTTGCGCAACCATGCGCCGAGTTCAGCGCTCGCGTCCACATCGACGCACACCGGCAACGTATTGATGAACAGCCCGAGCATCCGTTCGACGCCCGGCAGATGCGCCGGCCGTCCCGCGAACGTCGTGCCGTAAGCGACGCCGCGCCGATGTCCATAGCGCGCGAGCAGCACCGCCCACGCGCCCTGCATCAGCGTATTGAGCGTGATCTCGTGACGACGCGCCGTCGCCTGCAAGCGCGCGACGAGCGTTTCGTCGAGCGCGCGGCGCCGCGCATGCGCGCCGGGCTCGGCCGCGCGCGGTTCGCCGAGACTCGCGGTGAGCGTCGCGGGATCGTCGGCGCGCGCGGCCCACGCGCGCCACCATGTCTCGGTCGCGGGATCGTCGGCGGCCTCGCGAATCCATTCGACGTACTGACGATATGGCGGCGCCGTTTCGAATGCCGCAGCAGCACCGCTCGCGCGCATCCGATAATCGCGCAGAACTTCGGCGAACAGCAGCGACACGCTCCAGCCGTCGAGCAACAGATGATGGTGCGTCCACACGACGTCGGCGGTGTGCGCGTCGCGAACGAAGAGCGCGATGCGCATCAGCGGCGCGGCGTCGGGCGCAATGCCATCGGCGAGGTCGCGCGCGCGCCACTCGGCGAGACGCGCGTCGTAGTCCGCGGCGGCTGACCAGTCGTGCGTCTCGAACGGCAGTGCGATCTTGCGATGGACGATCTGCATCACCGCACCGCCGTGCTGCCACGCGAAAGCCGTGCGCAAAATCGCGTGACGTTCAAGCGCGGCCTGCCACGCGGCCTGCATCGCGGCGACGTCGAGCGCGCCGGACAGCGTCGCGCGCATCTGATTCAGATACGCGCCCTGCCCCGCGTCGGCGAGCGTGTGATAGAGCAAGCCGGCTTGCAGCGGCGTCGCCGGATACACGTCCTCGATATGCTCGGGCGTGAGGCCGAGCGCGCGCCACAAATCGGACGATGACGAACCGTTCGCGCCAGGCACGGCGTCCGCAGCCGTGGTGGACGTGAACGTGGACGTCGATGTCGACCCCGACTCAGCGGCCAACGGTCGCGCCGCGCGCGCGAGCTGCTGCACGGTCGGCGCTTCGAACACCATGCGCGGCGTGACCAGAAAACCGGCATCGCGTGCCTTCGAGACGATCTGCAGACTCAGAATCGAATCGCCGCCGATCACGAAGAAATTGTCGGTCACGCCAATGTCGTCGCGCCTCAGCACCGCGCGCCAGACGGTCAGCAAAGCAGCCTCGGCAGGCGTCGATGCGGCGACGGCTTGCGCGGCGTTGGCGACGTCCTCGGGCGCAGGCAACGCGCGTCGGTCGAGCTTGCCGTTGGGCGTCAGCGGAAAGCGCTCCATCTCCACATACGATGACGGCACCATGTGCGCCGGCAAGCGCGCGGCAAGCCATGTCTGCCAGCGCGCGATGTCGCGCGTATGCGGTTCTTCGCGCGGCACGATGTAAGCGACGAGGCGCTGGTCACTGGCGTTTGCGTTCGCACCGCCGCCCGACACCAGCACCGCAGCCTCGCGCACTTCGGGATGCGCAAGCAGTGCGGACTGGATCTCTCCCAGTTCGATCCGGAAGCCGCGGATTTTCACCTGATCGTCGTTGCGGCCCATGTATTCGAGGTCGCCATCCGGCAGCCGTCGCGCGAGATCGCCTGAGCGATACAGACGCGTGCCAGGTGCGCCGTATGGATCGGGCACGAAGCGTTGTGCGGTCAACTCGGCGCGGCCCTGATAGCCGCGCGCGAGACCCGCGCCGCCTACATACAGTTCGCCCACCGCGCCCACTGGCACGCGGTTCATATCGGCATCGAGCACATGCAGCGTGAGATCGTCGAGCGGCGCGCCGATCACGCTGCGGGCATCGCGCAACGCTGGCTCATCAAGCGCGCGATGCGTGACGTGAACCGTCGTCTCGGTGATGCCGTACATGTTCACGAGCGTCGGCAGTACGCCCTTGCGACGCGCGCCGTCGGCCCATCGCGCGAGCGATGCGGGCTCGAGACGCTCTCCGCCGAAGACCACCACGCGCAGTGAATCGAGCGTGTTGTCATCGTCGGCGTGCGTCAGTTGCGTGAATGCCGAGGGCGTCTGGTTCAGCACCGTCACGCGCTCTTTGCGCAGCAGCGCATGAAACGCCGCGGGTTCGCGTGCGCTCCAGTGCGGCACGATTACGAGCCGTGCGCCATGCACGAGTGCGCCGAAGATTTCCCATACTGAGAAGTCGAATGCGTACGAATGGAACAGTGTCCAGACGTCGGATGAATCGAATGCGAAGCTCGATTGCGTTGCGTCGAAGAGGCGTGCGATGTTTTCGTGTGTGATGCCCACGCCCTTTGGCACACCCGTCGAGCCCGAGGTGTAGATCACGTAGGCAAGCTGTTGCGGACGCGGATACATCGCGACGTCGAGCGGCTCATCATTCTGCAACGCATCGCGCAACGCTAGAGCATCAAGCGTCGGCCGCGTGCCGAACAACGCCGCATGCTGCGCGAGACTCGGCGCATCGGTGACGATCAGACGCAACTGCGAGTCATCGACGATATGCGCAAGGCGCTCCGCCGGATACGACGGATCGAGCGGCACATACGCCGCGCCCGCGCGGAGCACGCCGAGCAACGACGCAACCAGCGCCGTCGAGCGCTGCATCGCGACACCTACGCGCACTTCCGCTCCCGCGCCGAGACGAATCAACTCCTGCGCAATCGCGCCCGACCACGCATCGAGTTGCGCATACGTCACCTCTTCATCGCCATCGACGAGTGCAACAGCGTCAGGCCGCGCGTGTGCCTGCGCAACAATGCGCGCAGTCACCGGCTCGTATGCAAACGCGGCGGGCATACAACGCGCCGCGTCGTCACGCAACTCACGCAATTCGAACGACGCAAGCCTTCCCTGCGGCGCCGCGCTCCACTGCTCGAGCAATCCCGTGAAATTGTGCGCGAGCCGTTCGATAGTCGACGCGTCGAACACATCGGTCGCGTAGGTGAACGTCAGGTCGATCGCGTCGCGGGCACTCTCAGCGATGTTGAGCATCAGATCGAACTGCGCCTCGCCGTTGTCGACTTCCTGCAGCGACACGCGCAACCCATCGCCAAACGATGCCATCAGATTGTGGCGCTGCTGCTGATTCACGAGCACCTGAAAAAGCGGCGTGTGCGTGAGATCGCGCTCGGACTGCACCGCCTTGACGACGCTCGCAAACGGCACGTCCTGGTTGGCATATGCGTCGAAGAACCGCTCGCGCACATCGTCGATGAGTTGCGCCGCGCGCATCTCGCCGCGCGGCGCGGTGCGAATCACGACGGTGTTGACGAAAAAGCCCACGACGTTCGCCGTATCCGGCGAATCGCGGCCCGCGAGCGGCACGCCGATGCGAATGTCGGATTGGCCCGAGTATCGATAGAGCAACGCGTCGAACGCAGCGAGAAGCGTCATGAAGAGCGTCGCGCGATGCGTGCTCGCGAGCGCGCGCAGCGCATTCGCGGTGGCGGCCGGCACGCGTGTGCGATGGCGCGCGCCAGGCGCGCGGCGCGTGCCGGTGCGAACGCGGTCGTAGGGTAGCGCGAGCGTCGCGGGGGAATCGTCGTCGGTGGCGAGCGTGGTGCGCCACCATGCGAGTTGTTCGGACTCGCGCTCGGGTGTGAGTTGCGCGGCGCGTGCGGCGACGATGTCGCGATAGGCAGCCGCTGATTCGGCTGCGTCGTTCGCATCGTTAGTGGCGGGTTCGACGGAACCCGTGAGCGCTGCCGCGCAATGCTCGCGATACAGACGCGAGAAGTCGGCGAACAACAGGCCGATCGACCAGTCGTCGCTAACGATGTGATGCAGCACCAGATGCAGCGCGTGACGATTTTCGTCGATGCGCACAAGCGTTGCGCGGACGGGCGGCTCAGCGGTGAGATCGAAAGGGATGCGGGCGAGCGCTGAGAGACAATCGGCCAGTGCTTTGTCGCCGGCGTTGTCTGTGTCATCGGACGCGGACTTCTCTTCTGTCGGCGGCAGTTCGAGCAGGTGGATCTCGCTGTGGCTCGCGGCGTCGATATGTTGAAACGGAACGCCCTCTACTTCGGCGAAACGCATTCGCAGTGCGGGGTGTCGTTGGGTCAGCGCGCGGAACGCGGCACGCAACGCATCGACATAGAGGCGGCCGTCAAAACGCAGCGCACCGTTCACGTGGTATGCCGCGCTTTGCGGGTCGAGCTTCCATAAAAACCACAGGCTTTGCTGGGATGGCGATAGAGGGATCGGTGCGGTTAGGGTGGATTGAGTGGGTGTGTTGGTGAATAGTTGTTCTGTGGTGGCTGGCACTGCGCGCGCATCAGACGAACTGGTGTCCACAGTAGCAATAAAAGCGCCGACTACTTCCGACGCCTGCGCCAGCGCATCACCGCTGAAAATTTGCGCGCCGCGCAGCAGCGTCGCAAAGTCGTCGAGCCGCGGATGCTCGAATAACGCGCGCAATCCTGGCGCATCGCCGAAGGCCGTCCGCACCGCCGATACAACGCGCACCGCCAGCAGCGAATGCCCGCCGAGCAGGAAGAAATCGTCGAGTGCGCCGACACGCTCAACCCCGAGCACCTGTTGCCAGATCGCTGCAAGCCGCGCCTCGGTTTCGTCGCGCGGGGCGACGTAAGATGCACGGCCCTTTGCGTTGGCGACGTCCTCGGGTCCGGGCAACGCGCGTCGATCAAGCTTGCCGTTGGGCGTCAGCGGAAACCGCTCCATCTCCACATACGATGACGGCACCATGTGCGCCGGCAAGCGCGCGGCAAGCCATGTCTGCCAGCGCGCGATGTCGCGCGTATGCGGTTCTTCGCGCGGCACGATGTAGGCGACGAGGCGCTGGTCACTGGCGTTTGCGTTCGCACTGCCGCCCGACACGAGCACCGCAGCCTCGCGCACTTCCGGATGCGCAAGCAGTGCCGACTGAATCTCTCCGAGCTCGATCCGGAAGCCGCGGATTTTCACCTGATCGTCATTGCGGCCCAGGTATTCGAGGTCGCCATCGGGCAGCCGTCGCGCGAGGTCGCCCGAGCGGTATAAACGCGCGCCCGGCGCACCATACGGATCGGGCACGAAGCGTTGTGCGGTCAACTCGGCGCGGCCCTGATAGCCGCGCGCGAGACCCGCGCCGCCTACATACAACTCGCCCACCGCGCCCATCGGCACGCGGTTCATATCGGCATCGAGCACATGCAGCGTGAGATCGTCGAGCGGCGCGCCGATCACGCTGCGGGCATCATGCAGCGCTGCGTCATCGAGAGTGCGATGCGTGACATGAACCGTTGTCTCGGTGATGCCGTACATGTTCACGAGCGACGGCAGCACACCCTTGCGACGCGCGCCGTCCGCCCATCGCGCCAATGACGCAGGCTCGAGACGCTCGCCGCCGAAGATCACCACGCGCAGTGAATCGAGCGTGTTGTCATCGTCGGCATGCGTCAGTTGCATGAACGCCGAGGGCGTCTGGTTCAGCACCGTCACGCGCTGTTCGCGCAGCAACGTATGAAAGGCCGCGGGTTCGCGTGCGCTCCAGTGCGGCACGATTACGAGCCGTGCGCCATGCACGAGCGCGCCGAAGATTTCCCATACCGAGAAGTCGAATGCGTACGAATGGAACAGGGTCCAGACATCGGCTGCATGGAATGCGAAGCGGGATTGTGTTGCGTCGAACAGGCGTGCGATGTTTTCGTGTGTGATGCCTACGCCTTTTGGTGTGCCCGTTGAGCCCGAGGTGTAGATCACGTAGGCAAGCTGTTGCGAATGCGGATAGATCGCGACGTCGAGCGGCTCATCATTCTGCAACGCATCGCGCAACGCTAGAGCATCAAGCGTCGGCCGCGTGCCGAACAACGCCGCATGCTGCGCGAGACTCGGCGCATCGGTGACGATCAGACGCAACTGCGAGTCATCGACGATATGCGCAAGGCGCTCGGCCGGATACGACGGATCGAGCGGCACATAAGCGGCACCCGCGCGCAACACGCCGAGCAGCGATGCAACCAGCGCCGCCGAGCGCTGCATCGCGACACCTACGCGCACTTCCGCTCCTGCGCCGAGGCGAATCAGCTCACGCGCAATCGCGCGCGACCACGCATCGAGCTGCGCATAGGTCACCTCTTCATCGCCATCGACGAGTGCAACAGCGTCAGGCCGCGCATGCGTCTGCGCAGCAATGCGCGCGGTCACCGGCTCGTAGGCAAACGCCGTTTTAGCAACGGCGACAGAATCCGCAGCAAGACCACTCGTCAAATCACGCAGCCGCACATCGGTGCCATTGCTGTCGACAAGCGCCTTCGCGATCCCATCCAGCATCCGCTCGAAATATTCGGCGACGCGTGCAACGTCTTCCGCCGGCACACGCGCCGCATGCCGATGCCACTCGAGCCTCAGTGCATCGCCGCCGCCGACGTGACGCGGCGCGACGACCAGCATCAGCGGAAAATGACTGCGGTTGTGCGCGTCGACGGCGCGCACGCGCGGCACGCCGCCGATCGCATCGAGCGCGTCGTCGAGCGGATAGTTTTCGAACACGATCAGGCTGTCGAACAACGCATCGACGGTCGAGTCCGCCCACTGCTGCAAGCTCGCGAGCGGCGTGTGCTCGACTTCGCGCAACTCCGCGTTATGCCGCTGCAACGCGGTGAGCCACGAGCGCAACGGCGCATCGGATTTCACATCGACCCACAGCGGCAAGCTGTTGATGAAGAGACCGACGATCGACTGCGCATTCGGCAGATCCACGGGCCGACCGGACACGGTCATGCCGAATGCCACTTGCGTGCGCCCCGAAAAACGCGCGAGCACGAGCGCCCACGCTGCCTGCACGAGCGTGTTCAGCGTGACCTGTGCACGCTGCGCGGCGCGCTTCAGGCGCGCGTGTGAGTCGCCGTCGACTTCGCGGATCAGTGCTTGCGCCACCGAACCGTCGACACCGTTCGACGACGATGACCGCAACGCACTGCCGAGCGCGTCGGCAAGGCGCGCTGGGTCATCGCGCGTCGCGAGCCGTGCGCGCCAGAACGCCTCGGTGTCGGGTTGGTTGCGCAGCCAGTCGACGTAATTCGCATACGGCGCGCCAGGCGACGCATCGGCCGCACGGCCTGCGTCGAGCGCGGCGTACGCGCGCGCCACTTCGGTGACGACCTGCGCGGTGCTCCAGCCGTCGGTCAGCGCATGATGGTGAGTCCACAACAGATCGTGCGCGCCGTCGGGACGCTCGAATACATCGACGCGCATCAGCGGCGCGACGCCCGGCTCGAAACCACGCGCGACGAGCGCCGTCCGCGCGGTTTCATATGCGTCGTCGTACTGAGCATTTATCGACGTGGTATCCGACGAACCAGGCGCAACAGGAACGATGCACGCATGGACTTCGAACGGCATACGTACGTGCCGCTCGACGACTTGCAACGGCTCGCCGCCAGCAGGCCACACGAAACGCGTGCGCAAAACCGGATGACGCGCGATCACCGCGTGCCACGCCGCGCGCATCGTGTCGAGGTTCAGCGCGTCGATCGTCAGACGCAATTGCGATACGTACATGCCGGGCTCGCCGTCGAGCATCCCGTGAAATAGCAGACCCTGCTGCATTGGCGTGGCCGGATAGACGGCCTCTACTGACTCGCGGGAGGCGCCGGCTTGTGCGAACAAGAGGTCGTCGCCGGCCGCGAGTTGCGCGGTGGGCGATGGATGTGTGGTGGCGTTCGTGGCTTGCGCTGCCGCGATTGGGGTGGCGTTGGTTGCGTTGGTTGCGTTGGTTGCGTTGGTTGCGTTGGTTGCGTTGGTTGCGTTGGTTGCGTTGGTTGCGTTGGTTGCGTTCGTGGCGCTGCTGGCGTTGTTGCCGGCGTTGGTGCCGACGCGAGTACCCACGAAGTCATACGCAGACGCACCGCCCGATGCGCCAACGCTTCCCCCACCGCTCGCCTGCATGCCCGCCCCAGCATTCGCACTCGCATTCCCCACCACCGCCACCGCGACCCGCGCCGCGGCCTCGATCGTCGGATAGTCGAACATCTGCTTCGGCGTCAGCTTGAGCCCTGCGCTGCGCGCCTTCGCGATGATCTGCAAGCTGAGAATCGAATCGCCGCCGATCTCGAAGTAGTTGTCCGTTACGTCGATGTCCTCGCGTTTCAGCACACGTTTCCAGATCCCGGCAAGCGTGCGCTCGGTGTCGTTGCGCGGCTCGACGCGCGCGGCATTCGCGGCCTCGTGTTCGCGCGGCGCGGGCAACGCGGCGCGATCGATCTTGCCGTTCGCGGTGAGCGGCAACGCGCCGAGCACTTGCAGCGACGACGGCACCATATAGTCGGGCAGTTCCGCGGCGAGACGCGCGCGGATCGCGTCAACGTCGAGCGCCTCGGCGGAACTCAGATAGGCGACGAGGCGCGGCGCGCTGCTGGCCGCGCCCTCGCTATCCGTGTGCGCGATCACGACCGCGTCGCGCACGCCATCCTCGGCACGCAGACGCGCCGCGATCTCTTCGGGCTCGACACGAAAGCCGCGGATCTTCACCTGGTCATCGAGACGGCCAAGAAACGCGAATTCGCCGTCCGGCAGACGGCGGCTGCGGTCGCCCGTTCGATAAAGCCGCGTGCCCCGACCGTCGGGGTCGGGCACGAAGCGCTCAGCCGTCAGCGACGGCCTGTTCAGATAACCATACGCGACACTCGCGCCGCCGATGCACAGCTCGCCCGCCGCGCCCTTCGGCACCGCGTTGCCGTCAGCATCGACGATGCGTGCGTCGACGTGCGCGAGCGGATGCCCAAGCGGCAACGTCGCCGCGCGGCTTTGCGCGCCGCAGCGCGTGAGCACGCCGACAGCCGTCTCTGTCGGCCCGTAGTGATTGATCAACCGGCATTCGGGACGCAGCGTCGCGATGCGCTCGGCAAGACGCGTCGGCGCGGGCTCGCCGCCCATCACGAGGCAACGGCGCGGCAGCACGCGCTCGGGCAACTGCGCCTGCAACAGCGCGTCGAGATGGCTCGGTACGATCTTTAGGAGCTCGACGGAATGCGTGTGCATGTAGACGGCGAAGGCATCGGGATCGGCGGCGATGTCGGCATCGATCAGATGCAGCGTCCAGCCGTGCCAGAGCGCGCCGAACAACGACGTGTGGCCGAGATCGGCGGCAGGCGTCGACAGATATGCGGCGCTCGCGATGTCCCCGGGCAGCCGCTCGGAGACGCCGCGCAGATATGCAGCGAGCGCGGCATGGCTTTGCACGACGCCCTTCGGGCGGCCAGTGGAGCCCGATGTGTAGATCACGTAGGCGGGCCAGACGAGGATGCCGTCGTTGAGTTGCGGATAGGCGGCGGCATCGCCGAGATGAGCGGCGAGTGCGGCGCTGTCAGTAGCGTCGCGTAGCGTGTGTGGGTTCAGCGTCGCGATGCCGTCGGGTAGCCATGAGGGCGCGGCTGACTTTGGTGTGGCGTTAGCGTCCGAGTTCGTGGCGGCAGTTGTAAAGAGATTCGTTGAAGCGTTCGCTGCGGGCTTCGTTGCAATGTCGGCTACGGCGCTCGCTGCCGTCTTCGTTGCAATGTCGGCCACGGCGCTCGTTGCCGTCTTCGATGCAATGTCGGCCACGGCGTTCGCTGCGCGATGGACCGTGACATTGGCCACATCATCGAAGCCCGCATCGCTCGCTGCGCTAACCACTGCGTCCAAAGCCCCGCCCATCACAACCACCCGCGCGCCGCAATCCTCAGCCTGCCAGCGCAGCCGCGCTTGCGGCGACGCCGGATCGAGCGGCACGTAACACGCGCGCAATCGCCACACAGCCAGTATCGCCGCGACGAGCGCCGAGCAGCGCGGTAGCGCGAGCACCACGCGGTCTCCCGGCCGCACGCCCTGGTCGGCGAGCGCCGCGGCAAGCCGCCCCGACCACGCCCACAAATCGTGCCACGAAAGCGGCCCGTCGCTATCGACAAGCGCAACGGCGTCAGCCCGTTCGATGGCAAACCGCGCGACGCGGGCGGGCAGGAAATCGGTATCGAAATGGATGGCTTGCATGGTGTCCGTGAAGAATGCAGATGTATTCAGATGTCTGACGCCCGCGCGCGTAAGCGCGGGCCGAGATGAGTCGATGCGCGTCGACACGCGATAAGCAGCGCGCTCAGAACGCGTACGCGCCCGCAACCGGCGACGCGCTGTTGGCCGCTTCTTCGTCATCAAGACGCAATTCGCCGATCGCGCAACGCGGCGTGTCCACGACCTGTTCGAGCAGCGAGACGTAGTGCCGCGCGAACTGCGCGACGAACGCATCGTCGTAAAGCTCGGCCGCGTACGCGAACACGCAGCGCAGTCCGTGGTCGCCCTCGCGCAGCACGTCGAGCGCGAGTTCGAAGCGCGCGTCGCTTGCGTCCGCATCGATCAACGCGCAATGCACGCCATCGAGGTCGAGCGCGGTGTCGAACTCGTCGTGCAGCACGAACTTGATCTGCGCGAGCGGACTGCCGCCCGCGCGGCGCCCCGAGTGCAACGCGGCCACGACGCGCTCGAACGGCACGTCGGCATTCGCCTGCGCGTCGATGCTGTCGTCGCGCACTTCGCGCAGCAATGTGGCGAACGGCTTCGCGCCCTTCACCGACGCGCGCATCGCGAGCGTGTTGACGAAGAAGCCGATCAGCGGCTCCGTTTCCAGCCGGTCGCGGCCGGCGACGGGCACCGCGATCGCCACGTCCTGCGCGCCGCTGTAGCGCGAGAGCAGCGCGGCAAACGCGGCGAGCAGCACCATGAACAACGTGGCGTTTTCCGCGCGCGCAAGCGACTCGAGACGGCTCGCAAGCGCAGCCGGAATGTGTGCGCCGACGCGCGCGGCGCGAGGCTCATAAGGACGGCCGCGTTCGTGCAGGGTCGGCAGATCGAGCAAAGTGTCATAGCCCGCGAGACGGCCGCGCCAGTAGTCAAGCTGCGCGTCGAGTTGCGCGCCGCCGTGGATCGCGAAACGCTCGCGCTGCCACGCGGCGTAATCGGCGTATTGGATCGCTAACGCAGGCAGCGCGTTTAGTGCCTGCTCCGCGCCCTGCTGCGCCGCGCGATAACAAGCAGCGAAATCGCGCAGCAGCACATTGATCGACCAACCGTCCCCGACGATGTGATGCATGACGAAATGCAGTACATGTCGCTCATCGTCGCGGATGAACAGCGTCGCGCGAAACAACGGACCGCGCGTCAGATCGAACGGCTCGCGGGCAAGGCGGCGCAATTGCGCGTTGAAGGCGTCGTCGGTTAGGTTGCGTGCGTCGACGGTTTCCCAATGCCATGCGTTGCGAACAGCCGCCAGGTCTTCTACGGGCGCAATCAGTTGACGCGGCGCGTCGCCGCTATCGTCAAAACGCGTGCGCAACATCTCATGACAATGCACCAGCGCATCGAGCGCGCTTTGGACGGCGTCGCCGTCGAGCGGACCGCCCATCGCGAGTGCGGCCGAAATGTTGTACGCGGGACTATCCGGGTCGAATTGCCACAATACCCATAGACGTTCCTGCGGCAACGAGAGCGGCGCCTCGCCGCGCTCGCCTTCAGCGCGGCGCGTGAGAGCGGCAACCGTTGATGTGTCCTGCGACGGGGCGGCCCAGCGCTTATCTAGCGCATCCGCCAGAACACAAAGCTTCGGATGGCTAAACAACAGGCCAACCGGCACTTCGTGCCCGAACTGCGCGCGCAACCGCGACGCAACCTTCGCGGCCAGCAGCGACCGCCCGCCGAGCGCGAAGAAATCATCCGATGCGCAAGGTGTCGGCACGTCGAGCACCTCGCTCCACACGCGGGCGATAACTTCCGCGGTCGGCGTTAATGCACCGTCCTTCGTGTTTGAAGCGAGTGCATCCGTCCCGGCACCTTGCGTCGGCGCAATTTTCGCATCACGTACCGCAAACGGCACCAACGCACCGCTTTGCCATGCTGCAACGCACGCGCTGCGCTGCAGTTTCCCGCTCGAAGTACGCGGCAGATCGCCGGGTTCGAGCAGTAGAATCAACGCGGCTTCGTACTGAAATGCGTCACCGAGCGCGGCCGCGATCGCATCGAAAATCGTCTCCGGCGACACCTGCCGCGTTCTGCCACGCGGTACTTCCGCCGCGACGCCGATCGCTTCGGCGCCATCCGCTCCTTCAACCGGAAACGCGGTGATGCGCCCACGGCGCAGCCACTCGACGCGATCCGCGAGCATTGTTTCGAGATCCTGCGGATACACGTTCTCGCCGCGCAGCACGATCATGTCCTTGCGCCGTCCGCAAAAAAACAACTGACCGCCGTCGACGAAACCCAGGTCGCCGGTGCGCAGCCAGCGTCCGCGGAAACCGGGCGCGTCGTCGAGAAACACAGCGGCTGTGGCCTCCGGGTTTTGCCAGTAACCGTGCGTGATGCTCGGGCCGCCGCACCATATCTCGCCGATATGCCGTTCCGGCAAGCGCTCGCCTGTGCGCGGGTCGACGATTGCAAGCTCGTGACCGAACGCCGTCACGCCGCAACCGACGACGGCCTTGCTGTCGTCATCCCTCTCGTTGTTCGAAGCGACGGCGCGCGCAATCGGCGACGGCTGCGCGAGCGCCGATGCCGAAAAGCGCGTCTCGGGCGAACCTGTGCCGACCTCAACGCCGGTCAGAAACAGCGTTGCCTCAGCGAGCCCATAACAGGCGTACATCGCGCGTGGATCGAGACCGTGCGCGCTGAAGCGCGCGGCGAAACCGTCGAGCGTCGTCTGGCGAATCGGCTCCGAGCCGCAGAACGCCACACGCAGCGACGACAGATCGAGTCCCGCAAGCTGCGCATCGCGCACGCGGTCCGTGCAGAGTCGATACGCGAAGTCGGGACCGCCCGTGACGGTCGCGCGTTCTCGTGCGATACCGGCGAGCCAGCGCGCCGGCCGCTCCAGAAAATGCAGCGGCGAAATCAGCGTGACCTGGAAGCCGCACAGCACCGGCATCAGCACGCTGCCGATCAGTCCCATGTCGTGATAAAGCGGCAGCCACGAGAACATGCGGTCGCCGGCGCGGCAACCCATGCCGCGCGACATCGCGCTCACGTTCGCACATAAGTTGGCATGACTAACGATGACGCCTTTCGGCGACGCGGTCGAACCGGACGTGTATTGCAGGAACGCGACCGCATCGGGTTCGGCGCGCTCGATGCGAAAGCCGTCGTCGCTGCTTTCGTCCGGCGACACGAGCGTCGCGCCGTTCAAGCCCGGCTCGTGATTCAACGCTGCAAGCGACGCCTGCGATGCGCGCTCGACCACCGCGATGCGCGCCATGCAGTCACCCGACATGCGCCGCAGCCGTTCGATATGTCCGCTTTGCAGCGCTTCGGCCGGATACGCGGGAACCGCGATCATTCCCGCATACTGGCAGGCGAAGAACGACACGACGTAATCGAGCCCGCTCGGCAGCATCAGCAGCACGCGGTCGTTCGGCGCACCATGTTGGCGAAGGACCGCGGCAAGACGCCGGGCGCGCGCATCGAGCGCTGCGTAGGTGAGCTCGTGCGCGTCGGTGTCGCCGTCGACGAGAAAGCGCACTGCCAGTTGATCGGGGCGCTCGGCAACATGCAGCTTCATCACCGAGACAAGGTCGTTCGCGGGAGCCGCCGCGGTCTGGAACGGCGCGTCATCGAATGCCGCCGTATTGCTTACCGCGTGTTCGTGAGCAGCGCAATTCGCCGCGTGCTTGTCCGCGCCATCGTGGCGCGGCGTATTGATAACAGACATCCTCGCCTCCCGAGATTTGCCGCGCGCCGCGCGGCCGTCGTCGCGCTGGACCGCATCGCGCGGCGCACAGCGATCGCCGCCGTCGCATGCGTTGCGACGGCGGGCGTCAATTTCGTAGTCATTGCGGGGAGCAAGGCGTCTCTTGGGAACGCCGTTATGTGATGCGGGTCATGCGGTGCCGGTTACGGTGCATCACAGCGATGCAAACGCGGCCCGGCACATGACGATCAATACGCGAAACTGATTGGCGTGCCGCCGCGCGGATGCGCAACCGTGCCCATCGGCACGCCGTAAATTGCGCCAAGCATCTCTTCTTCGATCAGCTCGTGCGCGCTGCCGCTCGCAAGCAGGCGGCCGCCCTTCAGCGCGATCAGGTCGTCGCAGAAACGCGCTGCCATGTTGACGTCGTGCAACACGACGACCACGCCGAGACCGCGCTGCTGACTCAGCGTACGCACGAGGTCGAGCACTTCCAGTTGATGCGCGATGTCGAGCGCCGAGATCGGCTCGTCGAGCAGCAGGCACTGGCTGTCCTGCGCGACCAGCATCGCGATCCACGCGCGTTGCCGTTCGCCGCCCGACAGACTGTCCACTGCACGGTCCGCGAAACGCGTGATGTCCGTCAACTCCATCGCCTCATGAACCTTCTCGCCGTCGACGCCGGTAAAGCGGCCAAGCGCGCCGTGCCACGGATAGCGGCCGAGCGCGACGAGTTCGCGCACCGTCATGCCGCTCGCCGCGGGCTGCTGCTGCGGCAAATACGCCACCTGGCGCGCGAACTCGCGGTTCTCCCACTCGCGCAACGGACGGCCCGCGAAACGCAGCGTGCCCGCACTCGGCGACTGTTGACGCGCGAGCAGCTTCAGCAGCGTCGATTTGCCCGAGCCGTTGTGGCCGATCAGACCGCACACGCGGCCCTTCGGCAGCGTGAGCGCAAGCGGATGCAACAGCACGCGTTCGCCGATGCGAAACGACACGCCGTCGAGTTCGTACATCGGCTCGCCATGCGCGAGCTGCGCGGACGCGGAAATAACGGACGGATTGGCATTCATGAGCGGTGAATCCTGATCAGTGATAAGCGGACGCGAGACTCGCGGCATGCGCGGCGCCCGAGCCGTCTTCGACGATCTGGCCGAAATCGAGCTTGATAAAGCGCTCGGCGAGATGGAAGTAACGGTCGTCGTGCGTGATGACGAGCACGGTCTTGCCCTTGGCCTTCAGTTCCGGCAGCAGGCGCTTGTAGAAGACGTCCTTGAAAAGCGGGTCCTGGTCCGCGGCCCATTCGTCGAACACATAGAACGGCCGGTCTTCCAGATACGCGACGACGAGCGCGAGCCGCTTGCGCTGCCCTTGCGACAGATCGAGCGTCGAGAACTTGCCGTCCTTCACGCTGACCTTGTGATCCAGTTGCAGATCGGCGAGCAGTTGTTGCGCGAGCGCATCGAGTCCGTCGGCGTGCATGCCGAGCAGCGTGTCGAACAGAAAGAAGTCGCTGAATACGACCGAGAAATGTTGACGGTAGGCGTCGCGCCGCGCTTCGTCGACGGGCTCGCCGTTCAGCAGCACGCTGCCGCTTTCCGGCACATAAAGTCCGACCAGCATTTTCGCGAGCGTCGTCTTGCCGCCGCCGTTGCCGCCGATCAGATACACGAGTTCGCCCGGACGGAACGTGAGGTCGATCGGTCCCAGCGTGAACACCTCGTTTTCTTTTTCCCGGAAGTAGCGATGCGTGGCGCCGTCGAGCGCAATGCTTTCGAACGATGCCGCGACAGACGGCTCGAGCATCACCTCGCGCGGCAGTTCGGCATTGACCTGCTCGATGCGTTCCAGTGCGACGCGCGCCGAACTCAGGCTCGGCATCGCGGCGAGGACGGCTTCGATCGGCATGATCATGTAGACGAACACGATCGCGTAGCCCGACATCACATGCGGATCGACGCGGATGTAGCGCGCGAACACGAAGAGCGTCAGGCCGATGAACGCGAACAGAATGAAGTTGCCCCAGCTCGACGCCGCCGCGTACAACATGTAGCCGCGCGTGCGCTGCACGCGCACCGCTTCGACGTTGCTCGCGAGCGTGTCTTCGACGAACGCGTGCTTGCGGGCGCGATGCAGCTTCAGTTCCTTCGCGCCGTCAAAGAGCGCGCGGAAGTGCTTGACCAGATCGTCCTCGCGCTTGCGCGACGCGCGCAGATGAAACATCGCGCGGCTATGCGCGTAGCGAAAACCCGTCATGCCGAGCACGATCGTCACGATCGCGACGATGAGAATCGGCCACGACATATAGCCGAGATACGCAAGGCAGCCGACGATCACCGCGCTTTGCATCGCGAGCGAAGGCAGGCTCACGAAAAACACGACGATGGTATCGAGGTCCTGCGTGAGCACCGCGAGCGATTTCGCCGCGCCCTGCTTTTCCAGATGCGCAAACGCGGCGTCGCCGATGCGACGAATCGTACGCATGCGCAGCGTCGCCTTCGCCTGCTGACCGAGCCACATGAAGAGCGACTGCGCGAGCGCGCGCATCGCGAGCACGCCGAGGCCCACCGCGAGAAACTGCAAGCCGAGCCGCGCGAGGCCATCGGGCGTCGCGACCAGCGCCTGGTTGATGAGGGCGAGCAGCGCGGCATTGCCGAGGCCGCCGAGCACGCTCGCGATCAGCGCGACGGCGATCATCCAGCGCGATTTGCTGACCAGTTGCAAAAGTACGGACATGAAGCTCCTTTCGTCGCGGCGTCAATGCAAGGGGCCGCGTCAGTTATCGGCGCCCCGCGCATCGTCCCGATGCGCGAAGGCTTTTTCGTGTTCGTTACGCGCGCCGTGCGCGGGCACATGACGGCGCGCCTGCGCCGAATGTGCCGCGGCCTGCGCGCGGCGCTTCAAAAACGGACAGCGCTCCTCGATGGGCGCGTTTGCGTCGTCCAGAAAGTACTGCTTCCATTCGAGGTTGCCCGGATCGCCGTAAAAGCCGAGATCGGGATGCGCGGGAATGTCGTCCCATGTTTCCAGACGCTTGCGCACCTGATTGCGTGCCTCACGGCCAATCACCTTGTTCGTGATGGTATCGACAAATACCGAACGCGGCTGGAACAGCAGCACCATTCCAGGACCTAAATTACGGCTATGGCGCGCGCGAAACGACGGACACGCGCACACCACGAACATCTGCACACCCGCATATGAAAACTCCCACGCTTCATCCATCGGGTCCGGCTGCTGGTCTGCCGCCGGGTCCGGGTCGATGTCGTGCAACCGCTGCAGAATGCCCCAGAAAAGCGTTCGATATGCATCGTGCGAAAGCGGCTCCGGGTCTGGCTCGAAGAATACCGCGATGTTATTTCTCCTGTACTCCGGCCGCACCGCGAGCTCCGCGAAAGTTTGCATCGTCGCGGGCAGATCGCGCAGATCGCGGCCGTTCACGAACGAATAGAACATCTCGCCGCGCCGCTCCGCCATCGTGCCGAAAAAGCACGGATACGCCGGATCGAGGACCTGCTCGCGCAGCGTCGCATATGAAGCGTCCAGCCACGCGGGCGCGGACACCGCGGCGCCCGTCGCTCTGCCGGCAATGATCCGGCTCTTCCAGTCGCTGACCTCGAATCGATCGGCCTCTCCGACAGCACTGTTGCCTGCTTGCATCGTTCGCTCTCTCTTCCTGACCCACTGTTGTGCGCGCCGAGCGCGCGAGGCATCCCGGACCGCGTGGCCGGGACGTCGATACTGTCGTGGGGAAGAGGCACCTCTGTTGTCGATCTTCGCCGTGGGCGCCTGCATGGTGCTGCGGTTTTCTTCTTGTTTGTATTCGCTTACGTCGTGGCCGTCGCCGGTTCGTCGAGTTCGGCGACGAGGGCCTCGATCCACGCATCGGGAATGATCGGCTGGTGATACGTGCATTCGTTCGACACCACCGTCGAGCCATGCAGACGTCCATCGGGAATCAGCACCATGTCGCCTTTGTGCATTGCGTGCTGCATGCCGACGTTGCCCCAGAAGAGCATGTCGCCCTCCTCGATCGTGACGAGGCGATGATCGTTGTGCACGTGCGTCGTCGAACACATTTCGTGCGGTTCGACGAACGTCTCGCGGTCGATGCCCGGGCACTCGGTGTCGATGCGCGCGCTGATGCGATGCGCGAACGCAACGTACTCGCGAATCGATGCAAGCCAGCGCAACTGCTCGCCGAGATCCCAGCGACCACGTGCGGCAAGCCGCTCGCCCGCGACGATGCCTTGCACATACTGCGCACGCGCCGCCGCACCGAAATTATCGGCCACGCGCCGCAATGCTCGCGCGCAGCGCTGTTCGAGCGCGCTTTTCAATGCTTCGGCATCCGTATGATTTCGGCCAGCCGGCTGCAAGTGCGCGCAGGCGCGTTCGAGCGCGAGACCGAAGGCGAGCCATTCGGCTTCGGCCGCGAATGCCGCGCCGATCAGTCCGAACGCGCGATCCGGCCGACGCGCGAGCGCGTACAACAGGTTGCATTTCGCGGTGCTGGTCGGCAGATAGAACTGCCAGTACGCGTGCTGTCGACGCGTCACGCCGCTCGCCGACGCGACGCGTTCGAACAGCGCGTCGTCAGGCGTTTCGCGATGAAGGCTGGGCCGCTCGTCGGGCGGGAGCATGTCGAAGAAGCCGCTTGCGCCGGCGCGCGCGAGCGCGCGGCGCTTGGAGACCGCGAGCGCCCAGCGCTGAACCATGATGAAGCGCAGCCCTTCTTCGAGGTAGTCGTTGCGCATGAGCCGCGCGAAGGTGTCGCTCCAGAACGCAAGCTCGTCGTCGACAATGCGCGTGATGCGCGCGCTCGCAGCGCCGATATCTTCGCTCGTGTTGACGTCTTTCGTCAGGTATTCGAATGCGTACGCTTCGAGAAACGGCGCGATCTGCGCGCCCAGTTCGCGTTTGTCTTCGCTATAGAAATCGGTGAAGCGTTGCCAGTCGGCAGGCTCCGCGCTCAGCGGCGGACGCGCGAGATCGAGCTCATAGATCGACATCAGCGTGCGCCCGGACGCGAGCGCCGGAAGACGGCTCACGTTGTGCTCGCGCACCGGCTTCATGAACTTGAGGAACTCGAAGTCCTCGGGACGCAACGGGCGGCGATGGAAATCGTCGTCGAGCAGCAACTCGTCGACCGTCGCGCTGCGAAACGGCTGCGCCGCCGCGAACTGCTTGATGAGCGCGACGTAGCGCTCGCTGTGGCCAACGAACGGCGAGAAATCGAAGATCGGCAGCGAAGCCTGGCTCATGGTCATTCGGTCCTTATCCGGGTTGCCTCAAACTGCGAGTGTTGGTTGCTGGGCGTTTCGCGCGAGCGAGTCACGCGAGGGCCCGGTGCAACGGTTGCGTCGTCGTGTTGGCGGGCTGCGGCGTTTGTGCGGTTTGCGGCTGGTGTGTTCCTTGCGCTTCTTGCATTCGTTGCGCGAGCGACTCGGCGACCGCTGCAAGTACCACGTCGCGCGCCGTGTCGATGAAAAAATGCCCGCCGTCGAACCAGTGCACCTGGCATGGGCCGCGCGTCTGTTGTGCCCACGCATCGACGTCTGTGCTGTTGGCCGTGGCGGGATCGTCGCGGCCGACGAATACGTCGATCGGACAGTCCAGCGCCGCGCCGCCAGCCGACGTGCCGGCGTGCGCCATCGTATGCGTCGTCATACGCGTCGGATGCGTGCCGCACAAATGAAAATCGGCGCGCAGCAGCGGCAACATGAAGTCGACGAAATCCGCGTCGTCGAGCAGTTCGGCCGGCGTGCCGCCGCGCTCGCGCAGGCATGCAATCATTTCGTCATGCGAACAATCGAGCCAATGCGTTTCGTGTTTGCGGCGCGCCGGCGAGATGGTTGCCGATGCACCGAACCAGACGGGCGCCGGCTTGCCCCGCTCGCGCAGCGCATGCATGAGTTCCAGTCCGACGAGCGAACCCATGCTGTGGCCGAACAACGCGAATGGAGCGCCGCCATCGACGAGCGCGAGCAGTTCGTCCGCGAGTTGCGCGACGAGCGCTGGCCATTCGGTATGCGGCGCTACGGAGCGGCGCATGCCGTGACCCGGCAGCTCGAGTGTGCGCACCTGCACGAACGATGGCAGCCGATGCTGCCAGTCCCGATACAGCGCCACGCTGCCGCCGGCATGCGCGAGACAGACGAGCGTCAGCGTGGTGGGCGCGTCGTGCATCTCAGGCACATTCGGCATGCGATTCGGCGAGCTCATCGGTTCAATGCTCGCGCATCACGAGTTGGTCACGCGGTCGGCCGCTGCGCTCTCGGCCATCGCCTTGCGCAAGCTCAGCGGACGCATATCCGTCCAGACTTCGTCGATCCATTGCAGGCATTCGTCCTTTCTGCCGGACTTGCCCGCTTCGCGCCAGCCGGCGGGAATGGCCTTGTAGTCAGGCCAGATCGAATACTGTTCTTCATCATTTACAACGACAACGAAATTGCTGTTTTCGTCACCCCAGCTCATCGCGGCTCCTTGCTGAACGAAGTTGTGTACGTCTGGTTGATCGGGTGAAGGCATCGGCTGCCCTTCTGTGCCTTCAACATCAAAGCACTGCTGCTTCACTTCGATCGACGGCTTATCCGTTTCGCATTTAAATGCGAATCATTTGCATTTAAATTTACTCGTCGGCCGCTGTGAATGTCAAGGCCGGCGACGTCCTGCTTTTGGTCGCCGTTCTCGCAGCCTCACGCAAACGTGTGCGGCTGCGGAAAAGGAGCTTAAGCCAAAACGTTTCATCAGACAAGCAAATAAGAATCATTTGCATTGTCATGCGTTTGTCGCCATCATCGGCGAGATTGGAAACTCGAGGCACTCGTCATGGACAACTCGCAAAGCGGCAACGTGGACGACACCGCGTCACGGGCGCGGCACGCTTTTTTCGACACCCTGCTCTCGCGTCAGTCGCACTGGCCGCTCGCCGAGCCAAGGCCCAGCGAGACGGAGCTGGGTCTCATCTTCGATGCCGCGATGCGAGCGCCGGATCATGGCTCGCTGCGTCCGTGGCGCTTTGCACTGATACGCGACGACGCGCGGGCCGAGTTTGGCGATGTGCTCGTCGATGTCGCGGCGCGTCGCGAGCCTGCGAAGCCTCGCGCGGAGTTGGAGCATCGGCGGCAGCTTGCGTACACGGCGCCGCTTATCATCGTGATCGCCGCGGCGCCTTGCGCGGACTCGCATGTGCCGGAAACGGAGCAACTGCTGTCGGTCGGCGCGGCCGCGATGAATATGCTCAACGCGATTCACGCGCTCGGCTACGGCGGCTTCTGGGCGACGGGCGCCGACGCCTACGATCCGAATCTGCGGGCCGCGCTCGACTTTGAGCCGTCCGAGCGCGTGCTGGGATTTATTTTCGTTGGGACACCGAAATCTCGTGAGCCTTCGGCGGTGCGGGTGTCGCATTCTCTTTATGTGCGTGAGTGGTTGGGGCGTGCGTCGATTTGAGGTGGCGAGGGGAAGCGTGGAGGAGCGTCGGTGAGGGCTGCGGGCCTGTTTAAAGAGGAGCAGCGGCAATGTAGTCCGTATACGTCTTCGCGCGACCGGAGGGGGCAGGCGGTGCGCTTCATCGGGACAGACGAAAACGTTGCGTGCAGCGGCAATCTTGCCGCCGCGTTTTCTACTGTGAGCGTGCGAGGATCGTCCGAGCAGCCGGCATCGCCGGTTATCACGTGGCAGTCACAATGAGCGGATCGAACGATCGGCAGCAGAGTGCGGGTCGTAGCGTGGGAATTGGATTTGACGCAAAAAAGCCCACGAAAAATCATGGGCTTAATTGGTTTCCTGGGGAGAGAGGGTCCGCATACGACGAGTATCCATGAGTTTGCAAGAGTCTTTATGTCGGCCTGAAACCACCGCCCGGTAAGGCTTTTTGGTGTGCTTGAGTTTGCGTCAGTGTGGTACCATCTGCTCAACAAGTGTGGGTAGAAACGTGGGTAGCTCAACGAGGCGGAACAATGGCGCGACCAATTAAGAAGCTGTCGGCAACCAAGGTTCGACAGGAAAAAACACCTGGCTACTATAGCGACGGCGGAGGCCTGTATTTGCAGGTCAGTCCTAGTGGCTCGAAATCCTGGATCTTTCGATACGCCAGGAACAAGAAGTCGCACGAAATCGGGCTGGGGGCTTATCTGAATGTCTCGCTGGAATCAGCCAGGGAAAAAGCAGAGGGGATGCGGCGGGCGTTGGGGAATGGCGATGATCCGTTGGCCATGCGCCAGTCAGAGCGTGCCAAGATCGCGGCGAAAATGACTTTCACGGAGTGTTCGGACGCTTACATTGAGGCGCACCGACACGGATGGAAGAACGAAAAGCACGCGGAACAATGGACCAACACACTGGCAACGTATGCAGCCCCGTTTATTGGCAAGAAGGACATTGCCCTGGTTGACACGCACGACATCACGCGAGTGCTAGAGCCGATCTGGACGACAAAGAACGAAACGGCTTCTCGCGTTCGCGGCAGACTAGAAAAAGTGCTGGCATGGGCGACTACTCGCGGCCTGCGTAGTGGAGAAAACCCGGCTCGATGGAAGGGCCATCTAGACACTCTGCTCGCAAAGCCAAGCGCGGTGCAGAAAGGCGAACATCACGCGGCGCTGCCCTATGGCGACATTGGCACGTTCATGGACGATCTTCGCGGCATGCAGGGTGTGGCGGCTCGCGCGCTGGAATTCTGCATTCTCAACGCATCCCGAACGGCTGAAATTATCGGCGCACAGTGGAGCGAGATCGACCTAGATGCCAAACTGTGGACTGTTCCAGCGGAGCGCATGAAGATGAAGAAGGAACACCGCGTGCCGCTAAGCAAGCGCGCTGTTGCGATCTTGAAGGAGATGCAAGCGGCGCGCCATGGCGACTTCGTGTTTCCCGGTATGCGTGAAGGGACCGGCCTTTCTAACATGACCTTGCTGGCGGTGTTGAAACGCATGGAGCGCCAGAACCTAACCGTGCATGGGTTCCGCTCGACGTTCCGCGATTGGGCCGCCGAATGCACCAACTTCCCGCGCGAACTGGCGGAAAAGGCTCTCGCCCATGCCGTTCGCAGCGAGGTCGAGGCAGCCTACCAGCGAGGCGATTTGCTCGCGAAGCGCGGAAAGATGATGGAAGCTTGGGCCGCATACTGTGCGAAGAAACGCCAAGACGGCAACGTGATACCGATTCAACGCCAAGCCTAACGCCCAGTACTAAGCCCGTTTAAACGGGCTTTTTTGTATCCATGTGCGGGCTGAGAAACCCTCATGTGGAATGCAAAAACCCCCACGTGGAGAATGTCTGCATCGGTCTTCAAAATCCGACACACACCAACGAAACTTCGGGTACACACGATGCAAACACACCAGCAACCGACGAAGATTATCCGCATTGCCACCGTGCTTGATCGGACCGGCCTATCAAAGCCGTTCATCTATCAAATGATCCGGCGCGGTGAATTTCCAGCGTCTATTCGATTGGCGCCACGCTACGCCGGGTGGGTCGAACAGGAAGTGAATGATTGGCTCGATCAGCGTATCGCGGCCGCCCGTGGTCGATAAAAAAGGGAGCACCACGACCATGGCACTCCCTCAAGAAAAGCAAGCTACCGTCGAAAATTTTAAAGCGTGGGCTGCTGCGACACAAGCGCGACGACAAGCGCTGGAAGCAGCTATCCGCGATGATGCGCGAGAGAACGTTGTTCGATTCACGACGCGGGAAATGCGAAAAGGCTATTCCCTGGATGAAGCTGGCGATATGTTTCTGAAAATCGCTAGGTCGGCCCCGCGTCGCCCGGAAGCGTTTATCCAGGCTGCCCGCGAAACACTAGCCGAAATGGGCTGGACCCCGAAGCGGGAGCGCGCATGACCGATAAGGCAGTAACGGGCGCAGTCGTGACCAATCCGTGGCTGGCGTTTCAGCGCCTCGCTGCCGCTGGGGTCAACGTGCATCCGAACGGACGCGGCGAACCGATTGGAACCGTCTCTAACGTCCGTGAGGTACTGGAAAGGCATCCGCGCTTCACCGGCCGCTTCTGGAACGATACGTTTCACCAACAAGTTTTTACGACATGGGATTGCGAGAAGCCGCGACGCTGGACCGACGTGGACCGCATCGCAATCGCGGATGTGCTGCAAGGCGAAATGGGGTTGGTGAAATTCACGCCCGATATGGTGGAACAGGCTGTGATGGTCCTGGCGATGAAGCACCAACGCGACGAATTGCACGCCTGGCTGAGATCGCTTCGCTGGGATGCTGTGCCGCGTTTGGATTCATGGCTGACGCAGGCGGCCGGTGCGCGGCACGACGAATACCATAACGCCGTCGCACGAAACTTCCTCATCTCTATGGTTGCTCGCGGCATCGCGCCGGGTTGCAAGGTGGACACTATGCCCGTGTTCGAAGGCAGCCAGGGCAAAGGCAAATCGACACTGCTAGCGACGCTGGGCGGCCCGTTCTACGCGGAGCTTACCGACTCCCTAGACAGCAAAGATTTCTTCGTGTCCATCCAAGGCAAATGGCTGGTTGAGATTGCCGAACTGGACGCGTTTCGAAAGTCGGATATTACGCGCATCAAGCAGGTCCTTAGCTCACAAACTGATAGATTCCGGCCGCCATATGCCAAGCATTCCATCGACGCTCCCAGGCGAACCGTATTCGCAGGCACGACGAACGAAAGCGACTATCTGCGCGACGCAACGGGCGCGCGTCGATTCTGGCCGGTAGCTGTCGGCAAGATCGACATCGAATGGCTCGCGCGTAACCGCGAACAGCTATTCGCAGAAGCCGTGGAGCGCTACACGGACCGGGCGACTTGGTGGGAAGTACCCGAGCAGGCGCACCGCGAGCAAGCCGAAGAACGGCGCGAGGATGACGCTTGGGAACCGGCAATCTCCGATTACTGCTTGGGACGCAGAGAAATTGTCGTGTCCGATCTGCTGCGCGACGCCATCGCGCTGGAAATCGCCAAGCAGGGAAAGGCCGAGCAAATGCGCGCGGGAAAAATTCTTCGCGCGCTGGGGTGGGAGCGCAGAACCACCCGAAAGGGAAGCCGACTTGTCAAATCGTGGCTTAGAGTCGCACCCGAAACCGCCACACCTTTTTGACCTATACCCGCTTCGGCGGGTTTTTTTGTTCCCAGCTTGTTACCGGCTTCGCGGCGAGGTGGTAACGCGGAAACCCGTGCCGTATATAGGCTGTTACCTCGTTACCTCTGTTACCACCTCAAATCAAAGAAAAATCAAACTTGAGTAAGTAGGGGTAGAAGATCAGATTGATTGTTTTTGCGGTAACAGTGGCAACACTTCGCGCAGACCAATACCAGCAAGCATTGCGGCGTAACCACCCAATTCCCCAAGGCGGATACGCGGTAACGTGCCAATCCAAAGAATGCGTTTAAACGCATTAAAATCGAGAATTACATAAGATAGAAAAATACAATGACGTCTAGAAAATGTTTCCATAAGAAAACAAATTTGAGAATTTACTCATCAAATTCAACTAGTTACGAATTCAGCACGCGGCTTTGTTTCCATTAATCAACGTTGCAGGCAATTGCGCGCCATCTTAGTATTCGCGTCATCAATTAATGTCTAGAGTACTTCAAATGTCAGAAAGACTTAGCGACGTGGTTCTGGCTGCCTTAACGCAGCAGGTAGCCGGTGAAATGGAACACGTTCTGGTTAGCCGGATTCACGCGATGGGGATTGCAACCGTAACGGTCGGACTGAATACCGACTCCGCGAATGAGTTGCGCCGTGTGGTGCGTCGGATTATCGGAGAAACTGCTCTTCAATATCGCGCTGCGGTGGGGAGCGACGATGCAAACGCCTGATGTCACGAAGAAATATTTGGCTGCTCGTGATGCGCTGGGCAGGCGGCACATGCAAATGCTGCGTGAGGTTGAACGCGGTGACGTCTCCGCCTGGATGACATGCGGATGCATCGTGGCTGCGGAGGCCTTCGCCAACGGATTGAGCGCATGGGACCGCCGCGCAGATGGGATTGTCAGGCCGCGCAGCATTGCGCCGACCGAAGGCAACGGCTTTGCGTACGCGCTGACTCGACGCGGCGTAACAGCATAGCCGGTGCATTGAAGCGACAGCGCGCCGCCTAGACCCTCCCCCCTACATGGGTCCTTCCTGAGGGGGTGACGGCACGGGGTCCAAGGCACCGCCTGAATAAATTTCTGAGAGGGTTCTAAAACCTCACGCTACGACTATGTTCGATATACGAACATTTTGATTCGACAGCCGAAAGCGACTTTCCAGAAGTAGTTCCCGACGCACTTTAACCAACAAGGACCGCCACGATGCACGACGCTACAAACCACGCGATGAACGACCACAGCCCCGCATATGCTTGTACGGCAGAAAGGATGGCCATGCTGTTTGGCATCCCCGCGCAAAACGTTGAGTTGTATGCACGCAATGGCATGCTTCCCAGCCTGGCTGACGGGAAACATGATTGTGTATGGCTTCTCAACCTCGCAATCGGCCAACAAATCACCGCTGGCCAAAATGCATCGTTGCCTGTTACCGCCACTGTCGTGCTGGGCTGGCTGGATTCCATCGGGGATGATCTTGAAGACGATGACGTTCGCGCCTTCATTGCAGTATTCGAGCGCAACGGCTTCACTCGCAGCGATTTCAATTCTGCTCTAGATGCAGCGCTTTACTTCTGCGATTCCCGACAGGCATTGCGGTAGGCGCAAGCAAAACCCCCATGTGTAGTTAGTGCGCAGAAGTCTGAATAATGCAGATGAACGCGCACTTGTTCGGATTCCTACTCATTTGTTAAACCAAAAATGCCCACACAAAACAAGCTTTCAGACCTTTTCGACTTTGCCCGCAACGCGCCAGGCGATAAGCCGTTGTTTAACCAGAATGGCGACGTGCGCGCCGTCATTCCGGGCAGCCCGTCCGTGCGCGGCACTATCGACCTGAACAGTGACGAGCTGCCGAAAATTCAGGCCGCAGATGGCACGCTGAAGCGCCCGCCGAACGGCAGGCCCGCAGTGGAAAACCTGCGCATCGACGCAGCAATCGTGCGCCAGTCGCTGGTGGCACAGGCTGGCGCCGAAATCATTATTTACAAAGACCCCACCGAAGCCGTTTCGACAGGCGTATTGGGCGACGTAGTGATGATGAGCAAACAGGCTTACTTCGAAACGTTCGAAGCTGCGCCGTTTGCCCTTGTTGCGGACGGCTCGGAAGTGGCCGCCACGCCGCTGCCGATCAAGCGCGCTGCCATTCATCTGGACGCAGCAGGCGGCCCGCAAACCAATACGGCCATTTATGGCCTGCGGTTCGAGTTCAGCCGGGCCACCCTGAAAGGCTACCCGTCGATTGAAGACTCGATCATGCACGCCATTGCTCAAGGCCTGGCGCGCACGACGGATGCCGTACTGACGGGCGCAATCATCGCAGCGAATCCCGCCGCGTTTAGCCTGGCTGACGCTGCCGCCGCAGGTGTTCGCATGAGGGAGCTGCGGGCACTGGTCGGTACGGCTGGCCACGGCGCCGCAATCGACAACAACGGCGTGTTGCGCGCTGCTGGCATTGCTGCCGAACTGACGCCCGATATGGCTGCCACCATCGTGGGTTCGTTTGCACGTTCGGCCGTGATGATTCGCAGCGACGTGGACGTGATCGTGGACCGTACCAACATCGACGGTTCGCTGGCCGTGACGGCATGGGCTGCCCTTCAGTCGCTGCTGCCGGATACGACGCGTTTCTGGACGGTGCAGGCATGAGCGGCGGAATTCATGCCTATCTCAAAAAGATGGCGCGCCTGACCGGTCGGAAGAAATCGCCAAAACTGGTTAAAAAATCGGCGCCCATCATGCTGCCGCAGGAAGTCCAGCACGCGGTGGACAGCGCTAGATATATGGCGCGCACTCCGACCCAAAACGGCCCGCGCGTGATCGTTTCCATGGTCGGATTGGGGCGGCTGGTCGTGCAGGATACGACCGATCTGGAAGCGCGGATTTTGCGGGCATGGCCAGAACTGGACCCGGCACAGGTGGCCCGCGTGATACGCGCCATCAATGTAGGGGTTGCCAATGAGCTTGCGCAGCCCGGCTTAGGTTTCAGGTTGCCGGATTCTGCAAAGCCCTGGATGGAACGGTTTAAAGATTGAAAGGCGCTGTCAACATGCAAACAAACACTTTTGAAGCAACGGCAACCAAAGGCCGCTTTACCGTGGTGGCTGAAGCTGAATTGATGAAGCACATCGAACAGCACAGGCAGCGAGTGCAGCAGCAAACGGGTGTGCGGCTGTCACTGAGCCAAGCCGCCACCGGCCTGCTGCGCCGTGGACTCGAAGTAGCGCAATAGTTTTCCTCCCGGGTTGCCGTGTTGGCCGAGCGGTAGTGTGACGGGCAAATCACACTGATTCGGCTGTTTTCGTTCCGCGCTGGCCCCGACGCCGGAAGTATCGGGGCAATCACAACGACAATCAGTGTCGTGCATTTCCGGTGTCTCGCTATATACTTAAAGCATGAAACTGGACGCCGAAGCGCTGTACGTCAATCTAGGCACTCTCGTCGCGACGATGCCTGATTTGAGCGCGAACGGTCCCATCGCTCCAGAAACGTATCAATGGATGGGGCGAGCGTCCGCGTTGATAGAGCAGTGCGCGCCACTTGCAGACACCATTGCTTTCAATTTCGCGATGCAAAATTTGGACGCTGCTTCTCGGGAGCGCCACGCACGAACCATCGCCGCCGTTTTACACCGAGCATTGGCGCGCGCGGAACTGGCGGCACCCGCCGAAACCCAAGGCGCATTCATCACTGTGGGAGAGCAATTCTCCGCAATATCGGCAGTTTCAAAAATACTTGGCAATGCCCGCGACGACGTACTGATCGTGGACGCTTATGCGGATGCAACTATCCTCACGGATTTTGCCGTGTTGGCGCCGGAGACAGCGACCATTCGCGTCCTCGGCGACGAACACTCTGTTAAGCCAAGTCTACGGCCAGCGGCGACGAGATGGGCCGCGCAGTACAAGGCCGTTCGGCCGCTAGACGTGCGGCTCGCGCCCGCCCGGGCTTTGCATGATCGTCTGATTGTGACCGACGGCGGCTCGGTCTGGATTTTTACGCAATCGCTCAAAGACTTCGCTGGGCGCGCGCCCGCATCGATAGTTAAGGTGCCCGTTGATATCGCTGCAATGAAGGTAGCGGCTTATGATGCGATCTGGCAAGACGCGACTCCACTGTGACATTCGCACCGCTCAACGGGCAAAAATTTACAATTCAGTGATCGCCGAGATGCATGGTCTGCCGCAGTTATGTCCCGGCACCCTCACTTATCTTGAACGAATCATCGAATTGCAAAAAGACGCACTTTATCGCGGGGGAAATTGACGCATATTCGACTGCTTTTTTGCGCAGAGCGGAACTAAGTCCGTCGGTAAACGGCATCGACACGAATGCTATCGTGAAGGTGGCATAGGACTTAGATGTAACCTCCATCGTGCAGTCCAGAAAGAGACCGAGGAGATTTGTTTCCATCCCTCGCATGTCGTCGTATACGCAATGAATACCACGTGCCTTGGCTTCGTCGCGGAGTATAAATTCCGGGAATCGACCGAAACGCGTATCGACGGTTTCGTCTGGAAGGCGCTGATCTTGGACCCAAGCCAGCACGGCTTGGCGCACGACGCTCGGTACGTCCTGTCCCGTCGTGGAATACATGCTGCGCCGGTTTTTCCGCGACTTGGCGAATCGTGAAACGTAAGAGTGACTCACTCCGGAATTCATCAGGCGCAATACGCTCAACAGTTCGATCGGTTCGTCGGCACCAGAGGATGCCTCCGACACTTGCGCGACATCTTGTGCAGCTACTTCTCTGACCTCTGTTACGGAAGATTCGTCGATTTCTGCATTCAAAAATCGACGTGCGTGGACAAGAAACTGGTCCACGGCATACATCCAAAACGCCTCTACTCCCGCCTCTCGCCGTATTTCCTGTATGAGTTGTGGCTGCGGTCCGAGAGTTTTACCGGATTCTCTTAGCCACCAATCCTCTTTCTTGTCGTTGGTAACAAAAATAACCTTTCTCAAGCTACTGTTTTTAGCATGAGCAATCACCTGACGCCACACGATCAAGTCGCCATATTCTGATGGATACTCGATACCATCATGAAAAAATTTGGCGTCGGCGGGATTTCGGCCTTTCGCAGCATCCTTGAAACCGGGTGGAATTTTTCTCTCATATCGAGCCTCCCCATCGGAAACGAACGCATTTACAGCGGCCTGATTTTCTGGAGGTGGCCCCACGTTGTCGCCCAGAATCGTCTCCAATCGCTCGCGAACCTCGTCGTCGTGGCTGATTGCCAACTGCCGCGATTTTCCCGCGCTCACGGCGCTCCTAATCTCCTGGATGGCACCCTTCAGTGACTCACGCAGAGGCGCAGTGTCAATGCCCAATCCACGGCGGTCCAATTCCAGTTTCTCCACTGCCTGGACGAGCTTCGACTCGGCCGCATCCAGTTGCTCCACAGTCTCCTCGAACTTCGCGTTCTCACCGGCGATAACCGACACTCGGTTTCGCTGAAACTCCAAAGCAACGTTGAAAGGTATCCACAAGCGGTCGGCAATGCTCTCCAAGACTTTGAAAAGGTCATCACGAGCTTGTTGCGGGTAGCGGTACAAACTTAGCAGAACGTTGGCGTCCAGTACGAAAACGGCCTCACGCCAAAGACCAACAAGATCGTCAGAGGTGGGTTGATAGAATCCCGCAAATGCCTTGCGCATACCGCTCCACTCCGATGTTTCACTAGAACAATGCCGCAGCCTGGCCAAAAGTCAGTGACGAGCCGCCGCGCTCAATGTGGGTAAAAACGTGGGTAGATCTGCCTCGAAAACAAAAAAGCCCACGAAATCATGGGCTTAGTTGGCTTCCTGGCGGAGAGAGGGGGATTCGAACCCCCGATAGGCTATTAACCTATACACGCTTTCCAGGCGTGCGACTTAAACCGCTCATCCATCTCTCCGCGGGGAGCCGAATTATAGCAAACTTCGGGCCGTCCGCCAGACCCTTTGCGAGAATCGCGTTTGACCAGCGCATAGGCCGACGGCGCATCGCATCCTGCACCGAGCCGGCGTGAAAAAAATGATCGTCAAATACGCGCACCGCAATATCGGCGGCAGCGCCGTTCTCATCGACGAGCAAAATAAAACTACCGGGGAACCGTTCGCGAACCGCACGCTGGACCAAATAACGGCAAACATCCCAAAAACATGAGCGCCGGGCAATCTGCTAGCGTTACGTCATCACGAGCGACGAGGCTGACGATGGGTGGAACTGAACTAAAGACAGATTCGTTTCAACGCTGGCTGATGTACAGCAAGGATGCCTACGCGAGCGGGCGCATCTTTCTTTCCACCGAGCAGAAAGAGGCAGTTGAAGAAGGCAAGAAGTTCTCCCAACGCGCATATGCCGATATATGGGCAAAGGACGCCGCGCTCGTTGGGCGGGTCCGCGCTTTTCTCGGGACGAATTTCCATTGGCACCAGCGGCTGGCAAAGAATGGCGCTGACCTCGAGGTCATAGAAACATTGCAGTCCATGATTCGCGGCGAGAGTGTTGTTCTGATTGCCGAGCAATCGCGCACAGGCGGCGCGGGCGGCAATCCGTCACCGAAGCCCCAAGGGCTTCCCGACTTCCGCAGCTCGTTAATGAACGATTGCGGAATGTCCTACGATGCGGCGACGGCTTACATTGACCGCTATAACGACATGGTGGACCGGATAAATGCGGGTGCAGCCCGCAATGCGAATGCGGCCCCTTCGTCACTGGCCGACGCCAGGAGCAATCTCACGGACACTGCTACGCCGCTAAGTGATGCACAGCCGTTCGAGTACGAAGCAGACACAACGACCGGCGATTCCTTCGAGATAGCGAAAACGCCGAACCTGGGTGATGCTGGTTGGTACACGAATCCCGGTTCAGGGCAAATGCGTCTATTCGGCGATGACCGAAAGCCGATAGTCGATCTGGACTTTGATCACATTCATAACGGGCTGCAGCCTCATGCCCATAACTGGGGACCTGGGGGACGCGATTCGGGCAATGATGTCGTTCCCTTCAGCCCCTGGAACCCCTAACGAGAAGCCACGATGCAACAATACCCCTCATTTCACGATTGGTTTCTCGTCGGAGTCGCAGTCGAAGCCGACACGAAAACCGTTGTGGTCGTCTTGCGCAGTGACGACAAATCCAATCAAGCGCAGCTGGTATTCGCGGGCGCGTCGCGCTGTCTGGCGAATGGCTTTGCCGCACAGAACATCGTCTATCAATTGAAGATTCTCGAGGACTTCGATTCCGCCGAATACAAATCGGCAGTCACTGCGCTGGAGGAGGCGCACCCGTGGGGCAGCCACTGGCCGCGAAAAAAAATTGCCTCGTTTTCGAGTTCGGTCGGCGCGGAAGTACTGGTTGAATATCTCACCCTGACGGTGACTCAAGAACCGCTTCCCGCCACGTGAACGATACCGCGCGCAGTTCCACTTCGGGCCGTCCCCGCTGCCGCAACGCCCCCCCTACGGATGCCGAATATAATCCACCAACGCCCTCGTATAAGCATCCGGCTTCCGATCAAAAAGACTCACACCCACCGCCACCAGAAAACCCGCCGGTACGCCGAACACGCCCGAGCTGATCGGCTCGATGCCGAACCAGCGCGGTCCCGCGAAGCCCGTCATCTGCGCGAAGAACGGATACGTCGACACGATGTAGTAGATGCACACGAGCAGCCCCGCCAGCATGCCGGCCACGGCGCCGAGGCGCGTCGTGCGCTTCCAGAACACGCCGAGCACGAGCACCGGAAACAGGCTCGATGCCGCGAGCGAAAACGCCGCGCCGACCAGAAAGAGAATGTTGCCGGTATTCAACGACGCCACATACGACGCAAACAGCGCCACGCCCAACAGCAGGATCTTCGAAATCGTCACACGCCGCTGACTCGACGCGCCCGGGTCGACCATGTGGTAATACACGTCGTGCGATAAAGCATTGGCGATCGTGAGCAGCAAACCGTCGGCTGTCGAGAGCGCCGCGGCCAGCGCGCCCGCAGCAATCAGCCCGGACATCACATACGGCAAGCCCGCGATCTCCGGCGCGGCCAGCACCACCATGTCGGGCTGCATCTGAATTTCGCTCCATCGCACGATGCCGTCGCCGTTGGTGTCGGCGAGACTGATCAGCGTCGGCTCGACCTTGCGCCATTGCGTGAGCCATTGCGGCAAATCGGCGAAGTGATGACCGACGAGATTCGTCAACATCTCATACTTGATCAGCACCGCGAGCACCGGCACGGTCACGTAGAAAAGCGCCACAAAAAACAGCGTCCAGCCGACCGAGCGACGCGCCGACGCCACCGACGTCGTCGTGTTATAGCGCGTCAGAATATGCGGCAGACTTGCCGTGCCGAGCGACAGACACAGCAGCAGTGAAAGAAAATTGCGCTCGTGCATGCGCCGGTCTTCGTCGCTTGCTGTGGGAAACGGCTCGTGCATCGGCAGCGGCGCGGCCGCGCGCATCAGCATGTCATCACGCTGCTGAGTCCACACGACCTGCGCGGCGGCGGCATCGCGTGGAAACTGCTCGAGCGCTTTTTCGCGCTCCTTGATTTCGCGCAGCGGACCATTGCGCCGCCGCAAATCGGCCACCTGCTGCGTGAGCCGCAGTTTCTCCTCGACGAACGAATGCGGCAGCATGTCGAGCCGCTGCTGCATCAATGCGGCACGGCGTCGATAGTCGTCGCGCACGGTCTGCTCGAGCGGCTCGTCGCGCACCTGCTTCTCGAGACTCTCCATGCGCTCCATCAACCGGCCGTAACTCAATTGAGGCACCCAGCCGAGTCCGTCCTTGTGCGCGATCATCGAAACAGGAATCAGGATCGCGGCGATCAGAATGATGTACTGCGCAACCTGCGTCCACGTCACCGCGCGCATGCCGCCGAGAAACGAGCACACGAGAATGCCCGCGAGTCCGCAGAAAATCCCGACGGCGAAGTCGACGCCGATGAAGCGCGTCGCAATCAGACCGACGCCCTGGATCTGCGCGACGAGATAGACGAACGAACACAGAATCGCGGACAACGCCGCGAGCCCGCGCACCGCATTGCTCGAAAAACGCGTGCCGAGGAAATCGGGAATCGTATAGCGCGCGAGCTTGCGCACGTACGGCGCGAGCAGAAACGCGACGAGGCAATAGCCGCCGGTCCAGCCCATCAGGTAAGCGAGGCCGTCGTAGCCCGTCGCGTAGATCGAGCCGGCGAGCCCGATGAACGACGCCGCCGACAGCCAGTCGGCCGCGGTCGCCATGCCGTTGAACGCCGACGGCACGCGCCGCCCGGCAACGTAGTATTCGACGAGATCGGACGTGCGCGACAGCAAGCCGATCACCGCATACACGGCAATCGGCACGAACAGAAACACGTAGCCGATCCACATGCCCGGACCGGTTGTGCGCTCGATGCGCCACATCACATAGATGAACAGCAGGAAGCCGAGCGTATAGAACGCGTATGCGCGGATCAGCCGGTTCGTGAGCTTCATCGGCTTAGAGTCCGCGCGTGCCGGAATCGGCGGCAATGCGGTTCGCAGCGGCGTCCGTTGTGTGATTTATAGCCTGATTTACAGCGCTATTCTCGACGTCGTTCGCATCGGCAACAGCAGCGGCAGCAGCATCGGCATCCGCAAGAAACGCGCGCTGCAACCGGCGATCCGCGCGCTGCATCGACAGGATATAGACGACGATCAACGCCAGGTAGATCAGGATCGCGCCTTGTGCGCCGAAGTAAAACGGCAAGCTGAAGCCGGCGATCCGCACATGCGCGAGCATCGGCGCGGCGAGCGGCAACAGGAACGACACCGCGAAGCCAACGCTCATCAACGCGGCGATCAACGTGACGTTAAAGCGCCAATACTTTTGATGCGCGCGCGCCAACGCCTCCGACACCGCAGGCGGTTCGGGCGGGGGATTGTGCGTGGCATGAGAGGTGGAGTGCGGCGCGGCCATGCGCCTATGTATCAAAAAGGCACCGCGCAGGCAATCGGGATTGTCCGCGCGATGCCGGATCGCGGATCGCCGATCGCGGAACGCGGCATCGGGCGAGAGGCGCATCGATCGACACGCCTCCGCCCTTCATAGGCGCCGGAATGATCCCAGCGTGATCCCAGCGCGAGCAGAGCAGCCTTACAGCGACTCGCCGAGCTGATCGAGAATCGCCGGGTTCTCCAACGTGGACACGTCCTGCGTGATCGCCTCGCCCTTCGCAAGCGAGCGCAACAGACGGCGCATGATCTTGCCCGAACGCGTCTTCGGCAGGTTCTCGCCGAAGCGGATGTCCTTCGGCTTCGCGATCGGACCGATTTCCTTGCCGACCCAGTTGCGCAGTTCATTGGCGAGCTTCACCGCCTCTTCGCCTTCCGGGCGCGCGCGCTTCAGCACGACGAACGCGCACACCGCTTCGCCCGTCGTTGCATCGGGACGTCCCACGACCGCCGCTTCAGCGACGATCGGATTCGACACCAGCGCCGATTCGATCTCCATCGTGCCGAGACGGTGACCGGACACGTTGAGCACGTCGTCGATGCGGCCCATGATCGTGAAGTAGCCGGTCTCCTTGTCGCGCACCGCCCCGTCGCCGGCGAGATACAGCCTGCCGCCGAGTTCCTCGGGGAAATAGCTCTTCTTGTAGCGGTCCGGATCGCCCCACACATTGCGCAACATCGAAGGCCACGGCCGCTTCACGACGAGAATGCCGCCCTGCCCGTTCGGCACGTCCTGACCCGTTTCGTCGACGACCGCCGCCATGATGCCCGGCAACGGCAGCGTGCATGAACCGGGTACGAGCGGCGTGGCGCCTGGCAGCGGCGTGATCATGTGACCGCCGGTTTCGGTCTGCCACCACGTATCGACAATCGGGCAACGGCCGCCGCCGACGTTCTCGTGATACCACACCCACGCTTCCGGATTGATCGGCTCGCCAACGGTGCCGATGATGCGCAGCGTGGACAGGTCGTAGCTTTTCGGATGCACTTTCTGGTCCGCTTCGGCGGCCTTGATCAGCGAGCGGATCGCGGTCGGCGCCGTATAAAAAAGCGTCACCTTGTGCTTCGCGATCATGTCCCAGAAGCGGCCGGCATTCGGATAAGTCGGCACGCCTTCGAACACGACCTGCGTGCCGCCGAGCGTCAGCGGACCATACGTGATGTAGCTATGGCCCGTGATCCAGCCGATGTCCGCGGTACACCAGAACACGTCGTTGGCCTTCCAGTCGAAGGTCCACTTCATGGTTTGCGCGGCCCACAGCAGATAGCCGCCGGTGCTGTGCTGCACGCCCTTCGGCTTGCCCGTCGAACCGGACGTGTAGAGGATGAAAAGCGGATGTTCCGCGCCCACCCACTCGGGCGCGCATTGATCGGACTCGGCTTGCATGAGTTCATGCATCCACAGATCGCGGGCTTCGTCCCATGCGATCTTGCCGCCCGTGCGCTTGTAGACGATCACGCTCTTCACCGCGTCGCAACCGCCCATTGCAAGCGCTTCGTCGGCGATATTTTTCAGCGGCAGCGCCTTGCCGCCGCGCATCTGTTCGTCCGATGTCACGAGCGCGACCGCGCCCACGTCGACGAGACGTTCGTTGAGCGACTTCGACGAGAAGCCGCCGAACACCACCGAGTGCGTCGCGCCGATACGCGCGCAAGCCTGCATCGCGACAATGCCTTCGATCGACATCGGCATATAGATGACCACGCGGTCGCCCTTCTTCACGCCGCGCTTTTTCAGCGCGTTCGCAAAGCGCGATACACGTTGCAGCAGATCCTGATAGGTGACGTTGGTGACGGTGCCGTCGTCGGCTTCGAACACGATCGCGACGCGCTCGCCGTTGCCCGCTTCCACATGACGGTCGATGCTGTTGTACGACGCGTTGAGCTGACCGTCTTCGAACCACGTGTAGAACGGCGCGTTCGATTCGTCGAGCACCTTCGTAAAGGGCTTGTTCCAGCTTAGCGTCTCGCGAGCAAGACGCCCCCAGAAGCCCTCGTAATCCCGCTCCGCCTCGGCGGTCAGCGCATGGTAAGCGTCCATGCCGGAGATCGTGGCGCCGGCCGCTGCTTGCGCGGATGGCGGGAAAACACGGCGTTCCTGAAGAACCGATTCAATCGCAGACATCGACAACCCCTTGGTGAAGATGAAAACCTGTGCCGGCGCACGTTCGTGCGCCATGTCATGTAGACGCCGCAATCGAAGCACGATTGCGGCGCGCTGTCTCCCGCCCTCGCGCGAGCGACCCGCGATGGATCGCCGCGCCGCGGCCGGCCCGCCTCTCCTTCACTCGTACGGCAATGCAGCACGAATGGAGGCGAGGCCGCGTCCGCTCTCATGTTGAACCATAAGCGGTGCAACTTACCAGCCACTTACGCGAGCCGCATCGGCGTGCCCGCAAAAACCCTTATGCGATTCGTACGACGCTTTGCACAAAAAGCGCATGCTGTTGACGCTTGTTCGCGCAACGAGGCGCTTACGGGGGGCCCACTTAACCTCGCGGTCAAGCGGCTAACACAATGCTAACTGAACTAGCCGCCCGCATTCCAGTTCGAATCGCGCGTCTCAGGATGACGCGCCGCCGCCCTGCCCGCCGCACCGCAGCAAGTCCGGCCGACGCTGTACAATAGCGCGCGCTGATACGAGCGCCGCGGCTCACATCTTGTTGTGCGCCCGCGCCGCGCCGTCCGCGCCTCGCTTTGCGTGCCGACCCGCGCGCGTGACCCGCACGCTGGCCCGGCGCATTTGGTTCACGTTCCGTCACCTGCGTTAGATCCGACTCTTGCCTATGTCCGCTTCGCGACCCGACTCCGCGCGTTCACGCCGCCCCATGCGCCCGCTGCCCGCCGTCATCTTCATGAGCCGCTGGCTGCAGGTGCCGCTCTATCTCGGCTTGATCGTCGCCCAGGGCGTGTATGTGGTGCTGTTTCTGAAGGAAGTCTGGCATCTGGTCACAGCGTCGATGACTCTCGACGAAACCAACATCATGCTCGTGGTGCTGGGTCTCATCGACGTGGTCATGATCTCGAACCTGCTTATCATGGTGATCATCGGCGGATATGAGACCTTTGTGTCGCGGCTCGGTGTCGAAGGTCATCCTGACGAACCGGAATGGCTCGATCACGTGAACGCGGGCGTGCTGAAGGTGAAGCTCTCGATGGCGCTCATCAGCATCTCGTCGATCCATCTGCTTAAGACGTTCATCAGCCCGGACCAGAACACGACGCACGCGATCATGTGGCAGGTGATCATCCACGTCGCGTTCCTGATTTCCGCGCTCGTGATGGCGTTTGTCGACCGCCTCACCACGCACACGCATCCCACTCATTTTCAGGAACCCGCGGATTTGCAGCCGCTGGGTTCCGCCGGTTCCTCTCCCCTGAAAGCGCACGACTGACCGCATAGCCTGCGAACAGAAAGAAGCGCACTGTCCCCACCGAGCTTAGCCATGACCGTCATCAAACAGGAAGATCTGATCCAGAGCATTGCTGATTCGCTTCAGTACATCAGCTACTACCATCCGCTCGACTACATCCAGGCGCTCGGCCGCGCATACGAACTCGAACAGAGCCCGGCCGCGAAAGACGCCATCGCGCAGATCCTCACCAACAGCCGCATGTGCGCCGAAGGCAAGCGCCCGATCTGCCAGGACACCGGCATCGTCACGGTGTTCGTGAAGGTGGGCATGGACGTGCGTTGGGACGGCGCGACGATGAGCGTCACGGACATGATCAACGAAGGCGTGCGCCGCGGTTATCTGAATCCCGACAACGTGCTGCGCGCGTCGATCGTGAGCCCGCCCGAAGGCGCGCGCAAGAACACGAAAGACAACACGCCGGCGGTGATTCACTACGAGATCGTGCCGGGCGACAAGGTCGACGTGCAGGTTGCGGCCAAGGGCGGCGGCTCGGAGAACAAATCGAAGTTCGCCATGCTCAATCCGTCGGATTCGATCGTCGACTGGATTCTGAAGACCGTGCCGACCATGGGCGCAGGCTGGTGTCCGCCGGGCATGCTTGGCATCGGCATCGGCGGCACGGCTGAGAAAGCCATGCTGATGGCAAAAGAATCGCTGATGGACCCGATCGACATTCAGGACGTGATCGCACGCGGCCCGCAAGACTGGATCGAGGAACTGCGCGTCGAACTGCATGAGAAGGTCAACGCGCTCGGCATCGGCGCACAAGGTCTCGGCGGTCTCGCCACCGTGCTCGACGTGAAGATCATGGCCGCGCCGACGCACGCCGCGTCCAAGCCGATCGCGATCATTCCGAACTGCGCGGCCACGCGTCACGCTCACTTCACGCTGGACGGCTCGGGCGTCGCGAAGCTCGAAGCGCCGTCGCTCGACGCATGGCCGAAGGTGCAGTGGGAGCCGAACACGGAAACCAGCAAGCGCGTCGATCTGAACACGCTGACGCCAGAAGAAGTCGCCGCATGGAAGCCGGGCCAGACGCTGCTGCTGTCGGGCAAGATGCTGACGGGCCGCGACGCCGCGCATAAGCGCATCGCCGATATGCTGGCGAAGGGCGAAAAGCTGCCGGTCGACTTCACGAATCGCGTGATCTACTACGTCGGCCCGGTCGATCCGGTGCGCGACGAAGCAGTTGGTCCGGCAGGCCCGACCACGGCCACGCGCATGGACAAGTTCACCGAGACGATGCTCGCGCAAACCGGCCTCATTTCGATGATCGGCAAGGCCGAGCGCGGACCGGTCGCAATCGAGGCAATCAAGAAACACAAGGCCGCGTATCTGATGGCCGTGGGCGGCGCCGCTTATCTCGTGTCGAAGGCGATCCGCAGCGCGAAGGTGCTGGCATTCGAAGACCTCGGCATGGAAGCGATCTACGAGTTCGATGTGCAGGACATGCCGGTCACGGTCGCGGTCGATTCGAACGGCACTTCGGTGCACCAGACCGGCCCGAAGGAATGGCAGGCAAAGATCGGCAAGATTCCGGTCGCAACGGTCTGATTGGCCGCCTGACGCGTCAAGCGTACTGAGAAGCCGGGGCCGCGGTCCCGGCTTTTTTCATGGGCGGCATGCGTCACATGCAAAGCCGGGAACCGCGTCAAGATGTTCTGTTCTCTTGGCTTTTTCAGGCATGGCGTTTATTGTTGTTGAAAAATTGAAGTCCCCACCAAGGAAAGATCATGCAAGGCGACAAGAAAGTTATCGAGTATCTCAACGCCCAGTTGAAGAATGAATTGACCGCGATCAACCAGTACTTCCTGCACGCGCGGATGTACAAGCATTGGGGTCTCGAGAAACTCGGCAAGCATGAATACGACGAGTCGATCGGCGAAATGAAACACGCCGACTGGCTGATCGAACGGATTTTCATGCTTGACGGTCTGCCGAATCTGCAAGACCTGCACAAGCTTCTGATCGGCGAGGAAACCAAAGAGATTCTCGAATGCGACCTGAAGCTCGAGCAGATTTCGCAGAGCACCTGCAAGGAAGCTATTGCGTATTGCGAATCAGTTCGCGATTTCATCTCGCGTGAAATCTTCGTGAAGATTCTCGACGACACGGAAGAGCACATCGACTGGCTCGAAACGCAACTCGACCTGATCGACAAGGTCGGCATTCAGAATTACCAGCAAACCGCGATGGGCTCGGTGGAGTCCTAAGCGGATCGCATCGCAAGGCCACGCACCGGCGCATGAGCTTCTGACTATTCATTCGGGATAGCATGCGCCGCGCTGGCGATATACTTGGCCGCTTCCCTTTCCCCGCTTTGCCTGACCGTCGCGCCGCGCGTCCCGATCGCCCATGCCAGCAGAATCGCCGTCTTCGAATGCATCAATCGCTCGGTCGAGCGTCGCTTCGCGCGCGCCCGTCGGCATTTTCGACTCGGGTCTCGGCGGCTTGTCGGTGTTGCGGGCGGTTCGGGCTCAATTGCCCGACGAGGCGCTGCTGTACGTCGCCGATTCGTTGTACGCGCCCTACGGCGAGCGCGACGACGACTTCATCGCGGACCGGACACTCGCCATCGGCGAGTGGCTCGCGAGGCAAGGCGCGAAGGCGCTGATCGTGGCCTGCAACACGGCGACCGCGCAATCCATCGCGCTGGTTCGCGAAAAGCTGAGCATCCCGCTTGTCGGCGTCGAGCCGGGCATCAAGCCCGCCGCGCTGCAATCGAAAACGCGCGTGGCGGGCGTGCTCGCCACCCAGGTCACGTTGCGCAGCGCCCGTTTTCAGGCGCTGCTCGAGCGCTACGCGGCCGATTGCCGCTTCATCTGTCAGCCCGGTCACGGGCTCGTGCAGGCCGTCGAGCGCTGCGACGTCGGTTCGGCGGAGTTGCGCGCGCTGCTCGCAAGCTATCTTCAGCCGATGCTCGCCGCCGGCGCCGATACCCTCGTGCTCGGCTGCACACACTATCCGTTTCTCGATGCGGCGATCCGCGACATCGTCGGCGACCGGATGGCGTTGATCGACACGAGCGTGGCGATTGCCCGCCAACTCGAGCGCGTGCTCGAACAGCACGGCGTGCGCGCAACGCCCGAAACGGCAGGCGCCCCGCCGCCGCGCTTTTATTCCACCGACAACGGCACGCATCTGCGGCAGCTTGTCGCGACGCTGCTGAACATGGACGCGCAGGTCGAGCGCGTGCTGATTCCGTCGCGCCGTACCGCTGCGCTCTCGTCGCAGCCGGCCTAGCGCCCTTTCGGCGCGGTTTCCGACGCCGTTTCTGACGCCACTTCCGACGCCACCGCGCGCGTTTTTATGCGGTTTAAGCACCCTCCGCTGCGCCGCGCGCCGCCAGCCCGCGCCGTCGCGTCATAGTCGAAACCCTTCTAAGAGTCTGGTTTTGTTACAAAAAACCACCTGAGACGCTTGCCAAACCGGCCAAACAAAATGATAATAATTCGCATTAACGTTAGCTATGACGCCCGCCATGATTGTCTGTGTCTGCAAGTCTGTTTCTGACCGAAAGATCCGTGCCTCGATCGCGGAAGGCGTTGACTCGTTCGACGAGCTGCAATTTGAGCTCGGCGTCGCCACCTGCTGCGGCAAATGCGCGGACTCGGTGCGCGACGTGATGATGCAAAGCGGCGTGTGCTCGAGCCGCTGCGGCTTCGAGCATCAGCAGGCCATGCCGGTGACGTTTTACGAACGCAAGGCGGCTTAAGGCAAGTTCACGACACGCGGCGCGAGGCGCACAAAAGCACCTGCGCCGTCTTGTTGCCGCACTGCCCCCGCCGCTTCGCGTTGAGATGCGTTTTTGATGCTCATCTTTCGGCGCTTTCGAGCGCTTTTTATTTAGTCCACTGCCGTCAGCAAGCCAGTATTCCTGCCAGCCAGCGACCCGCTCACCCGTCAAAGGAGCCCGAGATGGAATTGCTGATTGGTTTCGTGACCACATTGTGTATTTCGCTGCTGATCTTCCGAACATGACGAAGTATTGTCAGGCGTGCTGCATCGACAGCGCGCCGCCACGCTAACATGCAGGCTTCGCATACCGTTTCAGCCGGCGCCGCACCGGCTTGGTCCAACCGAATGAATCCCCGCGTCCTGACCGCGACCGCCTTGGTCGCGGCGGTTCACGTCGCGTTGCTCGCCGTGATCCTGACACTGCGTCACGACCCGGTGCAGCCCGCGCTCGAGTCGCGCGTGATGACCGCGCAATTGCTGCCGCCCGCGCCGGTTGCCGCGCCGGCCGCGGTGCAGTCGGTCGCGCCGCCGCCGCCCACGCCCACGCCGCCGGTCCACAGCAAGCCGAAGGTGCAGCCCAAGCCGACGCCGAAGCCTACTCCCGCGCCGCTGCGCGAGGCGCCTGCGCCGTCGCCCGTGACGGTCGCGCCACCGGAGCCGGCCGCGCCTGCCGCTCCCGCCGCGCCGCCGACGCCTGCCGCACCGGCCGCGCCCGCGATCGGTCGTCAGACGATGGAAATCTCTGCGCCGAAGAACGTCTCGCACCTCGACTGCAACATCGCGAAGCCCGACTACCCGGCGCTGTCGCGGCGCCGCGGCGAAACCGGCACCGCCTATGTGAAGTTCGTGGTCGGCCTGACGGGCAAGCTCGAGAACATCGAATTGAAGAAGAGCAGCGGCTTCAGCCGTCTCGACGACGCCGCGCTCGCCGCCGCGCATGCGAGCGCGTGCAAGCCCTATCTCGAGGACGGCCAGCCCATTCGGGCCGCCTACACCCAGCCTTACAACTTCAATCTCGAAGATTGAAGCGGATTTCAAAATAAAGGAATTGCAATGCAAAACTACGGATTGGCGCACGTCTGGGCGCAAGGGGATTTCGTCACGCGCGGCATCGCGCTCGCGCTGCTGGTGATGTCGGTGATGTCGTGGAGCGTGATCGTCATCAAGGGATGGAACGTGATGCGGCTGAACCGCCTCACGAAGAACGCGGAGCAGGCGTTCTGGCATTCGGACGATCTCGCCGACGGCGTGAAGAAGCTCGGCGCCGGCGCGTCGACGCCGCAAGACAATCCGTTCCTCGCGCTCGCGCTGTCGGGCCAGGAAGCCGCCGATCATCACCATCAGACACAGCCGCATCTGCATGACCGGATGGATGTGTCGGACTGGGTCACGCGTTGCCTGAAGGACACCATGGACGAAAGCGTCGCGCGCATGCAAAGCGGTCTCGCGATTCTCGCGTCGATCGGCAGCACGGCGCCGTTCGTCGGCCTGTTCGGCACCGTGTGGGGCATCTATCACGCGCTGCTCGCCATCGGCGCGAGCGGCCAGTCGTCGATTGACCAGGTGGCCGGGCCGGTCGGCGAAGCGCTCATCATGACCGCGTTCGGTCTCTTCGTTGCGATTCCGGCCGTGCTCGGCTATAACGCTCTCACGCGTGCCAACAAGGCGATCGTGGCGAAGCTGAGCCGCTTCGCGCATGGCCTGCACGCATTCTTCGTGACGGGCGCGCGCCTGTCGTCGACCAAGCGCGACGGCCTGCGTCTCGCCGCTCGCGCCAATTAAAGTGCACTGAACGACGAGGCACACCGATGGCAATGAGCCCCTTCGCCGGCGACGATGACGACGGCCTGATGAACGAAATCAACATGACGCCGCTCGTCGACGTCATGTTGGTTCTCCTGATCGTTTTCATGGTGACGATTCCCGTGATCCGTCACGCGGTGAAAATCGATCTGCCGCATGCAAGCAGTCAGAAAGAAGACACGAAGCCCGCGCAAGTCACCGTCGCGGTCGACGCGGACGGCAATGTTCTGTGGAACGACAAGAAGGTCGACGAAGCGCAGTTGAGCGCGAAAATTGCAGAGGCCGCGCAGGCGAATCCGCAGCCGGAACTGCATCTCGACGCGGATCGTAAAGTGCCTTACGAAAAGGTCGCGCAGGTGATGTCGGCCGCGCAGGCAGGCGGCCTGACGAAGATCGGTTTCGTTACGCAGCCCAAGGGCAAGTGAGCGCTTTGAAACGCTGGCCGATCGCGGCCGGCATCGTCGGAAAATGAAGAAAAGCCCTTGAAACAGGGGCTAAAAAGTAAAAGGCCTTCATCGTCGGATGAAGGCCTTTTTTTGTGCGCGCTCGGCGCCTTCGGGCGGCGGGATCATTTGCCTTCGGTCGAAGACTGCTGGCTCGGATCACCGCATGCGACAGCCGTGCTCGACACGGACAGCGCGGTCAGCCCTATCAGGCTCGCTATGATAGCGGCCATGAGTTTTCGCATAAGAGACTCCTTAGCGAAGGGATTTCAATATAGCGCCGTGAGCTCGCGCATTCAAGCAAACGCTGATTGAAAGTACTCATGACAGGCCACGCTTCAATGCTAAAAACGATGCCGCACAGCGCGCGATCTGCTAGGGCGACACCGCCGCCGCAGTTCGCGAGACGGGCCGCTCGGCCGGCGCCGGGCATTCGGGCAAGATGTGCTTGCCGTCATCGGGATCGAGCATCTCGACCAGATAATCGACGAAAGCGCGCACGGCCGGCACCATCCCCTGCCGCGACACGAATACGGCGTACAACTGCGGCGCCGGAAAGGTCCAGCCCGGCATGACCGGCGACAATTGCCCGGTGCGCAACGGGGCGCCGTACATCATCTCCGGCAACGCGGCGATGCCGACGCCGCACAGCACGGCTTCGCGAATCGTCGACAGATCGGCGGTCACGAGACGCGGCTCGTGTTCGTGCACGTGACGGCTGCCGTCGGGCGCGATCAGGTGGTAGACGTGGCGGCCGTCGGTCGTCGGCACATCGAGCGTTTCGAAGCGCGCCAGATCGTTCGGCTGCAACGGCGGCGCGTTCTGCTGCAGCAAGCTCGGCGCGCCCACCAGCATCTGCTGCGTACGCCACAGCGGACGCACGACGATATTGGCGTTTTCCGGCGGATCGGAGCGCACGCGCAATGCGACGTCGATCGAATCTTCGAACAGATCGACGACGCGGTTCGTTACGCGCATGACGACCCGCACTTCGGGATACCGATGCATGAATTCCGGCAGGATCGTCGACAGAATGGTCTGCGAGACCGTGACGGGCACGCTCACGCGAACGGTGCCGCGCGGCGACGAGCGTAATTGCTGCACGACGTTCACGGCCGCCTGCGCTTCGCTCAGCATCGCCTGGCAATGCTGGTAGAAAAGCTGGCCGGCTTCGGTGAGCGCGAGCTTACGTGTCGAGCGCTGCAGGAGCCGCACGCCAAGCGACGCTTCGAGCTCGGTCAGGCGGCGCGACAGGCGCGATTTGGAGATGCCCAGCACGCGCTCGGCGGCGGAAAAGCCGCCATGTTCGACGACCTGCGAGAAATACATCAGGTCGTTCAGGTTGTGTGAATCGATCTTCATCTATCGTTCCAGTAATAGAACAATCCATTGCGTGGCGGCGGCTGGCGCCCCGAAAAACGGTCCCTATAATAGCCCTATGTTTCAAAAACAACGCTATTCCCGAATTTTCGAGGTGACATTGATGAGCACGACACGCACGATCGAACGCACGTTTCCCGCCGTTCGCACGACTGAAGGTGGCGGCTTCGTCGTTCACCGCCCTTTTCCCACCCGCATGCTGATGGACTTCGATCCGTTCCTGCTGCTCGACGAAATGGGACCGATCGACTACGCGCCCGGCGAAGCCAAGGGCGCGCCGGACCATCCGCACCGCGGCTTCGAAACCGTGACGTATGTGCTCGAAGGCCAGTTCGGCCACAAGGATTCCGCAGGCCACTCGGGCACGCTGCAGGCCGGCGACGTCCAGTGGATGACCGCCGGCGCGGGCGTCGTGCATAGCGAAATGCCTGACCCGTCGTTCGTGCGTACCGGCGGACGCGTGCATGGCCTGCAACTGTGGGTGAATCTGCCGCGACGCGACAAGATGATCGCGCCGCGTTACCAGGACGTGCCGTCGGCGAAGATTCCGGTGGCGACTTCCGCGGACGGCAAGGTTCGCGTGAAGGTGATTGCGGGCGAGGCGCTCGGCGTGAAAGCCGCCGTCGAAACGCGCACGCCGATTCTTTATCAGCACTTTTCGCTGCAGCCGGGCGCGACGATTCGTCAGCCGGTGCCGGCCGACTATCGCGTGTTCGCGTATGGCCTGTCGGGCAAGGGCTTTTACGGCGAAGACGAAGCGCGCCAGGAAATCGACGCGCGCAAGATGGTGGTGTTTAGCGACGACGGCGACGCGGTCACGCTGACAGCGGGCGCGGAACCGCTCGAGGTATTGCTGCTCGGCGGCGTGCCGTTGAAGGAGCCCGTGGTGCGTTACGGTCCGTTCGTCATGAACACGGAAGATGAAATCCGCCAGGCGGTGGTCGATTATCAGGCCGGCCGGATGGGCGCGATCACGCATTGAACGGGCCGCGCGCGGGCGGCGCCACGCCGCGCGCGTGCAACCACAGCCACTTCTACCCAGCCTCGCGCCAAAGTACGGTGTGAGGCGGCCTCATGGCGCAAATGCCGCCGACTTCGTTCACAATAGCGATTCCTGCCGCGCGCCCGTCTCTCCGACCTTTCAGGCCATAGAACCGCCGCGCGCGGCGATTTTGGTCCCTGCATAGGAGCGCGCATGGCAGAAGCCACCGTCACCGCCCATATCGGTTCGACGAATTATCAGGTCCATTTCGACGACGGCAAGCACACGTGGCTCGCCGACGAACCCGAATCGCTCGGCGGCGGCGATCGCGGCCCCACGCCGGTCTCGCTGCTGCTGTCGAGCCTCGGCGCGTGCACGTCGGTCACGCTGAAAATGTACGCGCAACGCAAAGAGTGGCCGCTCGACGAAGTGCACGTCACGCTGAACATCGAAACCGGCGACGAAGGCTCGACCATCGACCGCAAAATCACGCTGCACGGCGAACTGTCCGACGAACAGCGGGAACGGCTCTTGCAAATTGCCAATGCGTGTCCGGTTCACAAGATCCTCACGCGCTCGATCACGATCCGTTCCGGTCTGACCGTCGCGTGACTTGCGAACGGCCCGGCAAGCGCGTAGCCGGCCGTGTTGAGTTAACGCTTGCAGCGCTTGCAACGCTTTCATAGGATGCTGTCGTCTTGAATTTCGAACACCTTATCCAGATCAACGATCCGTTGAACCCGTTTGTCGACTCGATGACCCGCGAGCAGTTGTGGGAAGGGCTCGTGCTGCGCGCCGAACAGCCGCAACTGTTCGTGATCGGACTCGACAGTTGCACGATTCTTTCGCGCGAAGGCAACACGCTCGAACGCGAGCTGCACTACGGCCAGGCGACGGTCCGCGACCGCGTCACGCTGCACGAAAGCCAAAGCGTGCGCTACGACATCCTGCCGACGGCGGATTACGTCGGCGGCTCGCTGACCATGACCATCGAACAGCCGGACGAGCTGCAGCTATTCTTGCGCTTCGAATACGCGACCACGCTGCCCGTGTCCAACGACCAGGACGCCGTGCAGACGCAGGAGATCGTGAAGTCCGCGTATCGCGAGAACGACATCGACACCGTGCGGTTAATCCGTCAGTTCGTGCAGGCAAAACAGGAGCCGGGTTCGCTGCACTGACTCGCCGTAGCCAACGTGAGTCGACGGCCGGAGCCGCGCTGGCGAGTTGCAGCGGGCGGAAGCCGTACCTTCGGTTGCAACCAAAGGCGCGGCGCCTCGCACCGCCGCGACCGCGTCCAGGCCGCAACCCGCGCTGTACCACCCACCTCCCCCGACTATCGAAACGCTGACCCGATGAATTTCTGCCCCTTGTAAATAGGAATGGTTATCATTTAGAATTCATCCATTGAATCAAGCAACGGCAAAGACGAATGACCGATACCACTCGCCCTACCACGCTCAGCCTGCGCCGTTCGGCTGCCGCGCTGACCAGCCGTCCGAAATCGGCGGCGGTCACATCGACGGCTGCGGTCAGGCCCGCTGCCAGCCGAGCGAACGAATCGGCGGAAACGGGCGAGCGCGTGTTGCGCAGCGACGCTTTGCTGCAAGGACACAGTCACATCAGCATCGTGCACAACGGCGAGACGTACCAGTTGCGCGCCACGCGTCTCGGCAAGCTGATTCTGACGAAGTAACGACGAACCGGATTTCAGTACCAGGTATTGTGGGGACCACCTCCTCGAGAGGTGTTGGGCATTAGCCAGCCACGACGGCTTGCACGTGAGAACTAGACCCCTTCGTGCAGACACCAAGCCAGCCGTCGCAGCCAGCCAGGCCGCTTTTTTCGGTTCCCGCCGACGCGCGCACGAAACGCCGTGCACGGTCATGCCAATGAAAAAGCCGTGGAGATGAGGTCATCTCCACGGCTTTTGTTTTTGCGGCCGACGATTCGAGATCGAGGCGAACGGGACGGATTGCCCGAAAGACTCGTCTACTTCGACGCCCAGCCCCAGAACATCAACCACCACGCGCTATCCACCACGGCCAGTGCCGCGATGAACCACAGCATCGCAAGACCGCGCCGCACGAAGTGCTCGCTGTAACGTCGCGTGACGAGCCATGCGAGCCACGCGCTCCACACGTTCGCAATGGCAAGAATCGCGATGCGCACGTCCGATGCCCACCACAACGGCACATGCTCGGCGCGCAGCAGCGACAGCGTGGTCGCGGACAAACCCAGAAACACGCCGGCCCCGGCAAGCGGAATCAGCCCTTGCGTCAGATGATGCAGACGCACGCTGCTGAAACGTCCGAGCGTGCGCGTCGCGCCCACCATCAGAACGAGCAGCGCGGTGCCGTAGACGAGCGCCGTCGCGAGGATATAGCCGATCACCATCGTGCCGTCGAGCCACGAGAACACGTCGTTCTGTTCCGGGTAATGCGTGAACAGGAACCACGGCGCATTGGTCTGCAGCGGCCAGGTGATGTCGCGATCCACGAGCCAGGTCGCGAAGAACATCTTCAGGTCGATGAACCAGCGCGAAGCTGTCCAGTGAAATGCGCCGATCGCGATGCCGAGCAGGCCGTACAGAATCAGCGCGGTGTCCCACACGTTCGCCTGCTTGTCGCCGAGTTGCACGACTTCCGACGACGGCGCGCGCCACGTCAGCGCAATCGCGTCGCGGTGGCCACTGCAACGGCCGCACATGTGGCAGTCGGACGCGCCCTTCATGTTGCGCAACGGCACGAGCGGCGCGCAATTGATCGGAATCACGCGATGCCCGTGCTCGCCGTTCTTGTACGAACGGCGCCACGCGTCTTCATCGACCTTGTAGTGGAACGGCGCGAGGCGCGCCAGAAGCGAGAAAACCCCGTTCACGGGGCAGAGGTATTTGCACCAGACGCGCTTCTCGCGCCCGTAAAGCAGGCCGATGACGATAGCCGCGAGCGTCGAGCCGCCGAGCACCAGCAGCACCGCTTTCGGATACTGGTACACGCTCACCATCTGACCATAAATGGTCGTGATGCCGAACGCGACGAACGGCCAGCCGCCCCAGCGCATCCAGTGCGGAATCGCCCTGCCGCGGCCGTGCTTGCTGGCGAACTCCGCGAGCGCGCCTTCCGGACACAGCACGCCGCACCAGACGCGTCCGAGCATCACCATCGACAGCAGCACGAACGGCCACCAGATGCCCCAGAACACGAACTGCGCGGCAAGCGTCAGGTTGTTCCACAAATGCGCGCTGTCGTCGGGCAGCGGCATCACCGCCGGCACGACGATCAGCAGCGCATACACCGCGACCACGACCCACTGGATGCCGCGGATCACGGAACCGTGCCGCTGCATCCACTGCCCCGCCGCGGCGAGCCGCCCCGGACGGGTCATCAACGTACTCATGCTGCGCGCCCTGCGGCCTGCTGCGCCGGCTTGCGGTTCGCGCGCCGCAGCAGCAGATAGACGACCGCCCAGTACACCGCATACGCGATCAGGTTCATCAGCGCCGGATGCGCGCGATAGCCGGTGAGCGTGGCGACCAGCGAGCCGAAGGTGCTCGAATCGTCGAGAATGCCCGATGTATTCCACAACTGGTCGACGATGGTCGGCAGGACTTCCTTGTCGATGAGCTTGTCGACGCCCGTCTGAAACAGACCCGCGCCCAGGAACAGCAGCATGATTTCCGTGACGCGGAAAAAGAGCCGCCACGAGAAGACCTTGCCGCCCAACTGCAGCACGTAGAACGTGAGGAGCGCGAGCGCGAGGCCGATCAGCACCGCAAGCATCTGCGCGCCGTCCACATGACCCGACTGGCCGAAGCCGAGGCCGTACAGGAAAATCACCGTCTCGCTGCCTTCACGCGCGATGGCGAGTGCGACGAGCAGCGCCACGCCCCACCAGTTCGAGTCGCGCTGGCTTTGTTGCAGCGAGCGTTCCATGTCGCGCTTGAGCGAGCGGCCGTGCTGCTTCATCCACAGCACCATTTGCACGATCAGCACGCAGGCGACCAGCACCATCGCGGTCTGGAAGTAGTCCTGCGCGTCGCCGGACAGCACTTCGGTGAAGCCGACGAGCGCCGCGCCGAGCGCCACCGCCGCAATCAGGCCGGCCACGACGCCGCCCCACAGGTACGGCAAACCGCGGCGCGCGTCGTCGTCGCCATTTTTCAGCCACGCGTACAGAATGCCGACGACCAGCAACGCCTCGACACTTTCCCGCCACACAATGAATAGAATCTGACCCATCAAGCACTCCCTTCTGCACTGCCACTGCTGTCGCTGGCGACGGCGGGCCGGGTGCCCCGCGTCCGCCTCGCCAGCACCGCTACTTCGCGACGATCACGCCCTGCGCCTGCTGGTGAAAATCGTCGAAAAACTTGTACTCGCCCGGCGAGAGCGGAGCGATCACCACGAACGAATCGGCGCCCGGCGCGAGGACTTTTTCCTTGCGCAACTGGACGCTTTCGAATTCGGCCGCACCCTTGCCCGTATTGCGCACTTCGATCTTGATGCGCTGCCCTGCCGGCACTTCGATGCGCGCCGGCGTCAGCTTGCCGTCGTTCATTTCGAGCTTGAAGGTGAGCAGATCGGCTGCCTGAGCCGCGCCCGCCAGCAGAATCGACGATGCCAGGACTGCGATCTTTCGGTTGATTCTCATTGGTGTTTCCAGAAAACGCGGCGCGAGGCATGACTCCACGCGCCGCCTGCTGCATTCACTCGCATTCACTCATTTGCCACGGATGGCTCGCATACTGCGATGCGACCCGCTGCGGCAAAGCGTGGAGATCAGTACCCGCCCTTCTTGCCGATGCCGGCGAACGTGAAGTCGTATTCAAGCGTGAACGGTTTGAACCACGGACCCACGCCGGTTTCCTTGTCGACGTGACGGCCGAACGCCATGTGGCCGGTTTGCATCGGCGCTTCGACGGTCAGCTTCAGGTGATATTTGCCCGGGCCTTGCAGCTTGACGTTGTCGCCGTAGTGCGGGCCGTCGTTGGCGACCATCGCCATCAGATCGCCCTTTTGCGTGTCCTTCGAACCGGCCTTCGTCAGTTCGTAACGCACTTGCAGATACGGCATCCAGTCGCCTTCCGCGAAACCGGTCGGATTGTTCTTGACTGCGTGGATGTCGGCTTCCAGGTGGATGTCCGAGTCCGACGCCTTGCGCATCATGCCTTCGGGCTCCATCGTGATCGGCTGCAGATACACCGCGCCGATTTCCATGCCGCCCTGAATCTGCTGCTTGCCGATCGGATACTCTGCCGCCGTTGCCGACAGCGCCGCGACGGCCGCCGCCGCTGCAACCCCAGCGCGCACAAATGAAGAAATCCGCATTGAAACTCCTTGTTTTTATCTGACTCGATTCGATCCCATTGGAACAGTGCGTCGGACAACCAACCGAAGCAGATCGCATATTTGAACGTTAATGCGAACCATTCTCAATATTGGGCGAGTTTATCATTGTTCGCTTGCCGGAACAAATACGAACGCACGCGAAGCCTTATGGCAGCAGGGTCTTAAGGGTGTCTTAAGAAACGACGTGTGGGAGATGGCAGGCGGGCCAAGCCGCCTTTTCGGATGTAAGAACAGGACGCGGCGGATTGCCGCGCCTTGTCCTTGTCCTTGCTTTGGGCCGCCGCGTGATTTATTCGACGCCCGATACGTGATCGCCGACATTCGCCCCGAACACGCGCTGCCGCAGCAACGCAAGCTGGTCGCGCGTCTGGGCCGCTTTCTCGAACTCGAGGTTCTTCGCGTGCTCCATCATCTGCTTTTCGAGGCGCTTCAGTTCCTTGGCAAGCTGCTTCTCGGACATGTCCTCGAACTTGGCGCGCGTTTGCTGCTCTTTCAGTTCGGCGCGCGCGTCGTCGACGTTGTACACGCCGTCGATAATGTCGCGGATGCGCTTCACCACGCCGCGCGGCGTGATGCCGCGCTCGAGGTTGAAGGCGATCTGCTTCGCACGCCGCCGCTCGGTTTCGTCGATCGCGCGGCGCATTGAGTCCGTCACCTTGTCCGCGTACAGAATCGCCTTGCCGTTCACGTTACGCGCCGCCCGGCCGATCGTCTGGATCAGCGAGCGTTCGGCGCGCAGGAAACCTTCCTTGTCGGCGTCGAGAATCGCGACGAGCGACACTTCCGGAATGTCCAGACCTTCGCGCAGCAGGTTGATACCGACGAGCACGTCGAACGTGCCGAGCCGCAAGTCGCGGATGATTTCGACGCGCTCGACCGTGTCGATGTCGCTGTGCAGATAGCGCACCTTGACGCCGTGGTCGGCGAGAAACTCCGTCAATTGCTCGGCCATGCGCTTGGTCAGCACGGTGACGAGCACGCGGTCGCCCGCCTTCACGCGCTCGTTGATTTCGGCGAGCACGTCGTCCACCTGGCTGCGCGCCGGGCGCACCTCGATTTCCGGGTCAACGAGTCCGGTCGGGCGCACGAGCTGCTCGGCCACCTGGCCCGCGGTCTTCTTTTCGTAGTCCGCGGGCGTGGCCGACACGAACACGACCTGGCGCATCTTGCGCTCGAACTCGTTGAACTTCAGCGGCCGGTTGTCGAGCGCGGACGGCAGACGGAAACCGTAGTCGACCAGATTTTCCTTGCGCGCGCGGTCGCCGTTGTACATGCCGTTCAACTGGCCGATCAGCACATGCGACTCGTCGAGCAGCATGATCGCGTCTGGCGGCAGGTAATCGACCAGCGTAGGCGGCGGCTCGCCGGGCGCCGCGCCGGAAAAGTGCCGCGAGTAATTCTCAATGCCTTTGCAGAAACCCAGCTCCTGCAGCATTTCCAGGTCGAAACGGGTGCGCTGTTCGAGCCGCTGCGCTTCAACGAGCTTGCCCTGGCTATAGAAGAACTCCAACCGCTCGCGCAACTCGGCCTTGATGGTTTCCACTGCTCGCACAACCGTATCGCGCGGCGTCACGTAATGCGACGACGGGTACACGGTGAAGCGCGGAATCTTCTGACGCACACGGCCGGTAAGCGGATCGAACAGTTGCAGCGTTTCCACTTCGTCGTCGAACAATTCCACGCGCACCGCCATTTCCGCATGCTCGGCCGGGAAAATGTCGATGGTGTCGCCGCGCACGCGGAACGAGCCGCGCTGGAAGTCGGCTTCGTTGCGGTTGTACTGCATCGCGATCAGCCGCGCGATGATGTCGCGCTGGCCGAGCTTGTCGCCGGTGCGCAGCGTGAGAATCATCTGGTGGTATTCGGACGGATTACCGATACCGTAAATGGCCGACACGGTCGCGACGATCACCACGTCGCGCCGCTCCATCAGGCTCTTGGTGGCCGACAGCCGCATCTGCTCGATATGCTCGTTGATCGACGAGTCTTTCTCGATGAACAGGTCGCGCTGCGGCACGTACGCTTCCGGCTGATAGTAGTCGTAGTACGAGACGAAGTACTCGACCGCGTTGCGCGGAAAGAACTCGCGGAACTCCGAGTAAAGCTGCGCGGCGAGCGTCTTGTTCGGCGCGAACACGATAGCCGGACGGCCGAGCCGCGCGATGGTATTGGCCATCGTGAAGGTCTTGCCCGAGCCGGTCACGCCGAGCAGCGTCTGGAACGAGAGACCGTCCTCGATGCCTTCGACGAGCGTCTCGATTGCCGTCGGCTGGTCGCCGGCGGGCGGATATGGCTGGTAGAGCTGAAACGGCGAGCCTTCGAAGCGGACGAATTTGGATTCGTCGAGCGTATCTTCGGCTTCGGTCAGATGTTGTTCGGACATGGGACGGCAGCGCCTTGGGCAAAAAACTATTCTAACGGGTTGCGGAAAGTCGGATCGGGCACGGACTGCACGGATCCGCGTAGGACGGCAGCGGCGCGAGAACAGTCCGTCTTGCATTTAGCGGCGCCCTGCCTGTTTTTCAAGCAAATGAGCCCGCCAACGGGCGCTATCGTCCGAAAAACGTTCGCAGATTCGTTACAATGCGAAGTTGCGCTCGCTTGCCTCTGTCCGCGTTTTGCGTCATCCGGCGTTTGCGTTTTGCATCAGACGCAGCCGGCACGGTCGCGCATGCTCGTAGCCGCCCTCTTTTCACTACTGCTGGCCACCCACCATGTCTCTGTTCTCCGCCGTCGAACTTGCTCCCCGCGACCCGATTCTGGGCCTGAACGAAGCCTTTAACGCCGACCCGCGCCCCACCAAGGTCAATCTCGGCGTTGGCGTGTATTTCAACGAAGAAGGCAAGATTCCGCTGCTGCGCGCCGTGCGCGACGCGGAAAAGGCGCGTGTCGAAGCTGCGCTGCCGCGCGGTTATCTGCCGATCGAAGGTATCGCCGCCTACGACGCAGCCGTGCAAAAGCTGCTGCTCGGCAACGATTCGCCGCTGATCGCCGCGGGCCGCGTCGTGACGGCGCAAGCGCTGGGCGGCACGGGCGCGCTGAAGATCGGCGCGGACTTCCTGAAGCGGCTGAACCCGAACGGCAAGGTCGCGATCAGCGATCCGAGCTGGGAAAACCACCGCGCGCTCTTCGAAGCCGCGGGCTTCGACGTGGTCTCGTATCCGTACTACGACGCGCATACGCACGGCGTGAATTTCGACGGCATGCTGAGCGCGCTCAACAGCTATGCCGCGGGCACGGTCGTCGTGCTGCATGCGTGCTGCCACAACCCGACGGGCGTCGACCTGAGCGTCGAGCAGTGGAAGCAGATCGTCGAAGTCGTCAAGGCGCGCAACCTGGTGCCGTTCCTCGACATCGCCTATCAGGGTTTCGGCGACAACATCGAAGCTGACGCTGCGGCTGTGCGCCTCTTCGCCGCGTCGGAATTGAACGTGTTCGTGTCGTCGTCGTTCTCGAAGTCGTTCTCGTTGTACGGCGAGCGTATCGGCGCACTGTCCATCATCACGGGCAGCAAGGAAGAAGCCACGCGCGTGCTGTCGCAACTCAAACGCGTGATCCGCACGAACTACTCGAACCCGCCGACGCATGGCGGCTCGGTGGTCGCCGCGGTGCTCGCGTCGCCGGAACTGCGCGCCACGTGGGAAACGGAACTCGCTGAAATGCGCGACCGCATTCGCGCGATGCGCAACGGTCTGGTCGAGCGCCTGAAAGCGAGCGGCGTGGATCGCGACTTTAGCTTCGTCAATGCGCAGCGCGGTATGTTCTCGTACTCGGGTCTGACGGCGCCGCAAGTCGACCGTCTGCGCGAAGAGTTCGGCATTTATGCGGTGGGCACGGGCCGCATCTGCGTGGCCGCGTTGAACACGCGCAACCTCGACGTGGTGGCCAACGCCGTTGCGCATGTGTTGAAGTAAAGCTTTTTGCAAAGCGCGCTTAGGTGCGCTTTTATTGAAGCTGAATATGAAACGGCGCCCCATGAAGGGCGCCGTTTCTGTTTGCGGCTCAGAACTTGCCGACTCGCCTGTCAGCGCCCGTCGCGATGAATGTCGTGCGTGACGAAACCCGCGTCGTTATCCGGCATGGCAAGCCAGTCCGGTTGCGAAAGCGAATGACGGATGTCGTCCAGCCCGCTTTGCCAATGCTCACGCATGGTCGACAAGCCGAACTGGAAGTCCTTGTAGTGCCCTTCGTACTCCTTCTGCCGGTAGATGAGATGGATCACGTTGTAGCGCTTCGAGCACGATAGATCTTCCGCGAGCTTGCACCAGGGGTCGTCGCGCTGGTCCGGCGACACACGGTCCAGCACCTCGCGCAGCACGTGCCGGAAACGTTGCGAGCGTTGCAGCATGTCGGTCACGAGACGAGTGCGGCTCGAATACTGAATGTCTTTCATGCGCCCCTGCACGTCGGTGATGCTGTCCGGCACCGGCCCGATTGCGCTCCACAGATCGACCTGAAACGCGAGCGTGTCGCGCCGCGGCGTGGTCTGCATCACCTCGTAGAGCGGCGTATTCGACATCAGCCCGCCGTCCCAGTAGTACTGGCCGTCGATTTCCACCGCCGCGAAGCCAGGCGGCAACGCACCGGACGCCATGAAGTGCTCGGCCCTCAGCGTGGTGTGCGTATTGTCGAAATACGCGAAATTGCCCGTGCCGCAATTGACCGCGCCCACGGACACACGCATTTCCCGCGAGTTGATGCGGTCGAAATCGCACAGGCTTTCCAACGTGGCTTTGAGCGGCGCCGTGTCGTAATAGCTCGCCGCCTGAGGCGGTCCCGACACCGTTGGCAAAGGCGGCGGAAAGCGCGGCACAAAGAAGCCCTTTTGTCCCTCGACGAGTGCGCCGAGCGCCTGCGTCGCCGTGAACGCTTTACGCACGGCGTCGCTCGAGTTGAAGAACGCATGCTCGATAAACGCCGGCAGCGGCAAACCGAACGCCGGTTGACAGATGGTCTCCCAGAATTGCAGCAGCCGTTCCACCCGCTTTTCCGGCGGATTGCCCGCGATGATGGCGGTATTCAACGCGCCGATGGAAATGCCCGCCAGCCAGTTCGGCTCAATGCCGGCTTCGTGAAGCCCCTGAAAAACGCCGGCCTGATACGCGCCCAATGCACCGCCGCCCTGCAGCGTGAGCGCGATGGTTTCGTAGTCCGGCACTTGAATGCGCGAGCCCGGAGCCGTGGCGGACGCCGCGCCGGCGCCCGCACCTCCCTCATTGCCCGGCACGCCCAGACGCGCCTGCTTGAGATTGCGTTGCGCCATGACGCCTCCTTATTGCATGTACCAGCCGTGGCTCACAATGAAGGATTGACCCGTCAGTGCCGCCGTGGGGAAAGTCGAGAGGAACAGCACGGTTTGCGCGACGTCTTCGACGGTGGTGAAAATACCGTCGACGGTGCCGCCGAGCATCACGCGCTTGACGACTTCTTCTTCACTGATGTTCAGTTCCTTCGCCTGCTCGGGAATCTGCTTGTCGACAAGCGGCGTGCGCACGAAGCCGGGACACACGACATGCGAACGCACGTTGTGTTTCGCGCCTTCCTTGGCGAGCACGCGCGCGAGCCCGAGCAGCGCATGCTTGGCCGTCACGTAAGCGGACTTGAGCGGCGACGCCTCGTGCGAGTGCACCGAGCCCATGTAGATCACGATGCCGCCGCGATCGTCCTTGTACATGTGCTTGAGCGCTGCCTTCGTGGTCAGGAAGGCGCCGTCCACGTGAATCGCCTGCATCTTTTTCCAGTCGGAGAACGAGTAGTTCTCGATCGGATTGACGATCTGAATGCCGGCATTGGAAATAAGAATGTCGACGGAGCCCAGCTCGGCCGCCACTTTGTCGATGCCCTGGTTGACGGCGTCTTCGTTGGTGACGTCCATGGCGATGCCGATCGCCTTGCCGCCGCCCTTCCTGATTTCTTCAGCGACGGCGTTCGCGCCGTCCTGATTCAGATCGGCGATCGCGACAGCCGCGCCCGCTGCCGAAAGGGTCAACGCAATCTGCTTGCCGATGCCGCTCGCGGCGCCGGTAACCACCGCGACCTTGCCATTCAGATTTGTGTTCAGTGACGACATCCAGAACCTCCATGCAGTTGATGAGCAATGAGACCACGAGCCGCGCGCAGCGTGAAGTCAGCCGAACGGCTTAGGCGCCGATTACGCGCGCATAGGCGCGCATAGGCCTTCTCCTATACCGTTCGGCCGAATGTTGCACTGCGGCCAATCCTGCTATTGTGCATGAACCGTATGGAATCGATCGGTAAAAAGCACGCCCAGGCTTATGTATTTAAACTAGGCGTTCCGCCAGGATTCCGGTCGCTTCACTATCGAGGAGAATTGCATGAATTATCGGCGTTTAGGTCGCTCGGGCCTGCAGGTCAGCGAACTGTCCATCGGCTCGTGGGTCACGTACGGCAATCAGGTCGATCATCGCGCGGCGCGCGAATCGCTCGCGGCCGCGCGCGACGCGGGCGTCAACTTCTTCGACAACGCGGAGGTCTACGCCGGCGGCAAATCCGAAGAGATCATGGGTCAGGCGCTCAAGGAACTGGCATGGCCGCGCGTGAGCTATGTGGTGTCGACCAAGTTTTTCTGGGGACTGCAGGAAGCGCCCAATCAGTACCACACGCTGAACCGCAAGTATCTGCTCAACGCAATCGATTCATCGCTCGCACGTTTGCAGCTCGACTATGTCGATCTGGTGTTCTGCCATCGCCCGGACCCAAACACGCCGGTCGAAGAAACGGTATGGGCAATGAGCGACATGATCACGCGCGGCAAGGCGTTGTACTGGGGCACGTCCGAGTGGAGCGCGGACGAAATCCGCGCTGCTTACGAGATTGCGGAGCGGCATCATCTGCATAAGCCGGTCATGGAGCAGCCGCAATACAACCTGTTTCATCGCAAGCGCGTGGAGCAGGAATACAAGCGTCTTTACGAAGATATCGGCCTTGGGCTGACCACGTGGAGTCCGCTCGCGTCCGGCCTTCTGACCGGCAAGTATCGCAACGGCGTGCCCGCGGAAAGCCGCGCGCAATTGCAAGGTTACGACTGGCTGCGCAAACAGGTCACCGATGAAGGCAAGAACAATGTGGTCGGCAAGCTCGGCGAAGTGGCCGACGAACTCGGCTGCACGGTCGGCCAGCTTGCAATTGCGTGGGTTCTGAAGAATCCGCATGTCAGCACTGTGATTACCGGCGCATCGCGCGTCGAGCAGATCGGCGAGAACATGAAGTCCGCCGAGCTCGCCGAGCGGATCACGCCGGAGATCAAGGAGCGGATCGAAGGCATTATCGGCGACGCGTACGACTGACAGCGCTGCGGGAACCGCGCCGGTTGCGCGGCCACGGCAAAAGCGTGGCCGGCGCACGGTGCATCGGCTGGTGTGAAGCGCACACCAGGCAAATCACCGTGCGGCGCGGTGCCCGGCGTCGCGTACAATACGCGACCGCGCTGCACTCCGGCGCTCGTTGCCGCCGTGCCGCCGTGCCGCCGTATTGCATCCGCATTGCATCCGCATCGCCGGTTCCAGCCTGGAACGGCACGCCTCTTTCAGCGTCTCCTCATATGCTCAGCTACCGCCACGCCTTTCATGCAGGCAATCACGCCGACGTCCTCAAACACGCGGTCGTGTTGCAGCTATTGCGCTATCTCGGCCAGAAGGACAAAGCCTACTGGTATATCGACACGCATGCCGGCGCGGGCGTCTATTCGCTGAAGGAAGGCTACGCCGTCAAGACGGGCGAGTTCCAGACAGGTATCGCAAAGCTGTGGGAGCGCAACGATCTACCGCCGCTCTTCGCCGATTATGTCGATGAAGTCGCCGCACTCAATTCCGACGGCCAGTTGCGCTTCTATCCGGGTTCGCCGTACATCGCGTGGCGGCAACTGCGCGAGCAGGACCGCATGCGTCTGTTCGAGCTGCACAGCACCGAAATCGACGTGTTGCGCCACAACTTCCGCGATGCGGGCCGTCGCGCGATGCTATACGCAGGCGACGGTTTCGACGGCATTCTCGCGCTGCTCCCGCCAGCGCCGCGTCGCGCGCTGGTGCTGCTCGATCCGTCATATGAAGACAAGCGCGATTACACGCGCACGCTTCGTTGCGTCGAAGAGAGTCTGAAGCGCTTTCCGACCGGCACGTACGCGGTCTGGTATCCGCAGGTGAGGCGCCCGGAATCGCAGCGCTTTCCGGAGCAGCTAAAAAAGCTGCAGGACCGCAACTGGCTGCACGTCAGCCTGACTGTCAGCAATCCGCCGGAAGACGGTTTTGGTCTGTTCGGCAGCGGCATGTTCATCCTGAATCCGCCGTACACGCTGCACAAAATGCTGAAGGATCAGATGCCTTGGCTGGTGAGCGCGCTCGGCGAGGACAAGGCCGCGCAGTTCAAGGTGGAATATCGCGGCGATTGAATTCCGGCTGGGCGCGCGCGGCCCGCAGTTGACGGCGCGCTCCGGCCGCACCGTCAACTGCATTGCGCGCTCACTTGAGTTGCGCCCCCGCCTTGCGTGCGAAGTCGTTCGTAAACGTCGCGTTCAGATCGATCTTCTTCGGATCGAGCCGGTTATCAAACGACGCCAGCGCGCGCAACGAAGTCGCCGGGCCGTCTGGGGGCATCAGGCCATCGGGCGAATAGGCGTCGCGCACGTTGTGAAAAGCCTCCACATATAGCGCGGAATCGTTGAGCAGATAAGCCGGCGGCACCATCTTCAGCAGATCGGCATCGCTCGCGTTCTGCAACCAGTGATCCGCGCGCACGATCGCGTTCGCGAGCGCCTGCGTCGTCTTCGGATACTTCTGGATGAAACTCTCGGGTGCATAAAGCGTGGCTGCGGGCATCGTGCCGCCGAACACCTCCTGCGTGCCCTTAACCGTGCGAGTGTCCACCAGCACCTTGATTGCACCGCTGCGCGTGAGCTTCGTCATCATCGGATCGACGTTGGAAAGCGCGTCGATCTGCCCGTTGCCGACCGCCGCCAGCACGGTCGCGCCGCTGCCCACGCCGATCGCCGCGATGTCGCTGCGCTGCACGCCGGCCTTGCGCAATGCGACGGTGAGCACCAGATCGGTCGACGATCCCGGCGCGCTCACGCCGACCTTGGCGCCTTTGAAGTCCGCGAGCGTTTTTATCTTGTCGGCTTTCGACGTCAAGACCGCGACCACGATCTGCGGCGCGCGGCCCATCAATGCGAAAGCCCGGTAATGTTGGCCTTTGGCCTGCATGAAAAGCGTGTGCTCGAAGGCACCCGCGCCGATATCCGCACTGCCGCCCACCACGGCTTCGAGCGCTTTCGATCCGCCCGCGAAATCTTCGAGCGTGACGTCGAGACCTTCGTCCTTGAAATAGCCCAGTTGCTGCGCCGTCAACACCGGCAAATAGTAAAGACCGGGCAACCCGCCGACGGCCATCGTCAAGGCCGGCTTTTCAGGCGTGTCTTTCGCGAACGCTACGCCGTCCAATGCCGCGATGGCAAAAAGCGTAGCGCATAGGCCGGCGGCACGCCGCATCCAGTGAGAAGGCATTTGTCGTCTCCTTTTTGTATTTTCGTTCGATGCGGTCGTTGGGCCGGCTACCGTCGGCGGACTTGGGCGAGAGAGACCGCCTGAAGATTGTCGTCGTCCGACTGCAGGCGCGCCATGCGCCCAAACCCGAATGGCCGCGCCCGGCGCGCTGTGACGACTGGACGTGTCGGCGTACTGCGCGACCGATAGGCTGCGGGCCGGGACAGCGCAGTTGTGTTATTGCCGATGCGGCGGCGGACCCGGCTGGATCTGCGGCTGCGGCACGGCGCCGCCGACGGGCAACTGGATATAAGGCGCGACGATGATCGGCACCGATGAGTTCGGCGCGAGTTCGGTGGGCGTTGCGATCGGGCGCGCTTCGACGATGGGCTCCCGCGAAAGCGGCGCGGTTTGCAGGACCGTGCCGCTTTGCCCGTCGCTGATCCCGCTTTGCGTGTCGAGAATCACCGGCTTGCGGCTATTACTCGACGCGGCAAATACGCTAGATGCGGCACTGACCGTAGCCAACGAGATTGCAACGACAGCGAGGACAGGTTTAAGCGAGCGGATTGGAGACATGGGCGGACCGGTTCGAGTCGGCAAGGCCGGATTGCGCGGACGACGCCCTACCTTACCGCGACACGCGCCAGCAGGCTAGTCGATATTCGCCATCCTCGTGTTTGGGCGTCCGGTTCGCGATCACAAAGGCCCAGATGTGACAAAGCCCCGCAAAGACGGGGCTTGACACTGAACTACCACTTCTACCGCTTACTGCGACTGCGCTGGCCGTGCGACCCGCACGCTGGCGCCGCCAGTTGAAACTTACAGCGAGTAGCCGTTGGTTTCGAGCGAGCGGATACGCTGTTCGAGCTGAACGATATCCGACGACGACGCCAGATACGCTTCGCGGCGATCGCGTTCGGCAGTTTCAAACCAGGTGCTCAGCTTTTCGAGGATGTATGCAAACATGATGTTCTCCAAGGATCAAATGAATCCCCGGTGGATTGGGCATCAGGGATTTCCCGTAGACGGGTTAACCCGAATTATAGGCTGATGGTGCAACCGCGCCAGTGAAATGCTCGCATGATGTGCATTCCATTTTGGAATACCGCACACGTTTGGTGCAATAAGATCTTTGATTTCTTTGGCTTCTGAGCGCCGCGGGTTTTGTTAGCGGGCAGGTCGCCGTCCTTTTTGCACAACTTCGGTGCGCGACCTACGGGTTGCACCCGCGTCAGCACTCTCAATGCCGCGCCTTCACCGACGGTAGCCCGTGGCAATCCGCGCGCTTGTCTTCACAAAGCAAGTCCGCATCGGCGAGCCGCTCGATGATCGGACACTCCGGGCGGTCGTCGCCATGACAATGGTTCGCGAGATGCGCCAACGTGTCGCGCATCTCGGTGAGCTCGGCGATGCGTCGATCCAGGTCGGCCACGTGATCCAGCGCGATCGCCTTCACTTCGGCGCTCGCGCGCGTGCGGTCGTGCCACAGCGCCAGCAGCCGCCGAATGTCTTCCACGAGGAAACCTAGCCGGCGCGCCTGACGAATAAAACGCAACGAATGGACCTCCTGCGGCCCGTAAACCCGATAGCCGGCGCTCGTGCGTGCTTTTGCCGCCAGCAGGCCGACGCTCTCGTAGTAACGAATCATCTTCGCCGTGACGCCCGACGCGCGGGCCGCTTCGCCAATATTCATCACCGTTTCTCCACTGATCGGCTCGATCGTACACGTTCCCATGATGGGAAGGTCAGCCACTTAAATTCGGTCCGGCAGGCATAATTCAACTGTCGCAACGTTATTTCGCGAGGCAATCCGATGAAAACCGAATTCCAGGTCGAAGGTATGAGCTGCCAGCACTGCGTGGCCGCGGTCACGAACGCTATCCGCGAGCACGACGACGGCGCGCAAGTTCAGGTGGATCTGGCGGCGGGCCGCGTGACGGTTGAATCGACGCAATCGGTCGAGGCGTTGAAGGCCGCCATCGACGAGGCCGGGTACACAGTCAAAGGCGCGGTCAAAGGCGAGGTGAAAGGCGTATCGCCCGACGAGGCGAGTGGCGCGGCCGGCGGCGTCGCGCACTAGGCGGACGCGCTCATGTTCAAGGTCGCCGTGATTGGAGCGTCGGGTCTGCTCGGCCGCGCTATTGTCGACGAGTTGGCGAGGCAGCCAACCAGGCAAGTCGTCGGCACCGCGTTCAGCCGCCCTGCGCCGGACACTGTCCCGCTCGATGTCCGCGACTCGCGGGCAATCGAGCAGTTTGTCGAACGCGAAGCGCCGGATGCGCTCGTGATTGCCGCCGCCGAGCGTCGGCCGGACGTGTGCGAGCGTCAGCCGGAACTGGCCCGCGCGCTCAATGTCGACGCGGTGCGCGCGATCGCGGCCGCGGCGCAACGGCGCGGCGCCTGGACGCTGTCGATTTCCACCGATTATGTTTTCGACGGCACTCATCCGCCTTATCGGCCGGATTCCGCGCCCGCGCCGCTCAACGCGTACGGGCGCAGCAAGCTCGAAGGCGAGCACGCGTTAACCGCGACGACCGACTTCGGCTGTGTGCTGCGCTTGCCGCTGCTGTATGGGCCGATTGTCGATTGGGCGGAGTCCGCCGTGACGAGCCTCGTGCCCGCGATTGCCGCGTCGGCTTCGGCGCACGGCCAGCCGGCCCGCATGGACGCGTGGGCGATTCGCTATCCGACCTTCACGCCGGACGTCGCGTTCGTGATCCGGCAGATGCTCGAGCGTCATGCCGGGGGCAACGCGATTCGCGGCATCGTCCATTGGTCGGGCGACGAACCGATGACCAAGTACGAGATCGCGGTGCGCCTTGCGCAAGCGCTGCAACTGGATGCGCACCTGACGCCGCAGCACACGCCGACCGATGCGACGCCTCGCCCGCATAACTGCCATCTTGCGTCGGAGCGGCTCGAGGAGCTTGGCATTGGCCGGCGCACGCCGTTCGATACGGCGATACGCGAGGTGCTCGCCGCGTTTCCGTGGCGCGGCGATACGGCTGTTTGACGAGCGAAGCGGCGAGCTATGGCGAGCGCGGGTCAAGCGCACATTCAACCGCGCATCAGTGAAAATCGCGGCTCGCGGTGGCCAGGTCGCCGAGCCACTCACTTAAGTCTTCCAGACGATGAGCGACCAGGTGCACCACCTCGCCCTTGTGTTTCCGCCTCATCTTGCCCGCCTGACTCGCAGGCGCGGTCTGCTCGCCCTGATTGCCCGGGTTGCCCTGATTGCCGCCAGTGGCGACGCCGTCGTCGCGCTGCAAGACACCATAGACCGCGAGCAGCGAAGAGCCCAGCAGCGCCTTGCGCTGCTTTTCCACCAGCGACGGCCAGACGATCACATTGATCGAACCGGTTTCGTCTTCGATTGAAACGAAGATGGTGCCGTTCGCCGTGCCCGGCCGCTGCCGCACGGTGACGATGCCGCATGCCCGCGCGAGCGTGCCGTGCTGACACGCAGCGAGATCCGCCGCCGTGCGAAAACGCTGCTTCGCGAGACGCGCGCGCAACAGCGCAAGCGGATGACGATTGAGCGTGAGGCCGAGGCTCGCATAATCGTCGACGATCTCGCGCGCCTCGTCGGCCTGCGGCAACGCGAGCGGCGCTTCCGCGATCGGCGCATCGCGCAGCAGCTTGGGGACAATGTGCTGGGCGGTCACGGCCCACCATGCTTCCCGCCGATGACCCGCGATACTCGTCAGCGCGTTCGCCGCCGCGAGCGCTTCGAGATCGCGCCGCGTCAGCGCCGCGCGTCGCGCGAGATCGTCGACGTTCGTAAACGGCGCATCGCGGCGAGCGGCCATGATGCGCTCGGCAGCCGCCTGCGCGAGTCCCTTGATCAGATGCAGACCGATACGCACGGCGGGACCGCGCGCGCCATAAGTGCCGGGCGCTTGAAACACGCGCGCGGTCAGCCGCTTCGCCGCGCGCCGGATCGTCCGGTTCACTCTCAGGCGGCGCAGCGAAAGATCGCGCAACTGCTGCGCGGACAAGACGGCCTGCTGACGATGCAAACAGGTTTCGCCCGGCGCGATCCGCTCGCCTTCGCGATCGCGCTTCTCGAAGGTCGATTCCCAGTCGCTCAGCGTCACATCGGGCGGCAATACCTTGACGCCGTGGCGCCTCGCATCCTGCACGAGTTGCGACGGCGAATAAAAACCCAACGGCTGGCTATTGAGCAGTCCGGCCAGAAAAGCCGCCGGCTCGTAGCGCTTTAACCACGCACTCAGATAGACGAGCAGCGCGAAACTCGCCGCATGGCTCTCCGGGAAACCATACTCGCCGAAACCTTCGATCTGCTGGCAGATACGGTCGATAAATTCCGGCTCGTAGCCGCGCGCCGACATGCGGTCGCTCAGGTCCTTCTGATACTTCGCGAGGTTGCCGGTGCGCCGCCAGGCCGCCATTGCGCGTCGCAACTGGTCGGCCTGCTCGCCGGTGTACTTTGCGGCGACCATCGCCAGATGCATGACCTGCTCCTGGAAAATCGGCACGCCGAGTGTGCGTTCGAGCACGGGCCGCAGCTCGTCTTTCGCGTAGTCGATCGGTTCGAGGCCCTGCTTGCGGCGCAAATACGGATGCACCATGCCGCCCTGAATCGGCCCCGGCCGCACGATCGCGACTTCGATCACGAGGTCGTAATACTTGTTCGGCTTCAGGCGCGGCAGCATGCTTTGCTGCGCGCGCGATTCGATCTGGAACACGCCGACCGTATCGGCATGGCCGCACATTTCGTAGACGGCGCGGTCTTCGCGCGGAATGTCCTGCACGCGGAACTGCGGAAAGCCGCGTCTTAGCGCGACGAACTCCAGCGCGCGCCGAATGGCCGACAACATGCCCAGTGCCAGCACGTCGACTTTCAGCAGCTTGAGCGCGTCGATATCGTCTTTATCCCATTCGATCACGCTGCGGTCTTTCATCGTCGCGTTTTCGATCGGCACGAGCCGCGAGAGCTTGTCCTTCGCAATCACAAAGCCGCCGACGTGTTGCGACAGATGCCGCGGAAACAGGCGCAATTCCTTCGTGAGGCGAATCAGATTTCTGGTGATGTGAGAGTTGGCGTCGAAACCCGCTTCCGCGAGATAGCCGGCCACTGCTTCGGAACCGTCCCACCATTGCTGCGATTTGCTGATTCGCTCGATCAACGATGCCTCGAGACCCAGCGCCTTGCCGACGTCCTTCAATGCGCTGCGCACATGGTAGGTAATCAGCGACGCGGTCAGCGCCGCGCGATGACGCCCGTACTTCGCATAGATGTACTGGATCACCTCCTCGCGGCGCTGATGCTCGAAGTCGACGTCGATATCGGGCGGCTCGTTGCGCGCGCGCGAGATGAAGCGCTCGATCAGCATGTTCATATGCACGGGGTCGATCTCGGTCACATGCAGGCAATAGCAGACGATCGAATTCGCCGCCGAACCGCGGCCCTGGCAAAGAATGTTTCTGGAGCGCGCGAAGCTCACGATGTCGTGCACCGTCAGAAAGTACTTTTCGTATTTCAGATCGGCGATCAGGCTCAGTTCCTTTTCGATCTGATCGATGCGCTTCAGGTCCAGGCCGTTCGGCCAGCGTTCCGCCGCACCCGCCATGACGAGCTTGCGCAGATAGCTCGACGGCGACTCTCCCGCAGGCACCAGTTCTTCGGGATACTCGTACTTGAGTTCGTCGAGCGAGAAGCGGCACAGCGCGGCGATATTGAGCGTTTCCTCGAGCGTATCGCGCGGATAGAGTTTGCTCAGACGCACCCGCGTGCGCATGTGCCGTTCGGCATTGGCTTCGAGCGCGTGGCCGCATGCCGACAGCGGCGTGTTCAGGCCAATGGCGGTCATCGTGTCCTGCAAGGGCTTGCGCGATCGCGTGTGCATCAGAACGCCGCCCGCCGCGACGAGCGGTAGGCCGCTCGCTTGCGAAATCATCCGCAAGGCGTCGATCTGAAGATCGTCGCTGCCGGTTTGCCAAAGTTCGAGCGCGATCCACGCGCGGTTGGCGGCGAACGACGCGAGCCAATGCGCGCAATGCAGTGTGTGCGACAGCGTAGCCGTGCGCTGCGGCACAAGCAGCAGCACACAGTCAGGCAGAGTCCGCAGATGCTCGAGATGCGGCAACGAATCGGTGAAATCCGACGGGCTTAGCCGGTAGCTGCCCTTCTCCGCGCGCGAGCGGCCGAGCGTGATCAGTTCGGAAAGATTGCCGTAACCGTTGCGGTTCGCTGCAAGCGCAACCAGAGTGCAGAAAGGCTCGCCGGCTGCGTCCGTCAGATTCAGTTCGCTGCCGATGATCAGTTGAGGCAGAGGTTTCAACACCTCGTTTTCTAGGGCCTCCTGTCGTATCGCTTCGTCCAAGACTTCTTTCGGAAGCGGACCGGCTTCCGGCGGCCGGGCCGCTTTCAGCTTGTCCTCGATTTCCTTGCGCAGACGGTTCTGCTCTTCCCCGATTTCCTTTAACGCCGAATGAGCGCGCACGACGCCCGCGAGCGAGCACTCGTCGGTAATGGCGAGCGCGCTATAGCCGTGCAGCATCGCGCGTTCAACGAGTTCATGCGGATGCGAGGCGCCACGCAGGAACGAGAAATTGGTCAGGCAATGCAGCTCCGCATACGCCGGCAAATTCGAGGCGGGCGGCTGCGGAGGAAGAAGCGCGGACGCGGATACCGTCATGATGCTCAACCGAATAAACCCTGCAAATACCAATCGCCGCTGATACGTTCGCGGTACACCCAGAACATGTGGCCGCGATCGTCGGCGGCGACGTAGTAATCGCGCTCGACGCGATCGCCGTCCCACCAGCCCGCTTCGATCCGCTCGGTACGCGTGAGCATTTTCAGCGGCCGGCGATAGATCGGCCGCTGATCACGCATCATCAGGCGTAGGGGTTTATCGAGCATCCAGATAGGGCGAGGCTGAGAAGGTAAGGCGCTGTCGGGGAGGTTTAGTGAGGCTTGGGGTGGTTGCTGAGGTGCTTGCTGTGATGCTTGCTGAGGAGTGAAGGCAGTGGCGGTTTTTGCGTTCGTCGCTGCGGATGGGCGTGGGGTGGCCTGCTTTTTCGCTTCCGCGTCCGTTTCCGTTTCCGCCGCGCTCGAGGGTGATGCGCCTTCAGCCGCGGCGTTTCGCAACTCATCGGTTAGCCAGGTTTTATCCGCTTTGATTCTGGGCCGCGCTTTCGCCTGCGAGCGCTTCTTGCGCGCAAAATCCTGAGCCTGGTACGCCTCGACGCGCATGGCGTGTTCGGGGCGATGATCGTCCTGCACCGACATTTGCAGCACGTTCTCCGGTCCCAACCGGGCGCTCAAGCGTTCGAGCAGACGCACGATCGACTCACCGTCCGATTCGGGCATGGGAAACAAAGTGTCGGACTGGCCGGCGTATTCGGCGATCTGATCCGCGACCAGCTTCAATTCGATGACGGGCGCCGCGAGAACCGTCTGATTCAGTTTCTCGCGCAACAGCCAGATCAAATGCTCTGCATCACGCGACGGTATGGCCCACGCGACCTTCAAGCTCGATGTCTTCGGCGAATGGCGGGACGCCAATTCATGCTCGAGCAGCAACGTATAACCGCTCAGCGCCGCATGGTGCGCGCTCAGCCAACCGGCCAACTGCACGATCAGCCGACGCGCGGCGAACAGGAGCGCATCGGCGTTATCGACGCGCGACGGCAATTCGAGCTGCGCATGAAACGACGCGGGCGCGCGAAACGATTCGCGCGGATCGGGGCGCGTGCCATACGCCTGCGCCAGCAGGTCCAGAATGCCGCCGCCAAACCGCCGGACCACGCCCGCTCTGGGCAATTGACGCAAATCGGCGAGGGTCGTGCATCCGACATGCACGAACGCGTCGCGATGCGTTTGCGCAACCGGCAGCAGCGACACGGGCAAGCGGTCGAGTACACGCGTGAGCGAAGTCTCCTGCACCACATGCCAGCGGCGCCCGTGCCGGTTGGCGCGTGCCTGCGCCAATAGCCAGGCGCCCCACGCCGTGGGTGCACACGCGATACGCGCGGTATAACCGAATTCCGCGACCGTGGACGACACCCGCGACAACAAGGCTCGCAAGCCACCGAACAACCTCAAGCCAGAGCCGACTTCCAGCAGCAAGGTATGCGTGTCGGCCAGCGAGACCTTCGGCGTGTACGTCAGCAGGGCAAGCGCGATTGCTTCGAATGCCTGCGTTTCGCGGGCGGCGTCGGCGGTGAGCAGTTTGAGCCCCGGCGCCAAAGCCAGCGCGTAGGAACGCGAATGGCCGGGTTGCACACCGGCGCGCAAGGCATCGACGTCCGGCAGCAGAATATGTGCGTGGTCAGCGAGCGCATAGCAGTGCGCGTCGGCGATGTTTCCGGCATCGCACGACGGGTTTGCGTCGCGGCTGGGCTCACACCGATTCTGCTTCGCGGACGAACCATCCGGAAGCGATGTCAGCGGCTTTACCGCTTCCAGCGACAAGAGAGGCAATGCGACGGCGATCCACAACATGTTGAGTCTCTAATCCTTGATGGCTGCTTGCTCCGTTCGCGGGTAACAAAACGCCTTGCAGCGGCAGAACGAGACGAAGCGGCTCGGCAAGCGGCGGCCCGCGGCGCTTGAAGATGTCAATCGACAGGCCAATCTCCTGCAACCACTGACGACGGTTGATCGTCTCGGCATTAGCCGGCAAAAGCGGCTCGCAGATCATGCGTAATGGCGCTGGCGACGATTGCGCAGCGGCCTCTACAGGGCGCATCAAAAATGCCAGCGAAGCCGATTCTTGAGCCGCGACCTGCAAGCGCCTGACTTTATCGGCGCGCGCATTCGACAACCACACCAGAACCGCGCCGATGCCGTCCTGCTTCAATGCCTGAGTGGCGGCCCAAAGAGCCTTGTCTTCGTTCGAGCGCACCCATAGCACGCGCTCGACATCGATGCCCCACGCCTTCAATGCCGCCGCGCTCGGCTGAAAAGGAGGTGCCACAAGCATCACATGCCGCCCCGCCTGCTTCGTGAGATGACCAAGCGCGTAGGCCAGCAAGCGCATTTCGCCCGCGCCCCAATGCTCGACCAGCAGTTCCGTCACACCACCGGCGGGCCAGCCTCGTCCGGGCAATACGCGATCCAGCGCGGTGTGGCCACTCGGGACCACACGCGAATCCACCTCGGCAAGCTCGTTGCCCTGCCACATTTGACGCCGCAATTGCGACGACAGCGGAGTTGTCACAAGCTGAATCGCTGCTGCCATAGACCACTCGTTCCATTGAAAATGCTCCGCCCTGCCCGATCTCGATCGAGTAGGGACGACGAGTCATCACTGTATATTTATACAGTATTTTGATGGTGATGTTAAGGCGGGGAAGCGGTACGGAGGTCCCGGTGGGATAAGGAAAAGCGGCTTGGGAATGGATACGATTGGTCTGGGGGAATGGAGCTTTAGCGCTTGGAGGATGCCGATAGGACAGAGTGCAAGAAGGAGTTGCGCCGCGCCGCACATGGCGTTCACCACGCACCAACACGTCCTATCGAGTCGCGATGACGGTGAGGACCGGCGCGCTGACCTGGCAGTTCGATCCGCTGATGGACGATCAGGAACTGGACTCGCGGCAGTCGACCGGCGCGGTGTACTGGGAAGGCGCGGCACGGGTGAGCCGCAATGGCGCGGAGCTCGGGCGGGCGTATCTGGAACTGACCGGTTATGCGGGCGCTCTGCGCATGGGCGGGCCGTGACGGCGCCGTATTTTCCAGCGCTGTAAACGCAGAAACCCCACCTTTTCGGGGTGGGGTTTCTGACACTGCTGGGGAGCCTGACGATTACCTACTTTCACACGGGTAATCCGCACTATCATCGGCGTGGAGTCGTTTCACGGT
>NZ_QBUB01000026.1:0-69613 GCF_003058125.1 Paraburkholderia sp. GV068
GATAGTGCGGATTACCCGTGTGAAAGTAGGTAATCGTCAGGCTCCCCAGCAGTGTCAGAAACCCCACCCCGCAAAGGTGGGGTTTCTGCGTTTACACGGCGGAACAAAGGGCGGAACAAAGGGCGGAACAAAGGGCGGAACAAAGGGCGGAACAAAGGGCGGCAAAATGCGGCGCGCCGTCACGGCCCGCCCATGCGCAGAGCGCCCGCATAGCCAGTCAGTTCCAGATACGCCCGCCCGAGCTCCGCGCCATCGCGGCTCACCCGCGCCGCGCCTTCCCAGTACACCGCGCCGGTGGACTGCCGCGAGTCCAGTTCCTGATCGTCCATCAGCGGATCGAGCTGCCAGGTCAGCGCGCCGGTCCTCACCGTCATCGCGACCGGATACGGCGTGTCGGTGCGCGGTGAACGCCACGTGCGGCGCGGCGTGAACTCGACCTCGTTCGGGGCGAAAGTCGTGACATGTCCATCACGATCGCGCATTGCAGCGTGCGCCCAAATAGCGTGTCCGTCGCGGCCGCGCACCTTGAAGGCCATTAAAGCCGATCCGTCGAACAGATTAGCGCCCAACCAGTCCCATCCCACTGCATTCGCATCGAGCAGGGTGCTCGACCATTCGTGATCGAGCCATGCAACGCCTGTTACCGCAGTGACGGATTGCGATGAACCGCCTCCAGTGACAGGCCTTGTGACGCTGCCCGACACACGCAGTTGCGGCTCGCTGTAGTAGTAGCTCGCCTGTTCCGGTCGCGGGCCCTTGCGGGAGTAGCCGCGCTCGCCTTGAATCAACGGTGCCTGTGTCGGTGTTAGCGTGAGATGCAACGTGAATTCGCCCGCATCGACGGCGACATCGTAGCGGCCATCCGCGGCACGGACGATTTTCCATGCATCGAGCTTCACGTCGGTGTTGGCGGGCTTCGCATACGCAAGCCCGAACCCCTGGCGCGCAATCCGTTGATCGTGCACGAGATGACCCAGTGCCGGATCACTCAGCGCCGCGTGCGCAATGATCAATTGAGAAGGCGCAAAAGTACTCGGGTCCGCGGCATCGTGGCCCGTTGCGGACCGGAAGAAAGTGATCTGGAAACCAAGCGGCTTGTTGTCCGGCGTGTTGAGCCAGCCCGTCGCGTACCACCACTCGGTGCGAAAATCGGCGTGAGCGCCAGTGTCCATCGGCAGCACGATGGGACGTTCTTTTGTGACGACGGCAAACTCCGGCGTTTCGCCGAATGCCGGCGAAACAGTGAGTACGGTAGAAAGGAACAAGACAGAAACTCGCGGACGTACACGCCAAAACCGCGCAATGCGAAGCCTGATCTCAACCGCAAGGCGAAGAACCGCCGCGCGCCGCACGAGTCCGCACGTCGACGAGAAGCGCAGCCGCGTTCGCATCACCAGTCCTCCTTGACGGCGCGCAGCGCATCGACGGAAACCGCGCCGCGTCCCGCGAGCACGGCCGTCGAGCACGACGACGCCAGCATCACCAGTGCAACGGTGCCGAGAATAATCCACGGAACATGCAGCGACATGCTCCAATGAAACGATTGCGGATTGACGACGAATACAAGAATCAGGCTGATCGCAAACCCGAGAACGAAGCCCATTGCAATGCCGCATGCCGTGAGCAGACCGCCCTCGAGTGCGAGTACTGCGAGGATCTGCGAGCGCGTTACACCGACATGCCGCAGCATGCCGAACTCACGAGCGCGCGCGAGCGTCTGTGCGGAGAACGTTGCGGCCACACCGAACAAGCCGATAACAATCGCGACCGCCTCGAGAAGATAGGTGACCGCAAAGCTCCGGTCGAAAATCACGAGCGTGCGCGCACGAATGTCGCCGGGCTGCGCGATCTGCAACATCGCGCCGAAAGGTAGTGCGCGCAATCCGGCTATTACGCTTTCGACGCTCGCGCCTCGTTCGACGCTTACCGCGACATCGGTCGCACTCATGTCGGTGGTGAGGCGCCGATAATCGGCGAGCCGTATCTGTATCGCACCGCTTTGCCGCACATAGTCGCGCCACACGCCGGCCACGACGAACGCGTGTCCGCGCTCGCCAATCGGCAAGTGAACACGCTGTCCGAGCTTATAGCCGTATAGATCGATCATTGCTTCGGATACCCAAACAGGTGTTTCGTCGCCGTGCAGATCACGAATACCGAGTACAGGTCCCGTCATTTGCAGATTCGCGCCGGGATCGGCCACATCGATTTCGCGGGCAAGTATCGCGATGTCGGGGCGCGCGGGGGCGAGTGTGATATGCGACGCGCGCGTAAAGGCCGCTCTCGCAACGCCTGGGACGCTTGCAAGCCGGCGCTGCTCATCGGCGCTGAGGCCGCCGGTGTCGCCGTTCTGTGCGACCCGTACATAGAGATCGGCCGATAGCAGATGCACGAGCCAGTCTTCGACGGACACGCGAAAGCTCGCGACCATGATCGCCATCGCCACGATCAGCGCGAAGCTCGACAACACGCCGCCCATTGCAATCGACGCATGACCCGGCGCATTTGCAAGGCGTGCGAGCGCAAGCGTACTCGCGACGCCGCTGCGCGGCCGCGCAGCCAAACCGCGACTCGTTGCACCGAACACAAGGGCGGTCACGCGCGGCATCAATGCAATGCCGCCGATAAGTAACAACGCGACGGCCACATAACCGCCAATGGGCGCGTCGAACCAGGGCGGCGCTTGCGTCAGCAGCGCCGCGATCAGCAGGCATAGCAATGCAGGCCACGGCGTGGCGAGCCGCGCGAGCGCGCCTTCTTCGGCGCCTGCCTTCAGTGCCGACGCGGGCCGTGCGCGTGCCGCCTCGAGTGCCGGCGCGAGACTGCCGAGAACAGCCACCGCGATGCCGAGCGTCAAAAAGAGTGCGCTTGCAAGCGGTTCGAAGCCGACCTGCGGTTGCACGCCGGGAAAATAGCCGCCACCGAGATCGCTGCCAAAAAAGCGCAACGCGCCCGCAGCAAGCGCATAACCCAGCGCAAGGCCGCATAGCGAACCGAGCAAGCCGAGCAGCGCGCCCTCGAAGAGAATCTGACGCAATAGCTGGCCGCGTGTCAGTCCGAGTACGCGCAACATCGCAAACTGCGCACGACGACGCACGACACTCAACGCCTGCGTCGAAAAGACGAGAAACGCACCGGTAAAAAGCGCGACGAGCGCGAGCACGTTCATGTTGATTCGATAGGCACGCGAGAGTCTGTCAGTGCGGCTTTCGACGTCGCGCGTTTCCGCAATGATCCATTGACTACCTAGCTCTTTCTGCAGATCGCGCTTGAAGCGCTCGCGATCAACGCCACGTTTGAGCTGCACGTCGATGCGCGACAGTTTGCCGACCTTGCCGAATTTCCACTGAACGGCCGCGATATCCATGATGGCGAGCCGTTGCCCTGGCCGTGTTCTGGCGATGCCGCCGGCCACGCGCAAATGCACGAGCGCGGTGCCGTTTTGCAGCACGACCTGATCGCCCGTCTTCACATGCAGCCATTGCTGCGCGGCGGTGGAGAGAAACACGGCGTCGGAGGCGAGCGTGTCGAGCGGCTGCGCGGCTGACGGAACGCCGATCAGATCCGGCGCAATGCGGCTCGCCCTGAATACGTCGATGCCGAGCACCGGCAACGCGGCGTTATATTCATGCACGCTGACGTCGAGCGCCAGTACGGGGCTCGCGAGTGCGACGCCCGCTCTTGTGGCCACGCGCGGATAAATGGACTCGTCGAATAGAGGTTGTGCGCCGCGTACTTGCAAATCTGCCTGGCCCGAAAGACTGCGCGCCGCAGCGGAGAACTCGTTGAAGGCTGCACTGTTGATGAGTTGCACTGCATAGCCGAGCGCCACGCCGAGCGCGATCGTTGCAATTGCAACGAGTGCCCGTCCGCGATGACTGCGCCATTCGGCGCCGAGCAGCCAGCGCGCGAGAGTGCGATGCCCGCGCGTGCGCGCGGGGCGGTAGGAATCAGCGGGCGTCATCGACTGAACGCGCTGCAGGTTGCGAGCCGTATTCCGCGGGTGAAAGCGCCTGTGCTTGCGATGCGGGATGCAAGGCGCCGTCGCTGAGAATCAGGATGCGATCGGCGATCGCGGCCGCGGCCTGCGAGTGTGTGACCATCATCGTGGCCGCGCCGGTCGCCTTGCTTTGCGCGCGAAATAACGCGAGCACGCCATGCGCGGTGTCCGGATCGAGGTTGCCTGTCGGTTCGTCGGCGAGAATCAAGGTAGGGCGATGCACGAGGGCGCGCGCGATGGCAACGCGTTGCAGTTCGCCGCCCGACAGTTGCCGCGGAAAATCGTCGCCACGGCCTTCGAGCCCGACTGCCGCGAGCATGTCGAGCGCGGCGGAAACGGGCAGTTCATTTAACAGCAGCGGCAATGCGACGTTCTGCGCTAGCGTCAGATGTGGCAGCACGTGAAAGGCCTGAAAGACAAAGCCGAGTTTCTGACGACGCAAACGCGTCGCGGCATTGTCATCCAGACGCGAAACGGCAGCACCGCCGATCATCACCTCGCCGCTGTCCGCCTGATCGAGGCCGGCGATCAGATTGAGCAGCGTCGATTTGCCGACGCCCGAGTCGCCCATGATCGCCACGAATTCGCCGGGCGCGAGCGTGAAATCCAGATTGGCGAGTACGACTCGGCCGCTGCCGTACTTCTTGCTCAGCCCGCGGCACTCGAGCGCGGGTATCGCATCTTCGTCACGAAACTGCATGCATGGTCCGCAAAGTACTGTTGATCGCTGAGTATATTCGGCTTCTGTAAGGTGCGTCGGCGCATCGGCTTATTAGTGTCGCGCGGCGCCTTGCGCGAAAGTTGGCTGACGCTCGCGCCTTCTTTCGGGCGCGCGACAGAACAAAAATTTTTCGCGCTTTATAAAAAAGCTCTGCGCTACAGGCCGAAAAGAGCAATCGGGGAATGCCGTACGACGAGTACCGCGAGTGCCTTGCATGCGGAGCCTTGAGCGGACCCAAAAAAGTTCTCCCAAAGAGCCGGCAAAAGTCCGCTTCCTTCAGCAACTGCGCGACGTCGCCACCAGGTTTCGTGGGGGATTGTGCAAACGCACATTTTGATCCGTTGCGCAAGAGGCCACCGGCGCAACAATCCATTGCCTACGGCATTCGCGCATTGTTGCGATGCAAAATTATTCTTATCTTGGTAACCTTCCACCCTTGTCATTCGACTGCGGGTAAACGTGAACTCCGGCACTGCCGATTCACGCGAGTCCGATCAATAGAAGCCTACATTTTCGCTTCAATACTTTCCAAATAGAAAGCATTGCGGCGGCGTTTTGTACTCCAAGTTTCGATAGAGCACATGCCATTGCCTCTTCTTAGTCTACTTATCTGGATCCCTATCGTCGCCGGCCTGGTGCTTCTGCGCGCGGGCTCCGACGCCGCACGCGGCCGCACGCGCTGGCTCGCGTTGATCGGCGCCGTTGCGGGTTTCGTGCCGGTGATTCCGCTGGTCGCGACCTTCCGCAATGACGTCACGTCGATGCAATTTGTCGAGAACTTCCGATGGTCGCCGACATTCGACATCGCGTGGCACGTGGGCGTCGACGGTATTTCGCTGTGGCTCGTCGCCTTGACTGCGCTGACGACGATCATCATCGTGGTCGCTTCATGGGAGTCGATCACCGAGCGAACCGCGCAGTACTTCGGCGCCTTTCTGATGTTGTCCGGCTTTATGCAGGGCGTATTCACGTCGCTCGACGGCATGATGTTCTTTGTCTCGTTCGAAGCCACGTTGATCCCGCTCTATCTGTTGATCGGCACATGGGGACATTCCAATCGTTCATATGCCGCAGTGAAGTTCTTTTTCGTGTCGTTCCTCGGCTCGCTGATGATGCTGATGTCGATGCTGTATCTGTACAGCCAGACGCACAGTTTCGATCTCGCGCTGTGGCGCGAAACGCGGCTTGGCACGATGCCGCAAGTACTGATCTTCCTTGGCTTTCTCGCGGCATTCGGCGTGAAAGTGCCGATGTGGCCGTTGCATACGTGGTTGCCCGACGTGCACCTCGACGGCCCCACCGGCGCCGCGGTGATGATCGGCATGCTGAAACTCGGCGGCTATGGTCTGCTGCGCTTCGCATTGCCGATCGCGCCGCAGGCCAGCCATTTTTTCGCGCCGATGATGATCACGCTCTCGCTCGTCGCCGTGATCTACGCAAGCCTTCTCGCGCTCGTGCAGACCGACATGCGCCGACTGCTCGCGTATTCGACGGTGGCCCATATGGGACTCGTTACGCTGGGTCTTTTCGTGTTCAACCGCATCGGTCAGGCCGGCGCGATTGTGCAGATGCTGTCGTATGGCGTGGTGTCCGGCGCGATGTTGTTGTGCACGGGCATGCTTTACGATCGCACGAAAACTGCCGCCATTGACGAGTACGGCGGCGTTGCGAATACGATGCCGCGTTTCGCCGCTTTTGTGATGTTGTTCTCGATGGCGAATATCGGTCTGCCGGGTACTTCCGGTTTTGTCGGCGAATTCATGGTGCTGATGGGCGCGATTCGCTTTAACTTCTGGATCGGCGCAATGGCGGCGTCCACGCTGATTCTGAGCGCGGCTTACACGTTGTGGATGTACAAGCGCGTGATTTTCGGCGCGATCGCAAATGCGCGAGTCGCGGGATTGAAAGATCTCGGTAAGCGCGAGTTTGTATTGCTCGGCGCAATGGCGCTGCTGGTGCTTGCAATCGGACTGGATCCGAAGCCTTTCACCGATGCAATCGATCCGTCTGTCGGTACGTTGCTGGCGCAATCGGAGCGCTCCACGCGTCCGGAGCCGACACATCGCGATGGCGGCGAACACCTGCAAGCAGCGGCGCCCGCAGCGGTTGTTGCGGTGACGCGCACGCCAGGGTGATAGGGTAGTGTAAGGCCGGAATAGTCGATTCCTGTTCGGCAAAATGCGCGCACAATAGACGCGGACGCAGACGCAATATGCGGCATAGGCCGCATATGTCGCATCTGCCGAACGGAGCACGAATCGCACTTTTCATGTAGTCAAACACAGGAGAGCCCATGAGTCAGCAGAAAGCCGTGGAGTATTCCGCAGCGTCACCCGAAGTCAAAGCCGTGTACGACGATATCAAGGAGACGCGTCAGGTCGACGACGTCAACAACTTCTGGAAGTACATCGCGCAGCATCCGCCGACTCTCGCGCGCACATGGGACACTCTGAAAGACGTGATGAAGCCCGGCGCGCTCGATCCGTTAATGAAAGAGCTGCTCTACGTGGCCGTGAGCGTGACGAACAACTGCGGTTATTGCGTTGCGAGTCACACGGCCGCCGCTCGCCGTGCGGGTATGACCGACGAGATGTTCGGCGAACTGCTTGCAGTAGTTGGCATGGCTAACGAAACCAACCGCCTCGCGGTGGGATACCGCGTGCCGATCGACGCAGCGTTCGAGTAGCCCGATTCACGCCTTGCCGCGCCACGCGGCAAGCAAGCCGGGCAAGTCGCTCATGTCCCGAAACACCTGCACGATGCCCGCCGCGCGCAACGCGGCTGCGCTGCTGTGCCCGAATTCATTCGGGCAGTAGCCGAACACCGTCGCACCTGCTGCCACGCCGGCAGTCGCGCCGGTCACCGTATCTTCGACGATCGCGCAGCGCGCCGGGTCCACGTTCAGCGCCGCCGCCGCTGCCAGATAAACATCGGGAAACGGCTTGCTGCGGGGCGTTTCGTGACCGCTAAAGATGCGGCCCTCGAAGCACTCTAGAATGCCCGCCTTCGTCAATTGCAATTCGACTTTCACGCGGTCCGCGCCGGACGCAACCGCAATGCGTCCATTCAACGCTGCATGAATAGCGCGAACCGCTGTGACAGCGCCCGGAATGGCGGCCAGTTCTTTATCGAGCGCTGCGTTGCGGCGCGCGCGGAATTGCATCAGCCAGTCGGTGGTGATCGCCACGCCGGTCTGCGCTTCGATCAACGGCGCTTCGTCCTTCACTGCCTTGCCGACGAAAATCCGCATTGTCTCTTCGATGCTCAATTGCCAGCCTAATTCGCCGAGCATTTCGGTGAGCACGCGGTTCGTAATCGGTTCTGAATCGACGAGCACGCCGTCGCAATCGAAAAGTACGGCGTCGAAGGGGAAATCGGCCATCGGTTGGAGTAGGGCAAGAGGTCGCGGAACCGGCAAGGATACCTCAACGGCTCGCGAGGCGCTGCGCAGCCTCACTCACGAGCCGCCCTCGCGATACCCATCGCTCAGCGTCTTCATAAACGCGATGATGTCCTGAATGTCCTCCTCGCTCATCGCGGGCTGGTCGCCCGGTTTGCGGTCGAAAGGCGCGTCGGAAACATCCACGTTCACGTGATATTGCGCGGGCAAATCGTTGTACTTCTGTACGTGGCCCGATGCATCGCGAGGATAGATTTTTTCCGGCGACGTATTACGCAGATTGTAGAAGTCCATCACCTGCTTCAGGTCGTGATAGACGCCATTGTGGAAAAACACCCTGCGGTTCGCGACATTGCGCAGCGTCGGCGTGAGGAACATGCCGCAGTATTGCGTCTGTTTCGCGAGATCATCACGAAACGGCCCACATACCCCCATATCGAAGAACTTCGGGTCCCTGTTCGCGGGAATGGCGGGATTGCGCGGCACGCCAAGCGCTTCATATTGCGTGTCGGTGAACACGGGCGGCAGGCCGTCCCTGGTCGGCTGACTCAAATGGCAGCCCGCGCAGTTGGCCTTGTCCTTATCGTTGAACAATTGCAGGCCGTGCAGTTCGGCATGCGTGAGCCGCGCTTTGCCTTCGAGCCAATAATCGTACTTGCTCGTGAATGCGTGAAACGACGGATCTTCGATCTGATAGCGGCCCACCGCGAACATCGCCTCGGAGATCAGCAGGCTCGGGTTCGCGGCAATCGCCGGCCCGAAGATCTGTTTGAACTGGTCGATGTACTTTGTCTGTAGCAACTTGTGCGCGACGTCTTCCGGCGTCTTGTTGGCCATTTCCACTGGATTGGTCAGCGGGCCAATTGCCTGGTCCTGCAAAGTATCGGCGCGGCCGTCCCAGAAGAGTCCGCCTTGCGGCACCATCGCCGGAGCGGCGGGCGCGGCGAGGGCGGTCTTCTGTGCGCGCTGCACGCCGGCGGCTTGCGAAGCGAGTTGCGTGAGATCGACGGGCGCGTCGGTGTCGCCCTGATCGGGGCCAATGCTGAACGGCGCCTGCCGATACAGATAAGTGAGCGACGGCGGCGGACGATAACCCGCTTCATTCATATGCGCGCCACCGAGCTGAACCGGAAATGCGTTGTCCGGCGAATAGGAATTCTTTGGCGAGTGGCACGACGCGCAGGATTGCGTGCCCGAAGCCGACAGCGACGGGTCGAAGAAAATCTGCTTGCCGAGCAGTGCGACGGCGCTCAACGGCGCGCGAGCGGGTCGCATTAGATGCACGGGGTGCGGATTCGCGCCGGTGATCTCTTCAACGATTGCGCCGACAGAAGCCGGCATGCGCTCGGGATAAACCAGTGCATACGCGCCAAGCGCAACGGCCGCAATCACGCTGCACGCAGCGCCCCATGCAGCGAGTTTCGGCAGCGAGCGGCGCGTGACAATGGGACCCGGTTCACCGCCGGCGGGAAGGGTCGGCGGCAGGGCGGCGTCTGAAGATCGGTTCATGGCGATGATGACGAATAGTGCTTCGTATACGATGAAAAAAGCGAATCGAGCCAGCATGCGGGGGCTGGCTCGACGCCTGATTACGCTTGTGCGATGAGTTGCGCGCGGCCGTCGAAAGACGGCAAGGTTCGCGCGCAACCCAGGCTCACGCTTACGCTCAGATTGCCGGCGCGGTCGCGAGCTTCGTGCCGAGGTTCTGATCGAGATACAACGGCGGATTGTTGCCCGAGCCCGCGAAGTCGAACATGTTCATGATGCTGCCCGCGGTCGCATCGAACGAACCGCCGCCGATGCGTTGCCCACCCAGCCAGTTGTCCTCGATGAACTTCACGACCGATGCCTGCGTGATCGCCGTGTCGTCGACGAAATTGGCCTTCGCCCACGGCGACACCACGACAAACGGCGTGCGCGTGCCCGGACCGCAACGGCCGTTCACCGCGCCGCCGTTCACGCCTTGCGGCTGCACCGCGCCGGCTGCCGTGCATTGGCCCGCCGCGCTCAGGTTGTCGCTGCCCGCCACCGTCTTGCCGCCCGCCGATTGCGCGGTCGTCGAGTCGAACGACGAACTCGTCGGCGCCTTGTAGCGATGGTCGTACCAGCCGTCCGAATCGTCATAGGCGATGATCACTGCCGTGTTCTTCCAGTCAGGCTGCTGTTGCAGGAAGTTGACGACCTTCGTGACGAATGCCTGTTCGTCGATCGGGTCCGAGTTGCCCGGATGGCCGTCCTCGACAGCCGGCGCCTTCAGGAAGCTGACCGACGGATAGTTGCCCGCCTTCACCGCGGCAAAGAAATCATCGGTGTCGTACTGGTGATGAACCGGCGTTGCCGTGTTATCCAGCGGATCGGTCGCACCGATCACAGCCGTCGACGAAGGACGCGTATGCGCGAGGTTCGCCGTGCTCGCGTAGTACTGGAACCACGCATGGTGCTGCACGTAGTCGGTCTTCGTCGCGTTGAGCACCTGCGAGAACGTCGAGCGCGCGCAGCCGGTTGTGCCGTTTGCGTTGACCGTCTGCAGATTGAAGCCGCCCATGAAGCCGCCCCACGTGATGTTCTTCGCGTTGAGCAGGTCGCCGATATTCTTGTTGTTCGACGACATCGTGCCCGTCACGGTGCTGTTCGCCGCGAGCGTGCAGACGTCGCCCGTGGGGTCCAGGTCGCCGACCATCGTGAAGCCGCCGGCCGAATCCGGAATCGCGTTGCCCGACGTGCCGCCCGCAATGATCACGCCGTTGTTCTGCCCGGACACGACTGCGAGCGCGCCCGGTGTCGACGGACCATACGTGTCGGTGTACGCATTCTGGTTCATCGCGAAGTGCTGCGCGTAGTTCCATAGCGCCGTGACCGTGTTGCCGTCGAAGTAGCCGAGCACCTGGCCCTTCGTCGCAAACGCGCCCGTGCTGCCGGCGATCGTCGAACCGGCCGCCGTGAAGAGCGGGAACGAGTCCATCGCGCCGTTGTTGTACGCGAGCTGTTCCGCGGCGTACGCGTGGTTCTGGCTCGACGTGTTCGCCTGCGAGCGGTCGAGGCGAAACGGCAGCAGATCCGCGGCGGGAAGGCCGAGACCGGCAATCGTCACGGCACCGACCGTGCGGCCCGCCGTATTCGGCGACGTTGAAAGCGCATTCGGATTCGTCGCGATCAGGTTGTTGTTCGCGAGGTTGTTGACCGCCGGTGTGCCCGCGGCTGCCGTGAACTGCGGCTCGCCGACGGGATTCGCCGCTTGCGGATAAGTGGCGAAGTAGTGATCGAACGACACGTTCTCGCCGAAGATCACGACGACGTGCTTGATCGGCGTCGCGGTCGCCACGGCGTCCTGCGCGGTCACCGTGGGCGCCGGCGACGAAGCCGGCGTCGACGACGCGGTCGAATTGACGCTGTGATCGCTGCACGCGGCGAGCGTCAGCAACGCGGCAAACGGGATGGGTAACAGGGTTCTGCGCAACATGTGACAGGCTCCAGATTCGACTTCGCCGTTCAGCGCTTCCATTGATGCACGTGTGGAGTCCGCTGAAGATCTTGTTTATTGGAAATGGTGCTGCGCCTGTCGACGTGCGCGCGGCAGCCCCGACAGGCTGCGCGCATTGAAGCATTCGATGATTAAGATTTAAGGGCGCGCATATTACGCTGGCTCTCGATCGCCATTCATTTGCATAACGCTTGCTGACGGTCTGCTGTCATGCTGTGCCGCGAGCCGCGCGGCAATTGGCGGGCGCGGGATTTGCCCGAAAAACACGAGTCGGCACGCCAGATGCTGCAACACGCGAACCCGGCCCACGCAGTGCGCCGTCTCCACGGTTCGCTGCCGCCATTCGTTACTTCTTTCGAGGACTTTGCCATGACAGTGAAGCTCAAACCCGTCTCCCAGCAGGTCATCGTCATTACGGGCGCGACGAGCGGCATCGGTCTTGCGACCGCGCGTCTTGCCGCCAGCAGGGGAGCGCGCCTGATGCTGATCGCGCGCGACGAGGAAGCGCTCCGCACGCTCGCCACCCAACTCGGCGATCAGGGGGCGCTTGTTGAATACGCGGTCGCCGACGTGAGCAACCAGGCGCAATTGCAGGCCGCCGCGGACAAGGCCATCGCGCGCTTCGGCGGATTCGACACCTGGGTGAACAACGCGGGCGGCTCGATTTTCGGACGCTGCGCCGATGTTCCCATCGACGAGCAGAAGGAGTTGTTCGAGACCAACTTCTGGGGCGTCGTGCAGGGATCGATGATTGCGCTTGCGCACCTGAAGCAGCGCGGCGGTGCGCTCATCAACCTGGGCAGCGAGCTATCCGATATTGCATTGCCGCTGCAAGCCGCTTACGTTGCGTCCAAACATGCAGTGAAGGGATACACCGACACGCTGCGCATGGAGTTGATCGAAGAGCGCGCGCCGGTTTCCGTCACGCTGATCAAACCATCGGGAATTCATACGCAGTTCGTCGAGCACGCGCGCAATCATCTCGACGTGCAGCCGAAGTTGCCGCCGCCCGTCTATGCACCGGACATCGTCGCCAAGGCGATCCTGCATGCGGCGTGCACGCCGGTTCGCGATCTGTATGTGGGCGGCGCATCGGCGGCGATGGTGACGTTCGCGCGTCGCGCGCCGAACCTGTACGACCGTGTGATGAGCCGCATCGGCATTGCTTCGCAACGTACGCAGGAACCGCCGCGCACGCCGGACGGCAATCATGGCGATGACGGCGCGTTGCGCGAGCGTTCGGGACAGAGGCGCAGGGTGCTGGAGTCGAGCCTGTACACGCAGGCGTCGATGCATCCGCGGCAAACCGTCATGCTCGCTGCCGGTGCGGCCGCGGTGTGGATGCTCGCGCGTTATGCGAGGTCGTCGCATGCGGGGCGCGTGTGAGCGGCGCGCCGTTGGACTTGTGATTCACATACCGGGACAAAGGGTAGCGCCGTATGCGCGTAACGCAGTGCGAGGCGCAACCCTTCGTCGTCCGATGCAATCCGGCAGGACGCCGTTGATCATGTGAAGCCAGAGGCGCTTAACCTCCGCCGTTCGGCGTGGCCACGGTCAGCTTGTTGGACACCGATTTCACACCGGCGACATTCTTCGCCACGTCCTCGGCTTGCGGAATCTGCGCACCGTCAGGCACCGATCCGGTCAACGTGACCGCGCCGCCGCGAGCCCGAACGTATACGTTCGACACGTCGAAGCCTTGTGCCTTGGACAACGCCTTGCGCACGTCGAGGCCGAGCTTGCGGTCCGTCTTTTTCACCGCTTTTGTGCGCGCAGCCGACGATGCGGTCGTGTCGGCCATTGCCGCATCGCTCGCTTGCGCATACGCGCTCGACGCCGTGGCGACGCACAATGCAATGCCGAGCGCCTTCAAAAGATTGACTGTTTTCACGTTTTCTCCATCCTCGAAAAGTTAATGTCGCTTCGTTGCATGCAAAAAACACACGCCTGTGAGCGGTTTTCTTCTCACTGGGAGCGTCCTGTTTTGTTCAAGCGTGCCGCGGCGGCGCTCCCGGCGCGCTTAAACAATAGCTCAGCACGCGCGCTCATGCAGAAAAAAACTGGCCGTGGCGCGAACTGCCGAGGTGCTGGCAACAACACGCGCGATGCGGTTTGGCATTAAGCTCTGACTGCGGCCGTGCATGGCATCATCGCGCGGTATCCGCGGCAGTGAACGATGCGTTCTGAACAAACTGAATGCAATTGCCAACTTGAGAGGAGTTAGCCATGAAGCCCATTGCCATCAAACAGATGATGCTCGGCCTCGCCGTATCCGCGCTGGTAGCAGGCGGCATGCCGCTTGCCGCCGCGCAAACCACGACCGACACGAACGCGCAGACCGCCCAACCTGGCGCGACCGGCGCGAGCGGCACCGCCAAGCCGACCAAGGCGGAGCGCAAAGCGGCACGCAAACAGGCTCGCGCAAAGAAGAATGCCGAGTTGAAGAAGCTCGAGGATGCGGGCTATCAGCCGTCGCGCAACGACCCCAACTATCCGGACGATCTGCAGAAGGCGCAGAAAAAAGCGGGCATCGGTACGGGCGCGAGTCAGTAGGTATTCATCCGCAATCATTGCAGTCGTGCGGCGCGATGCTCGTGCTGCACGCGTAAAAACGCGTGATAAGGCGCTGACCTCGGCAGCCTTCGCAGGCGGCTGCTGCAATGGCTCGCCGCTCGGTGAGAGCTCTTAGCGGACGCGTTGTCTCCTGGTGTTTCGCGTGTCATCTGCGTTTCGCCAGACGATTCCCGACGCGAGTTGGCGTTGACCACCAACGTCTGTTGCGCCGCGACACCCCCGCATTTCGTATTTCCTCGCCGTTTTTTGCTCCAAAAAAGCCTTCATTTGGCTTGGAACGACATCTTCGGCGCACTTCGTCGATATGCGTCAAACCCTTGCCCAGAAAGGCTTCCACGCTGGCGCGACAGCAACCACGCGACATAGGTGTCGTATTTCCACATGTGGTTGTCGCAAATAGTCGGCTAGTCGCACTTTTTTCTGGCAACTATGTATGCACAGCGCGGACGGACGTCCGCCACAGCTTTGCATGGGACCAGAGTAAGGTGCTAAAGCACCAACTCCGGCCCACATAGGAGAGCATTCAATGAATTCCCCCAAGGTCGTGGTCGAAGGGCTGTGCAAGGTGTTCGGCACCAACTCGAAACAGGCGCTCGGCATGCTGGCAGGAGGCGCGACGAAAGAAGAAGTGTTCGCGCGCACCGGTCAGATCGTCGGCGTTCACAACGTATCGTTTGAGGTCAAGGAAGGCGAGATCTTCGTGCTCATGGGCCTGTCCGGCTCCGGCAAGTCGACGCTGATTCGCCTGATCAACCGGCTCGTCGAGCCGTCGGCAGGCAAGGTGCTGATCGACGGGCGCGATGTGGCCAGCGTGCCGCGCGGCGAACTGACGGCGCTGCGCCGCAAGGACATGAGCATGGTGTTCCAGTCCTTCGCGCTGATGCCGCAACGCACGGTGCTCTCGAACGCGGCGTTCGGGCTCGAGGTGGCGGGCATCGGCCGCAAGGAACGCGAAGCGCGCGCGATGACGGTGCTCGAGCAGGTCGGCCTCGCGCCGTTCGCGCAGAAGCTGCCCGCGCAACTCTCGGGCGGCATGCAGCAGCGTGTGGGTCTTGCCCGGGCGCTGGCCGTGAACCCGTCGCTGATGATCATGGACGAAGCGTTCTCCGCGCTCGATCCGCTCAAGCGCAAGGAAATGCAGAACGTGCTGCTCGATCTGCAACGCGAGCAGCAACGCACGATTCTGTTCGTCTCGCACGATCTCGAGGAAGCGATGCGCATCGGCACACGCATCGCGATCATGGAAGGCGGCAAGGTCGTGCAGATCGGCACGCCGCAGGAGATCATCACCAATCCCGCCGACGACTATGTGCGCGCGTTCTTCGAAGGCATCGACACGAGCCGCTATCTGACGGCCGGCGATCTGATGCAGACCGACGCCGTGCCGCTGATGCATGCGCACTCGCCGCAGATCGACGTGTCGAGCGTGGCCGCCACGCTGAACGGCAGCGCCGATTACGCCTTCGTGCTCGACAGCGAGCGCAAGATTCGCGGCTTCGTGTGCCGCGACGAAACGGGCAACGCGTCCGCGAAGCTGAACTACGTCGAATGCATCCGACGCACGACGCCGCTCGACGATGTGGTCCAGCGCGTCGTCGCGAGCCGCGCGCCCCTGCCGGTCGTCGAAGCAGACGGCTCCTACTGTGGTTCGGTCAACAAGACGAACGTGCTGCACGTTCTCACGCGCCATCGAGGTTCCCATGTCTGAAATCATTCCACTTGGCGCCTGGGTCGATCACGGCGTTCACTATCTGCTCGACCACGACGCAAAGACTTTCGATTCCATCGGCAAGGTCATCGAGAGCTTTGCGGCGATCGTCGAACACGGTCTGCAAGCGGTGCCCATGTGGGCGCTGATGGCGTTTTTCGTCGGCATCGGTTTGTGGCGGGTGGGCTGGCGTTTCGCGCTCTTCACGTTGCTCGCGATGCTGCTGATCTACGGTACCGGCTTCTGGGATCAGATGGTCATCACGCTCGGCCTCACGCTGTCGTCCACCTTCATTAGCCTCGTGCTCGGCGTGCCGCTCGGCATCTGGACCGCGAAGAGCCGCACCGTCGAGATGATGGTGCGCCCCGTGCTCGATCTGATGCAGACCATGCCCGCGTTCGTCTATCTGATTCCGGCCGCGATGCTGTTCGGTCTTGGCCGCGTGCCCGGCATTCTGTCCACCGTGATCTTCGCGATGCCGCCTGCAGTGCGTCTCACGTCGCTCGGCATCAAGCACGTGAACCGCGAAATTGTGGAAGCGGGACAGGCGTTCGGTTGCACGCCGTGGCAGTTGCTCTACAAGGTGCAGTTTCCGAACGCGCTGCCGTCGATCATGACGGGCGTGAACCAGACCATCATGATGGCGTTGTCGATGGTGATCATCGCGTCGATGGTCGGCGCAGGCGGTCTCGGCAACGACGTGCTCGCCAGTATTCAACGGCTCGACATCGGGCTCGGTTTCGAGAGCGGACTCTCGGTCGTGATGCTCGCGATCATTCTCGACCGCATCACGGAGAGCTTCGGCCGCTCGCCCGGCATGGCACGCGCGCCGCTCCTCTCGGGTGTGCGCAATCTGATGAAGGTGCGCCGGGCGCCGGCGGCGCAGCATAGCTGAGCCGCCCATGAAGCGCGACGCGATCACTCCGATAGAAGCCCCGTCCGGGTCGCCGCTTTCCCGACTCGCGCACGTCGGCTTCCTGACGCTGCCGAATTTTTCGATGATCGCGTTCACGAGCGCGGTCGAAGTGCTACGGATGGCTAACTATGTCGGCCGCGCGGAGCACTACAGGTGGTCGGTCATCACGCCGGACGGCGAGCCGGCGCGAGCCAGCAACGGCATCACCGTCAAGCCGACCACCACGCTCGAACAGGCCGGCATGCCCGACGTGCTGATTGTCTGCGCCGGATGGCACGTGCGCGATTACGTGGACGACACGGTGATCGCGCTGCTGCGCGACGTGGCCGCGCAAGGCATTCCGCTCGGCGGCATCTGCACGGGACCGTATGCGTTGCTCGCGGCGGGTCTGCTCGACGGTTATCGCTGCACCGTGCATTGGGAAGACATGTCGCCGCTGCACAAGAGCTTCCCACATGTGCGTTTCGCCGACGAACTCTTCGTGATCGACCGCGACCGCATGACGTGCACGGGCGGCACGGCGCCGCTCGATCTGATGCTGAACCTGGTCGGCATGCGGCTTGGCCACTCGGTGGCGGCGCAGGTGTCCGAGCAGTTCATCGTGGAAAGGATTCGCGGCTCGACCGACTACCAGCACATTCCCGTCGATGCGCGCGTCGGCTTCACGCGCGCCGAGTTGATCGAAGTCGTGCGACTGATGGAGGCGAACATCGAGGAGCCTCTGTCGCTCGACGAACTCGCGCGGCTCGTGCGTTTGTCGCAGCGTCACTTGCAGCGCATGTTCAAGATGTTCCTGAGCGTATCGCCGACGCACTATTACCTGACGCTGCGCCTGCGCCGCGCGCGTGAACTGCTGCGTAACACCGACGCGTCGATCGCGCGCGTGACGGCGGTCTGCGGGTTCCATTCGCCGTGCCATTTCAGCAAGGCGTATCGCGCGCAATTCGGTCATGCGCCGAGCGTGGAGCGGCGGCTGTCGGCATAAAGAAGCAGTCAAGCATTCATCACCCTGAGACCCTGAGGAACCGCCATGAAACGTTTGTGGGCTGCGTCGTTGTGCGCGCTGTCTGTGTCGTCCGTCACTTCCGCTATTGCCGCCGAACCTGCCGCGTGCCGCGACGTGCGCTTTGCCGACGTCGGCTGGTCCGACATTGCGGCGACGACCGGGCTTGCATCGACGGTGCTCGAGGGACTCGGCTACAAGCCGACCAAAACGATCGCTTCGGTGCCGATCACGTTTGCCGGCGTGAAGAGCAAACAGATCGACGTGTTCCTCGGTTACTGGTCGCCGACGATGGACCCGATGATCGATCCGTTCAAGAAAGCCGGCCAGGTGAATGTGCTGCCCACACCCAACCTTACCGGCGCGAAGTACACGCTGGCGGTGCCGGATTACGCGTATCAGGCGGGCATCAAGTCGTTCGCCGACATCGCGAAGAATTACGACAAGCTCGGCGGCAAGATCTACGGCATCGAACCGGGTAACGACGGCAATGCGCTCATCAAGAAGATGATCGACAGCAATCAGTACGGGCTCGGCAAGTTCAAGCTCGTGGAGTCGAGCGAGGCGGGCATGCTGGTCGAAGTGAACCGCTCGATTCGCGACAAGAAGCCGATCGTGTTTCTCGGCTGGGAACCGCACCCGATGAATGTGCAGATGAAGATCGATTATCTGTCCGGTGGCGACGACGTGTTCGGTCCGAATTACGGCGAAGCAAAAGTGATGACGGTGACGCCGACCGACTATGCGACGCGTTGTCCGAATGTCGCGAAGCTCGTGTCGAATCTGCATTTCACGACCGACATCGAGAACCACGTGATGATGCCGATCATGAACAAGGTCGATCCGAATAAAGCCGCGCGCGAGTGGCTGAAGGCGAATCCGGCGGTGCTGGATCAGTGGCTTGCCGGGGTGAAGACGTTTGATGGGAAGGATGGGTTGCCGGCAGTTAAGGCGTTTGTGGCGGGGAAGTGAAGCGGGAGTTTCGCGCCGCGTTAGGTATGCGGCGCGAAAATTGGTGCTGCGCGATTTGAGGCCATCAATAAGGGCCTCAAATCGAGATTTCGAATTGGACGCTTCGATTCAATACCTCAAATCGCCTGCGCCCGCCCCGGAAACGTCTCATCATAATCACCGCTATCTTCCGCTTCCGCCGCTGTGCCGCGCTGCTCGCGGTACATCATCGGCGGCAAACCGAATTGCTTGCGAAATTCGCGGCCCAGATGCGATGCATCGGAAAAGCCGCAACTCGAAGCAATGTCAGCCACCGTTTTGTCCGAACTCGTCAACAACCACGCAGCCGTGCGTAACCGCACCTGCTTCGCGTAAGCCTGCGGCGCCTTGCCGGTTTGCGCCTTGAAAAGCCGCTCCAATTGACGCGGCGACAAGTCCAGCTTGCGCGCCAGTTCGTCGAGCGATAACGAACGGCCCACGTGCTGTTCCATCAGCAGAATCGCACGCTTAACCTTCGGATGCGCGGCAGGCGCAAGTCCCGGCGGATGCGGCTGCGGCGCGTTGCCTTTTTGCATGTCGTCGACGAGCAGAATGCGCAGCGCCTTCTGCACCGTCGCCGTTTCGAAGTGGCGCAACAGAATAGCCGCGGCCACGTCGATGGACGCGCGTCCGCCCGAACACGTAATACGCCGCCGATCGATCACGAACAGCCGGTCGGCCACCAGCGCCTCTTCATTGACCGACGGAAATCGCTCGATGAAGTCCCAGTAGTGAAACCAGCTCACGCAAATCCGATAGCCGTCGAGCACACCCGCGCGCATCAGCGAGAACACGCCGGTGCACATGCCGACGAGCGTGGCATCGGCGGCAGCGGCGCGTCGAATGAAGGCGAGCGTCGCGTCGCTCGCAGCCGGTCCCGAATGCAGCAGGCCACCCACCACGACCACGTAATCGAATGGCTCGGCGCCGTCGAACGTTTCCCACGGCGTGATCTGGATGCCGCAGCTCGCGCGCACCGGAGCAAGGGTTTCCCCTATCACGCTCCACGAACAGCGCACGGGTTTGCTGAAGTCGCCTTCGTCCGCGGACAGACGCAGCAGGTCGACGAAACCCGAGAACGCCGTCAGCGTGAAGTTCGGCAGAAGAATAATGCCGAAGCGGATGCGCTGCTTCGGCGCACCGTCGATAGATTGAAGGGGAAGCGGTTCAGCGGAGTTCATGCAATGCAGCCGGAGCGAAAGAAGAGTTGAGCCAAGCATAGCACCGCGATGCGGCGCGGCATGCATCGTAATGCGGCGGAGGCGGCAACGGCAATCGCCATCGGGCCGGGCCAATGCAGCGCCAATGCAGCGCCTGTCGAAAATACGTCAGAAGCCTTCGTAAATACGCCGCGACGCTTGGCGCGCAAGGCGCTTGACGCCACTATCCCACTGTCATGCCGTTTTTATTCTATCGGTTCAATTTGACGTGCGGTGCAATAGGGCCTGTTTCAACGGATATCCCGCCAAACCGGCATTGCAACGCACAAGGAACGCCATGAACGTCAGCGTCTTCGATCTCTTCAAGATCGGCATCGGTCCCTCAAGCTCGCACACGGTCGGGCCGATGATCGCTGCTTGCCGCTTCGCGTCGCATATCGAAGATGCCAATCTGCTAGCCTTCGTGCGCCGCGTGAAGGTCGAGCTGTTCGGCTCGCTCGGCGCGACCGGCAAGGGGCACGGCACGGACAAGGCGGTGTTGCTCGGACTCGAAGGCAACCTGCCGGAACTGATCGACCCCGACACGATCGAGCCGCGTTTGCAGGCCATCCGCGAGACGAAGCAGCTTGCGTTGCTCGGCAAGCACACGGTGAAATTCGACGAGCGGGAACACATCGGCTTTTTCCGCAAGCTGATGCCGGGCGCACCGGGTTCGAGCATCGTGCATCCGAACGGCATGCGCTTTCAGGCATTCGACGAAAACGGGCAACTGCTCGTAGAAAAAGAGTATTACTCGATTGGCGGCGGCTTCGTGGTGAATCGCGAAGGCGATCGCGTGAACGGCGTGCGCGCCGGCGCGGAAGTGCCGCATCCGTTTCGTACCGGCGATGATCTGATGCGCGTGTGCCGCGAAACCGGCCTTTCGATCGCGCAAATCACGCTGAAAAACGAATGCGCGGCGCGCCCGGAACAGGAAGTGCGCGACGGCCTGCTCGCGATCTGGCGCGCGATGTCGGCTTGCGTCGAACGCGGCTGCAAGGTGCGCGGCGAATTGCCCGGCCCGATGCATGTGAAGCGCCGCGCCGCCGACCTCTGCGCTCAATTACGCTCGCGTTCGGAAGAGTCGCTGCGCGATCCGCTTTCCATGCTCGACTGGGTCAATCTCTACGCAATGGCCGTCAACGAAGAAAACGCCGCGGGCGGCCGCGTCGTGACCGCGCCGACCAATGGCGCAGCCGGCGTGATTCCCGCCGTGCTGCACTACTACGTGAAGTTCATGCATGCGTCGAACGACGAGGGCATCGTCGACTTCCTGCTGACCGCTGCCGCTATCGGCATCATCTACAAGGAAACCGCGTCGATCTCGGGTGCCGAAGTGGGCTGCCAGGGCGAAGTCGGCGTGGCCTGTTCGATGGCCGCCGCGGCGCTCGCCGCCGTGATGGGCGGCACGCCGACGCAAGTGGAAAACGCCGCGGAAATCGGCATGGAACACAACCTCGGCATGACCTGCGATCCAGTCGGCGGACTCGTGCAGATTCCGTGCATCGAACGCAATGCAATGGGCGCGATCAAGGCGCTCAACGCCGCGCGCATGGCGATGAAGGGCGACGGCCAGCACTACGTGTCGCTCGATAACGTCATCAAGACGATGCGCGAAACCGGCGCGGACATGAAGACGAAATACAAGGAGACGTCGCGCGGCGGCTTGGCCGTGAACGTCATCGAATGTTGAAGCACGCATTGCATATTTCATGAAGCACCAGGCAGCAAGCACCGACAGTACCCACAAGGATCAATGATGAGCCGCTATTCGATATTCAGCCTATTGCGCAACGGGATGTCGTATCACGAGAACTGGGAACGACAGTGGAAGAGTCCCGAGCCCAAACGCGAGTACGACGTGGTGATCGTCGGCGGCGGCGGGCATGGTCTCGCCACGGCCTATTACCTCGCGAAGGAACACGGCGTGCGCAATGTCGCCGTGCTCGAAAAAGGCTGGATCGGCGGCGGCAATACGGCGCGCAATACGACCATCGTGCGCTCGAATTATCTGTGGGACGAGTCGGCCGCGCTTTACGAAAAGGCCATGAAACTGTGGGAAGGACTCTCGCAGGATCTGAACTACAACGTGATGTTCAGCCAGCGCGGCGTGATGAATCTCGCGCATACGCTGCAGGACGTGCGCGATACCGAGCGCCGTGTGAATGCGAACCGGCTGAACGGCGTCGATGCCGAATTCCTCACGCCCGCGCAGATCAAGGAAATCGAGCCGACCATCAATCTGAATAGCCGCTATCCGGTGCTGGGTGCGTCGATTCAGCGGCGCGGCGGCGTCGCGCGTCACGATGCGGTGGCGTGGGGATTCGCACGCGGCGCGGATCAGGCCGGCGTCGATATCGTGCAGAACTGCCAGGTCACGGGCATTCGCCGCAACGGCAGCCAGGTGACGGGCGTGGATACCACGAAGGGTTTCATCAAGGCGAAGAAAGTCGCGATCGTGGCCGCGGGCAATACGTCGACGCTCGCGGACATGGCCGGCGTTCGCTTGCCGCTCGAAAGCCATCCGTTGCAGGCGCTCGTGTCGGAACCGATCAAGCCGGTGGTGAATACGGTCGTGATGTCGAACGCGGTGCACGCGTATATCAGCCAGTCCGATAAGGGCGATCTGGTGATCGGCGCGGGCGTCGATCAGTACACGGGCTTCGGTCAGCGCGGCAGTTTCCAGATTATCGAAGGGACGCTTGAAGCCATCGTCGAAATGTTCCCGGTGTTCTCGCGCGTGCGGATGAATCGTCAGTGGGGCGGCATTGTCGATGTGTCGCCGGACGCCTGCCCGATTATCAGCAAGACCGACGTGAAGGGCCTTTACTTCAATTGCGGCTGGGGCACGGGCGGCTTCAAGGCGACGCCGGGTTCGGGCTGGGCGTACGCGCACACCATCGCGAAAGACGAGCCGCATGAACTGAATGCGCCGTTCTCGCTGGACCGCTTCTATACCGGCCATCTTATCGACGAACACGGCGCCGCCGCCGTCGCCCACTAACGCACTCAGGCACTCACGCACTTGAGCCAGATAGAGAGACAACCATGCTGCTGATCGAATGCCCCTGGTGCGGGCCACGCGCCGAAACCGAATTTTCCTGCGGCGGCGAAGCGGACATCATGCGTCCGCTCGACACCGAAAAACTCACCGACAAGGAATGGGGCGACTACCTGTTCATGCGCAAGAATTCGCGCGGCGTGCATCGTGAGCAATGGATGCATGCGCAAGGCTGCCGCCGCTGGTTCAAGGCGCAGCGCGACACGGTGAGCTATGAGATTCAGGGCTACGAAACGTTCGACCGTCCGCTGCTGAAGATGGACAGCAACGACGGCAACGCACAAGAGGGCAAGACGCAATGAGCCAGAAAGACCGACTCCCGAATGGCGGGCGCATCAACCGCGCATTGCCGCTCACGTTCACCTTCAACGGACGCCAGTATCAGGGCTATCAGGGCGACACGCTCGCGTCCGCGCTGCTCGCGAACGGCCTGCATTTCGTCGCGCGTAGCTGGAAGTATCACCGGCCGCGCGGCATCGTGACCGCGGGCGTGGAAGAACCGAATGCCGTCGTGCAACTCGAAACGGGCGCGTACACGGTGCCGAATGCGCGTGCCACTGAAGTCGAGCTGTATCAGGGGCTCGTCGCGAATAGCGTGAACGCGAAGCCGAGCATCGAGAAGGATCGCATGGCGGTCAATCAGAAGATCGCGCGCTTTATTCCGGCGGGCTTCTACTACAAGACCTTCATGTGGCCGCGCAAGTTCTGGCCGAAGTACGAAGAAGTGATTCGCGACGCGGCGGGTCTCGGCAAGGCGCCGGAGCAACTCGACGCCGATCGCTACGACAAGTGCTTCGCGCATTGCGACGTGCTGGTGGTCGGCGGCGGGCCGACGGGTCTCGCGGCCGCGCATGCAGCGGCGTTGTCGGGCGCGCGCGTGACGCTCGTCGACGATCAGCCGGAACTCGGCGGCTCGCTGCTGTCGTGCCGCGCGGAGATCGACGGCAAGCCGGCTTTGCAATGGGTTCACAAGATCGAAGACGAATTGCGGCAAATGCCCGGCGTGAAGATTCTGTCGCGCAGCACCGCGTTCGGCTATCAGGACCACAATCTCGTCACCGTTACTCAGCGTCTGACCGATCATCTGCCGGTGTCGCAACGCAAGGGCACGCGCGAACTGATGTGGAAAATCCGCGCGAAACGCGTGATTCTCGCGACCGGCGCGCATGAACGGCCCATCGTGTTCGGCAACAACGATCTGCCTGGCGTGATGCTCGCGTCGGCGGTGTCGACGTATCTGCATCGCTACGCCGTGCTGCCGGGCCGCGACGCGATCGTGTTCACGAACAACGACGACGGCTATCAATGCGCGCTCGATCTGAAAGCAGCCGGCGCGCAAGTCACGGTGATCGACCCACGCGCGGGCGAATCGAAAGGCACGCTGCCTGCGCTCGCACGCCGCTATGGCGTGAAGGTGATCAGCGGTGCGGTGATCACGGCGGCGCACGGCAAACTGCGCGTGGCTTCCGTCGATGTCGCTTCGTACGCGAATGGTCAGGTGGGTGCCAAGCAAGGCGAGTTGCCGTGCGATCTGCTCGCGATGTCGGGCGGCTGGAGTCCCGTGCTGCATCTGTTCGCGCAATCGGGCGGCAAGGCACATTGGCATGACGACAAAGCCTGCTTCGTGCCCGGCAAGGCGATGCAGCCGGAGACGAGCGTGGGCGCCTGCAATGGCGACTTCACGCTGGGCCAGGGCATTCGTTTTGCCGTCGATGCCGGCGTCGAAGCCGCGCGCGCCGCGGGCTATATCGTCAAGCGGCCGAACACCGTGCAAGTCGCCGAGATCACCGAAGCGAAGATGCAGCCGCTGTGGCTCGTCGGCGGACGCGAACTCGCCACGCGTGGGCCGAAGCAGTTCGTCGACTTCCAGAACGACGTATCGGCCGCGGATATTTTCCTTGCCGCGCGCGAAGGCTTCGAGTCGGTCGAACACGTGAAGCGTTATACCGCGATGGGCTTCGGCACCGATCAGGGCAAGCTCGGCAACATCAACGGCATGGCGATTCTCGCGCAGGCGCTCGGCAAGACGATTCCGGAAACCGGCACGACGACGTTCCGCCCGAACTACACGCCGGTCACGTTCGGCACGTTCGCGGGGCGCGAGCTCGGCGAGTTTCTCGATCCCGTGCGCAAGACGGCGGTGCACGAATGGCACGTCGAAAACGGCGCGGAATTCGAGGACGTCGGCAACTGGAAGCGCCCCTGGTACTTTCCGAAGAAGGGCGAAGACCTGCATGCGGCCGTCGCGCGCGAATCGCTCGCGGTGCGAACGAGCGTCGGCATTCTCGATGCGTCCACGCTCGGCAAGATCGACATTCAGGGCCCCGATTCGGCGAAGCTGCTGAACTGGGTCTATACGAATCCGTGGAGCAAGCTCGAAGTCGGCAAGTGCCGCTACGGTCTGATGCTCGACGAAAACGGCATGATCTTCGACGACGGCGTGACCGTGCGCCTCGCCGACCAGCACTACATGATGACGACCACGACCGGCGGCGCCGCACGCGTGCTGACGTGGCTCGAACGCTGGCTGCAAACCGAGTGGCCCGACATGCGCGTGCGCCTCGCGTCGGTCACGGATCACTGGGCGACCTTCGCCGTGGTCGGCCCGAATAGCCGCAAGGTCTTGCAAAAGGTTTGCCACGACATCGACTTCGCGAACGCGGCGTTTCCGTTCATGAGCTATCGCGAAGGCACGGTCGCGGGCGCGGCGTCGCGCGTGATGCGCATCAGCTTCTCGGGCGAACTCGCGTATGAAGTGAACGTGCCGGCGAACGTCGGACGCGCGGTGTGGGAAGCGTTGATGGCCGCGGGCGCCGAATTCGACATCACGCCGTACGGCACGGAAACGATGCACGTGTTGCGCGCGGAGAAGGGCTACATCATCGTCGGTCAGGATACCGATGGTTCGATGACGCCGTATGACGTCGGCATGGGCGGGCTCGTCGCGAAGTCGAAGGACTTTCTCGGCAAGCGTTCGCTCACGCGCTCGGACACGGCGAAGGCGGGGCGAAAGCAACTGGTCGGACTGCTCGCGGACGATCCGTCGTTCGTGATACCCGAAGGCTCGCAGATCGTCGCGGGTCCGTTCCAGGGCGAGACCGCGCCGATGCTCGGGCACGTCACGTCGAGCTATTACAGCCCGATTCTGAAGCGCTCGATCGCGATGGCGGTCGTGAAGGGCGGCCTCGACAAGATCGGCGAAACGGTCACGGTCCCGCTTTCGAGCGGCAAACAGATTGCAGCGAAGATCACCAGCTCGGTGTTCTACGACAGCGAAGGAGCGCGTCAACATGTGGAATGAAACGAAAACGGCGGCGTCGGTGGTGGATCGCGCCGTCGGCAAGCAGACCGGCGTATGGCAGGAGTCGCCGCTCGTGGGCGTGGATGCGCTCCTGAAGAAGCATCAGGCTTCGGCAACCGCGGCATTCAGGCTGAGCGAGCGGCCGTTTCTTCAGCTCGTGAATGTGCGCGGCGATACGCGCGACGCCGCGTTCGTGCAGGCAGTCGAACAGGTGCTCGGCTGCAAGCCGCCGGAGACACCCAACACGATCGCGCGCGGCAACGGCTACGACATGCTGTGGCTCGGCCCGGACGAGTGGCTCGTGCGCTCGGCGATGACGCACGACGCGACGCGCACCGCGCCGTTGCAAGCGGCGCTCGGCACTGCGTTTGCAGGGGTATTCGCGTCGGCGGTGGACATCGGCAGCGGCTATACGGTGCTCGAAATCAGCGGCACGCGTACGCGTGAAGTGCTGTCGCGCGGCTGTCCGCTCGATCTTCATCCGAAGCTGTTCGGCGAAGGGCAGTGCGCGCAAAGCCATTATTTCAAGGCGTCGATCACGCTCGTGCCGACCGGCGCGGACAGCTTCGACATCGTCGTGCGCCGCAGCTTCGCGGATTACTTCGTGAAGATCATGCTCGACGCAGCCGAGCCGCTGATGTCGTGACCGCCGTCACGCCGCGAGCGCTGCTCTCACGCGCCGCTCGCGGTTTTCCCGTTGCGGGACTCACATGACGTCGACCCGTGTCGTCACCGCGCGACTCACCGAGCGCGCGTGCCACCAAGGCGATGCCGATGCCGCGCTCGCGCTGCTCGATCAAAGCATGCTGCTGCGGCACCGGCGCATTGCGCTGATCCGCTATCTGCTCGCGCAGCAACTCGGCGCGCCGTTGCAGGCGCGGCATCATGACTATGTGCGGAAAGTCGCCGCGCGTTTGAGTGCGGAGACGCTCGCGCGCATTGCGGGCGCGGCGCGGGCGCGCATGCGTTCGTAGGCGTTGGCTTTCGATTCGGCGTTGTGATGTGTTGGCCGCGCTGTTACCGGGCACTGACCACGCACCGCGTTGTCTTTGACATCGTAAGACGTGCCCGCGAGTGGGCTCATCGAGCCTACGCGGGCTGCTCTGGAAATGACGCGCTTGCTGTCGAACCGCTCGCGGCCTCGATCGCGACAATCGCCCGCTGCGCGGACGGCGACAGCGCGCGCTGCGTCAGGCTGACCACGGCAAATTGCGCGGAAAGGTTGAATATCGCCGGTACGGTCAACTGCACGAGGCTGCCTGTCTGCAATTCGTTCTGCACCGCGCGCGTCGGCGACAGCAGGACGAGATCCGAGCGACGCGTGACGTGAACCAGCGCATGAAAATCGTTGGTGACGACCTGAAGCGCAGGTTCTCGCCCGGCAGACAACCGAGAACCTCACGCATCCTTTGCTGCGCACTATGCGGCGCGCGCACACAAGCGAGCGCGGCTTGCCGCAGACGTTCCACTGTCATCTCGCCCGCCAGCAACGGATGCTGCGGACGAACGAAACAGCCGGCAGGCTCGACAGGCAAGCGGTGAATTTTCAGTTCCGCGGAGAGCGGGGCGTAACGATGTTCGACCACGACGAAGTCGAGCCGCTCCGTGCGCAGCGATTCGACCAGCGCTTCTCCTTCATTGACTTCCGCGTTCACGCGCAGCCCAGGCCAATCGCAATTGAGCGTGCAGAGCACCTCCGGCAGCATGATCGCGGCCGGCAGCGGCCCAAGCCCGAAGTCCACACTCCCCACTTCATGCTGCTGTAGAAGAACCAGATCGCGGGCGAGGCTGTTGGTCTCGAACAGAATGCGCCTTGCCCGTTCGGCCACCATCTGCCCCGCGGCGTTCAGTTTGACGCCGCGCGGGCCTCGCTCGCACAGCGGCAAGCCGGCTTGCGCCTCGAGCGCCTGAATGCTGCGCGTCAACGCGGGTTGCGACAGGTGAACGCGCCGCGCCGCGGCGGCGAGCGACCAATCGGCTTCGTCCGCGCTCAGCGATAACCACGCGACGTCCGCGCCCGCCTTCACGCATCGCTCGCGCCATTGGGCGAGGAGGGTGGTCTTGCCGTAGCCCGCGCTCCCGGTGACGAGCGCAAGCGTGGCGTGCCGCATGCGCTCGAGATGCGTGAGCAGGTCGGCGCGCCGGACCGTTTTCGAGCCGATGCGCGGCGGCGAAAACCTCGTGGATGCCACTTGTCTGGTGAATGCGGTCGTCAAGTCGTTACCCGAATCAGTGCCCAGTCCGAACAGCCATTGTCCCCAGAAAATCGCGCGCGCCGCAATCGGAGCCAACGTCAGGAGGCAACGTCAGGACCGTGCCTTCGCGTAAAAAAAGCCGCAAGAAAAAAAGGAGGCGATCAACTTAACACAACGTCCTCACGACGCCCTTGTTCCATCCGGATGACGTATTTCTTCTATGTGGCCGATTTATGTCGGCGTCTACTGAAAACGCTGCTCGAAACATCACTCGCGGCCGTCGCCGCATCATTCAGGGGATGCCATGCCTACCGTTTCTCAGCCTCGCGCAACTGCCGCCGCGCGACTCGAACGGCTGCCGTTCTCCGGTTATCACCGGACCATCTTCATCATCATCGCGATTGCGTTCTTCTTCGATTCCGTCGATCTCGGTACGATGACCTTCGTGCTCGGTTCGATCAAGACCGAATTCGGCTTGTCGACGGCAACCGCGGGGCTCGTCGCGAGTGCGAGCTTCTTCGGCATGGTGGGCGGTGCGGCCGTGGCGGGACTGCTGGCCGATCGCTTCGGACGCCGGCCGGTTTTTCAGTGGAGCATGGTGCTGTGGGGCCTCGCATCGTATCTCTGTTCGACGGCGCAAAGCGTCGAAGCGCTGATTTTCTATCGCGTGCTGCTCGGCTTCGGCATGGGCATGGAGTTTCCGATCGCGCAAACGCTGCTGTCGGAATTCGTTCCCGCTTCGTCGCGCGGACGCCTGATTGCGTTGATGGACGGCTTCTGGCCGCTCGGTTTCATCACGGCGGGCGTGGTGTCGTACTTCGTGCTGCCCGCCTATGGCTGGCGCACGGAGTTCGCGTTGCTCGCGATTCCGGCCGTGTTTGTGCTGATCGTGCGCCGTGTCGTGCCCGAGTCGCCGCGTTGGCTCGAACATCGCGGACGTCGCGGCGAGGCCGATAAAATTCTCGCCGACATCGAGGTCAAGGTGATGAACGCCGCCGGTCTGAGCCGTTTGCGCGAGCCGGTCATGCTGGTCGAACCGGTGGCCGCCAAAGGCGCGGGCGCGTTTCGCGAGATCTGGAGCGCGGCTTACCGGCGTCGCACGATCATGGTGTGGACGTTGTGGTTCTTTGCGCTGCTCGGCTTTTACGGATTGACTTCGTGGCTCGGCGCGTTGATGCAGCAGGCGGGCTTCGCGGTGACGAAGTCGGTGCTGTATACGGTGCTGATTTCGCTCGGCGGCATTCCCGGATTTATCTGCGCGGCGTGGCTGGTCGAGCGTTGGGGACGCAAGCCGACATGTATCGCGTCGCTCGCGGGCAGTGCGGTGATGGCCTACGTCTATGGACAAACCGCGCTGCACGCGCAAACGCCCACGCTGCTGATTTGCGCCGGTCTCGCGATGCAGTTTTTCCTGTTCGCGATGTGGGCGGTGCTCTACACGTACACGCCGGAACTGTACGGCACCGGCGCGCGCGCGACGGGCTCCGGTTTCGCGTCGGCAATCGGCCGCGTGGGCTCGCTGATCGGGCCGTACGTGGTCGGCGTCGTGCTGCCGATGTTCGGACAGGGCGGCGTGTTCTCGCTCGGCGCAATGTGTTTCGTGATCGCGGCCGCGGCTGTGTGGATACTCGGCATCGAAACACGCGGACTCGCGCTGGAGACGCTCGTCTCGGAAGCGGTGGAGACCGACGCGCACGGCGTGCTGAGTCCGGTGCGCGATTGACGACCCACCCGCGAAGAGCGCAGTCGTTGTCGGCTGCGCTCTTCACAGCTAACCGGGCACCGGCGCTTACTGTTTGCTCGCCACCAGTGCCGACACGATCCGATACGCAGCGCTCACGCGGTCCTCGATCGGGAAATTCCTGTTGGCAAGCAAAACGACGCCGACGTGTTTCTGCGGAATGAAGGCAACGTAGGTGCCGAACCCATTCGTCGAACCGGTTTTGTTGATCCACACATTCTGCTGCGGCAGCAAGGGCGGCTCGATTGCGATGACCGGCGTCGCCGTGGTGGCCATCGCGGGCGCATTGCCTTCGTGCAAGGTCGTCAACGTGACGGGATACGCGTACTGCTCCCATATCAGGTCCTGCGTCAGCACGCCGGCCTTGAAGTAGCCCGTGTGTGTCGCCGTGATCGCGCGCTGAAGCTGGCTGTCGACGTCGATCAGATTCATGTTCGCTTGCACGAAACGCAGCATGTCGGCGGCGGTGGTCCTCACGCCGTACGCTTCGTCGGCGAGCACGCCGCCTTTCATGCGGATCGGCGCGCCGTCCTTCGTGTAGCCCTGCGCGTAGTCGGACATTTTCGTCGGCGGAACATGGATGTAGCTGCTCGTCATGCCGAGCGCCGGAAACAGGCGCTGCTCCATCAGCGACGCAAAGTCCTGATTCATGTTTTTCGCCGTGATCAGACCGAGCGTGCCGATCCCCGGATTCGCGTAGGTACGATACGTGCCCGGCGCGTAGGCCGGTTTCCATGTGCTGAAGTACTGCAACAACTGCGCGTTGTCGTGGATCTCGTCGGGCACCTGGAGCGGCAGACCGCCGGGCGTGTGCGTGGCGAGATTCAGCAGGCTAACCTTGCCGAATGCGCTGCCTCGCAAGGACGGCAAGTATGTTTGCGTCGGGTCCGATAGCCTCAGATGGCCGTTCAACTGCGCATATTCGGCGAGCGTCGCGGTGAATGTCTTGCTCACGGAGCCGATTTCAAAGAGCGTGCGCTGCGTGACCGGCTTGCCGGTTTCCGCCGATGCCATGCCGTAGTCGAAGACGTAGGTTTTGCCATTGGCGACGATTCCGACCGCCATCCCGGGCACATGATGTTTCGCGATTAGCGGCTCGATTGCGGAGTCCACTACGGATTTCACCTGGCGTTCGGCTTCGCCTTCGCTTGCCGCGCGGCTTGCCTGCGCAGGTGCGCCCAGCGCAAACAGCAGGGTGACCATCAGGCTCACGGCTTTTAGCTTCATGTGCAATGCTTCCTCGAACGGTTATCGGCGGGTGTCCAGACGCAGCACTATCCCGCTTTGGCAAAGCGCTGACAATCGACGATAACTTATGCGAGGGTCAAGAAAAACTGAGGGCGTGCAGTTGCAGTTCGCGGTGAGCGCAATACGGTCTCCTCGCAACCGTAATCGCGCCGTTGGAAAATGCTTACGGTTCCGCGATAGAAAACCAGTAATCGAACTTATCGAACATTCCGAGCATTTCCCGGAACTTCGCTTTATCGCCGTCGAACTTCACCTTACCCGTCTCGGACAATTGCTGCAGCTTCACATTGCCGAGCGCGATGTCGTCCAGGGTCGACTTGTCGAACGTGATCGTTCCGTCGGCATGCTCCAATGGACGGCCTTCCACATAGTTCATCACACCGTTGCGCACGGTAAGCGCAAATTGCTTCTTCACGTCGGGGAGGATCAGATTGAACGCATAGTTTTTATTGGCCGCGCGCGGGCCGTTCAGGTGGATCGCCAGGAAGTCGAGGAACATTTCCGGCGACATGGCCGTGATGATGTCGGGTGCCGCCGTGTTCACGCCGGCCATCTTCTTCACGCCACCGCGCAACTCGTGAGCGCCGCTCAGATAAACATTGCGGACGGTGCCCGATTCCGACTGATAGCCCAACTGTTCAAGTGCATCGGCTTCGAGACGCCGCGCGGCCTGATTATCAGGTTGCGCGAATACCAGCTTGTTGGTGATGGTGGCGACCCATCGGTACTCGCCTTTGCTATAGGCGTCACGCGCGTTCGCCATGATCTTGTCGGCGCCGATAAGCTCGACGTATTTCTTCGCTTCTTCGGTGGGTGGAAGCGGATCGAGGTTCGCGGGATTGGCATCCCACCATCCCAGGTAGAGTTGATAAGTCGATCTGACGTCGTGTTTCAGATTGCCGTAATAGCCACGGTTATAAAATTCCTTGGCGAGCGAATCGGGAAGCACGAACTGTTCGGCGATTTCATGCATGGTCAAGCCTTCGTTGGCCATGCGCAGTGTCTGATCGTTGATGTACTTGTACAGGTCCCGCTGTTTCGACAAATGCTCGACGACGCGTTCATTTCCCCACTGCGGCCAATGGTGGCTTCCGAAAGACACTTGAGCGTCGTTGCCGAACATGGCAATGGTTTGATCGAGCGCCGCAGCCCACTTCTGCGCGCTTCTCGCCTTCGCGCCTCTGAGCGTCAGAATGTTATGCAACGAATGATTCGCGTCTTCGGCGAGATCGAGCGCCTTGAACTGCGGGAAGTAGAACAGCATCTCGGCGGGCGCTTCGGTGCCTGGCGCCATCTGAAAGACGACGTCGACGCCGTCCACCGTCAGCTTCTCGCCCGTCTTCTTGATGAGGCGGTTCGGTTGAAGCAGCGTGAGCGTGCCGGTCGCATTGACGAGGCCGAGGCCGCTGCCGACCGTACCTTTCGGGTCTTTCTCGAGAAGATCGCCGTACATGTACGACGCGCGGCGGCTCATTGCGTTTCCAGCGAAAATGTTCTCGCTGATTGCTTCTTCCATGAAGCCTTCCGGCGCGATCAATGGAACCTTGCCCGAGGCCACGTCTTTTTCGTCGACCACGCCTCTGATGCCGCTGAAATGGTCGACGTGGCTATGCGTGATGATGACGGCGCTAACCGGCCGGCGTTCGACCTTTTCATTGACCAGTTCCAACGCTGCCTTCGCTGTCTCGGCTGAACTTCCGGTATCGACTACGATCCAGCCGGTCGCCCCTCGAATAAACGTGATGTTGGCCAGGTCGATATTGCGCACCTGATAGATGCCGTCGACCACCTTGAACAGGCCGTTCATCGTCAGTATCTGCTCCTGACGCCACAGGCTTGGATTGACCGTTGGCGGAGCTTCGGTTCCGGGACGCAGGAAAGCATAGCGTGTGAGGTCGACCACCGTACGGCCCGACGCGGTGGTCAGAACTGGTTGCGGCAGGGACGATATGAAGCCGCGTCCTGCATCCTCGAAATCCCGTTTGTCTGCGAGATTCAGGTAACTCCCGATCTGCTGGTTTACCTGCCCGGTCTGTGTCGTTGCGTCGTTTCTCGCGGGACTAGTCGCGCCTGCTTCGTTCGATTGTGCATATGCCTGCGCACCTATGCTTAACGGCAACAGCCATGCTAACCATTTCATCTTGCCTCCGGGCCACGCTAGCGGTTTGCCAACAACATCCATCTGCGGACAACGAGTCCTCAGAGAGCTTTCAATACTCCTGATCTAATCTGGATGTTGGGTAGGAGGAAGTCAAGAACGAGATGCGTGACCGCCTGACGGCCTCACGGCATCATGATTCGCAAACAGAATCGGGCGGCTGACGCAATGCGCTAAACGGTCACACGTTCGCGCTTTCTGAAGGGCGCACCGTTCGCGACGAAGTAGGGCGTGTCCACGCGCGCCAATGCCTCGCGTCCACGAATCCGGTCGGCGATCTTCTCGGCCAGCATGATGGTCGGCGCGTTCAGATTGCCCGTGGTGATAAGCGGCATGATCGACGCATCGACCACGCGCAGCCCCTCCGTGCCATGCACGCGTCCTTCGTTGTCCACCACGGCCATGTCGTCGTAGCCCATCTTGCACGAGCACGAAGGATGAAACGCCGTCTCGGCGCGTGCCCGCACGAAAGCGTCGAGTTGCGCGTCGGTAGTCAGCTCGGCGCCGGGATTCAGCTCGCGTCCGCGATAACGCTCCAGCGCCGGCTGCCGCATGATCTCGCGTGTGATGCGAATGCCGTCGCGGAACTCGCGCCAGTCGAGCGGATCGGCCATGTAGTTGAATAGGATGCTCGGATGCGCCGCCGGATCGCGCGACGTGAGCTTCACGCGTCCGCGGCTTGGCGAACGCATCGAACCGACATGTGCCTGAAAGCCATGCATCTTGATCGCGTTCGAGCCGTTGTAGTTGATCGCGACCGGCAGAAAGTGATACTGGATGTTGGGCCACAAGTCGTCGTCGCGTGTACGGATAAAGCCGCCCGCTTCGAACTGATTGCTCGCGCCGATGCCGGTGCCGTTCACCATCCATTCGAGCCCAATAGCAGGCTGATTCCACCATTGCAATGCGGGGTAGAGCGAGACGGGCTCCTTGCATTCGTACTGGATATACATCTCCAGATGGTCCTGCAAATTTTCGCCGACGCCCGGCAAGTCGTGGACGAGCGGAATGTCCAGTTCGCGCAGCCACGTCGACCGGCCCACGCCGGAGCGTTGCAGCAATTGCGGCGATGCAATCGCGCCGCTGCAGACTAGCACTTCGCGGCGCGCATGCGCGTTGACGGCCGCGCCATGCTGCAGATACGCGACGCCGACCGCGCGCTTGCCGGAGAACAGCACGCGATCGGTCAGCGCGTGCGTGACGATGGTCAGGTTCGAACGCGCCTTCGCGCGGTCCAGATAGCCGCGCGCCGTGCTCGCGCGCCGGCCTTTGGGCGTGACTGTGCGATCCATCGGGCCGAAGCCTTCCTGCTGATAGCCGTTCAGATCGTCGGTGCGCGGAAAGCCGGCCTGCACGCCGGCTTCGACCATCGCCGCGAACAGCGGATTGTTGCCGGGCTTGCTGGTGGTCACATGCACCGGACCGTCGCCGCCGTGATAGGCGTTCGGGCCTACGTCGCGCGTTTCCGCCTTGCGGAAGTACGGCAGGCAGTCGAGATACGTCCAGTTTTCGAGGCCTGGGCGCTGAGCCCAGCCGTCGTAATCGAGCGCGTTGCCGCGGATATAGCACATGCCGTTGATCAGCGACGACCCGCCGAGTCCCTTGCCGCGTCCGCATTCCATGCGGCGGTTGTCCATATGCGGCTCGGGGTCGGTCTCGTACGCCCAGTTATAGCGGCGCCCTTGCAGCGGATAGGCGAGGGCGGCGGGCATCTGCGTGCGGAAATCGAAGCGGTAATCGGGACCGCCCGCTTCGAGCAGCAGCACAGTGACGTCGGCGTCTTCCGTGAGACGCGAGGCCAGCACGTTGCCCGCCGAACCCGCGCCGACGATGATGTAATCGTATTCGATGGAACTCATGGCAGCGCTCTCAGAACACCGGTTGATAAGGGCCCAGCTCGACCTGCACGGACTTGATGCGCGTGTAGTGCTCGAGTGTCGTGATGCCGTTTTCGCGGCCCACGCCGGATTGCTTATAGCCGCCCACGGGCATTTCGGCGGGCGACTCGCCCCACGTGTTGATCCAGCAAATGCCTGCTTCCAGCCGATGAATCACCCGATGCGCACGCGCCAGGTTTTCCGTGACGACGCCGGCGGCGAGGCCATACGCGGTGCGATTCGCGCGCTCGATGGCTTCGTCTTCTTCGTCGAATACGAGACTGCTCATGACCGGCCCGAAGATTTCCTCACGCACGATTCGCATGTCGTCGTGGCAACCGGTGAAGATAGTTGGCTCTACGTATTGACCTTGCGCATAATGATTTTCTGTCAAACGCTTGCCGCCCGCGATCAAACGCGCGCCTTCCTTAACACCGCTTTCTATATAGCCGAGCACCTTTTGCAATTGCGCGGCGCTCACGAGCGGGCCAAAGTTGGTGGACGCCTCGGTCGGCGCACCGACGCGAATACGCTTCACGCGTTCGAGCAGCAATGCCTCGAAGCGCTCGATCACATTGCGCTGCACGAACACGCGCGTGCCGTTCGTGCAGACCTGGCCCGAGCTGAAGAAGTTGGCGCTCATCGCGATGTCGGCGGCGCGTTCGAGATTCGCGTCGTCGAACACGAGCAACGGGGACTTGCCGCCGAGTTCCATCGTCACTTCTTTCAACGACGACGCGCCCGCCATCGACATCACCTTCTTGCCCGTTTCCACTCCGCCCGTGAACGAAATCTTTTCGATGTCCGGATGCGCGGCCAGCATCGCGCCTACGCGGCCGTCGCCTTGCACGACGTTGAACACGCCAGGCGGCACGCCGGCTTCGGTGTAGATTTCCGCGAGTTTCAACGCAGTAAGCGGCGTGACCTCGCTCGGCTTGAAAATCATCGCATTGCCTGCGGCAAGCGCGGGCGCGGACTTCCAGCACGCAATCTGAATCGGATAATTCCATGCGCCGATGCCCGCGCAAACGCCGAGCGGTTCGCGCCGCGTGTACACGAACGACGACGGCCGCAGCGGAATCTGCTGCCCTTCGATAGCGGTCGCGAGTCCCGCGTAATACTCGATGACGTCCGCGCCGGTCACGATGTCCACCGCCTGCGTTTCCGCGATCGGCTTGCCGGTGTCGCGCGTTTCGAGCAGCGCGAGTTCGTCGTTGCGCTCGCGCAGAATCTCGACCGCGCGGCGCAGGATGCGCGAGCGCTGCATTGCCGTGAGCGCGGCCCACTCGCGCTGACCGTCGCGCGCGGACTGCACTGCGCGATCGACGTCCGCGGCACTCGCCTGCTGCACGGTCGCGAGCGTTTCGCCGGTGGCGGGGTCGACGGTGTCGAAGGTTTCACCGCTGGTCGCGTCGACGTAAGCGCCGCCAATGTACAGACGTTGCATTGCGAATACCGCCATCATGTGCTCCTTTGTAGAGATGTCGCCGGCTGCTGCGCGCTATTCGCGCGCCGCCAGGACCAGGTCGATGTATTCGTTGGCGACGCGCAGCGCCGCTTTCGTGTCGAACGGTTCGCCCGACAAGGCGCCACGCAGCCACAATCCGTCGATCAATGCCGCGAGACCGCTGGCCGCGCGCCGCGCCGCCGCACGCGGCAGGGCTTTCGAAAAATCCGCGCACAGATTGGAGTTCAAACGGCGCGTGTTGACATACTGCAGACGCCGCAATTGCGGCTTGTGCATGCTCTCGGACCAGAACGCAAGCCAGGTCTTCATGACGGGCGCGCTGGTTTGCTCGGCATCGAAATTGGCGGCGACGACCGCACGCAGTTTCGAGCGCGGGTCTGTTTTTGCCGCGCGACGACGACGCGACGTGGCCTGCCACAAATCGCGCAACACATGGCGCATGGTGGCTTCGAGAAGTCCGTCCTTGTCGCCGAAATAGTGGCTCACGATGCCGGTGGAAGTGCTCGCGCGCTGCGCGACCGACGCGAGCGTGGCGCCCGCGAGGCCGGTCTGGTCGATGGTGAGCAGCGTCGCGTCGATCAACTGCGCGCGGCGAATTTCGCGCATTCCGAGCTTGGGCATGGCGTGACTGTAAAGATCAGACGGTTCGCTGCCGGCACCTCGCCCGCAGGTTCGATCGACGCATGGTAGTTTTTTTATATTGAACGGTCAATCAATAAAAACCTGCGAAGAAGGGCCATGTCGGTTTCGGCCAAACTCGTGTCGGGTTCGGTGCAGGTGGTTGGCCGCGGCGGGCGCTACGCTCGTTGAACGGCGTGCGGCGCATAGGCCGCGCACCGCTCACAAGACATGGAGACATTCAATGAGCAGCAATCGCGGCGTCGTCTATCTGGGGCAGGGCAAGGTTGAAGTGCAATCGATCGACTATCCGAAGATGGTCGACCCACGCGGCCGTGCGATCGGTCACGGTGTGATTCTGAAGGTGGTCAGCACGAATATTTGCGGCTCCGACCAGCACATGGTGCGGGGCCGCACGACCGCGGAAGTCGGCCTCGTGCTCGGCCACGAGATTACCGGCGAAGTGATTGAGGTCGGCCGCGACGTCGAGACGCTGAGCGTTGGCGATCTCGTCTCCGTGCCGTTCAACGTGGCATGCGGACGGTGTCCGACCTGCAAGTCGCAGCATACCGGCGTGTGCCTGAACGTGAACCCGTCGCGTGCGGGCGGCGCTTATGGATACGTGGATATGGGCGGCTGGATCGGCGGCCAGGCCGAGTACGTGATGGTGCCGTATGCCGACTTCAATCTGCTGAAGTTTCCCGACCGCGCGCAGGCGATGTCGAAGATTCGCGACCTGACGTGCCTGTCCGACATTCTGCCGACCGGTTATCACGGCGCGGTCATGGCAGGCGTCAAGCCGGGCGCGACGGTTTATATCGCAGGCGCCGGGCCGGTGGGCATGGCGGCGGCTGCGTCGGCGCGTCTGTTGGGCGCGGCGTGCACGATCGTCGGCGACATGAACGAGGAGCGCCTTGCGCATGCTCGCAAGATGGGATTCGAGACCGTCGATCTGTCGAAGGATGCGACGCTCGGCGAACAGATCGAGCAGATTCTGGGTAAGCCGGAAGTGGATTGCGCGGTGGACTGCGTGGGCTTCGAGGCGCACGGCCACGGCAGCAGCGGCTCGCACGAGGAAGCCCCCGCCACTGTGCTGAACTCGCTGATGGAAATCACGAGGGCTGCGGGGGCGATCGGTATTCCGGGGCTCTATGTCACCGACGATCCGGGCGCCGCGGACGCTGCCGCGCGCAAGGGGAGTCTGAGCATCCGCTTTGGGCTCGGCTGGGCGAAGTCGCATTCGTTCCACACGGGCCAGACGCCGGTGATGAAGTACAACCACAATCTGATGCAGGCGATTCTTTGGGACCGTCTGCCGATTGCGGACATCGTGAACGTGACGGTGGTGTCGCTCGATCAGGCGCCGGACGGTTATCGCCAGTTCGACGGCGGTGCGCCGCGCAAGTTCGTGATCGATCCGCATGGGCTGTTGAAGGCGGCTTGAGCTTCGGACGAAGTTAGAAGCCTGTAGTAAGGAAACGCGTTGAACGTGGTCACGTTCAACGCGTTTTTTGCTTGTGGCGAGCGATCCCAAAAACATGGGTGTCGGGCGATCTGCCAGGGTTACGCCGTCATAAGCGACGAGGCTCGCGATGGGTGGAACCGAACTGAAGACGGATTCGTTTCAACGGTGGGTGATGTACCGTAAGGATGACTATGGAAGTGGGCGTATCTTTCTTTCTACCGAGCAGAAAGAGGCGGTTGAAGAGGGCAAGAAGTTCTCACAACGCGCATATGCCGATGTGTGGGCTAAAGACGCGGCGCTCGTTCGGCGGGTCCGCGCGTTTCTCGGGACGAATTTCTATTGGCACGAGCGGTTGGCAAAGAATGGCGCTGACGTTGAGGTCGTAGAGACGTTGCAGTCGATGATCCGTGGCGAGAGTGTTGTGCTGATTGCCGAGCAATCGCGGACGGGAGGCGCGGTGGGAAATCCGGTGCCTAAGCCGGAGAGGGTCCCGAGCTTCCGCAGCTCGTTAATGAACGATTGCGGAATGTCCTACGATGCCGCGACGGCATACATTGACCGCTATAACGACATTGTGGACCGGGCGAATGCGGTTACGGCTCGGTATGCGAATGCTGCTCCTTCGTCATTGGTCGACGCCGCGAGCGATTTAACCGAAACCGCTACGCCGCTTGGCGATGCGCAGCCGTTCGATTACGCGCCGGATCCGGTGAGCGGCGACACAGAGGAACTGGCGGCTAGTACGAATAATCCACGCTATGCGGCGAAGATGCTTGGCTACGACTACAAAACGTTCGGGACTATGCTCCACAAGTTCAAAGATGCCAACCGTCTTGGACCAGCGGATAACAGCATCTTTCACGACAATGGCAACGTGGAATTCAACGGGAAAATATTTGAGGACAGCATTCACGACTATGCACCATAACCAGTCTTCAACATCAAATGCGAGCGCGGACGCCGGAGCCTACGCGTCTTTCCTGATAACCGGAGACGCCGTATCACCGGAATTCTGGACGCAGTACTTTCAGATAGCCCCTGACACCGCGATCGTCAAAGGAAAGTCATTTGCCCTTCCTTCCGGAAAGTCCAGTAAAGCTTTGGGGAAAACGGGCCTGTGGGGAGTAAGCAGCGAATCGGCGGTGGAAAGCGATCTGCTGGAACCGCATTTGCGGTATCTCATAGCGCGCCTTGGTTTGCCCCGCGAGGGTTTGAAGGAGATCGCGCAACAGAACGGTGCGAGGGTTGGGTTCTCCTGCTTCTGGTTTAACCCCTCCGGAAACCGCGTGCCCGACGTACCCGACGACATCCGCTCAATAATCGAAGCAATGCGCGGAACGATCGAAATCGACGAATATCGGTAGGATGGAACCCACTTCGCCCGAAGCATTGCAGCGCGCTGCACATCCCCCGGCAGCGCCACACCCGCCGCCCCCTAATGCGAAAACTCACTACCCGGCGGCTGCAGCCGTGCACGTTCCCCAACGTGAAGCGACCACGAGTAGTACGTCGAATGCGAATGCGTCTGCAGTTCCGGGTGTTCCGCCAGCATTTCGCCCATACTTTTCTGGTCATCGCTCAACGCGCCGACGCGAGACCAATGGTGCAGCATTCGTCTCGGCGCCGCGGTGACAGCCGTGGGCATATCGACAGTCGGCGTGACTTCGAGGGGCAACGTCGGCTCTGCAATGCCTGAATGGTCCTGCGCATACGCAAGGTGAGCCACAAGGCTTCCCCCAACGAACCAGAGCCTGCTCATCTGCATCAACGTTTTCTTTTTCATTCTCAAAGTGGAAACGGGTGTCATCGGGACCGCAACGATGCACAACCAGAGCGGAACCTGAAATAGGACTCTTCCGATTCACGCCATCGCGTCTCCGTTCTCGATGACGGCCGTCCAGCTCACTGCAAGCTGACAACGCTTTACGTCCAACGCCGATATTTTGCAAATATCAACATATAACCGCATGGGCCAGTGCCATAATTCGGCCCCCTAAACGCTGCGGGCAACTTTGCCGGCTCGATCGACGCGCGCAGTCATATATTTCAGGAGTAGTAGATGGCCGGCCTTCCACGCCGTAGCTTTCTGAAGGCCAGCGTCATCGCCGGCATTTCCGTGTATCTCGCGCCCGTCGGTGGGCGTGCCTTTGCCGCGTTGTTCGAAGAACGCATACTGACGCCGGTCAATTGGGACCCGGCGAGCGGCCAGCCCAAATTCCGCATCGACGGCATCGCCAAGGTCAAGGGTGAAAAAGTGTTCGCTCGCGATATGCGTGCATCGGATATGCCGCATTGGCCGCAGCAGCAATCACACGCGATGATCCTGCGCGCGACGCGTGCAGACTGCCTGTACGAAGGCTTCAATCTCGCGGGACTGGGCGACGACCTGATGCCGGACCGCCTCGTGACCGCCGACGACCTCACGCGCGACGGTCTGCAATTTCCCGCGTTCTACGGCAGCGACATGCTTCTGCCGAAGAGCAACACGCCTGCTTATCTCGGCCATGCCGTTGCAATTCTGATCTTCCACGACTTCGCGCGCTTTCGCCTCGCGAAGGACTATCTCAAGTTCCGCGACGACGTCATCCAGTACGGCCAGCAGACGGGACCGCTCGAACGTGATCCGTGGGGCACGTTCCGGTTCGTTCGTGTGGGCGGCAAGACTCCGTATGACGACGACGTCTTTTCAAGCCTGAAGAACGCGCCGTTGTTTCCCGGCTCGATGCGCAAGCATCAACCGGTATGGCCGGATGGCGTCGAGCGCGGATCGCTCGGCGAACAAGGCATTTTCTTCGCAGACGGCATCGCCGAAGAACTCGCACATCCGCCTGCGGACTGGCTGGTGATGGAGCGCGACTACAGCACGCAGTCGATCGATACCGCCGCACTCGAGCCGGACAATGCGAACTGTTGGTATGACGCCGACTCGCACGCGCTTCACATGATCGTGCCCACGCAAGGCCCTGCCGAAGTGGCTCAAAGCGTGGCGGAAATGGTCGCGAAGTGCCGCTTTGCGGTGAAGAGTGTGTTCCTTCACCCATGCTACACGGTCGGTTATGGATCGAAAGATCACTACAACATGCCGTTCTATGGTCTTGTCGCTGCGATGTATGGCGATGGCCGACCGGTGCGCCTCGCTAACGATCGCTACGAGCAGTTTCAAAGCGCGCTCAAACGCCATGCGTTCAACATGAAGTACCGCATTGCTGTCGACAGAAAGACGGGACTGCTTCAGTCGTTCAAAGGCGATCTCGAAGCGAATGGCGGCGGGCGCATGAACTTCTCGCGGTCTGTGGCGATGGTCGGTGCGACCGCCGCGCAATCGATCTACTACTTTCCGAAGAGCGATCTCACTGCAACGCCATTGCGTCGCGCGCAGTCGATGCCGGCTCTGCGCGCGGCTACGGCACGCTGCAAAGCATGGCCGCAACCGAGATGATGATCGACGAAATCGCCGAACAACTGAAGCTCGACCCAATCGATTTCCGTCTCACGAACGCATTGCGGTCGGGAATGAAGAATACGCAGGGCGCAATACCGGCTGGCGCTGTTCGCGTCGATGAAGTTCTGCAAAAGGCAAAGTCGCATCCATTGTGGAAGAACCGCGCGCGGAAGAAAGCGAAGTACGAAGCGGAGCATCCCGGCAAACGCTATGGCGTGGGCTTCGCGTGCGTGCAAAAAGACTTCGGCACAGGCGCCGAATGTTCTTTCGCCAAAGTCGAGATGAGTGAAGACGGCAAGATCACGCTGCATCATTCGGGCTCGGAAATCGGCACGGGTATGTCGACATCGCAAGCCATTGCCGTGGCGAAATGGCTCGGCGTGCCGGCGTCGACCGTGCATTTCGCGTTGGCGGACTGGCCCGATCTTCCGGTAATCACGAGCGGCGATCCTTACCTGATGTCGCAGGCGGATCAGGATCGCCTTTCGAGGAATCCGCGTTGGTCGCCGGACTTTATGTCGCCGTCGAGTGCGACTAACTCTGCCTATTACTTCACGCACAGTACTCGCGAAGCAGCGCGCGTTCTTTTTGTGCACGGCTTATGGCCGGCGGCAATGTCGATCTGGTCGAGCGGCGCGGGCGGCGGCCAGGCCGCATCGCTTGTCGTGCGCATAGAAGACGCGCGCTGGGTGAACGGCAAGCTGTCGGCGGATGGACTGGAAGCATTGCCGTTCGAGCAGATTGCGAAAAAGGCGCACGAACTCGGACTCGTGACGGGCGCCACCGTGCATGTATTCAATCGCTGGCAATGGACCGAGGCCGAGTTCGAAGCCGGCGGCAAGATAGAGCGCTTGCCAATCGACGGACTGTCGCTTCGCTACGGCAACGGCGCAATGCCGAACGGTCCGAAGTCCGCGACGACGCTCAATAGCTACCGTGTGCTCGACCGAAAGCGCGTGTTCATTCCGCCCGTGCAGCGCAATAACGCAATGGTCACGTACTACAGCGCGGTCGGCACGCTCGTCGAACTTGCAGTGAACGAGTCGAGCGGCGAGGTCGAAGTATTGACGCATCACTCCATTCTCGAATGCGGCAACCAGTTGTCGCCTCAACTGGTTTCGGGCCAGTTGCAAGGCGGTCTTGCGATGGGCATCGGCCATGCGCTGCATGAGTATTTGCCGCTCTACGAAGACGGCCCCGGCAACGGCACATGGAATTTCAACCGCTATCGTTTGCCACGTTCGACGGACGTTGCCGTATGGAGCCAGACGAGTGAAGTACTGCCTCCGCTAACAGAAACCGACCCGCCAAAAGGCATTGCCGAAGTGGTGATGATTCCGGTCGTCGGCGCCATCGTGAACGGCATTGCGCATGCGGTTGGACATCGTTTCCGCGACCTTCCCGTTACGCCACAAAAAATTCAGGAGGTGCTCGTATGACACTGCCCATATCCGATTCCACAGAAGTAGCCTCCGCAATCGCAAGCGTTGCCGAAAAGCCTCTGACGCGTTACGCCATGCAACCTGTGTCGATGACGGTCAATGGCCGATCCGTCGGGCTGATCCGCGTACCGGAGCAGCTCATGCTGATCGACTTTCTGCATGAGTACCTCGGGCTGACAGGCTCGCGCCTGGGGTGCGGCCAGGGCGTGTGCCACGCATGCGTCGTCATTCTCGATAACGCCGATGGCAGCAGTGAAGAAGTGCGATCGTGCATTACCGGCGCGAGCTTTTTCGACGGCAAAAAAATCCGCACGGTCGAAGCTCACGCGACGTGTGACGAGAGCGGCAAGCCTGTCGCACTCTCGCCGGTCCAGCAGAAGTTTCTCGAACACTTCAGCTTTCAGTGCGGATATTGCACGCCGGGATTCGTCAACGCGACGACGGTGCTGATCGAGCGCCTCAAGCGTCAGCCCATTGAACGCAGCAAGGTCGAGGAGACGATCACCGAGGCGCTCAACGCGCATATTTGCCGCTGCACGGGCTACGTACGCTATTACGAAGCGGTGAAGGACCTCGTACTGAACACAGCCGGACTGGTGAGGAACGTCTAAAGATGATTTCCCACAAGAGTACTTTTTCGTTGTTTCGCGCGGCGTTGGTGACACTCGCCGCGGCGATGTTGACAGCCTGCGGCAACGCACCTGATGCTGCCGCCCAGCGCACCGCGACTACACAAGATGCGCACGACGCCGCCTTGATCGCCCGCGGTCGTTATCTTGCCGAAGCGGCGGACTGCGCGGCATGCCATACGTCGCCCGATAGCGCGCAATTCGCAGGAGGCGTGAGGCTGGTCTCGCCGTTCGGTACGTTCTATGGATCGAACATCACGCCGGATAAGCAGCGTGGCATCGGACAATGGAGCGCCGACGAGTTCTACACTGCGCTCCACGACGGCAAGTCGCCCAATGGCCAACTGTATCCGGCGATGCCGTACACGTCGTATCGCCAGATGTCTCGCGAGGATAGCGACGCGATCTACGCATACCTGATGTCGCAAAAGCCGGCGGCCGTCGTAAGCCGCGAGGCCGATCTGTCGTTCCCGTTCAATGTGCGTTTCGCCGTGCGCTTCTGGAAAATGCTGTTTCTCGAAGACACGTTGCCCGATGCATCGCGGGGTCATTCGGCGGACTGGAATCGCGGACGTTATGTCGTGAACGCGCTCGGACACTGTACCGAATGCCATACGCCGCGCGGCCGCTTCGGGCAACTCGACCTCACCGCGCCCTTTGCAGGCGGCACGCTTGGCCGGGTCATCGCGCCGAGCCTCACACCGCAAGGGCTCGCCGAGCGCGGATGGTCCGCGGCCGATCTCACGACGTATCTCGCAACGGGCATCGCGTCGCAAGGCTCGGCGTTTGGCGAGATGCATTCCGTCGTGCATCTGAGCAGTCAGTACATGACGCCGGACGATCTGCGCGCGGTTTCGACGTACCTGCTCGGTGATCGTCCGAGTGAGCCGGTGCGGGTGCAAGCTCAGGCGGTCGATGCTACTCAATTCGCGCCGGGCCGCCGCCTCTATCTGTCTCTATGCGCAGGCTGTCATGGCGCGGATGGAGAAGGCGTGCCTCACGTAGCCGTACCGATGCGTGGAAACTCCACCGTCCGTCAAAGCAATCCGCACAATCTGATCGTGTCGATGCTTGATGGCATCGCCGAACAAAGCTTCCCCGGACTCGAACGCATGCAGGCCATGCCCGGCTTCGCGAGCAAGTTGAGCGACGACGAACTGGCGCAACTCGCGAACTATCTGCGGGCGACGTGGGGCGCGCAACCGGCCGACGTAAGCGCGGATTCGGCACGCGGACTAAGGCATTAATCCGCGTGAAGCGATCAAAGGCGGTATAAACCTTGGGGAGTGCTGAGGCGCTTCTCAGGCCGCCATCACCGGCGGCGAAGAAAGCGACGGTGCCTGCTTGCGACGCTCGCGCGTAGGCGCGGTGCCGAATGCATCGCGATAGCTCTTCGAAAAGTGGCAGGCCGACTGGAAGCCGCACGCCATCGTGATGTTCATGATCGACATGTCGGTTTGCAGCAGCAGTTCGCGCGCGCGCCGCAAACGCAGCGTCAGATAGTAATGCGTCGGGGTCATCCCGAGATGCTCGCGGAAGAGGCGTTGCAATTGCCGTTGCGACATGCCGGCAAGCCGCGCGAGTTCCTCGCGCGATAGCGGCTCTTCGATGTTGTTCTCCATCAGCGAGATCACTTCGAAGAGCGACTTGTTGGCCGAGCCGAGCCGCGCGACGAGCGGCATCTTCTGTTGCGCGCTGGTATCGCGCACATGCTCGACGATGAACTGCTCGGCGATCTGCGTGACGCGTGCAGTGCCCACACGCGGCGCAATCAGGTTAAGCATCATATCGAGCGGCGCAACGCCGCCGGTGCAGGTCACGCGATCGCGATCTATCACAAAGAGTTCTTTCAGAAAGCGCGTGTCGGGAAACTCTTCCTTGAGCGCCGACATGTTCTCCCAATGAATCGCGCACGCATAGCCCGCTAATAGTCCGGCGCGCGCGAGCGCATACGTTCCGGTGCACAGGCTCCCGAGCACGCAACCCATGCGCGCGAAGCGGCGCAATGCCGACAGATGCGCAGGCGTGGTCGCGCGCTGCACGTCGATGCCGCCGATCACGAACACGATATCCGGCTGGCCGACGCATTCGACCGGACCCGTATCGACCGACAACCCATTGCTTGCAGTCACCGGCCCGCCTTCGGGACTCACGATCGACCAGCGGTAAAGCGTTTGCCCTGTCAGGTAATTCGCCATGCGCAGCACTTCGATCGCGTTGGTGAATGCGATCATCGTGAAGTTCGGGACGGGCATGAAGGCGAAATGCGACAGTGACGCCGTGCGATCGGTGGACATGATGAGGAATGATTCCTTCGAATCTATAGTGCCGCGTCGCTGTGGGGAACTGCGACTTATGTAATTTTGAGGACTAGCGCAACTACCATGCCATCAGGCTAAACCCTCGGTTGCCTATGCTTGCCCATCAAACAGATAAGAAACGGCACCAGAAGCGCGCGGCGGCCATCGCGAACCGCACCGCAAACGCGCACTGCGTCCAGCCGCAGTGCAGCATCGCGTCGCCAGCGAACGACCGTTCGGCATCGGCGCGATGATCCGCCGGCGGTATGAACCAAGGGATCCGCAGAGGCGACTTGTCGAAAAAGGTCGCCTATGGCGGAAAAGGCAAAGAACGCGTCTGAATTCATAAATTGACGCGCGATGCAAGCGTCAAGAATAGACGTACGCAATCCGGCGGCGGCAGGGCAGAAACGAAGGCCCACCAACGCTTCCGGCGCCTAACGTCAATGACCCCACGGACCTTCCATGTCGAACCCGAATCCTTTCTTCGAAGAACCGCTGAGCACGCGCGATGCGGCGGTGCGCGGCGCAATTTTGAAAGAGCTCGAGCGTCAGCAGTCGCAAGTCGAGCTGATCGCGTCGGAAAACATCGTGTCGCGCGCGGTGCTCGAAGCGCAAGGCTCGGTGCTGACCAACAAGTATGCGGAAGGTTATCCGGGCAAGCGTTACTACGGCGGTTGCGAATATGTCGACGAGATCGAGACGCTTGCACTCGATCGCATCAAGCAACTGTTCAACGCGAAGTTCGCCAACGTGCAGCCGCATTCGGGCGCCCAGGCCAACGGCGCGGTGATGCTCGCGCTGGTGAAGCCAGGCGACACAGTGCTCGGCATGTCGCTCGATGCAGGCGGCCACCTCACGCACGGCGCCAAGCCGGCGCTTTCGGGCAAGTGGTTTAACGCGGTCCAGTACGGCGTGAATCGCGACACGCTCCTGATCGATTACGAGCAGATCGAGGAACTCGCGCAGCAGCATAAACCCGCGCTGCTGATCGCCGGCTTCTCCGCTTATCCGCGCGCGCTGGATTTCAAGCGGCTGCGTGCGATCGCCGACAGCGTCGGCGCGAAGCTGATGGTCGATATGGCGCACATCGCAGGCGTGATCGCGGCGGGACGTCATGCGAATCCGGTCGAACATGCGCACGTGGTTACGTCGACGACGCACAAGACCTTGCGCGGCCCGCGCGGCGGCTTTGTGCTGACGAATGACGAAGATATCGCGAAGAAGATCAACTCCGCCGTGTTCCCCGGCCTGCAAGGCGGCCCGCTGATGCATGTGATCGCCGGCAAGGCGGTCGCGTTTGGCGAGGCGCTGCAACCAGGCTTCAAGACTTATATCGACAGCGTTCTCGCGAATGCGCAGGCGCTCGGCGAAGTACTGAAGGCAGGCGGCGTCGATCTCGTGACGGGCGGCACGGACAACCATCTGTTGCTGGTCGACTTGCGCCCGAAGGGTCTCAAAGGCAATCAGGTCGAGCAGGCGCTGGAGCGCGCCGGCATTACGTGCAACAAGAACGGCATTCCGTTCGACACGGAAAAGCCGACCATCACCTCGGGAGTTCGCCTCGGCACGCCGGCCGGCACCACGCGCGGCTTCGGCGTGAACGAGTTCCGCGACGTGGGCCGTTTGATTGTCGAAGTACTCGACTCGCTGCGCGATCACCCCGAAGGCCATGCCGCCACCGAACAACGCGTGCGCCGCGAGATCTTCGCGCTGTGCGAGCGCTTCCCCATCTACTGAGAACGCCTGGAGCAAACGATGAGCAATCTGCACGAAAACAGCATCATCATCGACGGTTTGAACATTTCGAAGTTCGAGCGCTCGGTGTTCGAGGATATGCGCAAGGGCGGCGTGACCGCGGTGAACTGCACGGTGTCGGTGTGGGAGAGCTTTCAGAAGACGGTCGACAACATCGCCGAAATGAAGCAGCAGATTCGCGAATACGGCGAGATCCTGACGCTCGTGCGCACGACCGACGACATCTTCCGCGCGAAGAAAGAGAACAAGACCGGCATTATTTTTGGCTTCCAGAACGCGCACGCATTCGAAGACAACCTCGGCTATATCGAGGCATTCAAGGATCTCGGCGTGAACGTGGTGCAGCTTTGCTACAACACGCAGAACCTCGTCGGCACCGGTTGCTATGAACGCGACGGCGGCCTCTCGGGTTATGGCCGAGAAGTGATTCAGGAGATGAACCGCGTCGGCATCATGGTCGATCTCTCGCATGTGGGCGGCAAGACTTCTTCGGAAGCGATTGCGGCTTCTAAAAAGCCGGTGTGCTACTCGCATTGCTGCCCGTCGGGATTGAAAGAGCACCCGCGCAACAAGAGCGACGAGCAACTGAAAGAGATTGCAGATGCAGGTGGTTTTGTCGGCGTGACGATGTTCGCACCGTTCCTCAAGCGTGGTGCCGACGCGACCGTCGAAGACTATATCGAAGCAATCGAATACGTAGTGAATCTGATCGGCGAAGATCAGGTCGGCATCGGCACGGACTTCACGCAAGGCTACAGCACTGAGTTCTTCGACTGGATCACGCACGACAAGGGCCGTTATCGCCAGTTGACGAACTTCGGCAAGGTCGTGAACCCGGAAGGCATTCGTACGATCGGCGAGTTTCCGAATCTGACCGCCGCGATGGAACGTGCCGGCTGGAGCGAAACGCGCATCAAGAAGATCATGGGCGAGAACTGGGTGCGGGTATTCGGCGAAGTGTGGAAGGTCTGATCTTCCGCCTCATTCAATCAACGAAATAGCCCTATAAAAAGCGGAGTCCCACATGCAACCCCAACTGCCTATCGACGTCGATCCGAACACCGGCGTCTGGACCACCGACGCGCTGCCGATGCTCTACGTGCCGCGCCATTTCTTCACGAACAATCACACCGCGGTGGAAGAAGCGCTCGGCATCGACACGTATGCGGAGATTCTCTACAAGGCCGGCTACAAGTCCGCGTACTTCTGGTGCGACAAGGAAGCCAAACAGCACGGCATTGCCGGCATGGCTGTATTCGAGCATTACCTGAAGCGGCTTTCGCAGCGCGGCTGGGGCATCTTCTCGATTACCGAAGCCGACCCGTCAACTTCGCATGCGCGTATCGAGTTGCACCATTCGTCGTTCGTGCTGGCGCAGCCGGGCAAGGTCGGCAAGCTCTGCTACATGTTCGCCGGCTGGTTCGCGGGCGCGATGGATTGGGTCAACGACACCGCGCCCGATTCGTCGCGTAAGGGACCGCCTTCGCGATCGCGCGAAGCGCGCTGCGCAGCAGAAGGCCACGAGCATTGCGTATTCGAAGTCTCGCCGCTCGCTGCATAACGCGTACGGCACAGCACCACCAGCCATATCATTCCGAGGTCGATCGCGATGCGTTACCCGAACCTTTTCAAGCCTCTCACGCTGAACAAGCTGACCTTGCGCAACCGCATCGTGAGCACTGCGCATGCGGAGGTGTATGCGGAGCCGGGCGGCCTGCCTGGCGACCGTTATATCCGCTACTACGAAGAAAAGGCCAAGGGTGGTGTCGGCCTCGCCGTGTGCGGCGGTTCGAGCCCGGTGTCGATCGACAGTCCTCAAGGCTGGTGGAAGTCGGTGAATCTGTCGACCGACAAGATCATCGATCCGTTGTCGCGCCTCGCCGAAGCCATGCATGCGCACGGCGCGAAGATCATGATCCAGGCCACGCATATGGGCCGTCGCTCGGCATTTCACGGCGAGCACTGGCCGCATCTGATGTCGCCGTCCGGCGTGCGCGAGCCGGTACATCGCGGCAACGCGAAGATCATCGAAGTGGAAGAGATTCGCCGCATTATCACCGACTTCGCCGCGGCCGCTAAGCGTGTGAAAGACGCGGGCATGGACGGTGTCGAAATCTCGGCGGCGCACCAGCATCTGATCGACCAGTTCTGGAGCCCGCGAACCAATTTCCGTACTGACGAATGGGGCGGCTCGCTCGAAAACCGCCTGCGTTTCGGCGTCGAAGTGTTGAAAGCCGTCCGCGAAGCAGTCGGCCCCGATTTCTGCGTCGGCTTGCGCATGTGCGGCGACGAGTTTCATGAAGACGGGCTCGATCACGAGCAGTTGAAAGAGATCGCGCAGGCCATGAGCGAAAGCGGCCTCATCGATTATCTCGGCGTGATCGGTTCGGGCGCGGACACGCACAACACGCTCGCGAACTGCATGCCGCCGATGGCGCTGCCGCCCGAGCCGTTCGTGCATCTCGCAGCCGGCATCAAGTCGGTCGTCAAGATTCCGGTCATGCACGCGCAAAGTATTCGCGACGCAGGTCAGGCCGAGCGTTTGCTCGCAAGCGGCATGGTCGATCTCGTCGGCATGACGCGCGCGCAAATTGCCGACCCGCATATGGTCATCAAGATTCGCGATGGCCGCGAAGACGAGATCAAGCAATGCGTCGGCGCGAACTATTGCATCGACCGCCAGTACAACGGGCTCGACGTGCTGTGTGTGCAGAACGCTGCGACATCGCGTGAAGCGACGATGCCGCATGTAATTACACGCACGAGCGGGCCGAAGCGCAAGGTTGTCGTGGTCGGCGCCGGTCCTGCCGGACTCGAAGCCGCTCGCGTCGCGAAGTCGCGTGGTCATGACGTCGTGCTGTTCGAAAAGAACGACTACGTGGGCGGCCAGATCATGCTCGCGGCCAAGGCGCCGCAGCGCGAGCAGATGGCGGGCATCGTCCGCTGGTTCGACATGGAGACGAAACGGCTTGGCGTGGACCGCCGTCTCGGTGTTGCCGCCGACGAAAAGACCATCATGGCCGAGAAGCCGGACATCATCGTGCTGGCTACGGGCGGTTCGTCGTTCACGTCGCAAGTCGCGGCATGGGGTGTCGACGAAGGTCTCGCTGTCAGTTCGTGGGACGTGCTCTCGGGCAAGGTCGAGCCGGGCAAGAATGTACTCGTGTATGACGGCGTCAGCACACATGCCGGCGCAGGCGTGGCCGATTTCATCTCGAGCCGCGGCTCGAATGTGGAGATCGTCACGCCCGACGTGAAAGTCGCCGACGACGTAGGCGGCACCACGTTCCCGATTTTCTATCGCCGTCTCTATGCGCAAGGCGTGGTTCACACGCCGAATTACTGGCTCGACAAGGTGTACGAAGAAGACGGCAAGAAGATCGCCGTGCTTCGCAACGAGTACACCGAGGAGCAGGAAGAGCGCGCGGTCGATCAGGTGGTGATCGAAAACGGCAGCACGCCGAACGACGAGTTGTACTGGAAGCTCAAGCCCGAGTCGGTGAATCGCGGCCAGGTGGACGTGCATAAGCTCTTCGCATCCGAGCCGCAGCCGTCGCTTTCCGAAGAACTCCGCAATGGCCGCTTTCTGCTGTTCCGCGTCGGCGACTGCATCTCCATGCACAACATTCACGGCGCGATTTACGACGCGCTGCGCCTTTGCAAGGATTTCTGACGATGAGCCCCGTGTCTGTCATCACCGTGCTGTTGTGGTTGTCGATGGCGGGTCTGGCGTTCGCGCTCGCGAAGCGCGCCGCGTATTGGCGCGAGGGCCGCGCGACGGCGGCGGGCGCGTACGGCTGGGCCAATTTGCTGTCCATTCCAAAGCGCTACTTCGTCGACCTGCATCATGTGGTCGCGCGCGATCCGTACATTGCAAAGACGCATGTCGCGACCGCGGGCGGTGCGATCCTCGCGATGGCGCTCGTGTTCGTCAACTACGGTCTCGCGATCTACTCGCCGTGGCTCGACAAGCTGATCTTTCTGGCCGCGCTCGTGATGCTGGTCGGCGCCGTGTTCGTGTGGCGCCGCCGTCATGGTGCGAAGGCGGTGCCCGCGCGGCTTTCGCGTGGACCGTGGGATCACTTGCCGCTGCTGCTCGGCTCGTTCGCGCTCGGCCTCGTGCTGTTCGTCGCGCTGCCGGCTTCGGCGATGTCGGGCGCGCTCGCCATCATCGTCGCGCTGCTGATCGCGGTGGGCGCCTTCACGATGACGTTCGGTGCGGCGCGCGGCGGTCCGATGAAACATGCGCTCGCGGGTCTTTTGCATCTGGCTTTTCATCCGCGTCAGGAGCGCTTTGCCGAGCGTAACTCGAACGATGTCGTGCCGCCCACCGCATTGAAAGTGCCGCTGCTCGACGCGAAAGAATATGGCGTGGGCAAGCCGGTTGAATTTCGCTGGAACCAGTTGCTCAGTTTCGATGCGTGCGTGCAGTGCGGCAAGTGCGAAGCGGCATGTCCCGCGTTCGCCGCCGGCCAGCCGCTTAATCCGAAGAAGCTGATTCAGGATCTGGTCACGGGCATGGTCGGTGGCACCGACGCGGAATACGCGGGCAGCCCGACGCCCGGCATTCCGGTCGGCAAGCACGGCGGCGCACCACAAAAGCCCTTGATTTCCAGTCTCATCGAAGCGGAAACGCTGTGGTCATGCACGACCTGCCGCGCTTGCGTGCAGGAGTGCCCGATGCTGATCGAGCATGTCGACGCAATCGTGGACATGCGCCGCAATCAGACGCTCGTCGAAGGCACGGTGCCCGGCAAAGGTCCGATCACGCTCGCGAATCTGCGTGAGACCGGCAGCGCGAATGGTTACGACATCGGCGCGCGTTACGACTGGGCCGTCGATCTTCAGGTGCAGGTCGCGCAGCCCGGACGTCGCGTGGATGTGCTCTTGATCGCAGGAGAAGGCGCGTTCGACATGCGCTATCAACGCACGCTGCGCGCGCTCGTCAAGGTGCTGAACCGCGCGGGCATCGACTATGCGGTGCTGGGCGGAGTGGAAACGGATACCGGCGATACAGCCCGGCGTCTCGGCGACGAAGCCACCTTCCAGCAACTCGCGAGCAAATTGATCGGCACGCTTTCGCAGTATTCGTTCGGCAAGATCGTGACCGCGGACCCTCACGTGCTGCACAGCCTGCGCAACGAATATCGCGCGCTGGGCGGCTTTTACGAGGTCCAGCATCACACTGCGCTGATCGACGAACTCATCGCGAGCGGCAAGCTGTCGCCGCGTGCCGCCGCCGCTTACGCGGATAGCAAGATCACGTATCACGATCCGTGTTATCTCGGCCGCTATAACGGCGAAACGGAAGCGCCGCGCCGCGTGTTGAAGAGCATCGGCATCAAGGTCGTCGAAATGGAGCGCAACGGTATGCGCGGACGTTGCTGCGGTGGCGGCGGCGGTGCACCGTTGACGGACATTCCGGGCAAGCGGCGCATTCCCGACATTCGCATCGACGACGCACGCGGCATCGGCGCAAACATCGTCGCCGTGGGTTGCCCGAATTGCACGGCGATGCTCGAAGGCGTGGTCGGTCCGCGTCCCGAAGTGCTGGACGTCGCCGAACTGGTTGCAGCGGCGCTGGAGTAACGCGATGAACACAATCAAACGAATCGATCCGCGCCGGCCGTTTACGATCACGGCTGACGGACTTCGGCGCATTACGTTGGGCGCTATCGGTGTGGCCGGTGCGCTGGATTTCACGGCCGCGAGCGGCGCACACCGCGAACAGCCGAAGCCGCGCCGCACGACAGCGGCGCCTTCGCACACGATGCTGGTCGCCGCGCACGCGGACCGCGGCGCGCTCGACGAGCATGCGCGCCAAACACTCGCCGCCGCTGCATTGGTTGCGGATGCATCGACGGAAGTCGTGCTGCTGGTATTCGGCGAGTTCACCGGCGACGCTGCGGCGCTCGGCGCCGACAAGCTAATCGAATTGCCCATGTTCGATAGACGCAAGTTCGCGCCCGTCGATGAACTGAATGCGCTTGCGGCGTGCGTCGCGGCGTATGCGCCCGTGCATGTGTTCCTGCCCGACAACGCGACCGGCGACGGCGATCTCGGCCGCCGCTATGCAGCCGCGGCGAATGCGAGCGTCGCGACGCATGTGGTCGAAATCGACGCCTCGCACGTGGCCGCGTATGTGCATGCGAATACCGCGTTGGCTTCGCGCGCGTTGCCCGAAGTGGTTCTGCTCGCAGCGAATGCGGTCGATCCGAAGTTGCCGTTCGTCGGCGCGGGCGAGCGAGTGGTGTGGCGCTTCGATGGCGAGTCGGCCAGCGCGAAAGGCACGGTGCGCGATCTCGGCATCGAGGAAATGGACGCGGCGCAACTTGCATTGGAAGAGGCGGACTTCATCGTGTCCGCGGGCAACGGCGTGAGCGACGTGCCGGCGTTCGAGCGTCTCGCGGCCACGCTGGGCGCGGCGATCGGTGCAAGCCGCGTGGCCGTCGACGACGGCAAGTTCACGCGCGACAAGCAGATCGGCGCAACGGGCAAGACGGTCGAAGCGAGCGTGTATATCGCGTTCGGCATCTCGGGCGCCGTGCAGCATTTGCAAGGCATCAAGGATTGCCGTCATGTGATCGCCGTGAATCTCGACGCGAGCGCGCCGATTGCCAAGCGCGCGAATCTGACCGTGATCGCGGACGCGCAGGAAACCATTGCGGCGCTCAACGATGCCGCGGCTGCAGCGCGTTCGGCGCGCGGCACCGGCGCGGCGTTACTCAATTCGAAGGCCGTTGCGGAAGGAGCGCTTGCATGAAAATCGCCGTACTCGTTTCGGTGGGCCGGCATCCGGTAAGCGGCGTTGCGCGTTACAGCCGCAACGACGCAGCCGCACTCACGCTCGCGTTGTCGCTAGTGAAGCAGCACAACGCCACGCTCGATGTGCTGCATGCAGGCGACGCAGCGAATCCCGCGTTGCAGGAATATCTGGCGCTCGGTGCGCGCTCGGTGGAAGTGCTTGCGGTTCCCGCAGTTGGGGACGACGCGCAAGCGGATGCTTCCGCGCCGCTCGCCGCGCGTTTGCATGGCTACGATCTGGTATTGACCGGAACGCGCGCGGAAGGCGCATTCGACAGCGGCATGCTGCCGTATCGCGTCGCCAATGCGCTGAATATTCCGCTCGTCGGCGCGGCCGTCGACGTGACGTTGAACGACGGTTGCGCGCAGGTTCGCCAATTCATGCCGAAGGGTTTGCGTCGACGTGTCGAAGTTCAATTGCCTGCGTTGATCGCGGTGCATCCGATGGCGAATGCGACGCCGACGTATGCATACGCACGACTGCGCGAAGGCACGATTCGTCCGGTTGCGAGTACGGCAGGCGCGGGAACAGCCGCGAGCAATGCCACCACAGAACCCGCCTGGACGATCCGCCCCGCAACCGCCAAACCCGTGCGCCTGGCCGCCGCTGAAAAGCGTTCCGGCCATGCCCGCATGCTTTCGGCAACCACGACGGAAAGCCGCGGCGGAAGCGTCGTAATTGAAGGGAGTTCCGTCGAAAAAGCACAAGTGATTCTCGCGTATTTGCGCGAGCATCAACTCGTGGATTACTGATTTCCGGTTCAGGCGAACCAGCGGCCAGGAGGGCCTGGCGCGGCGCCAGACGTGACACGCAACGGAGCACACAATGAAAGTTTCCGCAGACGTTCGCGCAATGATCGAACGCCGCAAAAAGAATCACACGCTGGAAGCGCCGTTCTATACGAGCGAGGACATCTTCGCGCTCGACATGGAAGCGATCTTTCGCCAGCACTGGATTCAGGTCGCAGTCGAGCCGGACGTGCCCGAACCGGGCGACTACATCACGGTGGAGATCGGTCATGATTCCATCCTGATCGTTCGCGACGACGACATGCAAGTGAGGGCGTTTCATAACGTATGCCGTCATCGCGGCTCGCGCCTGTGCAATACCGACAAGGGCTCGCTTGGCAACATTGTGTGCCCGTATCACAGCTGGACGTACAACCTGAACGGCGACCTGATGTTCGCCGAGCATATGGGCGACCAGTTCGACCGTTGCAAGCACAGCCTGAAGAAGGTTCATGTCGAGAACCTCGCGGGACTCATCTTCATCTGCCTCGCTGAGAATCCGCCCGCGGACTTTTCGGTGATGCGCGCTGCAATGGAGCCGTATCTGCTGCCGCACGAACTGGCCGGCTGCAAGATCGCGGCATCGATCGACATTATCGAGGAAGGCAACTGGAAGTTGACGATGGAAAACAATCGCGAGTGCTATCACTGCGTCGCGAACCATCCCGAACTCACCATTTCGCTTTACGAATATGGCTTCGGCTATCAACGCTCGCCGGCCAACGAAGAAGGCATGGCCGCATTCGAAGAGACCGTTGCACGGCGCACCGCGCAATGGGAAGCGATGAAACTGCCGTCGGCGGAAATCGAACGGCTCGCGGATCTCGTGACCGGTTTTCGCACGCAGCGCCTGCCGCTCGATCGCGACGGCGAATCGCAGACGCTCGACGCAAAAGTGGCGTCGAAGAAACTGCTGGGCGGCTTCGAGCAGGCGGATCTCGGCGGGCTTTCTTTCTGGACGCAACCTAATTCGTGGCATCACTTCATGAGCGATCATATCGTGAGCTTTTCGGTGATTCCGCTTTCGGCGGGCAAGACGCTCGTGCGCACGAAATGGCTCGTGCACAAGGACGCACGGGAAGGCATCGACTATGACGTGAACAACCTCACGGCAGTCTGGCGCGCGACCAACGATCAGGACCGTGCGCTCGTCGAATACTCGCAGCGCGGCGCATCGAGCAGCGCGTACGAGCCGGGTCCTTATTCGCCGTTCACCGAAGGTCTCGTCGAGAAGTTCTGCGAGTGGTATATCGGCCGCATCGCGGATTACAGCAATGCACCGCAAACCCACGATGCCACGCCGCTTGCGCATGGCGAGAACGTCGTGTCCTTCGTGCGCTGAGCGCCGAGCGCAACCAGGAGCGGGAGAAAACAATGATGCGCGATCAGGCGGCGTTTCAGCCAGGCGGTGAGCCGGCCACAGACCCTGCAACAAGCCGTGCAAGCCGTGTTACGCAGCCGCGCTTCTGGGACGCGCTGCCGGCGCGCTGGAACAGCGACGTCGACGACACGCTGGTGTGCTGCCATGTCCGTCAGGAAACGCATGACGTGAAGAGCTTTTTCTTCCGCGCGCCGAATGAACGGGCGTTCGTGTTCGAGCCGGGGCAATTCATCACGCTCGAACTCGATATAGACGGCGAATCGATTAACCGCTGCTATACGATTTCGTCGCCGCCGACGCGGCCACACACCATCTCCATTACGGTGAAGCGCGTGCCGGGCGGCAAGGTGTCGAACTGGCTACACGACAATCTGCAAGTGGGCGGCGAGGTTCGCGTGCTCGGACCGGCCGGCGAATTCACGTGCGCCCGCCATCCCGCGCGCAAATTCCTGTTTCTGTCGGCGGGTTCCGGCATTACGCCGTTGATGTCGATGAGCCGCGCGCATCACGAACTCGGCGAGGACAGCGACATTGTGTTTGTGCACAGCGCTCGCACGCCGGACGACATCATCTTCGCGCGCGAACTGGATCTGATTGCGTCGAATCACGCGCATTTTCGCACCGCGTTTGTGTGCGAACGCTTAGGCGCGCGCACGAATTGGCCTGGCGTGACGGGCTTTTTGACGTTGCCGTTGCTCAAGCTGATTGCGCCGGACTTTCTGGAACGCGAGATCTTCACCTGCGGCCCCGCGCCGTATATGCAGGCCGTACGTAATCTTCTGGATGAGGGCGGCTTCGATCGCCGTCATTATCATGAAGAGAGCTTTTCGTTCGAAACGGTCAGCGAGGTCGCCGCGCAATTGACGACCGCTCACGTCGGCGATGTATTGCAAACCGCGCCTGAAGCGGTTGCTGTGGAGAGCTTTACAGAAGCGCGGCAAGAGGCGCCGGCTTTCGAGCCGGCTCCCACCGCGCCGGAGATCGGAACCGAAATCGAAACGCGCTATAAGGTGAGCTTCACGAAGAGCAATCGCGAGATCGAATGCGGCAGCGGCCAACATGTATTGGACGCTGCAAAAAAAGCGGGCGTGCGCCTGCCCGCATCGTGTACCCAGGGTATGTGCGGAACCTGCAAGGTAAAACTTGTATCCGGCGAAGTCGCGATGAAGCACGCGGGCGGCATTCGTCAGCGCGAAATCGATCAGGGCATGGTGCTGCTGTGCTGCAGCAAGCCGCTCACCGATCTCGTCGTCGAAAAGTGACTGGCGCACGCGCCAGGAAAAGCAGTTGCCGCCAGTGGCCGGGCAAGCCCATTAACCAGGTCGCATGCGGACAACTGCGTGTCGCAAAACAACGTTACTGGGCAATTCTGGCTGGCGATTCTAAATGCTCATTGGGTTGTTTGTGGAAGTGAACGGGAGAACGGCGATGAGACTGATCAGAAAGATATTGGTGTTGAGCACCCTGAGCGCGGCGCTGGCGGCAAGCAGCGTGAGCGTTTCGGCGGATACGAAGCCGACCATCAAAATCGGCTACGTGGAAGGCTGGGACGACAGCGTGGCGACGTCCAACGTCGCTGCACGCGTGATCGAGAAACGTCTCGGCTATCAGGTTCAACTCGTACCGGTCGCGGCCGGCGTGATGTGGCAAGGCGTGGCGCGCGGCGATCTCGACGCGACGCTGTCCGCGTGGCTGCCGGTCACGCACGGCGCGTACTGGAACAACTTCAAGGAGAAGGTGGTCGACCTCGGGCCGAACTTTAACGACGCGAAGATCGGTCTGATCGTGCCGGATAATCTCGACGTGAAAACGGTCGGCGATCTGGAAGCGAAGAAAGCGGAATTCGGCTCGCGTATCGTCGGTATCGACGCCGGCGCGGGCGTGATGCAGAAAACCAGCGAGGCCATCAAGGCCTATGGACTCGACTACAAGCTAATGCCCAGCTCGGGCAGCGCAATGACCGCGGAACTCGCGCGTTCGGAAGCGGCGAGCAAGCCGATCATCGTGACCGGCTGGAAACCGCACTGGATGTTCGCGAAGTACAAGCTGAAATTCCTCGAAGATCCGAAGAAGGTATTCGGCGAAGCGGAGCACGTCGATAGCGTCGTGAATCCGGAACTGGAAAAGAAGGCGCCGCAGGTGGTTGCGTTCCTGAAGAAGTTCCAGTGGAAGCCGGGCGAGATCGACAGCGTGATGCTCGCGACGCAAAACGGCGAGAAGCCGACCGCCGCAGCCGATGCGTGGATCGGCGCGCATAGCGATCGGGTGGATAGCTGGGTGAAGTAATCTGCTCTGTTTGCCGATATAGGCGATACGACAAGACGCCGCTTCTTTTCCAGAAGCGGCGTTTTTTTGTGCTGTGATGTTATTGTAGAACGACCGTTCTATCGCCATTGATAAACACACGCCGCTCGATAAACGCTTTCACTGCGCGAGCAAGCGTAATGCATTCCACGTCGCGGCCGGTGGCGAGCAGCCTGTCCGGACTATACGAATGATCGACGCGTTCGACCACTTGCTCGATGATCGGACCTTCGTCGAGATCGTCGGTCACGAAGTGCGCCGTTGCACCGATCAGTTTGACGCCGCGCGCATGCGCCTGGTGATACGGCTTCGCGCCTTTGAACCCAGGTAAAAACGAGTGGTGAATGTTGATCGCGCGCCCGGCGAGCGCACGGCTCGTCTCGCCCGAAAGAATCTGCATATAGCGCGCGAGAATCATCAGTTCGGCCCCGGAAGTCTCGAACAGATCCAGCAGACGCGCTTCCTGTTGCGGCTTGGTATCGGCCGTAATAGGCAGATGATGAAACGGCAATCCGTGTTGCTGCGCGAGCGGTTCGAAATCGCGATGATTCGAGCCGATACCGACAATGTCCATTTTCAGTTCGCCCATTCTCCAGCGGAACAGCAGGTCGGCAAGACAGTGCTCGAGCTTCGACACCATGATCAGAACCTTGGGTCGCGTGCCGACATCATGCATCGCCCACTTCATATGAAAGCGCTCGGCAATAGACTCGAATTCGCGTTTGAGCGCCGAGATATTCAGCGTCTCGTTGCTGTTCACGCCGTGAAAGACGCAGCGCACGAAGAAGCGTTCGCTGAGATCGTCGTCGAAAACGGTGAGTTCGTCGATATAACAATGATGCCGGTCGAGAAAGCCGACAACGGCGGCAACCTGGCCCGCGGCGCTCGGACACGCAACGGTGAGAACCAGTTGATCTGGACGGGAATCGGCGGACATGCGCTCTCCACATAGACGATAGGCTCATGCCGCGGACGCGGCATGCATCGTCGCAGTAGAGCAAATCCGTGCGCGAGGCGGATAGAAGCGAATCGCCGTGGCAATGGAACGGGAGCGTCAGAGCCTCAGAGCGTCATTCGGCGTCGAGCCCGCATTCGCCGAGCAGCCATTGGCGGAAAGCGTCGACCGCCGGCGTGGCCGCACGCTGCGTGACCAGCATATAGCCGCGCTCGGTGACAACCGGCGCATCGAACAGTTCGACGAGCTGCCCCGTTGCAAGCAATTCGTCGATGAGCGGCGCCCAGCCGAGTGCCACGCCCTGGCCCATGATCGCCGCATGGGCGACGAGCGTGAAGCTGTTGAACGTGATGCCGCGATGCGCGGCCGGCGCGACAAGACCATGCGCCGCGAACCAGTCGGCCCATGACAGCCAGCGCGCCGGCTGCGTGGGTTCGAGATGAAGGAGCGGCAGCGTGAGCAGTTCGGAGGGCGACGTGAGCGGCGGATGCGCCGCGAAAAACGCCGGACTGCACACTGGCGTCACACGCTCGGGAAAAAGTTTGACCACGCTGCGTGCATTCCAGTCCGCATGTTCGTCGCCGAATGCAATCGCCACATCGGCCTGATCGTGCGATGGATCGAATACGCTTTGCGACGTAATGATCTTGACATCGACATCGGGCATGAGCGCCTTGAATTGCGAAAGCCGCGGCATGAGCCAATAGGTTGCGAAGCCGAAGTCGGTAGATAGCGTAAGCGTTTGCGGCGTGCGGCGCGCGCGGATTTCGGCGGTGGCAACGCGGATCGTGTCGAGCGCATGACGCACCGCTTCAAAAAGGCGCTCGCCGTCTTCGGTGAGCCGCACGCCACGATGACCGCGCTCGAAAAGCGGCGCGCCCAGCGTCTCTTCCAGTTGCACGATGCGCTGGCTTACTGCCGGCTGCGTGGAGCCTAACTCGCGCGCGGCCGCCGTAAAGCTCGCGAGACGCGCGGCGGATTCGAACATCGTCAATGCCTGCATTGGCGGCAAGCGGTCCTGCCTCGACATAACGCCCCCTTATAGGCACATAACGAATTGCCGTCTTCACAGCGCCGAATTGAACGGCAATAGTGATGTTGATGCCGGACGCGCTCCACGAGCGCCGCTCAAATGCGGCTGTTGTCGCAGATGCACCGGCACAAGTACTTGCACTGACATTCATGATTTTATTCGAGGCGCGCTCCAATGCTTGACAGCAAAAAGAATATTCTTATTCTGATGGCCGACCAGATGACTCCGTTCGCGCTTGCCGCGTACGGCCACCCGCTCACCCGAACACCCAACCTCGATCGTCTGGCAAAGCAGGGCGTGGTTTTCGATTCCGCGTACTGCGCGAGCCCGTTATGCGCGCCGTCGCGTTTCTCGTTTCTCTCCGGCAAGCTGCCGTCGGCAATTGGCGCTTACGACAACGCAGCAGAATTTCCGTCGCAAACGCTGACATTCGCGCATTATCTGCGGGCGGAAGGCTACCGCACGATCCTCTCCGGCAAGATGCATTTCTGCGGCGCCGATCAATTGCACGGTTTCGAAGAGCGCCTCACTACCGACATTTATCCCGCCGACTTTGGCTGGACACCGAATTGGGACGACTTCGAAGCGCGCCCTACGTGGTATCACAACATGAGTTCCGTGATCGACGCCGGCCCTTGCGTGCGCACCAACCAGCTCGATTTCGACGACGAAGTGACGTTCACCACGCGCCAGAAGCTCTTCGACATTGCGCGCGAACGTCATGCCGGTAAAGATGCACGGCCGTTCTGCATGGTCGCCTCGCTGACGCATCCACACGATCCGTATGCCATTCCGCAGAAGTACTGGGACATGTACCAGGACGAAGAGATCGACATGCCCACGCACCGCGATTCATTCGACGAAGCCGATCCGCATTCGAAGCGCCTGCGTCACGTTTGCGAAACCGATCGCACGCCGCCGACCGGGCAGCAGATCCGCAACGCACGGCGTGCGTATTACGGCGCGATTTCCTATGTCGACGATCAGTTCGGCGCGATTCTCGAAGCATTGGAAGAGGCCGGGCTCGCGAACGATACGATCATTGTCGTCACTTCCGACCACGGCGAAATGCTCGGCGAGCGCGGGCTCTGGTACAAGATGACGTTCTTCGAAGGCGGCTGCCGCGTGCCGCTGATCGTGCATGCGCCGCAGCAATTCGACGCGCATCGTGTGAGTGCTTCGGTATCGCATCTCGATCTGCTGCCCACGCTTGTCGAACTCGCGCGTGGCGAACCACTCGCGGCGTGGCCCGATTCGCTCGACGGACATAGTATCGTGCCGCATCTTCTGGGAGAGCGGGGCGGTCATGATGAAGCGATCGGCGAGTACCTCGCTGAAGGTGCAATTGCACCGATCGTGATGCTTCGGCGCGGGCGCTTCAAGTTCATTCACACGCCGGCCGATCCGGATCAACTCTATGACGTGCAGGCCGATCCGCTGGAGCGCGCGAATCTCGCATTCAACGCGGAGTACCCCGCTCAGGTCGAAGCATTCCGCAAAGAGATTGCCGCTCGCTGGAATCTCGCCGCGCTGCATCAGGACGTGCTGCAAAGCCAGCGTCGCCGCCGTTTTCATTTCGCCGCGACCACGCAAGGCACCGTTGCTTCATGGGACTGGCAACCGCTCGTCGATGCAAGCCAGCGCTATATGCGCAACCACATCGACCTCGATACGCTGGAGGCGATGGCGCGTTTTCCCGCAGTCGCGCACTGAGTTGTCTCTCTTGTCTTGCACCGCTACGCCCGACGCTCCACGCTAACGATTCACCCACTCACAGGAAGCCGCGATGATGAACAAGCTATTCAAACAGGCCATGTCCGGCGTTGCGCTGCTATGCGCGGCGGCGAGCTTTGCGTCGGCCGCCGAGCCGCAATCGTGCATGCAGGTCAACATGGCGGGGCCGGGATGGACCGACATCGACGCAACGAATGCGATGACCGGCGTCGTGCTGAAGGCGCTCGGCTATAAGCAGAAGGTCGCGAACCTGTCGGTGCCGATTACGTATCAGGGCCTGAAAAAAGGGCAAATCGACGTATTCCTCGGCAACTGGATGCCCGCGCAGGCGCCGGTCGTCAAACCTTTCGAAGAAGAAAAGTCGATCGTGGTCGTGCATCCGAACCTGAGCAATGCGAAGTTCACGCTTGCCGTGCCCGACTATGTGGCGGCAGCCGGCGTCCACTCGTTCGCGGATCTCGCGAAGAATGCCGACAAGTTCGACAGCAAGATATACGGCATTGAACCGGGCGCGCCGGCCAACCAGAACATCAAGAAAATGGTGGATGATAAGGCGTTCGGACTCGATAGCTGGAAACTCGTGGAATCGAGTGAGACGGGCATGCTCACACAAGTGGAGCGGGCCGTGCGTGAGAAGAAGTGGATCGTCTTTCTTGCGTGGGAGCCGCATGTGATGAATACGAAGTTCAAACTGTCGTATCTGGACGGAGGCGACAAGTACTTCGGCCCCAACTACGGCGGCGCCACCGTGAACACCGTTGCGCGCAGCGGCTATGCGGAGCAGTGTCCGAATGTCGGCCGTCTTTTCAGGCAGCTTACGTTTAACGTCGATTTGGAAAACGGCGTGATTACTGAAGTACTGGAAAAGAAAACCAGTGTCGATGTGGCCGCAACCGAAGCACTCAAGCGTCATCCCGATCTGCTCAAAGCGTGGCTCGACGGCGTGAGCACCGCGAATGGCGCCAATGGATTGCAAGCCGTGCAAACGGCGCTCGGTGTGAAATAACAAAGGCCATTGCAATCGCCAGGTCGCGAGGCGACAGATTCATGTCGCATCCAATCGATTCGACGTAAATCTGGACCCGTATTCTTGACTCGTCGATGCCGGCCTGGCGGAATTTTAATGCTCAACAAATAGCAGCCAGGTCTTATCGACCGGTCTCAACCGGTTTCGAACTGCCCGTCATGCGAGAAATGCCGCACGCCTGAAAGCCGCGCGGCAGGGATCGCTTTATCCAACGAATTGTGCAGGCATAGAGCAGGGGAGAATTAGATGAAGAAGAGAAATGCCGTCAGTCTTTCGGGACTCGCTATTGCAGCAAGCGCGGTATGTGCGCCAACGGCTGTCCATGCACAAAGCAGCGTCACGCTGTACGGCATTCTGGACGCCGGCATTACGTACGTGAACAACGCCGGTGGTTCCCACCAGGTGAAGTTCGACGACGGCATTTCGTACGGCAACCGGATCGGCTTCAAGGGCGTCGAAGATCTCGGCGGCGGTTTGCAGGCGGTATTCGTACTCGAGTCGGGTTTCCACGTAGGCAATGGACAACTTGGATTCGGTGGCGCTGAGTTCGGACGCCAGGCGTATGTCGGTCTGAAGAACAACTGGGGCACCTTGTCGTTTGGTAACCAGCTCGACATGACCGAAGAATTCGCGTACCTGTACAACATATCCGCGTGGGCAAGCGGTTACGCGATTCACCAGGGCGACTTCGACCGGATGAACGGCGACCGGCTGCCTAACTCGATCAAGTTTCTCTCCGCCGATATATCCGGCTTTTCTTTCGGCGGCATGTACTCGTTCGGCAACACGGCTGGCGACTTCCATCAGAAAAGCGCATGGAGCGTGGGCGCACGCTATGAGCACGGTCCGTTCAACATGGGCGCCGCTTATACGCAGTTGAACAACCCGTTCGGCATCTATGCGTTCGATCCGTACGCGATGATCGGCACGCATACTTTCCTCGGCAGGCCGACCGTTTCCGTCGATCCTGCAACCGGCGCGGTTACAGATTTGTATAGCTCGACTTCATTTCCGGTCGACAGGCAGGGCGCGTTTGCAGTCGGCGCCGCTTATACGATCGGCAATGTGATGCTGAGCGGCAACTTCACTTACACGACGATCAAGGGCCTTGGCCAGACCTCGCATATGCAGGTTTATGAGGGCGGCGCTTCGTACACGTTCACGCCGGCGTTGATGCTCTACGGCGGCTATCAGCACACGCGGTTCGAAGGAAACCACTGGAATCAGGGCTCGCTCGGGCTTCACTACCTGTTGTCGAAACGTACGGACGTGTACATCTCGGGCGATTATCTGCGCGCATCGGATGGTGTGAACGCGGTGATCGGCTATAGCTTCACGCCGTCGTCGACCAGCACGCAGGCTGATGTGCGTATCGGCATGCGCCATTCGTTCTGAAGCGGCGCGGCGGATTTCTGTGAGCGGGAATCCGCCTGGATTTAGCCGTTAGTTTGCAGCCGTTGAAGACAGGGCGCAATGCGTCGCACCATCGCGGCTCTTACGCTTGACCTCGATCAAGAGCGCCCACGTCTTCTGACCGATGATGTCGTTACGACTTTAATCATCGCGTTGGAGGACATCATGACTAGCTCGGACTGCAGGATCTTATTTTCGGCAATCGCCGTTTTTGTGGCGCTCGGGGGCATAGGGGTGTCGATCCGCGGCTTGCTGTTCGACGAGCCGTCATTTTTTTCGTTATGGCATTGCCGGTGTGGTCGGCGGCGTTGCGTGCTTCGTGTGGCTACTCAATTCCGCACGCGACGGCAACTCGTGATCGCCTGACTGCGTAGCGGCCGCTTGCTCACATCAGCGGCGCTCCGAGCATTGCCCCCAAGCATTGCCACCACCAGCGGCCAGACCCTGCTCTGACGCTGTCTCCTCATCACCAATACATTCAACATGCCAGTGCCCGTTTCGACGAGCGCATAGGCGGGCGCCTCCTCGCGCCGTCCGTTGCCAGTCGTTCTTTCCGCCACGAGCGTTGCACTAAATCAAACGATGCGCACCGTGCGCGGCCCTGCGACCTCGTTGACGCAGGTCAATCGTCAGATGCGGATACGCGCTCATGATTCTCTCATCGACTCGCTGCTCCAGGTGGCTTTCGCTGCCGCAACGGTCGACGGAAACGTGCAGATCGGGCGGAGGCAAACATGTACGCACACATCGTGGTGGCACTCGACGGCAGCGACGCAGCCAAGCGCGCGCTGAGCGAAGCGATTCAGTTGACGAAGCTCTCGCGCGGCAGGTTGACGGCCGTCTACGTGCTCGATCAGTCGGCCGCGTTCACCTACGCAGGCGCTTGCGATCCGCATCTTCTGAGCGGCGCCGCGCGGCAGGTCGGAACCACGCTGCTCGATGGCGCACAGAAACAGATGCGCGAGATGGACGTCGTGGGCGACACGGAGATCGTGGAAACGCGGGGCATCGCCGAAGACATCGCCGGCACGTTGCTGCGCTTCGTTCAGTGGAGCGGCGCGGACCTTGTTGTGATGGGCACTCACGGACGGCGCGGATTGCGGCGCATGGTGATCGGCAGCGTTGCCGAGCGTTTCGTCCGCCATGCGACGTGCCCCGTTCTGCTGGTTCGCGAGCCCACTGACGCAAAGCGCGAGGCGCCGCTTTGATCTGAACTAGCCGCTCGTCTCTCTGATCATTGGAGTCATCTCGTGAAAGCACTGGTTTATCACGGCGCCGGGCAAACATCGCTCGACGAGCGGCCGATGCCGCAACTCGCGTCGCCCACCGACGCCATCGTCAAGGTGACGCGCACGACCATCTGCGGCACCGACCTGCATATCCTGAAGGGCGATGTCCCCACCTGCGAGCCCGGCCGCATTCTCGGCCATGAAGGAGTGGGAATCGTCTATCAGCTTGGCGCTGCCGTCAGCACGCTGAAAGAGGGCGACCCGGTGCTCATCTCGTGCATTTCGTCGTGTGGCAAGTGCGACTACTGCCGGCGCGGAATGTACTCGCACTGCGCGACGGGCGGATGGATTCTTGGCAACAGGATCGACGGCACGCAAGCGGAATACGTGCGCATTCCTCACGCCGAAACAAGCCTGTACCGCATTCCCCAAGGTGCGGATGAAGAGGCGCTAGTGATGCTTTCCGACATCCTGCCGACCGGCTTTGAATGCGGTGTTCTGAACGGCAAGGTTGAACCGGGAAGCACGGTGGCGATTGTCGGCGCGGGGCCGATCGGGCTCGCGTCGCTGCTTACCGCGCAGTTCTATTCGCCGGCGCAGATAGTGATGATCGACCGCGACCCTTACCGTCTGGAAGTGGCGTCGCGCTTCGGGGCGACGGCGTGCGTCGATAGCGGCGTCGACGATCCGGTGGCAAAGCTCATGAAGCTCACCGCCGGAACGGGCGCGGATTGCGTGATCGAGGCCGTGGGTGTGCCCGAGACTTTCGAGTTATGCCAGGCGCTGGTGGCGCCTGGCGGCGTCATCGCCAATGTGGGCGTGCATGGCGTGAAGGCGGATCTGCATCTGGAATCGCTGTGGGATCGCAACATCTCGATCACGACGCGTCTCGTCGATACGGTCAGTACGCCGATGCTGCTGAAGACCGTGCACGCCGGCCGGCTCAGCGCCGCGAGCCTGATCACGCATCGCTTCAAGCTCGACGATGTACTGAAAGCCTACGAGACTTTCGGCGATGCGGCCCGAGCGCATGCATTGAAGGTCATCATCGAAGTGGCGTAAAGGCCCGTTGAATCGTCTGCCGGCCATTCGAGCCTCGCCGACATGATCCACGTCAAACAGAACGGTGCCGCACACGCCTAACCTTGAATAGCACAGGGGTTTGTCGCGTTGCCCCTTGATTCAACGCCCAACCTTCAGGAGGCTTACCATGCGCGCATCCGATGTCATGACCCACACCGTTGTCTCGGCCACGCCCGACATGACCATTCGTCAGGTCGCCAAGATGTTTGTCGATAACGGCATCAGCGGCGCGCCAGTGCTGGATACGGACGGCAGCATCGTCGGCATCATCAGCGAAGGCGATCTGCTTCGCCGCAGCGAGATCGGAACCGACGAGACCAGGCGCGCGTCGTGGCTCGATTTCTGGTCCGCGAGGCACGAGGCGCGCGATTACGTCAAGACGCATGCGGCCAAGGTGAGCGATGTGATGACGACCGATGTGGTGACTGTGCAGCCTGACACGCCGCTTGGCGAAGTTGCGGGCATTCTCGAAGCACGGCACATCAAACGCGTGCCGGTGACGGAACGGGGACAGGTGGTCGGCATCGTGAGTCGTGCCAATCTCGTCCAGGCGCTCGCGAGCGTGCCCGATGAACCGGTGTCGGACGCCACGCTCTCGGACGCGGAAATTCGCGCGGTCCTCATGGGCGAACTGGCGGGGCGCAGATGGGGCTTTGCTGGCCGCAATATCGTGGTGACAGACGGCGTCGTGCATCTATGGGGCGTTTTCCAGTCGGCCGACGCAGTGGATGCCGTGCGCGTGGCGGCGCAGAACATACCCGGCGTCAAGCGTGTGGAAGATCACACCGAGCCGTATCAGATGATGCCTGGCATCTAGTAGCAGAAAGTAGCTCCGTACTTCTGCGCGTGTCTGACACCCGCGTCGCCTGCGATACGAACCGCCGCTAGGCCGCGGCCTTCAGTCGCTCGTCAGGCGCGGCGCTAGAGGCGGGAAACGATACTTCGACGGCGAGTCCGCGGCTCTCGAGGCCGGGCCCGAAGCGCACCGTCGCGCCAAAATGTTCCGCGATGCGCGCGACAATCGAAAGGCCAAGACCGCTGCCGGTCGCCTGGTTGCCGGTGGCGCGAAAAAACCGGCTGGTCAGACGCGCGACATCTGCCGAGGCCACACCGGGGCCGTCGTCGCGCACGGTCACGACAACGCGATTATCGAGCGGCTCGTGCGC
>NZ_QBUB01000027.1:0-63761 GCF_003058125.1 Paraburkholderia sp. GV068
ATGCAGAATCGACACGCGCCCCGCAAGAGGCAGGCGATACGCCGTCAATATCTGCCCGATACCGATGTTCCGGAACTCCGGCCTCGGTTTTTTTAATGTGTCAGCCACAGTAGACCCCTTCGCTTCATTAGATAAACACAACGGCGCATACCGCCGCGCGCTCCCTGAAGAGCGGCTCGTCCTGCCTTCATCGTCGAAGATAAAAGCCCATGTATTGCGGGACAGACTTATAGGACGCGGACTGCGCGATGGCGATATTTTGTCGCACCGCTGATATACTGTCCAATATCTATCGCGTCTTACTGAAATAGCTTTTACAGATATCGCATGGAGCTGCGTCACATCCGCTACTTTCTCGCGGTCGCCGAGGAGCGCAACGTCACGCGCGCGGCCGAAAGACTGGGCATCGGCCAGCCGCCGCTCAGCCAGCAGATTCATGCGCTCGAAGACGAAATCGGCGTGCGGCTGTTTCGCCGCACCGGCCACGGCGTCGTGTTGACCGAGGCGGGCGAGGCCTTCGCCGCCGACGCGCAGCGCATCCTGCACGACACGCGTCTTGCGGTCGAAAAGGCGCAGAGCGCGGGGCGCGGAGAAATCGGGCAATTCAATATCGGCTTTACGGGCTCCGCTGCGTTCAACCCGGTCGTCTCGAAGCTGATTCGCGCTTATCGGCAGGATTATCCGAACGTCACGCTCACGCTTGCCGAGGGCAACACCGCGCAACTGCTTGCCTATCTCGGCGACGGCCGCGTGGATGTCGCCTTCGTGCGCCTCGGCAGCCAGTCGCCGGCGGGCGTGCAGTTCCATCACATCGCCATCGAGCCGATGAGGGTCGTCTTGCCGGCAACGCATCGTCTCGCGAAGAAACGCAGAATCCCGCTGTCCGCTCTGGCCGACGACCCGTTCGTGATGCTGCCGCGAGAGGCGAGTCCGACGCTGCACGATGTCATCGTCGGAGCGTGCCGGGAGGCGGGATTCGAGCCGATCGCCGGGCAACAGGCGCCGCAGCTTTCGTCCGTGGTGAATCTGGTGGCTGCGGAGTTCGGCGTGTCGCTGGTGCCGGCTTCCGTGTGTCAGATACGCGTGGAAGGCGTCGCTTATACCGACGTGCTCGGCAACGCCATTTCGATCCGGCTGTCGCTGGCTTCGCGGATGGAGGCCGCGCCGGCAAAGACGGCGAATTTTCTTCAGAAGGCGTTTGCGTTGGGGGCGTCAATTACGTGAGGGTTCGGCGCTTCGCTTGGGCTCTGGCTATTCGTTAATCGTGGCCGCAGACGTCGCGGCCCGCGGGCGCCGCGCTTCTATCGCCTCCGCTTTGTGCGCGAACGCCTCCACGATCGCGCCGGCGAGTTCGTCGGCGATCTTTGGCGAGGAAGCCCCCGACGCGAGCATCGTGAACTCGACATCCGGCAGCGCGGGCAAGCCGGCATCCGGCGGCATCACGCGCAAGCCGTTCACCAGTTGCGTGTGAACTATCGGCGTCACCGCGAAGCCGGCCTGCGCCGCGGCACGCAGACCCGCGACGCTCGAGCCCACGAGCGCAATTCGATACTCGACGCCGCCGCGTGCAAGCGCAGCGAGCGCGGCCTCGCGATAAGGGCACGGTTCGGGGAACAGCGCGAGCGGCACCGGCGCGCCGTGCGTCAGCGAAGACCATTCCGCTCCCGCCCACACGAGCGGCTCGCGCCACAGCACTTGCCCTGGGCGGCCGCCGTCGCAGCGTCCGCCGATTACGACGTCGAGTTCGCCGTGATCCATCGCGACCAGCAGATCGGCGGGAATGCCGACGCGCACACTGAACGCGATGCGCGGGTAGCGCACGGCGAACGCCTGCATGACGTTCATCAGCCGCACGTTGGACAGGTCTTCCGACAGGCCGACGCGGACTTCGCCTTCGCTCGGCGCACGCGACAGTTGCGCCTGCGCGTCCTGATTGAGCGCGAGGATGGCGCGCGCGTAGCCGAGCAGCAATTCGCCATCGGCGGTGAGCGCGACCGAGCGTGTGGTGCGCGCGAGCAGTTCGCGGCCGATCTGATTCTCGAGGCGCCGCACGTGCGCGCTCACCGCGGACTGCGTCAGATTCAGGCGGGCGGCGGCGTGCGTGAAGCCGCCTTCCTTGACGACGGCCACGAATGAACGCAACAAAACGGTATCGAACACGGCGCGTACTCCTCGGTTCAGGGATTCAGTGCGATTGCGACTGAATCGGCTCACTATACTTCGTTTAAATTTCGCGTCGAACTATGTTGAGATGGCTGCACCTTAACCCGTGTGGAGCAATCTCATGCCGACTCTGCTGCATGTCGAAGCGTCGCCGCGTAAAAAGCGATCCGCGTCGCTCGAAGTGGCGCGCGTTTATCTGGACACTTACTGGGAAGTTCATCGCGACGCGCGAATCGACGTGCTCGATTTGTGGTCGACCGAATTGCCGGAATTCGACGGCGATGCCCTCGACGCCAAATATGCCGATCTCAGCGGCACGCCGTTCACCGACGGCCAGCAGAAAGCGTGGTCGCAGATCCGCCAACTCGCGCAGCGGTTGCACGACGCGGACACGCTGCTGTTCTCGGTGCCGCTTTGGAATTTCTCGATTCCCTACAAGCTGAAGCACTTTATCGACGTCGTATCGCAGCGAAACGTGCTGTTTTCTTTCGACGAGCGAGGGCTCAACGGGCTGCTCAAAGACAAGAACGCGGTGGTGATTTACGCGCGCGGCCTCGACTATTCGATCGACTCGATCACGCCCGCGCATTCGTTCGATTATCAGCGGCCGTTCATGGAAGCCTGGTTGCGCTCGGTGGGCGTGACGGACGTCGAATCTATCGTCGTCGAGAAGACGCTGTTGGGGCCCGAGGTCGATCATGCGGCGCGGCAGGCTGCCTGCGAGCGGGCCGTTGCGCTGGCGAGGTCGCGGGCTGAGTGTGCTGTGAAGTGAGGTTTGCCGCGTTTTGATGAGGCGTCGCTGAGCGGTCCCGGCGACGCTCGTTCGGCGTGTGCGAGGCTTTCGTCACTTTACGTAATAAACGTTACGTTATATCATTCCGCCGACATTGGGCGAGGTCGAGCGATGGCCTGTCGGCATCGGCGATAGTCGGGTCGCCCAGTGTGAGTCCGGCGGAAATGCGTCTTTCTAGTGCAACGTTATAACATTTCATGAAAACGCGCGGCCGACATAAAAAGACGTTCTCGAAAAGACCGTGAACAAAAAACCTCCACGCGCTTCCGTGCGCGCGCTTCGGCTGTCGCCGCTTTCCTTTGGGCTCCTCGCCGCGTTGGCTCATGCGCAGTCCGGCAACGTCAATCCCACGCAGAATTCGACGCAAGCGCCTGGCGGCTCGCTGGCGCCTGTCTTCGTCACCGCGAATCCGTTGGGCGAAACCGACCTGATCGCTCCGGCCACCGCGCTATACGGCGACGCGCTGACGCGGCGCCAGACGAACTCGCTCGGCGAGACGCTCAACGGCTTGCCTGGCGTCTCGACCACGACATATGGACCGATGGTGGGGCGCCCCATCATCCGCGGCATGGATGGCGACCGCATCCGCATTCTGCAAAACGGCGTGGCCGCGTGGGATGCGTCGTCGCTGTCCTACGATCACGCGGTGCCGCAGGAGCCGTTGACGATCGAGCGCGTCGAGATCGTCCGCGGGCCGGCAGCGCTGCTGTATGGCGGCAACGCGATCGGCGGCGTGGTGAACACGATCGACAACCGCATTCCGCGCGAGCCGATCAACGGACTGACGGGCGGCGTCGATGCCAGCTACGGCGGCGCAAACGATGCGCGCGCCGGCACGGCCCAGGTCGAAGGCGGCAACGGGCGCTTCGCGTTTCACGTCGACGCGTTCGATCGCGAGACCAGCAAGGAGCGCATTCCCGGCTTCGCGCACTCGGACCGCCAGCGCGCGCTCGACGGTCCCGATGCCAATGAGGCCTACGGCAGCCTGCCCAACAGCGACGGCCGCTGGCACGGCGGCGCGCTCGGCGGCGCCTATACGTGGGCCGACGGTTACGCGGGCCTGTCGTACAACGGCTTCGAGGCGAACTACGGCTCGGTCGCCGAAGACGACGTGCGTTTGCGCATGCACCAGGACCACGTCGCGTTTGCGTCGGAAGTGCGCAATCTGCGCGGGCCGTTCTCGCAGCTCAAGTTCGATTTCGGCTACACGGACTACGAGCACAAGGAGATCGACAACGGCGAGACCAGCACCACGTTCCGCAATCACGGCTACGAGGCGCGGATCGAGGCGCGTCATCGCAAGATCGGTCCGTTCGAAGGCGCGATCGGCGTTCAGCTCAGCCAGAACACGTTTTCCGCGTTAGGCGACGAGGCGCTCGTTCCGACGACGCAAACAACCAACGTCGCGCTCTTTGGCCTCGAAGAGTGGAACGTGACCGACGCGTTCAAGCTGAGCGCGGGCGCGCGTTACGAGCACGTCAAACAGCAGCCGACGGCAGCCGGCAACGACAAGTTCGCAAGCGCTCACGACCGGGATTTCAACGCAATCAGTGCGTCGCTCGGCGCGCTCTACAAGCTGACGCCGGTCTGGTCCGTGGCGGGCAATGTCGCTTATACCGAGCGCGCGCCCGCGCTCTATGAGCTGTATGCAAACGGTCCGCACGACGCGACCGGTCAGTATCTGATCGGCAACCCGGATGCGCAGAAAGAAAAGGCCGTGTCGACCGACCTGTCGCTGCGTTTTGCGAGCGGTCCGAACAAGGGCAGCGTCGGCGTGTTTTACAGCCGCTTCAAGAACTATCTGACCGAGTTCAACACAGGGCGCCTCGTGGACGACTCCGACCAGGTCGTCGCGCCCGGCACCGACGATGCGTTGAACGAAGCCGTCTATCGTGGCGTTCGCGCGGAGTTCTACGGCATCGAACTCGACGGCAAATGGCGCGTGTTTCAGAAGGGCGCGCATCAGGTGGACGTGGAACTCACCGGCGACTACACGCATGCGCGCAACATGGACAACGATCAGCCGCTGCCGCGCATTTCGCCGTTGCGTGCGACGCTCGCCGTCGACTACGGCTACGGACCGTTCGGCGCGCGTGCCGAACTGCAGCACGCATGGGGACAGCACCGCGTACCCGAGAACGATCTGCCGACAGCCAGCTATACGAAGCTCGGCTTGCTCGTCACCTACAAGTTCCGCGTCGGCGCGACGGACTGGCTCGCCTATCTTCGCGGCGATAACCTGACGAACCAGGACATTCGCTATGCAAGCTCGGTGGTCCGGGACATTGCGCCCGAGGGCGGCCGAAGCGTGATGGTCGGACTGCGCACGACGTTCTGAGCCGCGCGCCGATTCGGTCACACGCGGCGCTTTTTCCACGCGTAGTCTGGCGGCGGATCGGCGACGCCCGGCCGTCCCACCGAATTCGGATTCTCCGAGCACAGCGTGACGAAAGACACGGACTCGCCGCGCGACTGACGGCGTCGCAACGTTTCGGTGAACGCCAACGCGTCCGCCATCGCATCGGCGGGAAACGACGCGCAGCGCGGCACGATGCCGTCGTCTATGGTCTCCGACCAATAGACCATGTAGACCGGCCTCACGGAGCAGGCGACTGGCTGCCGGGCGTACCCACGCCGGGTATATCGCGCACGGGCTGCTGGTCCGGCTCGAGATCCGTTTCCGGGAGCGACTCGGGCGTGCGGGCAGGCGGCGTACCGCGACTGACTTCGGACTGCTGGGGATCGGGTTTGTTGGGCGCGGGTGTTTCGCTCATCGGTGGCTCCTTGCAGTGCTGCGATTGAAGTGAGGCTGTCGTATGCGCAGCATCGGCTATGCCGACGCTCGGCCAACCGGTCCGCCGAGCGCGCGGACATCGTCCGCGAATCGCGCTTTCTCAGTTATTACAACGGCTTGTAAATTCCACGCCGGCAACGCAATGCGCGCGGCGCCTTTACAATTCAGCACTTCAATCCGACAGACGAACATGCGCGATGAGATACCACTTTGCATTGACCTTGGCCTTCACCTTTGCGACGGCCGTCGCAGCGAGTGCGGCCGCTAACGCGCAAACGCCCGCGAGCGGCGAGACGGGCGCGCTGCAATGTGCGATCGGAAAAGTGACAGGCGTCGGCGGCTCGGAGCAGAGCGTGCGCGAATACCTTGCGACGCCCGGGCGCGATCAGTATCGCTACCTCGCCGATCATCCGATTCAATGCCGGATCTCCGACGAAGGCCGCGCGTCCGCGTGTACCGGCATTACGACGCTTCGCCGCGAACAGGTGAGCGTGTACGACCAGATCGACAACTCGTTGACCGCCGTGGTTGCGCGCGTCGACCTGGATCACGGCACGTATCCTGTGCTGATCGTCGTGCCGAGCAAGGACGTGCAGTGCCAGGAGTGAGTGGCCAGAGTGCGCCGCATTTCGTCGCCGGCAACATGCTGATAAGAACGCTTGCCTGAAGGCCGGGTTATTCGCTCAGCTCAGCGACGAGACGCGACAGACGATCGAGGCGCTTGTGGTACATCGGCGCCTGCGGAGAGCTCTTCAGATGTTCGATGCGGTCGCGCCAATAGGTCGGCGGAAAAGGCTTTTGCGATGCCCATGCGATCACGCGCTCCAGATGAAGGAGCTCGTTTTCCAGAATGTGGTGATGCATTGTCGAACCCCCGTGGGTGGCCAGCCTTGGTCTATTCGCGGCGTCGCTAACGGTCTGACGCGGCGTGGACTGCTCGTGCAGCTTGCTCTTTGCGACTACTGCAAAGGACGAGCCGCCGTTGCTGCTCCCGCAGGCGCAGGCAACGGCGGCCAGACCAACCCCGCAGCGGATCGTCTGGTACATAGCCAAAAGATTTTCCGCCATTCAGTGCGTTGCAACTCGAGCTGCTTCTCTGTGGAAGCATGCCCTCGCGATGTTTCGACACTGTCACTACTACAGCACAGCCCTCTCTCAATCTGGTGCCGACAACCTTTTGCTATCGGCGAAATTGGCGCATCGACACTCGTTCGTATAACTAACCGAATCATCGCGATCATGCGCGGCGATCGCTCGGTTAGCGGCGGCGCGACGCAATCTTCTGGTCTCTCAGGCGCCCTGCATTTCGGACGAATTCGTTTGCATTTCGTTGGGCTCAAGGCCACGAGCATTTGTATAAGCAATGACCGTGCCATTCGCCGATACCGCTGTGCGTAGGGGATCGACGAAATTCGCTCGATGATTCTGGTCAAACCCGTCCAGGTACAGCCCTAAAAGTGGACGTTTTCGTCCAGGTGGCCATGCAAGGGGCGTGGAGCGGCGATTTCGTCCGTTAGGATCGAAAGGCGAGGGCGCGATGGACGCAAAGCGAAGCCGAAAACGGCCACAAAGCGGCCACGGCGGGGACATCCGGCGGGGCGACGAAGCGCCGCGCCGGACCAACTGAAACGAACTGGAAAGAACTGGAATAAGCAGACGCGAGACCTACGACTGCAGGCTGACCTTGCTGTAAGTCAGCCGGCTCGGGCGCAACTGCATGCGCACCAGCGAGACGAGGAAGCTGAAGCCCGCCTGATTCGGATCGATGACCGGCACGAAGCCGCCCATTTCGTCGCTCAACATTCGTGAGACGCGGCTCGCGACGTCCACGAAACCGGTGCAGCCGAGCAGAATGGATTGCGCGCCGTCCTCCTTGATCGCCTTCAGCGCGGCTTCGAAGGTGCGGATGATGACGACGTCGATATCTTCGAGTTGCGCGACCGGGCAATTGATCGCGCGAATCGACGCGAACGTATCCTCGATGCCATAGGTCTGCGGATGAGCGCGCTGCATCGCCAGCGTGCTTTGCAGGATCGTGACGATCGAGAAGCGCTGGCTCAGCGCGAGCGCCGTGAACGCCGAAGCCGGAAAGCCGCCGATGATCGGAATGTCGATCACCTCACGCGCGGCTTCCACGCCGCACATGTCGAAGTCGGTCAGCCAGATGCCGTCGAAGCCGTCGTTGGCGATGGCCTGCGCGAGCTCGACTACGGGCATGCCGTTTTGCAGCCAGTTAGTGCGGTTCTCGATGTCGGGATGCCCTTCGGCGATGTTGCGAATCTCGACATGCACGTCCGGCGGCACGACGGGCGCGATGGCCTTCATGATGCGGTCGTTGTATTGCGACGTGGCGACGGGCACGAGCACGCAGATGCGAATGGGCGAGTTCAAGATGCCTCTCCGTTGCGCGCGGATTGCAGCGACTGCAGTGCTTCAAGCGGCACATACGGGCCGAGGTAGTTGAGCGAGTTCAGCAACTGCATGAAGCTGTCGAGAATCAGACCGGGCTTGCGCAGTTCGGCTTCGGCGCGCCATGCGATCAACGTCACGGGACGCTTGCCGATCGCCGGATTCAGCGAGCCATCGGCGTTCACGAGATCGCCGTTGCTGAACACAGATTGACCTTCCCCGCCGACGTAATACGCGACGCTATCGGGCGCGAGCACGATCGGCTGCGGACGTTCGCTGTCCCATACGAGCAGCGACTCGTTCTGATACATCACCGTGTAGGTACGCTGCCCGGCCTGAATGCGGATCTTGCCGACGTCGAAGCCGCCGCTCGTGTCCACTTCCGCGGAAACCAGTTCGCCCGGCTCCGACACGGCACGCGCCGCAAGGCCGCAATATTCGACGAGATAGTCGGTCATTTGCCGCGCACTGCCGATTCCTCCCGCGTGCAACGCGCGCCCGAGTGTGAGCGCGCGTGTCAGCGTGCCGCGGATCGGCGTCGCGCGGCCGATGTCGGCCGGCTTCATGACCCACATTGCGAGTCCGCCGAACTGCCCGAATTCCGGATCGGCGACAACAGGGCGCATCATCTGCTCGACAATCGCCGACACGTCGCGCTGATGAGTCGGCGCACCGACATCGCCGTTGCGCGGCGTCACGTCGAGTTCGACGCACAAGCCGCCCTGGCTCACGAGGAACGCCGGCCGCGGGTCGATCTCCGCGGCGGCGAAAGTGAGCATCGGCAAAGAAGGCACCGCGCGGCCGGCGCCGTCGGCGTCGATCACCGCGAGGCCGAGCTTTGCCGCCACCAGCGCGGCCACGGTGAAGCCGAGCGCGCCGCTTTCCGGCGGCATGACGTAGGCGAGCTTCGTCGATTGCGACGCAAGCCGCGCCTGCACGTTCTGCACGGCCGTCACCGGACCCAGCGGATAGGTCGCCGAATTGATCGCTTCGGGCGCGCCGAGATAGGCGACCATGACGGCCGCGCCCTCGGTGGCTTCTTCAACGGACACGACCGTCACTGTGTCGCTCGGGTAGTAGTCGCCGGCGACGAAATGCCCGGCCAGATGCCGCGCGGATTCGATCGTGCCGCCCCCGCCACTCCCGAAAAAAGCCGCGCCCAATAGCAGCGGCTCCAGATCTTCCCGGCGTAGGTCAAATGCCATTGACGATTCCTTTAGTGTAGTTATCGAAAGAACTCTGTTGCTGAAGTTCGGCAAGCAGTTTGGCCGCGCCCGTGACGCGCGGCGTGGCGTCCGCGGGCAACGAACGCAAGCCGCGCTCAAGCGTCTCGATCGCTTCCGGCACGCGATCAGTCGAGCGCAGCAGATCCGCGAGGTAGTGCGCCGCGTCCACGCGCGCGGGCACCGAGCCGAACGCGAGCGCCGTCGATAGCGCGGTGCGCAGGCCCAGTTCCGCCGCGTTCACATCGCCGAGCGCCCATTGCGCGCGTGCGCGTGTGACCAGCAGCTTGCCGAGATAGACGCGCTCCTGACGAGCGAGCGTTTCGTCGATCGCGGCTGCGAGCATTGCTTCGGATTCCTTTGCACGTCCGGCACGCAGCAGCAATTCCCCGTGATGCCACGCCTTGAACGAATAGAACAGCGCGCCGCCATTGCAGACGACGTGATTATCGTAGCCGTCGAGCATGATCGTTTCCGCTTCGTCGGTTTGACCGAGCGCGCTCAGATGACAGGCACGCAGCACCTGGCCGACGCCGCGATAGAACGCAAAGCCGTAGGCGATCGACACCGATTCCAGTTCGCTCGCGAGCCGGCCAAGCCGCTCGACATCGTCGAACAGCGCGGCGAGCCACGCGGCGCCCTGCAGATTGACGACGTGAGCGAGCGCGTGAACGCCCGGCTCCGACGCGCGCAGAATCAGCATCTCCATCGCCCGGCGTGCCTGCGCGAAGGCGCCGATCTGATACGCGGCGAGTCCTTCGAAAGTCAGCGCGAGACTCGCGAGGTCGATGCCTTGCGAGCCGGTGCGCACGTCGTTGCGTCCCACGCCGAGCAGATTGCCGCGCGCAAGACACGCAAGCGCTTCCTCGCTGTCGCCGAGCCAGAACAGCGTGTTGGTCATCGCGACGTGCGCTTCGTCGAGCGAGACGCGGTCGCCGCCGTTTTGCGCGCGCTCCAGCATGTTCTGCGCGGTTGCGCGCGCCTGCTTCAGTTCGAGCGTGGTCAACTGCGTGGTCCAGATGCCGAACTGGATCGCGGCGATTTCCGCGGGCGTGCAAACGCCTTCGCCGATCGCGAGCGCCGCGGCGTAGCAGGCGGTGGCTTCCGCATACAGCCAGCCGTGCACGCTGCGCAAACTCATCCCAAGCAGGCGATATGCGTCGAACTGCAAGCGGCGCACGGCGCCCTGTTCATTCGGCGTTTGCAGCACATCGAGGCAGCGGCGCAGCGGTGGAATCGCTTCGGCGAATTTCGATTCCTCGATCAGCGCTCTCGCATGTTCGAGGCATTTGCGCGCTTCGCGGTGATGTTCTTCGCGCGACTTCAGACGCCGTTCGATGGTCTTGCGGCCCACGCCGAGCAACGTCGCCGCCGCGCTCTTGTTGCCGCTCGTGCGTTCGAGCGCGCGGTCGATCAGCAAATCTTCAGCGGCGCCGAGCTTGTCGCGGCCTTCGAGTTGCAACAGCATGTCCGCGAGACTGGCGCGCGACACCGGCCCGCTCGCCTCGTTGGCGAGAAACGGCTCGAGCGTATCCACGTCGATCTGCGTGGTCTCGGCAAGCACGCTCAACTGGCTGATCAGATTGCGCAATTGGCGGATATGACCCGGCCACGGATGTTGCGAAAGACGCCGCAGCGCGGTCGGAGAAAACTCGAGGCGGCGCGTGTGCTGTGAAGCGAAGTGGTTGACGAGCGCGGGAATGTCTTCGACGCGCTGTTCCAGTCCGGGCACCGCGAGGACGAACACCGCGAGCCGGTAGAACAGATCCTCGCGAAAGAGTCCCTCGCGTGCGAGCTCGCGCAAGTCGCGATGCGTTGCGGCCACCACGCGTCCGCCGAAGTGAAGGTTGGTGGTCGATCCAAGCGGACGGAAAGTGCGCGTCTCCAGCACGCGCAGCAGTTTCGGTTGGAGCGCGAGCGGCAACTCGCCGATTTCATCGAGCAGCAGCGTGCCTTTGCCGACCTGCTGCAACAGCCCCTGGCGATTTTCGCCCGCGCCGGTGAACGCGCCTTTGACGTGCCCGAATAGTTCGGCTTCGACGAGATGCTCGGGAATCGCGCCGCAATTGACATCGACAAAGGGTTGATCCTGGCGCTGGCTGTGCGCGTGAACACGGCGTGCCACGAGTTCCTTGCCGGAACCGGTCGGGCCGAAAATCAGCAGCGGATGATCGGTGGGCGCGACGCGATCGATCATTCGGACCAGTTGGCGAAACGCCGGCGCGCCGCCCACGAAGGAGCCGGATGCGGCTTTGTCGTGAGCGAACGGAACGACAGGGCTATAACTCATTTAACAAGTACGCTCCACATGATCCGCGTGCGGCGCTACGCGGAGAGTGCCGTCAAGCGACGGCGGTCATGCATCGATCTGGTGTCTGGCGAAACTTCCGATTCCGCTGTCGGAATGTTCCGCCCCAAGGAGAGACAGAGTATGACGGCTTGCTGTCGATGTTGTCTTTCGAAATTAATCCTTGTGCCGGTGGACTTGCGCGTGTCGTCACAACGTCTCGCGGCGCTGACGTAAAGCGCCGCGCATGTTGGATCGCGAGTTGAAATTCTGCATATCGGACGAGTTACAGCGGCTCGCTGCAAGCGCGCCAACGTGGCTTGTATGCATGACGGATATAACGGCGGCGCGGCGACGATTCTTTAGGAGCTGGACGGAATTGCGCAAAGATAGCCGCTTGCGTGGCCGAGGTACGAGGCGAGAGCGTTTGAGCAGTCACTGCGACGCTTCGGTTTGCGTTAAACCGCGTCGGGCCTGCCGCCGAAATGTGACGAGCGGGCGATGTGTCATCGCCACGCTCAAGCGGATGTTGAACGGCCGCATGCAGCGGCCGGACGATGTTGCCGCTTACGGTCCGACTCGCAGAACCACGCCGGTGGACAACTGCACCATCAGGTAGTCGCCGCCGATGCCGACCCACGAATAACCGCGCGGCGGCGGCGCGAGCCGATACCCGCGCCAGTCGTCGATTACGTATTGACGGTCGCGGTATTCGGGAGGCAGCCGATCGCCCTTGCGCCAATGTCCGGGCGCGTTCGCCGAGTTGCCAGGACCGTCGGGATTGTGTCCCGGCGGCATCGGCTTATGGCCGTGGCTGTCGTAGCTGTCGTGACCCTTCGGTCCCTTGCCGTGCTTCGGTCCCTGCCCGTGATCTCCGCCGTGGCCGGGGTTGTCGTGCGGCGGCTGTGCAAGCGCGAGCGGCGATGCGAGCATACCCGCGGCCATCATCGACACGAGCAATAGACGGGATTTGTTCATTAGTTCGTTCCTGTGAAAACGTTTGCTAAGGGCTAACGACGGGTTAACGAAGCGCCGAAACCACCGCGTTGGCATCCGCAATACGGACGATGCCGCGCGCCCAAAACTCCTTTGGAAAACTTGCGCGCTTTATTGTGGCGTATTGTGGATTATTAGCTCGTGCTGATTGCGACGCCGTGAGCGTGGCTATTCGAGCTTTGCGCTTCGAGTTCGTCCAGTTGGAGCAGAAGGACGTCGATAGAACGCAATTGCGCATTGGTCAGGTGCTGAGAATCGAGCAGTTGATGAAGCCGCTCGCGCCAGTAGGCGGCCGGCAGAATGGGCCCCGCGAGATCTCCGGCCATTGATGCACTCATGACTCGCGCAAGATGCGCGATCTCCAGGTCGATTAGCGTGTGCATGCCTCACCTCGCAACGTTCGTTCTTGTTGTGTAACCAAGAGCTACTAAACCTTAGTCCAAATGCGGCAAATAACCAATTCGATCGGCTATTAACCACGCCGCTAAAGCGCGGATGCTACGTTTTAGCTCACTCAGAAAGCATGATATGCGAGCCGCGAGTCCCAGTCTCGCCCGTTATGACAAAGAATGTCAAATCGGCCGAAGTTACCGTCCGTTTCAAATTGGCCGATCTCTTTTACGTAGAGTTTCCATATCCTTCAGGGCACAACAACGATGATGGAGGAATCGCCAATGAAAACCGTGTTTAAAACGCCGACGTGCGTGCTTGAATTTCCGCTCGTCGCGCAAGCCCTTCGTCGGGGAACCTGATGAAAAAAATCCTTTGCCTGTTTGCTGCAAGCGCCGCGCTGTTGAGCGGCTGTGCGCTTTATGTGCCCGATTCGCCGGGCGTGGTCGTCGTGCCGCAAGGCCATCCTCAGGGCGGTCCAGGCAATGGTTTCTGTCCGCCGGGACAGGCGAAGAAGGGGAACTGCTGATCGTGAGGGAGTCGGTCCGCGCGCATCAGCGGCTTTGCGCGTTGTACGCGGCGGCTTCCTCGAGCAACCATGTCCTGAACAGTTCCAGTGGTTTGCCGTGACTGAGCTCGGTTGGATAGACCAGGTAGTACGCGGATTCTTCGACCGCCGTAGCGGCGAACGGAATCACCAGACCCAACTGCGTCAGTTGTTCGTCGACGAAAAATTTGGGCACCAGCGCAATGCCGAGCCCTGCGGCGGCGGCGCTGATCAGCATCGAATGCAGTTCGTAGCGCACGCCCTGCATCGTGGCGTTGTCTTCGACGCCGAGATTCGCGAACCAGCGCGACCAGGCATCGGGGCGCGTGGTGGAATGCAGCAGCGGATAATTCAGCAGTTCGTGCGGCTTGCGGACGCGCTTTGCAAGCAGCGACGGCGCACACACCGGCACGACTTCCTCGCCGAACAGATAGTCCGACGACGTGCCCGGCCACGTCGGCTTGCCATAGTGAATGGCGGCTTCGAAATGCGACTCCTCGAAGGAGAACAGGTCGGTGCGAATGCCCATGTTGATTCGAACGTCCGGATTGCGGTCGTTGAAATCCTTCATTCGCGGAATCAGCCATTGCGACGCGAACGTGGGAAGCACCGCGAGTTCGAGGTAGCCGCCGCCGCTGCCGTGCGCAATGATGGACAGCGTGTCGCGATCCAGATTCTCCAGCGCGCGGCGCACCTGTGTGCCATATAGACGTCCGGCGCGAGTGAGCATCACGCGCTGCTTCGAGCGAACGAAAAGACGCACGCCGAGATTCGATTCGAGCGTCGCGATCTGCCGTGAGATCGCGCTCTCCGTGAGAAACAGTTCCTTTGCCGCATGAGTGAAGCTTTCGTGCCGCGCGGCGGCTTCGAAGGCGAGCAGCGCACTCATGTTGGGAATCTTGAACTTGCGCATGTTAGTTCCGAAAAGTCATCAAGTGACAATTTAATCTCGCTTTACGAGGTGCGCAACAGTTTGAATAATGCGGTTCGCCTATGTCGGGCCAGCCCGTAGTGAGAGAAAAACCAATGCGCAATTCGAACGTTGAACGCCTGTTATTGAAGCTGCTGGGTCCGGCAAAAACGGAGTCGCTCTTTACGACGCTGACATTCCCAACCGCACTGAGCGACTGGGAAGACGGCACAGTCACGCGCGCCGAACTCGCCCAGGCCATGAACATGGCGCTGTTCGAAGATCTGCTCGAGCGTTCGCCGAATGGCCGCGCCTACACGAACGAGGCAATCGCGAACGGCGGTTCCGTCTACTTCGATCACGGCGCATTGCGCACGGTGCGTTGGGACAACAATGGCGCATTGCCTCCAGGCGAGGCGGCGTTTACCCGCATCCTCCGGCCGCTTGGCTTCAGGCTGAATGGCCGTTATCCGCTCGACAAACTGGGCATGACCGGCCGCGCGTACGCGCACGAAGATGCACCGGACGAAATCGCGCAGTTCTTCGTGAGCGAGTTGCATCCCGAGCGCTTCTCTGCGGAATTCCAGCAGGCGGTGACGAATGTCGTGAGTTCGTCGAAAGATCCGTTGACGCCGCTCGCCGTTTCGCAGCTTTGGGAGCTTGAGCGCGAAGGCTCGCTTCCTATGGACGCGGCTCACAAGCTGCTGCCGGTGATTGTCGGCGCGTTCGCGCGTCAGCACGATGTGCCGAACGAGGCGGACTACGAAGTGCTGTTGCGCGAATCGGCGGAAATGGCATGGATTTCAACCGAAGGCAATGCGTTCAATCACGCGACGGATCGCGTCGAAGACGTCTTCACGCTTTCGGACGAAGAGAAGAACAAGGGCCGGCCGATGAAGCCGGAGGTCGAGCGTTCGCGCTCCGGCCGCGTGTTTCAGACGGCCTATCGCGCCGATACGGTCGAGCGTCAGTTCAGGTCCGTCGGCGGCAAGCTCGTCACGCGCGATGTTCCGGGTTCGTTCTACGAGTTCATCACGCGTAAGCGCACGTTCGATCAGGCATCGCGTAGCTGGGTGACCGATCTGCGTTTCGATGCCGGCAACGCACAAGGCATTTTCAAAATGACCGCGAACGCGGCGCAGTAGAGTGGATAATGCGCTGAACGAAACGGTCGAGGGAGCGATGAGCGACGCACCACGCTACGCACAAAAGCCGGCCGCACCGTTCGTCGCAAGCACGCGCCTGCTCGAACACGTCCAGGCCGATCTGCGCGCCGCGCTGCGAGGCGAAGTGCGCTTCGACGCGGGCTCGAAAGCGTTGTATGCATCGGATGCGTCGAACTATCGGCAGATTCCGTTGGGCGTCGTCGTGCCCGCGGACGTGGACGATCTCGTCGCAGCACTCGAAGTCTGCCGCCGCAACGACGTGCCGTTTCTGACGCGCGGCGGCGGCACGTCGCAAAACGGGCAGTGCATAAACGTCGCGGTGGTAGCCGACACGAGCAAGTATGTGAATCGCGTCGTCAGTGTCGATGCGCAAAACAGAAAGGCGCTTGTCGAACCGGGCGTGATTTGCGACACGCTGCGCGATGCGGCCGAGGAACACGGCCTCACGTTTGCGCCGGACCCTGCCACGCATAGCCGTTGCACGCTCGGCGGAATGATCGCGAACAACTCATGCGGCGCGCACTCGGTGATGGGCGGCAAGACCGTCGAGAATATCGAAGCATTGGAGATTGCGACGTATGACGGCGCGCGCTTCTGGGTCGGCCCGGCCAGCGACGCGGAACTGGACGACATCATCGCGACAGGCGGACGCCAGGGCGAGATCTACGCGAAGTTGCGCGACTTGCGCGACCGCTACGCCGAGCGCATTCGCGGCGAGTTTCCGCAAATCAGACGCCGCGTGTCCGGCTTCAATCTCGATCAGTTGCTGCCGGAAAACGGCTTTAACGTCGCGCGTGCGCTCGTGGGCACCGAGGGCACCTGTGCGGTGACGTTGCAAGCGAAGGTGCGTCTCGTGCATAGCCCGGCGTGCCGTGTGCTGCTCGTGCTCGGTTTCAACGACATCTATACCGCCGCCGATGCCGTCCCGCACTTCAACCGTTTTTCGCCGATCGCGATTGAAGGACTCGACCGCGCGATCATTCGCGGCTTGCAGGCGCGCGGTTTGAAGCGCGACGAAATCTCGCTGTTGCCGGACGGCGACGCATGGGTCGTGCTCGAATTCGGCGCGGACACGGTTGCCGATGCGGTCACGCAAGCGAACGACGCGGCTGCGTACTTCAAGTCAGGCGCGGCGGGCGCGGATATCAGCGGGCTTGTCGTCGAAGACAAGCACAAGCTGCAGAAGATCTGGTCGATACGCGAGACGGGCGCGTCGGCGGTCGCTTTGTCGATCGATCCGTCGAAGCCCGACCCGATTGTCGGCTGGGAAGATGCGGCAGTCGATCCGCTGCGGCTCGGCGATTATCTGCGCAAGTTTCAGGCGCTCGTGGACCGCTTCGGTTACGAGACGTGCCTGTATGGTCACTTCGGCGACGGCTGCGTGCATGCGCGCATCACGTTCGATATTCGTACCGCCGAAGGCGTCGGCAAATGGCGAAGCTTTCTGCGCGAGGCGGCGCAACTGGTGGTCGATTTCGGCGGCTCGCTATCGGGCGAACATGGCGACGGCCAGGCCAAGGCCGAGTTTCTGCCCATCATGTATGGGCCCGAAATCTTGCAGGCGATGCAGGAATTCAAGGCGATCTGGGACCCGCTCAATCGCATGAATCCCGGCAAGGTGGTTCATGCGTATCGCGCCGATGAAAACCTTCGCATGGGTCCCGCTTATAAGCCGGTCACGCTGACAACGAAGCTCACGTTCGCGAGTCGCGAGGGCGACGGTATGCAGCGCGCGGTGGAACGCTGCATCGGCATGGGTAAATGCCGTTCGCTCGACGGCGGCACGATGTGCCCGAGTTTTCGCGCGACGCGTGAGGAGAAGTTCTCGACGCGTGGCCGCGCGCATCTGTTCTGGGAAATGCTTCAGGGCGAAGTAATCGAGGACGGCTGGAACAGCACCGAAGTAAAAGAGGCGCTCGACACCTGCCTCGCGTGCAAGGGCTGCAAATCCGATTGTCCGACGCATACCGACATGGCCTCGTACAAGGCCGAATTTCTGTCGCATTACTACGAGCGGCATCGTCGGCCGCGTCAGGCGATGTTCATGGGCCGCATCGGTCAGTGGGCGCCGCTTGCGAGCCGCTTTGCGCGCGTGACCAATTTGATGACGTCGGCGAAACCGCTGGCTCATATCGGCAAGTGGATCGCGGGCGTGGCTCGCGAGCGGCATCTGCCGGTCTTTGCACCGCGCACGTTCCGCGCTATGGAGGCGCGTCGCGTGAAGCCTGGCAGCGCCGCGGCAAACGAGTCTGCGCGCAAGGTCATTTTGTGGGTCGACACGTTCAACGACCACTTCTCGCCCGAGATCGCGACGGCCGCAGTCGAGGTGCTGACGCGCATCGGCTATCACGTCGTATTGCCGCGCAAGCGTCTTTGTTGCGGCCGGCCGTTGTACGACTATGGGCTGCTGGACGAAGCGCGCGCTCTGCTTCGCAGCGCGGTGAATGAACTTGCCGACGACATCAAAGCCGGTGTGCCGGTAGTCGGACTCGAACCCGGATGCCTGTCCATCTTCAAGGACGAACTACTCAAGCAGCTTCCCGACGACCCTGTTGCAAAGAGGTTGTCGGACCAGACGTTTCTGTTCGCCGACTTTGTCGCGCGCACTGATTTCGAATGGCCAAAGCTCGACGCGGATGTCGTCGTGCATGGACATTGCCATCAGAAGTCGATCTTCGGCATGAAGGGCGACACGGAGTTGCTCGACAAACTGGGCGTGCGCTGGACGCTGCTCGATGCGGGCTGTTGCGGCATGGCCGGCTCGTTCGGTTTCAGTGCCGACCACTACGAACTGTCGATGAAAATCGCCGAAGACAAGCTCTTGCCGCTTGTGCGCAACGCTCCCGCTGAAGCGATTGTCGTGACGAACGGCTTTAGCTGCCGCGAGCAGATCGAGCAGGGAGCGGGCAGACACACGCTGCATATCGCGCAATTGGTCATGAAAGCGCTCGAACCGGTGGCGGAGACGGCGCCATTTCCGATCAGAAATGACGGCTCGCAACCCGCGCACGCCGCGCAACCTACGCCGCACGCTTAGTGTTGCCGCCTAAAACCGGGGCGTGTATAGTTTCCGAACGTACCAAAATTTCGTATTGGAAATTCAAAGAGGTCTCAATCGTGAAAGCATCGACAATTCTCTCCGAACTCGGCATTTCCCACCTCGCGGAAGCGGGCGACATCGCCGTTCACTCGCCGATCAATGGCGAACTCATCGGCCGCGTCGCGAGCAACACGGTTGCCGACGTCGACGCCGCGCTGGCCAACGCGCAGAAGGCTCATGCAAGCTGGCGCAGCGTGCCCGCGCCGCGCCGCGGAGAGTTGGTGCGCCTGCTCGGCAACAAACTGCGTGAGCAGAAGCATGCGCTCGGCAGCATCATCACGCTCGAGACCGGCAAGATTCTTCAGGAAGGCCTCGGTGAAGTGCAGGAAATGATCGACATCTGCGACTTCGCGGTCGGCCTGTCGCGTCAGCTTTACGGCCTCACCATCGCGTCCGAGCGTCCGGGGCATCGCATGGCTGAAACGTGGCATCCAATGGGCGTGTGCACCGTCATTTCCGCGTTCAATTTTCCGGCGGCCGTGTGGTCGTGGAATGCGGCGCTTGCACTCGTGTGCGGCAATGCGGTGATCTGGAAGCCGTCCGAGAAAACCCCGCTCACCGCGCTTGCCGTCGACAAAATCCTGCAAGACGCGTTGAAGGAATTCGGCGATGCGCCGGAAGGCCTGACGCGCGTCGTCAATGGCGGCCGCGATGTCGGCGCGAAACTGGTTGCGGACCCACGCTCGAATATCGTCAGCGCGACGGGCAGCACGGAAATGGGCCGCACCGTCGGCGTCGAAGTGGCGCGCCGCTTTGGCCGCTCGATTCTCGAGCTCGGCGGCAATAACGCAGGCATCGTCTCGGGCACCGCCGATCTGGAACTGGCGCTGCGCGGCATCGTCTTTTCGGCGGTCGGCACGGCAGGTCAGCGCTGTACGTCGCTGCGCCGCCTGTTCGTTCACGAAAGCGTGTACGACAAGGCCGTCGAGCGACTGAAGACGCTCTATAGCAAAGTCGTGATCGGCAATCCGCTGGAGCAGGGCGTGCTGATGGGACCGTTGATCGACGAGCAGTCGTTCAACCGCATGCAGGCCGCGCTGGAGCAGGCGAAGAGCGAAGGCGGCAAGGTATTCGGCGGCGAGCGTCACGCGGTGGCCGGCAATGAGAAGGCGTTCTATGTGCGCCCCGCCATTGTCGAGATGCCTTCGCAAACGCCGATCGTACTGAAGGAAACCTTCGCGCCGATTCTTTACGTGCTGAAGTACAGCGAATTCAATGACGCGATCGACGGCAATAACGCAGCCGTGCACGGCCTTTCTTCGTGCGTGTTCACTACAGACCTGCGCGAAGCCGAGCGATTCCTGTCGGCGTCGGGCAGCGACTGCGGTATTGCGAACGTGAACATCGGACCGAGCGGCGCGGAAATCGGCGGCGCGTTTGGCGGCGAAAAGGAAACCGGCGGCGGGCGCGAATCGGGCTCCGACTCGTGGAAGGCGTATATGCGCCGCGCGACCAACACGGTCAACTATTCGTCGGCACTGCCGCTTGCCCAGGGCATCGACTTCAATATCGGTTAAGCGGGTTTCTTTGCATATAAACGGCCGTTGTGAGACGGCCGTTTTTTTAAGCCGGCCCCGCTTTTGCGGGTCTGTCGGGCAAGGTCGATTACTCTGCGTCGGCTGGCGCTTTTTGAAATCGCCTCGCCGTGTGCAATCGGGAGCAAGTCTTGAGTTCTCAAGTCGTTATTGTCGGCGGCGGCGTTATCGGTAGTTCTATCGCTTACTTCCTGCGCGCTTCCGATCCGACGGTTTCGGTGACGGTGATCGAGCGCGATCCGAGTTATGCGAGGTCGTCGTCGGCGTTATCGGCCGCTTCGATCCGGCAGCAGTTTTCCACGCCGCTATCGATTCAGATGTCGCTGTACGGCATCGAATTTCTGCGCAATATCGGCGAGCTTCTCGAAGTGGACGGGAATAGGCCGTCGATCGATCTGCATGAAGGCGGCTATCTGTTTCTCGCGACGCCCGCCGGCGATGCAACGCTGCGCGAGAATCACGCGTTGCAGACGAACCTTGGCGCGGACATCAATCTGATGGACCGGCGAACGCTGAAGGCGAGATTCCCGTGGCTGAATGTCGAAGATCTCGTGTCGGGTGCATTCGGCGAAAGCGGCGAAGGATGGTTCGACGGCTACGGGCTCGTGCAGGCGCTTCGCAAGAAAGCGCAGTCGCTCGGCGCGCGCTATGTCGCGGCCGACGTAACAGGCGTGGTTCGCGAGGGCCGCAAGATCACTGACGTAATCGCCGGCAATGGCGAGCGCTATGCATGCGATACGGTGGTGAATGCGGCGGGCGCGTGGGCGCGCAAGATCGCCGGCATGATGGACATCGACATTCCGGTGTTCGCGCGCCGCCGCAGCATTTTCAACGTGTCGTCGCCGGCGCGGCTCGAAGCTTGTCCGCTGCTGATCGACCCGACTGGCGTGTACTTCCGCCCTGAAGGAAAGACCTATATTTGCGGCACATCGCCGGGCGCGGATAACGATCCGGACGATCTGCCGCTCGACGAAGTCGACCACGCGCTTTTCGACGACGTCATCTGGCCGACGCTCGCGCATCGCGTACCGGAGTTCGAGGCGCTGCGTGTCGAGAACTGCTGGTCGGGCTACTACGAGTACAACGTGTTCGACCATAACGCGATCATCGGCTATCACCCGCAGATCGAAAACTGTGTGTTTGCCAATGGCTATAGCGGACATGGTCTTCAGCAAGGTCCGGCGACGGGGCGCGGTGTGAGCGAACTGATTCTGAACGGACGCTATGTGTCGCTCGATCTCTCTTCGTTGAGTTGGCAGCGCTTGCTGGAAAACCGTCCTATTGTGGAAAAGAACGTGGTGTAGCACGGGTTTTATCCACGTAGTCTGATCGCCCGCTTCGAGCCCATCACAACATGTACGAATTCACCGCGCCTTTCCAGAATCCTTCGGGCTCTCCGATTCGCGAACTGTTCAAGTATCTCGGCGAGCCCGGCATGATTTCGTTTGCCGGCGGCTATCCCGCGAGCGATCTGTTCGATGTAGACGGTCTAAAGCAAGCAGCGGGCCGCGCGTATCACGACCCGAACCTGTGTCTTCAATACGGACCCACCGACGGGCTACCCTTACTCAAGCACCAACTCATCCAGTTGATGGCGCGCCGCAATGTATCGTGCGAGCCGAACGAGATGCTGGTCACAACCGGATCGCAGCAGGGACTCGACCTGTTGCTTCGCGTGCTGGTGAGTCCAGGCGATGTCGTGTTGACCGAGCAGCCTGCATATCCGGCGACGCTTCAGGCATTTCGGCTTCAGCAGGCAAAAATCGTTACGGTTCCCGTCGATGCGCACGGCCTCGACGTCGCCCGTCTCGCCACGCTTCTTGCGTCCGGTACGTTCGCGCGACCGAAGCTGCTCTACACAGTGCCCACGTTTGCGAACCCCACAGGCGCAACGATTACGCGCGAGCGCCGCATCGCATTGCTGAAGCTGGCGGTGCAGTACCGGTTCGTTATTGTCGAAGACGATCCATACGGCGACCTGCGTTTTTCCGGCGAAGCTGTGCCCTCAATCCTTTCTCTTGCGTCCGAAGTCGACGGCGCGCGTGACTGGGTGGTCCATTTCGCGAGCCTCTCGAAGATCGTTGCGCCCGGCCTGCGTGTAGGCTGGACGATTGCACCCGCGGAAATCACGCGCCGCTGCGTGATCGCCAAGCAGACAGTCGACCTTTGCAGCGCACCGTGGACGCAAGCCATCGCCGCCGAATATCTCGCGGACGGTGCGCTCGAACGACATCTGCCGCGCATTACCGCAATGTACGGACGCAAATGCGAGGCGCTATGCAACGCACTGCACGCACAACTCGGCGATGCGCTCGAGTTTCATCGGCCCGAAGGCGGCATGTTTGTGTGGGCGCGTTTGAGTGAGAACGGCAACGGCATCGACGCGTCCGCGCTTCTTCAACATGCGATCGCCAACAAGGTGATGTTCGTGCCAGGCAAGGCGTTTTTCGCGGACAACGTCGACGCTGCGTCGCTGCGCCTGTCGTTTGCAGCGCCGGGTATTGCCGACATCGAAGAAGGCGTAGCGCGGCTCAAGCGCGCATATGGCGAGGTAGTGGCGGGCGGTGCTTAGCCGGCCGCGCGCGTAGCCGCCGGCCCCGACGACTCTCTCACATGCAGCAGCGCGCGCACTTCATGGCTGCGTTGCGGCCGCTTGCCGTCGAGCGCGTCGAGCAGATGTTGCGCGGTGAGCTGTCCGATTTCGTAGGTGTCCACACGCATTGTCGTGAGCGTCGGGCGAATCGCTTTGGATATTTCGAGGTCGTCGAAGCCCGTCACCGAGAGTTCATCGGGAATCGCAATGCCAAGTTCTTGCGCTTCACGCAGCACGCCGAGCGCGATGTGATCGTTGCCGCAGATGATCGCAGTCGGGCGTTCGCATGGCGCTTCCCAGATGGCGCGCAGACTGCGGCGCCCGAATGCAATGGTGGATTCGCCTTCGCACATGTGTTCCGGCCGCACCGCGAGGCCGTGGCGTTCGAGCGTCGCGCGAATGCCGGCGACGCGCGCCTGCACGCGGTCGTTGTCGCGCGTCGGTTGGATGCACACAGCGAACGAGCGATGACCGAGGCCAATCAGATGCTCGGTCATCTGCACATAGGCGGCGAAATTATCGAAACCGATGCAAACGTGCGGGCTTTCCTTGCGATACGCGTACGTCACCGCATACGGCACGCGGTAGAGCCCCAACGCGTCGAAGAGTTCGGGTGGATGCGCTTCGCCGACCACGGCCATCGCCTCGGCGCCGCGCGCGAGCATCGCCCGCACCTGCACGAGCGCCTGCGCGGGATCGTAGTTCGAGCAGCCGAGCACGAGCGTAATGCCGCGCGCCGCGAACGCGGCCTGCATGCCGCTCACCTGCGACGCGAACACCTGATCGTCGAGCGTGGGAATGATGATGCCGGCAATGTGGCTGCGCGTGGACGCGAGCGCGCGGCCGGCGGCGTTGGGAAACCAGTTGAGCGTGACGGCGGCCTGCTCGACGCGCTCGCGCACGGCGGCGGATACTTTCTCGGGCTCGTTATAGACACGCGATACGGTCGCCGTCGAAACGCCCGCGAGCTTCGCGACGTCCGACAGCACCGTGCGGCCCGTGCCGCGGCGCACGCGGTTCGTCTGGGTTCGGGCAGTGGAAGCGGGTGACTCGGGCGTGTCGGACATGAGTTCGAAAAGCAAACGCGAAGCGGGAAGCCTGCCATCTTACCGCCGCGCTTCGCACAGCGTAATCGCGGCGATGGAACGCATGGCGCGGCATAGCGCGCGCAGTACTAGCGGAGCGCCGCGATGCGCGCGCGAAAATGCTCGGTGCCGGCGACGATCTTGTCGAGGATCGCATCCAGCGCCCAGAACCGTTCGCGCACGTCGTAGTCGATCACGCGGCAGCGGATCGAGCCGAACGTGCCGATGCGCTGGTGGTACATCTTCGCAAGCGCGGGATAACCGAGCGATTCGCTGACGGCAGCCAGCACGAGGAACGTCGCGAGTTCTTCGGCGAGTGCGGGATCTTGCGCCGCGTCGTTGCGCAGCCATTTGTACAGGTCAGGATGGAAGTTCGTGAACACGCCGTTAAAGCCCGCCGAGCCGGCTTTCATCGCGTCCCACGCAATGGCCGCGTTGGCGTTGAGGATCTTCAGCGGCGAGCCTTGCGCAAGGGCGACGCGGCGCTTGACCGTGGGCAGATCGCAGCTTACGTCTTTCAGCATGATGAAGCGGCCTGTGTCGATGCAGAGCTTTAGTTCGTCATCCGAAAGAAGCCGTCGGTAGGGTGCGGGACATTCATAGAGACCGAGCGGCACGTCCGACGGAAGGCGCGCGAGCAGCCGCTCGAGATTCGCGGCGAATGTCTGCGTTCCTTCGCGAGCGGGGTCGAGTCTGTTGGTCACGAGCACGACGCCTTGCGCGCCCGTGGCCGCGGCTACGTTGAGTTCCTCGGCTTGCGCGTCCGGATCGTCGCTGATGTGGCCGGACACCACGACAGGAATTCTGCCCGCGACTTTCTCGACGACGAAGCGCCCCAGCGCGCCGCGCTCGGCGAGCGTAAGGAACTGCATTTCGCTCGACTGCGCGACTGCAAAAAGCGCGTCCGATCCATTCGCGATGTACCACTCGATCAGACGTTCGAGGCCGGGGTAGTCGATTGCGCCGGAGTCGTCGAAGGGAGTCAGCATCACCGGGACGATGCCTTCAATTGACGAGGTAGTTTGCTGCGCGTTTGTCATGGTGTGATGCTCCTGAAGTGGGTTCGTGAGTCCGGCGCGCTCATGCCGGCGCCTGCATCGGTTCGTTGGCGGCGGGTTCGTCGGCGATGGGTTTGCGCACCAGCAGCAGGTAACTCATTGCGCCGATGAACGCGATGCCCGCGGCCGTCAATAGCGCGGGCACGAACGACCAGGTCTGCGCGATGTAGCCGGTGAAGATGGGCGCGAGTGCACCGCCGAGAAAGCCGCCGAAGTTCTGGATCGCGCCGAGCGAGCCGACGCGGTTCGGCGGCGCGGCCGCTGTCGCGAGCGCCCACGAACTGGCGGACGCCGCGTTGGCCAGAAAGATCACCACGGAGATGCACACAATCGCGAGCGTATTGCTCTGCACGAGCGCGGCCGGAATCGTGAACGCGACCATGCCGAGCATCGCGATGACCACGGAATTACGGCGGCTCGCGACCGGGCTCGCGCTGCGGCTCGTGATGAGATCGGAGAACCAGCCGGCCGTGAGCGAACCGAGAAAGCCGCAGAAAAACGGCACCGACGCGGCCACGCCGGTGTGCATCAGGCTCATGTGACGCGCCATCGTCAGATAGCCGGGCAGCCATGTCAGGTAGACCCAGTTCAGATAGACGGAGCCGAAGAAGCCGATCAGCATGCCCCACGTCGTGCCGTGCGAAAAGAGCGACCGCCATTCCGCGAACGTGACGGTCGGCTGCGACTTGCGGTCCGCTTCGTCGCCTTCCAGATAGAGGCGCTCGGCTTCGCTCATCGTCGCTTTCGCCGGGTCGCGATAGAGCGCGAACCAGACGGCCGCGACGATCAGCCCCACGACGCCGGTCACGATGAACGCCCAGCGCCAGTGAAAATTCACGACCAGCACCGAGAGGCAAAGCGGCGCGAGTGCGGTGCCGAGCGGCGACGCAGAATTGAAGATGCCGGTCGGCTTGCCGCGTGCGCGCAGCGGAAACCAGTTGCTGACCACGCGAGCCGCCGACGGAAACTGCGGCGCTTCGCCGATGCCGAGCACGATCCGCGCAAGCACGAACCAGCCGAAGGTGGACACGAAGCCGCCGGCCACCTGCGCGAGCGACCAGACGATCAGGCCGATGCCGAGCAGCTTGCGCGGTCCGATCCGGTCGACGAGTCCGCCGACTGGCAACTGAAACAGCGCATAACTCCACGAGAACGCCGAAAGCAGCAGGCCCATTTGCCCGAGCGTCAGGCCCATGTCATGACGGATCAACGGATTGGCGACGGCGAGCGTCCCGCGATCCAGATAGTTGACGATGCCGCTCACCATCAGCAGCGTGAGCGCCACGACCTGCGCGCGGCGGATGGTGGGCGGGGCCTGCTCGTGGCTCGGGGTTGCGCTCATGATCGTCGTCTCCGTTTCATGTTTGCGGTTTTGCTGGGCGACCGCGCCGATGCGATGCCGGGCGGGTGGATGTTGCGCGTCGTGGCGGGCGGCGCGCGGTGGTTCGGGGCCTTGGCGGCTTGTCTTGCTGTGCTGCTGCCGCAGGCGTTGCTACGTTCGGATGTTGTGTTAGCGCTTACATTACGACTCATCGGGTGGCGTTTAAACGCGGTGGCGCCCGCATCTAAGGTGGATTCGTCGCGATGATAGCGCTTACATTTTGTGTTGCACTGAGCGTGTGTGCAAGTCGAAAACGCGGTTGACGGGTAAACACCGACCTGGCGCGAGCACGTCATCGGCCTTCGTCCGAGCGCTAATAGGAACAGTGGCAAGCGCGGCACGCACCTTGCTAAAGCTCGGCGCACAGATAGAAGTCAAATAACGAGAATCGCCATGCCACAAGACCAGACCGCTACAGAGTTTTCACAGTCCCAGCCCGTGCTCGTCACGCCGTTGCACGGCGTCGTCGACAGTGCGCCGTCGCGTCAACTCAGCCTGCTGGCGTGCATCACGTTCTGCTTTGCGTGGCTGTTTGGGCTGGAGCCTTTTCTGACAGGCGCCGCCGATAATCCGACGACGTCCGGCGCGGATCGCCCTTAAAGGAATGTCCCGCAGCAACGACGCGGGAAATTTCCGCTACGCGCAAGCGCAGTTTCTACATCGACGATCAAGGGCTTCGGCCCACGCTGGCGAAGCGGCACACCGCGGGAATAGCCGTTGCGCGGCTCACGGTGGGAGATGTTCCCATCCGCAGGAGGCTGACCATGCAAACCGATCCCACCATCGACCCCATTGCCGACCCGTCGAACCAGCCGCTCGATGCGCCGGAAGAGCAGCCGCGTCCGTTGACGGACACGCCGCCCGACACCGATCCGCTGGCGCCCGGCAGTTCCCCAGAGGACGAGGACGCGCTCGGGCTGCCCGAAGACGACTCCTAGATCACGGAGTCCAGCCGACGGAATTGGGGAAACTACTCGTGAAAAGGCGAACGGCCGTGCCGTTAATGTAGATGGAAGGCCGTTCGATGCATTGCCGTCCGCTTTCAGCACCGGGTTTGTCACGCGGCGGTCGGCGCCGCAGTTCACCTCCGGGCAACGCCCGTGCTGAAGGCTTCACTTATCATTCACTTATCAGCATCGAATAATGTGAGTGCGGCGTCATTCCGCAACCGCAATAAGCCGCCTAATGGGCGGCTTTTCATTTTCTGCGCGAGAACTGGATACGGTTTTAATAGGCAATCCACGCGAGAAGACAGTATTAATTCGATTTAGTTCCCGGAATTCGTAAATAAACCTAACCGCTCATTACCCGCTGGCAATGCTGCTTAATTAATAAGCAGACTCCGCGAGCGGTTAATTGCCCGCCTGCTCCCCGTATTGCTTCGCGCGTATTACAACCTGTTGCATTTGCGCAACTTGAGTTATTGAAAAGTTGCAAATATTTTATGGCGGAGGCAGTCGGCCCGCCTGTCCCTTATTCCGGTTAATTCTCCAAAAACAATAACTTAGCGGAAACGGCCGTCCGATTATTGCGGATCGGGCAAGACCGTGTTGCGTGAATTGCGCGCGCCGCTATTAGGGTGACCCCCTACACTCACGCTTCGTTTCAAGGGTGCCCGGCCGTCCCAGAACGGGGCGGCGTCAAGGGCGGCGGCGCCTCCGTGCACCGCCGAGGCTGGTCCCGCTCCCCAACGAAAATTTATCGAACAGGAGTCCCACGCATGAAAAAGAGTCTCATCGTCGTTGCGGTTGCCGCATCGTTCGCATCCGTTGCTCACGCACAAAGCAGCGTTACCCTGTACGGCCTGCTGGACGCTGGCGTGACCTACACGAGCAACGTTGCTCACAACTCGAAGTGGGCAGCCGGCAGCGGCGGCATCGATCAGAGCCGTTTCGGTCTGCGCGGTTCGGAAGACCTGGGTGGCGGCCTGAAGGCAATCTTCACGTTGGAAAGCGGCTTTAACATCAACAACGGCCGTTTCGCTAACAACAACGGCATGTTCAACCGTCAGGCATTCGTCGGTCTGTCGAGCGCGCAATTCGGTTCGGTCACGCTGGGCCGTCAATACGACGCAGCGCAAGACTACCTGGCACCGCTGACCGCAACGGGCAGCTGGGGCGGCACGTACTTCGCGCACCCGTTCAACAACGACAACCTGAACACGAACGGCGGCTTCGCAGTCAACAACTCGGTCAAGTACTCGAGCGCTAACTACGCTGGCTTCACGTTCGGCGGCACGTACGGCTTCTCGAACCAGGCTGGCGCATTCGCAAACAACCGCGAATACAGCTTGGGCGCTGCTTACCAGTGGCAAGGTCTGCGTTTGGGCGCTGCTTACGCACAGCAGAACAACCCGGGCGCAACGAACGCAGCAGGCACGGCTAGCAACGGCGGCGCTTCGGACGGCGCATTCGCAGGCTTGACGGGCAACTTCCGTCAGCGCGAATTCGGCGCGGCAGGTTCGTACTCGTTCGGCCCGGCAACTGTCGGTCTGGCATGGACGCAATCGCGTATCGACAACGTTGCAGGTGTTCAGCAATCGCTGCGCGCTAACAACTACGAAGTCAACGGCAAGTACAACCTGACCCCGGCTCTCGGCCTGGGCGTGGCGTACACGTTCACCGACGGCAAGGGCTATGGCGTTGCCGCAAACGGTGGCTCGACCTCGGTTCGTTACCACCAGATCGGCCTGCAGGCTGACTACTCGTTGTCGCGTCGTACGGACGTCTACGCTCAAGCCGTGTACCAGCACGCAATGGGCGACGGCGGTGTCGCTTCGATCTACAGCGGCGATATCACGCAAGCTCCGTCGTCGTCGAAGAACCAGACGGCTGCTACGGTCGGTCTGCGTCACCGCTTCTAAGCTTCACCAGAAGCTGCTTGTTGTACAAAAAGGTGCCGTTCGCGGCACCTTTTTTTATGCGTGCGAGAAACGTGTGGGCGTGCGTGTGTCGTCGGCAACGATCAGCCGGCTTGCCCGACCCTGAACACAGCGACGGCCTCGCGCAGCCGCTCGGTCTGCTCGTCCAGCGAGCCTGCGGCGGCCGCGGCCTGCTCGACAAGCGCGGCGTTGCGCTGCGTGACGTCGTCCATCTGGCGAATCGCGAGATTCACTTCGCCGATGCCTGAGCTTTGCTCCTTCGACGCCGCCGAAATTTCGTTCATGATCGCCGTGACGCGGCGCACCGCCTCGACGACCTCGCCGATCGTGCTGCCGGCCTTGCCGGCCAGCGTCGAACCTTCGCCGACCTGCTCGACGGACTGGTCGATCAACACCTTGATTTCCTTGGCCGCCGTCGCGCTGCGCTGCGCGAGATTGCGCACTTCGCCCGCGACGACCGCGAAACCGCGGCCTTCTTCGCCGGCGCGCGCGGCTTCGACCGCGGCGTTGAGCGCGAGGATGTTCGTCTGGAACGCAATGCCCTCGATTACGCTGATGATCTCGCCGATCTTGCGCGAACTATCGGTAATGCCGGCCATTTTCTCGACAACGTCGTTGACGACCTCGCCGCCGCGCGCCGCGATGCTCGACGCGTCTCTCGCGAGTTCGGACGCGGTCGCCGCGTTGTCCGCGTTCTGCGTGACAGTTTTGGTGAGTTCATCCATGCTGGCGGCGGTTTGCTGCAACGACGCCGCCTGTTCTTCGGTGCGGCTCGACAAATCCAGATTGCCCGCGGCGATTTCCTTGGAAGCAACGGTGATCGTCTCGGCCGAATTTTTGATGCGCGCGACGGTGGCCGCGAGCTGATCGCGCATCTCGCGCAGTGAGAAGAGCAGGCTGGAGGTATCGTCGCGACGCAAGTCGATAGGCGTCGCGAGGTCGCCGCGAGCGATGCGCATGGCGATCTGCGCCGCCGCGGACGGCTCGCCGCCAATCGAACGCGAGACATTGCGCACCACGCGCGACGCGACGAACGACACGAGCACGCCGAGTACGAGCAGCATGCCGCCCGAGCGCAGCAGCGTCTCGTAGAACTGCGCCTGAATGTCGTCCATATAGGCGCCGGCGATGAAGTCCCAGTTCCACGGCGCAAAGCGCTTCACGTAGCCGATCTTTTCGCTGGGTTTGGTCTCGCCGGGTTTCGGCCACCAGTAACGCAGGTAGCCCGAGCCGGCCGACGAGCCGCCCGCCGCCGCGATGTCGTGATAGAGCGCGGTGCCCTTGGCGTCGCGAAAGCCGCTCATGTCCTTGCCGTTGAGCTGCGGGCTCATCGGATGAGCGACCATTACGGAGTCGCTGCGCACGATCGTCACGTAGCCCGATTTGCCATAACGCTGTGCCGTCACGCGGGCAATGGCCTGCTGCTTCGCGTCGTCGACGGAAAGCTTGCCGGCGTCCGCCTGCTTCGCGTAGTCCGCGACGATCGACGCCGCCATGTCCGTGACGTCGGCAAGCGCCGAGCGACGCGCGTCCATTTGTGCGCTACGCGCTTCGAGCGCGTTGACGACGGTCACGATCAGCAGCGCTACCCAGCAAAGCAGCAGGGGCACCCACAACTTCTGTTTTAGTGTCAGACGGTTCATTTATCGGATTCGACAGTGCGTTGAGCGCGAAATAGGGAGCGCGGGCGAGGCCGCGCCATAGTTCGCATAACGGCTGTCGAAGCGGATTCTTTATCCGCGTGCCGATAAATTGGGCAGGAAAAGCATGGCCGTTCTGGCCTGTGCTTTTGACGATAAGCGGCAATAGATCAGAGCTTCTGACTTCGCGCGCTTATCGTGGCGTCAACCGCGCGTATCGACCCACTCGCGTGCCCAACGTGCGGAATGCTCCAATGCCTGTTCTTCGTCGGCGAAGTAGTCGAGCGAATAGAACTGGTAGAGGCCATCCGCGCGCGCGCTGTCAGCGCGTTCGAGCAGCAGGTTGGACGAGAAGGTGCCATCGGGCAGACGGTGCGCCGAAGGTTGAACGGCATAGCCGTTGTAATGATGAATATGTTTGTTTTGCATTTGTATTTTAATAATGTACGGGTGCGCGGCCGCCATGCGAACTGTCATTGAGTCGCGCGGACGAGCCGATTCAAAGCCATTGCGAGCCGAATCAGTACGCAGCCGGAAAGCTAAAAGGGCGTTGAAGCCGAAAGGGGAATGAGGTGCAACGAGGCGTTTGGCGCTCGGGCGAGTTGCCGACATAGCTGCAACTCTGAAGCGATCGCGCGCCAACTGTGGGAGACGAAGCTCCGCGAGGATGTCGCTGCAGCCCGATGTCCGTTGCCGGACACCGAGCCCTTCAAACTTTGCTTAGAGCGGCGTGATGTTGGCCGCTTGCAGACCCTTCGGGCCTTGCTTGGTTTCGAAGCTCACCTTCTGGTTTTCAGCGAGCGTCTTGAAGCCGTTGCCGCTGATTTCGGAGAAGTGCGCGAACAGGTCGTCGCCGCCCTTGTCCGGGGTGATGAAGCCAAAGCCTTTGCTGTCGTTGAACCACTTAACGGTACCGGTATCCATGAAGAATCCTTGAGGAAAGAAATAGAAAATATGCTCTTGCGAAAGAGCGGCTGAAGCGTCAAGGAGGGAGAGGACAACGAATACCGCTGAGGGAGCGAGACATTGATGAACAGCAATCGAACTTCTTGAACTTCGGATGCAACAGTAACCGCTGGGGCATACCGGCGTCAACACTTATCTTGTAACTATCGTTGGAGAGCCGTTCGACAGTCGTTCGCTCGCAGCCGGCCGCGGCCTGACAATGCCGCCCTGATAGCCGTCCTGTTCGCGGCCAACGGCTTTTCGTCGATGCAAGCAAAGCCGTTGGTCCGCACAATGTCAGATGCCGACCTTGTGCGCGGTCACGATCAAACGCAAGCCAAGTGCCGCGACGGCGCTTGCGGCGATGCGATCGATCCACGCTTTCCACTGCAGATAGATTTCGCGCGGGCGCTTGCTCGAAAAGCACAAGGCGACGATCGTGTACCAGCCCGCTTCGATGGCGAAGATGGCGGGCGGCAACGCGAAATAACACCAGAGCGGCGGATGCTGCGGCAAAAGCGCCGCGAAAATACTGCCGTAATAAACCGCTGTCTTGGGATTGCTGAGTTGCGTGCTGAGACCGATCCAGAAAGATCGACGTGGATTGGTCGGCACGCTTTGCGTCGCGTCGAACGCAAGCGGTTTGGCCGCGCCGCTCCAGATCTTCGAGGCCAGATAAATGAGGTAAAGCCCGCCGGCCACTTTCAGGCCGATATAAAGCCATTCGACGGTCGCCAGCAACGTGTATAAGCCGAGCAGTGCAATGCCGCTAAAAAACACGCCGCCGATGCCCATGCCGAGCGCCGTTGCCAGACCGTCGCCGCGCGACAGACCAATCGCATTGCGCGCGACGATGACGAAACTCGGTCCCGGACTCATCGCGCCTAACAGCAGCGCGGCAAGAATAGTGAGGATGGCGGTTGAGGCAGGCATGATCGTGTCTCCTGTGCGTTTCTATTGGGTATGAACAGACGATGTGCCGAAACATAGCACGGGCGTGAGCGTGCCGCTTCTGCTTTATTGAATCGGTTTCACATCGGCGATATTCACAATGCAATAAACAATAAGCGCCGCGCAATGCAAAGAAGTACACGCTGGCTGCAAGCAGAATTGTTTGAATGCTAGAATTGGTTTCATACGCTGAAGATGCTTCGGGACTCCGGGCAAGCGCGGTGCGATTCAAGCAGTAGCGGCGAATTCCCCTTAAATCCGAGACTTGCTGGGCATGATTTCCAGATGCGTTTCTTTGCGCATCGGGCGAGGCATTGCAACCTCATTGCGCGCAGCTCATCTCAATCATGCGTGAATAGCGCATAGGCTTCGCGTTCTTTTAGCCATTTTATTTCCATCACAAACATTATTAGCTGCAACCGGTCATGATGAAAGAGCGAGAAGAACAACAACGGCTGTTCGACCTCGACGGGAATGCGCGTGAGCGCCTGATCGCGTGGATACGCCGGCGCATGGACGAATACGGCATCACGATCGAAGCGCTCAGCAAGTCGATAGCCGCAGACGCCGCCGCGACGCGCGCGGTCATGTATCGCGACGCGTTCGGCAATACGTGGGACGGCCATGGCGACAAGCCCGACTGGCTCGCGCGCGCCATTTACGCCGGACAGAACATCGACCACTTTCGCTGCTAAGCGCGAGCAATGCTGTCGCGGCATCGACGTCGCTTGCGATTAACCGGCGCGGACATTTGCCGTTGATCGTGTGCGCGATCTCCCTTAACATCCCCGGGTCGTTGCCGGCCACGCGCTCCGCTGCAGTTCTTCATCACGGGCGCGCGCGGCACAGAACTGGAAGCTGCATGCCGTACCGTCGACCCACTCCTTCATCGTCATTCCCTGAATTCCGTTTTGCTGCGTGGCTCCGTTATGTCGCCGTGCTCGGCCTGTTGTGCCTGAACGTCGGCTGGACCTTCGGCGCGACTCACGAGCCTGTTCGGCATGCGTCGGTTCGCGTGAGCCGTCATATCTCGCCGCCCGCGCGGCATACGTCGAAGGCCAAAGCGCGAAGCGCCGGCAAAGCGAACAAGGTTGCCACGCGCAAGGCGCACAGGCGCAAGCATGTCACCGACGACGAGCGTTCCATGCACGCAAGCAAGCTCGCGCCGAAATCGCGCCGCCACGCCGCACGCATTGCGCGCGAGCCGCGCAATGGACGGCGTACTGCCGGAGTGACCGCGCATCGCAACCGGCAGCCTCGAGAACCCGCATCGCGTACATCGATGAATACCGCACATGGGGCCCATGCGGGGCTCCGCCTGTTGCCCCGCTGCGGATATACGCCAAAGTCCCGCGCATTGCTGCGCGCGCGTTCAGTCTTCGTGGTCGACGAACGAACGCAAACCGTGCTCACCGAAAAGCAGGCCGATCGCGTGATGCCGATTGCTTCGGTATCCAAACTAATGACGGCCGTCGTCGCGCTCGATACACGGCACGCGCTCGATGCACCGCTGAACGTCACCGTCCAAGATCAGGATTTCGACAAGTTCACAGGTTCGCGTCTGAGCGTCGGCTCGGTTTTGTCGCGCCACGACATGCTGCACATTGCGCTGATGTCGTCGGAAAATCGCGCGGCTGCCGCGTTGAGCCGCGATTACGCCGGCGGCAGACCGGGCTTCGTGGCCGCGATGAACGCGAAGGCGCGCGCGCTCGGCATGCGCCATACGTCGTTTGTAAACGGCACGGGCTTGTCGCCGCATAACGTGTCGACGGCGCGCGACCTGGCTCGGCTCGTGGCGGCCGCCAGCCGCTATCCGCTGATTCGCGCATATTCGACCGACCGCGACCAGTGGGTATTTCCTGGCGGTCCGCGCGCGCGTTTGAGTTATCACAACTCGAATGCGCTGGTGAGAAGCGGCGACCGGTCGATCGTATTGCAGAAAACCGGCTTCATTAACGAGGCGGGACACTGCGTTGTCGTGCGAATGATCGTGCACGGCAGGCCGATCGACATTGTCGTGCTCGGCGCGCCAGGTCCGCATGACCATATTGCGGACGTGATCAGAATCCGCCGCTGGCTGCGTTGCTCGTTGTGATGATCAAGCCTGCAGATCGAGCCTGCATTTTCAGCGGGCGCAAAAAAAAGCCCGCACTAAGGCGGGCTCAACTACTCGGAGTTTCGCGATCCAGTCGCTTGACGGATCGCTTTCAGTGTAGGCGAAAGCTATATGAAAGTGTAGGGATTCCGCGTCACAGGTCGAAAAAAACCGTTTCCTTGTCGCCCTGCATGTGGATGTCGAAGCGATACACGTTCGCGGTATTCGCGTCGCGCCGCGCGATCAGCGTATCGCGGCGATCGGCCGGAACCGCTGCCAGTACCGGATCGCGTTCATTGGCATTCGCTTCGTCCTCGAAATAAATGCGTGTGAACGTGTGCAGCAGCATGCCTCGCATCGTGACGATCACGTTCAGATGCGGCGCCTCGTCCGCACTCACGCGGCCGGGCTTGATCGTCTCCACGACAAAGCGCTTGTGCGGGTCCGTGCCCGTGCCGACGCGGGCAAAGCCGCGAAAACCGGTCTTCAGGATTTCGTCGCGCGATTCGGGGTAGTGCCCGTTCGCGTCCACTTGCGACACTTCGAGCATCGCATCGCCGATCACGTTGCCGTCGCCGTCGAACACCTGGCCCACGATCGTGATGTGCTCGCCGGCCGCCTCGCGGTCCGCGAGAACGGGCGTGAACAGGCTCTTGAAGTCGAAATCGTATTGCTGCGGGCACAGGCCGTACGCGAAGTACGGTCCGACCGTCTGCGAGGGCGTTTGCTTGAGAGTGGTCATGGCTTAGCGCTCCATCGGAGTTTCGTTGCGGCCGCGCAGCACGATGTCGAAGTCGTAGCCGAGCGCGTACGACTCTTGCGTCGTGCCGAGCGAGAAGTTGGCTATCAGCCGGTCACGCGCATGCTCCGGCGTGCCCTGGAAGATCGGATCGAACGCCAGCAGCGGGTCGCCCGGAAAATACATTTGCGTGACGAGGCGCGAACCGAAATGCTCGCCGAACAGCGAGAAGTGGATGTGATTCGGGCGCCATGCATTCGGATGATTGCCCCACGGATACGCGCCGGGTTTGATCGTCAGAAAGCGATAACGGCCTTCGTTATCGGTGATGCAGCGGCCCGCGCCGAGAAAATTCGGATCGAGCGGCGCGTCGTGCTGATCGACCTTGTGCACGTAACGGCCCGCCGCGTTCGCCTGCCAGATTTCGACGAGCGTGTTGCGCACCGGCCGGCCGCCCTCGTCGAGCACACGGCCCGTCACGATGATACGTTCGCCAAGCGGCTCGCCATTACGCACGGCGTTGCGGGTCAGATCGTTGTCGAGCGCGCCGAGGTCTTCGGTGCCGTAGACGGGCACGCGCTGATCGCGCAGCTTTTCCTTCAACGGAATCAGCGGACGCGTGGGACCGCGTTTAACCGACGAACCGTAGCCGGGATAAATGTACTCGGGATGCGACGCGAAATCGCGCGCGCTGAGAAAGGAATCGTCCATCGATGTCTCCTTCGGCAATTGTGGGATAGAGCTTATAAGGCCACTTTATCCAAACTGTCCGGTTATGAAAAATGACGTTTTGGCGTTTTTCGTATAACCTGCCGTTATGCAACGCAGCCTCGCGGACAGTCGCGTCAAATTCCGTCATCTTCAGTGCTTTCTGGCCGTGGCCCAGTTCGGCAGCGTCCAGCGGGCGGCTGACAGCCTGTCGATCACCCAGCCCGCCGTCTCCAAGACGGTCGCGGAACTCGAAGCCATTCTCGGCGTGAAACTGTTCGAACGGGGCCGTCACGGCGCCGTGCCGACGCGCGAAGGGCAACTTTTCATGCCGCACGCGAGCGCCTGCGTCAGCGCATTGCGGCAAGGCGTCGATCTGCTTTCGCGCGCCGAAGGCGCCGCCGCGGCCACGCTCGAAGTTGGGATTCTTCCGACCGTCGCCGCCGCGCTGATGCCGCCTGTCCTCAAGCGGTTTGCGTCGCTCTGGCCGCGCGTGATCGTGCGTCTGGCAACCGGCGCGAACCCGGAATTGCTCGAGCGTCTGAAAGCGGGCACGATTGAATTCGCAGTCGGCCGGCTCGCCGATCCCGAGCGCATGGTCGGCCTCAGCTTCGAGCAGTTGTTCAGCGAACCGCTGATCGCCGTCGTGCGGGCGGGGCATCCGCTCGGCGACACGCCGGGGTTGCCGTCCGCCGCGTTGCAGGATTTCCCGGTGGTGTTGCCGCCGTTCGGCACGCTGATCCGGCAGTCGGCGGACAGTCTGCTGAGCGCATGGGGCGTGCTGCCGTTGTCAGCGTTTGTCGAAGTGTTGTCGGTGTCGACGGGGCGTGCATTGACGCTCGAGAACGACGCCGTCTGGTTCGTGCCGCTGAGTGCAGTGGAGTACGAGTTGGCGCACGGCATGTTCGTGCGTTTGCCGTTGCCGTTTGCGGGCACCGACGAGCCTGTCGGTCTGATCCGGCGCTCGGACACGCAGCCTTCGCCGGTGGGGCGTGCGTTTATCGACGCGGTGCGAGAGGTCGCGCAATCGAGGATGGCTGCGAGCGGTGGCAAACCGGCGAGCAAGCCTGTGCGCAAGCGGATGCGCCGCACGGCGGCGAAGTAACAGAGTTGGCGTTTCAGGCTCATTGCGCTCACCGGAGCACCGGATATTCGAGCGCGCGACTCACGGTGTTTGTGAACCATCCAGTACAAATTCAAGTTGCGAACCAGGCGCGAGCCGGTGTAAAAACACGGTGCGAAAGCCGTCGACAACCGCGCGCGGTTGCGTCACGCGCAGGCAGTGTCACACTGCGAGTTCAGCAAAAGCTTGCACAGAAAACAGCGTCGAAACACAGTACAAGGAGATTGCCATGCCCAGCGACTTGCCCACTCCAGAGGCCGCGCTTCGCGCTGTGTCGGCGCCTGAGCATAATCCGCTCGGCACTGCCGGCATCGAATTCGTGGAGTTCGCCTCGCGCGATCCGCAGGCGCTCGGCGACACGTTCGTCAGGCTCGGCTTCAAGGCGATTGCGCGCCACATCAGCAAGGACGTCACGCTATACCGGCAGGGCGAAATGAATTTCCTGATCAACGCGGAGCCGGATTCGTTCGCCGCGCGCTACGCCGAAGAATACGGCGCCGGCATTTGCGCAATCGGCATTCGCGTGGCCGATGCGCAGCGCGCTTTCGACCGCGCAATCGAACTCGGCGCGTGGGCGTTCGAAGGCGAGCGAATCGGCGCGGGCGAGTTGCTGATTCCGGCCATTCAGGGCATTGGCGATTCACACATTTACTTTGTCGACCGTTGGCGCGGACGCGGCGGCCAGCGCGGCGGGCTTGGCGATATTTCGATCTTCGACATCGACTTCCGTCCGATCCAGATCGACACCGCGCAGGCGGATCTGAGCCATGCGGGCACCGGCCTCGTCGCAGTGGATCACTTGACGCAAACGGTCGGCGAAGGCCGCATGCAGGAGTGGCTCGACTTCTATCGCGATCTGCTCAATTTCCGCGAGATTCACGAGCTGCATGCGAACTGGCATGTGTCGGCGGAATCGCGTGTGATGGTGTCGCCGTGCGGCGCGATCCGCATTCCGCTTTACGAGGAAGGCACGCGCCGTACGAACCTGATGCACGAATACTTGCCCGATCATCCGGGCGAGGGCGTGCAGCACATTGCGCTCGCAACAGACGACATCTTCGCTTGCGTCGAGCAGTTGCTTGCCAACGGTGTGCAATTTGTCGAGCCGCCGCCGCGCTATTACGAGCAACTGGACGCGCGTTTGCCGGGACATGGACTCGACGTCGAGCGCCTGAAGCGCACGCATGTTCTCGTGGATGGCGAGATTGGCGCGGACGGTATACCGCTATTGTTTTTCCAGACTTTCGTGCGCCGCGGACCCGGCGAGATTTTCTTCGAGATCGTTCAGCGCAAGGGACATCATGGTTTCGGCGAAGGCAATCTCAGTGCGCTCGCACAGGCGCGAGGACAAGCGAACGCTTGAGACGTTGCGCTATTTCCGGGGCGATTCGTCTATTGCGGGTGCTTGCGGAATGTCGGCGCTTGTCGCCATCCATAATACTTCGGCATCCTCTTCACTCGTCGACACTGCGGCGTGGCCGGTGCGGCTGTCGAAGTAGAGACTGTCGCCGGCGTTCAGATGCGTCGGCGCATACAACTCGGAATAGAGGCACACGCTGCCGCTAATCACGTAGAGAAACTCTTCGCCTTCATGGCGGCCCCAGTCGTCGAACGCATCGAGCGTGTGCGCCGAAATGCGGATGCGAAACGGCAGCATGGCTTTGTGCGCGAGATCGGTCGCGAGCAGTTCCATTTGATAGCCGCGATATGCGTGGCGCTGTCCTTCGCCTTTGCGCGTGAGTGCGCGACGCCCATTTGCGCTGATCTTCGGCGCAGAGCCAAACAATTCGCCGATCTCGATCTTCAGTCCAAGGACGATTTTTTGCAGCACGTCGAAAGTCGGGGACATGAGGCCGTTTTCGACTTTCGAGAGCGTCGAGCGTGAGACGCCGCACAGGCGGCTCGCGGTTTCGAGCGTCAGGTCTTGCGACTGACGGGCGGCGCGTACGCGACGGCCCAGATCGGTCGTCAAGGGTTCGGCGGGCTTCGTGATGTGCGTGTCCATGAGTTGCTGCTTTGTTTGCTACTGAAGGGCGATTGTATTGCGTGTTTCCGATAATAACATTCGCCGTGGCTGAGCATGCCGACGCGGCGCTCGTCGCAAACCGGCGACGGCGCTGGGTGGTTACTGTTTGTCTTTCTGATTGGAAACGCAGAGGCGAAAAATCGCGTGCAATGAGTTGTCGCGACGAGCGTGCACGCCCGCGTCTGATTGGATCAAGAAGCAACCGTCGCGGTTGCCATAAAACTCGCCGTACTTCGCAAGCGGGTGCTTTCCGTTTATCTTCGTGTCGTAGGTGACGATGGGACCCATCGCGAGATGTCGATCGCGTGCCGTCAGACGAAGCGATTCTTTTTCGCGCTCTTCTTTCTTGCCGCGGGCTCGACGCCGACACGCGAGTCGCGCCTTCTGACTACTTCAACCACCGCGCCCGCCAGCGCTTCAAACTCTTCATGCGTCTGCGACAAATAAAGCCACTTGCCGAGTACAGGATGCGGCGCCAACTCAGGAAACTCGCGAATAAGATCTGCGTGGCGATCGCGCGATGTACATACCAGCAATCCATTCCACGGCTCTTCGCCATTGCCGACCGAGAGACAAAGCAAGCCATCGACATAAGCTGCTTCAAAGCCGAATAAGCGCTTCCTCATGAAACCGGGGTCGTCCTCGATAGACTCGAACACCCACAGCAATGAATTCTTGACGGTTGATCCCATGACCGCTCCTCGTTTCGAGCGGTCATCTTAAAGCGAATCTGTGCGATGTCGTATCTACGGAAAAGCGGTTGTCACTGAGCCGGCGCGGCCGCTCCTGTTTGCGACGATCCCGTTGCCGTCGATCCGTAACCGGTCGTGTCGCTCTGAGCCATTGCGTTCTGTGCGGCAACGCGAGCCTCGGCCGCTTGGATATCGGCGGGATAATTGGCATCCACTGCAGCCGCCGGGTTATAACCGGCCTGTTCGATCTGCTTTAACTGAGCCTTCACTTCCGCGCGCGTGAGCGGCTGTTCCGATTGTGCAAACGATGCGACTGGCGCGGCCAGCACAACAGCAAGAGTCACTGCCTTAATCAGCGTGTTCATGATGCTTCCCTCCGGGAATGGTGTCGTCCGATGCCGCTGTGGATCGTCGGCACCATGCGCGGATTGTAGGAAGCGGTTATTCGAGGGCAAACCCCCAATGCAGTAATTCACTCTTGCAGCAATTGATAAGTCGGCGTGCTGTAATCCCAGCGACTGCAAATGAAGGCGTTTTGTCACACGCCTTCGCGCACACCCACGCGATACGCAGTCACTTGCCGGTACGTGTCGCCGGGTCGCAGGATCACGTCATTCTGTTCCTCCGGCATGTTGACCTGGTTCGGAAAGCCGCCCGCTTCCAGACACAGTCCCGCATGTGTCTGATAGCGAGCTCCGCCGCGTCCTGCATCGCCTTTTAGAAAGTTGCCGCTATAAAACTGCAAGCCGCGCTGATCCGTCGACACAGTCAGTTCGCGGCCGCTGCCGGGGTCGTAAAGACACGCGACTTCTCGCACCTTGCCTGCGCCGCCAGGTGCATCGCGCAACACATAGCAATGATCGAATCCGCCCGCTTGCACGAGTTGCGCATGCGGCCATTCAAGGCGTGCGCCGATCGGCGCGCTTTGCCGGAAGTCGAATGCGTTGCCCGCTACGTCGGCCAACTTCGAAGGGATCATCGCTGCGTCGACTTCGAAGAACCGGTCCGCGTCGATTGACAGCATATGTCCGCGAATATCGGCACCCGCGCGGCCCGTCAGGTTGAAGTACCCATGACTCGTTAGATTGAGCGGCGTCGCGGCGTCGGCAATGGCCTCGTATTCGATGGTCAAGGTGCCGTCGTCGTCGAGCGTGTAGCGCACTTGCGCGGTCACATTGCCCGGAAAACCGGCGTCGCCTTCCGGCGACTCGAGGCGCATCAACAGCGACCCATTGTCTTCGCTCACGTCCCACATCGCGCGATGAAAACCGACGCTTCCACCATGCAGCAGCTTCGTGCCTTCATTGCGGTCGAGTGTGTATTCGATGCCGTCGAGCGTAAAACGCGCGTCGGCAATGCGGTTCGCCCAGCGGCCAATCAGGCCGCCCATAAAAGTCGTGGCCGCGAAGTACTGAGCCGGTGTGTCGTGGCCGAGAAGAATATCGCCGAGACGTCCCGCGCGATCCGGCGCATGCCACGAAACCAGCGTCGCGCCGAGATCGCTAATCGCGACCTTCATGCCGTGCGCGTTACGCAATGTAAAGAGCCGTACCGGATCGCCGCCATTGAGCGTGCCCCACGGCTCGGAAGAAAGTTGTGCGATGCTGATCATGTCGTCGATAGAAAATAAAAAAGTAAAGGCATGCTCAGCCTGGCGTCGAAGCCTGAGTCAAACTCGCGCGCTCCTGGTACTCGCGTGGCGTGCACCCAAGCTCCCGACGAAATACGGCGTACATGTATTGCAGCGACGTAAAGCCGCAACGTATTGCCACTTCCGCGCTCGACGCATCGCGTTTTGCAAGCAGCGCTTTCGCGACATCGAGCTTATGGCGCAAGATCTCCTGATGCACCGTGCACTTGCGCTCGCGTCGAAAGTACTCTTCGAGCGACGAACGCGACACGCCGACATAATCCGCCACCTGTTCAGTGCGAATACCCTGGCAAGCATACTGGCGAATAAAATGCCGCGCGCGCATTACATAGGGACTCGCGAGCGGCTGATGCCTGGTCGATTCGAGTACGTTGATGCCAACAGGCGGCACGAGAATGCGCCGCCCAGGAAAGCGCGCGCCATGCAGCATCTGATGCAATAGGTGAGCCGCAGTGCGGCCCATTTCCTCAGTACCCTGAATCACGGAAGAAAGTGGAATACGAGTGAGCGTGCGCGTGAGCGGATCGTTGTCGATACCGATAATCGCCACTTCTTCCGGCACCGGAATGCCCGCAATCAGACACGCTTGCAGCAAATGCCGCGCACGCGCGTCGGTCACGGCAATAATGCCGACCGGCTTCGGCAATTCGCGCAGCCACGCGGTGAGTTGTTCGGTCGCCTGGTTCCATGAAGGCGCGCTCGTGGAAAGACCGCGATAGATCTCGCTTTGAATCTGCTCGGCACTGTGGCCGTCCGCATTGCGCAAATGTGCGAATGCAAGTTCGCGCTGCTGCGCCCAGCGGTTCTCTTGCGCTTGCGGCAGGCTGTATAGCGCAAAATGTTCGAGGCCCGCGCCAATCAGATGCGTGTACGCGAGCGAGACGAGCTTGCTGTTGTCCGTTGCGATATAGGGTAAATCCGGGGGATATTGCGCGGGGTCCTCGAATGACGATCCCACAGCGACCACCGGCAATGGACAATCGCGCAGCGCCTCGCTCACGGCAGGATCGTCGAAATCCGCGATGATGCCGTCGCCGTCGAAGCGCTCGATGCCCGTCAACCGGCAGCGAAAGTCGTCTTCCAGAAAGAGGTCCCACGCCACGCGCGTGGACAGCAAGTAGTTGCCGATCCCGGTAATGATCTCGCGGTCGTAGACCTTGTTCGCGTTGAAGAGCAGCGCGATTCGATGCGTCGTCTGTGGTGTTTGCGGACGGGTCATGGCGGTGAGCGGCCGGCGGACGTTGAAACCCGCACAGCCTTTGTCTCCTTTGAATCCGTATTTTTAAGCGTCCGGTTATTCTAGGCCGCCAATAGCGCGCGGGGGCAAACAAAATGGCGGGCGGTAAGAAACATCAAGCACACTGCGCAATTTCGCAATTGCCGATGCCTCCGGCAAGCGGCAGCATGGCGTCACCTTATCGACCGCCCCGGCCACGTCGCACGGGTTGCGGTGCAACATAATCCCTTTAGATGGGAAGGAGACGCTGATGTCCTACTTCGAACATATTCCCGAGATCCGTTATGAAGGCCCGCAATCGGACAATCCGCTTGCGTACCGCCACTACGATAAAAGCAAAAAGGTACTCGGCAAAACGCTCGAAGAACATCTGCGGATAGCGGTGTGTTACTGGCATACGTTTGTGTGGCCGGGCGTCGATATTTTCGGGCAGGGCACCTTCAAGCGCCCCTGGCAGCAACCGGGCGACGCGATGGAAATGGCGCATCTGAAAGCAGACGCTGCGTTCGAATCCTTCTCGAAGCTCGGCACGCCGTATTACACTTTTCATGACACCGACGTTGCACCCGAAGGTGCGAACCTGAAGGAATACAGCGAGAACTTTTCCCGCATAGTGGACTACCTCGCGCGCAAGCAGCAGGACACGGGTATCAAACTGCTATGGGGCACCGCCAATCTGTTTTCGCATCCGCGTTATGCGGCCGGCGCCGCGACGAGTCCCAACCCGGACATCTTCGCGTTTGCCGCGACCCAGGTGCGCCATGCGCTCGACGCGACGCAGCGGCTCGGAGGCGATAACTATGTATTGTGGGGCGGGCGCGAAGGCTACGACACGCTGCTTAACACGGACCTCGTGCGCGAACGCGATCAACTCGCGCGCTTCCTGCATATGGTCGTGGACCACGCACACAAAATCGGCTTCAAAGGTTCTCTGTTGATCGAGCCTAAGCCGCAAGAGCCGACCAAGCATCAATACGATTACGATGTCGCGACCGTCCACGGCTTCTTGCTGCAATACGGTCTCGAGAAAGAGATTCGCGTGAATATCGAGGCGAATCATGCGACGCTTGCGGGCCACTCGTTTCATCACGAGATCGCGACGGCCTATGCGCTCGGTATTTTCGGCAGCGTCGACGCCAATCGCGGCGACCCGCAAAACGGCTGGGACACGGATCAGTTCCCCAATAGCGTGGAAGAACTGACGCTCGCCTTCTACGAAATCCTGGGCCACGGCGGCTTCACGACAGGCGGCATGAACTTCGACTCGAAAGTGCGGCGGCAAAGCGTCGATCCGGAAGATCTCTTTTACGGCCACGTTGGCGCAATCGATAACCTCGCGCTCGCCGTCGAACGCGCGGCCGTATTGATTGAAAACGACCGCCTTGGTCAATTCAAGCGTGAGCGTTATGCCGGTTGGGACGCCGATTTTGGCCGCAAGATTCTTTCCGGCGACTATTCGCTGTCGACACTCGCCGCAGACGCACTGTCGCGCGACCTCAATCCGCAGCATGCAAGCGGCCACCAGGAGCGCATGGAAAACATCGTGAATCAGGCTATTTATAGCGGACGCTAAAGGGCATCATCGTTGCAAATGAAGAAAGCGCGCGGGTGCAACTCGCGCGCATAAAAAGAAGCTTTGGGTCGTCGCTTGTCCGGACCTGCGGCTCGCAGCGCAGGCCGTCCAATCCGGAATTCCGGCTATCAGAAGAAGGAGACAGAGATGAAATTCGCAACGCGTCGTACTGTATTGAGTTCGCTCGTATGTGGAGCGGTGTTGGCGAGCCTTTCGCTTATCGCGCCGCTTGCGCACGCGAGCAAGGATCACCCTGAAATCGGCTTCTGTATCGACGACCTGCGCGTCGAGCGCTGGTCGCGCGATCGCGACTATTTCGTCGCTGCTGCGGAAAAACTCGGTGCGAAAGTATCCGTGCAATCCGCCGACGCCAGCGAGGCGCGGCAAATCTCGCAGATCGAGAACCTCATCTCGCGCGGCGTGGATGTGATCGTGATCGTGCCGTTCAATTCGAAGACGCTCGGCAACGTCGTGGCCGAAGCGAAAAAAGCGGGGATCAAGGTCGTGTCGTATGACCGCCTGATTCTGGACGCCGACGTGGACGGCTATATCTCGTTCGATAACGAAAAGGTCGGCGAATTGCAGGCACAAGGCGTGTTTAACGCGCAACCGAAGGGCAACTACTTCCTGCTCGGCGGCGCACCGACCGACAACAACGCGAAGATGCTGCGCGAAGGCCAGTTGAAGGTACTCAAGCCTGCCATCGACAAGGGCGACATCAAAGTGGTGGGCCAGCAGTGGGTGCCGGAGTGGAGCGCATCCACGGCGCTGCGCATCGTCGAAGACGCGCTGACCGCGAACAACAACAAGATCGACGCCATCGTCGCGTCGAACGACGGCACCGCAGGCGGCGCGATCCAGGCGCTCGCCGCGCAGCACATGGCGGGCAAGGTGCCGGTGTCGGGTCAGGACGCGGACCTCGCCGCAGTCAAGCGCGTGATTGCGGGCACGCAGACCATGACGGTCTACAAGCCGTTGAAGCTGATTGCCGGCGAAGCCGCCAAGCTCTCGGTTGCATTGGCGAAGGGCGAGAAGCCCGCGTTTAACGCGCAGTACGACAACGGCAAGAAGAAAGTCGACACGGTGCTGCTGCAGCCCACGTTGCTCACCAAGAGCAACGTCGATGTAGTCGTCAAGGACGGCTTCTATACCCAGGCCCAGCTCGCGAGCCAATGAGCGTAACGCGCGCGCGGTTTGCGCCGATACGGCTGTCGCGTATCGGCGCGATCGCGCGCCTTGCAGCGAGGCATAGCGAATGACGCAACCGTTACTGACGATGCGCGGCATCGTCAAGGCATTTTCAGGCGTGAAAGCACTCGACGGAATCGACCTGACGGTCGCGCCGGGCGAGTGCGTCGGCTTGTGCGGCGAAAACGGCGCAGGCAAATCGACGCTGATGAAAGTACTGTCCGGCGTATATCCGCACGGTACCTGGGATGGCGAGATAACCTGGGAAGGCACGCCGCTGAAAGCAGCGGGCATACGCGACACGGAGCGCGCCGGCATCATCATCATTCACCAGGAGTTGATGCTGGTGCCCGAATTGTCGGTGGCCGAGAACATTTTTCTCGGCAATGAAATCACGCTGCCCGGCGGCCGCATGAATTACGCCGCGATGTACCAACGCGCGGACGAATTGCTGCGCGAGCTCGGCATTCAGGGCATCAATGCGGCGCAACCGGTGATGAACTACGGCGGCGGCCATCAGCAGTTGATCGAGATTGCGAAGGCGCTCAACAAACGCGCGAAGCTGCTGATTCTGGATGAACCGTCGTCGTCGCTTACTTCCTCGGAGATTGCCATTCTGCTGGACATCGTGCGCGATCTGAAGCGGCGCGGCGTGGCCTGTGTCTACATCTCGCACAAGCTCGACGAAGTCGCCGCCGTTTGCGACACGATCAGCGTGATTCGCGACGGACGCCATGTCGCCACCGAGCCCATGCACGCGTTGACGACAGACCGCATCATTTCGCTGATGGTCGGACGCGAGATCAAGAACCTGTTCCCGCGCGAGCCGCATCCGATTGGCGACGTCGTTTTCGAAGCGCGCAACGTCACCTGTTTCGACGTGACGAATCCGCGCCGCAAGCGCGTGAACGATGTGTCGTTTGCGTTGCGGCGCGGCGAAATTCTCGGCGTGGCCGGGCTCGTCGGCGCGGGGCGCACGGAATTGATGCAGGCGATTTTCGGCGCCTATCCCGGCACGAGCGAGGCAACGGTCGTCATGGAAGGCAAGGCCGTGAGGATTCGCGCGCCTATCGATGCGATTCGCGCGGGCATCGGCATGGTGCCGGAAGATCGCAAGCGCCACGGCATCGTGCCGGGTCTGAGTGTCGGCCACAACATCACGCTCGCGGTGCTGCAGCGCTTTGCATCGGGTGGACGCATCGATTCCGCAGCCGAGCTAGATACGATTCATACGGAAATGAAGCGGCTTTCCGTGCGCGCCGCTCATCCGATGTTGTCGATAGCGAGCCTTTCCGGCGGCAACCAGCAGAAAGCCGTGCTCACGCGCATGTTGCTGACCGATCCCAAAGTACTGATTCTCGACGAACCTACACGAGGCGTCGACGTCGGCGCGAAATACGAAATCTACAAACTCATTTTTCAACTGGCGCAGCGCGGCATGTCGATCGTGATGGTGTCGTCCGAATTGCCGGAAGTACTCGGCATTAGCGACCGCGTGCTCGTGATCGGCGAAGGCGAATTGCGCGGCGATTTCGTCAACGACGGCCTCACGCAGGAAGACATTCTCAGCGCCGCGATCCGTCCCGTGCAGCGAGTCCCGAACCCAACCGCAGCGAGTGCAGCATGACGCCCGACGTTACTTCCCAACGCGCCGACAATACTGCGCCGCGAGGCGCATTCGGCGGTCCGCAGCGCATTCAGCAACTGTTCGCGCGCTACAAGATTCTCGCGCTGCTGATTGCCGTGGCCGCCATCTGGATTTTCTTTTCGGTGCTCACGCACGGCGCCTTCGTGACGCCGCGCAATCTGTCGAACCTGCTGCGGCAGATGTCGATCACCGGCATGCTCGCGTGCGGCATGGTGTTCGTGATCATCGCGGGCGAGATCGATCTGTCGGTCGGATCGCTGCTCGGTTTGCTCGGCGGCGTGGCCGCGATACTCGACGTCAACCGTCACTGGCCGATAGGCGTCACGTTGCCCGCCGTGATGCTGCTCGGCGTGCTCGTCGGCCTCTTCAACGGATGGTGGTCGACATACCGGCGCGTGCCGTCGTTCATTGTCGGTCTCGGCGGCATGCTCGCGTATCGCGGGATTCTGCTCGGCGTGACAGGCGGTTCGACCATCGCGCCGGTCTCCGACAGTTTCGTGTTCGTCGGCCAGGGCTATCTGCCGAAACTGGCCGGCGATACGCTTGCCGTCGTGCTGTTTCTATTGCTCGCGTTTCTGACGATACGTCAGCGCCGCAATCGCGAGCGCTATCAGTTGAGCGTGGTGCCGGTCTGGCAGGACGTTGCCAAAGTGGTCGGCGCGGGCGCGATTCTCGCAGGCTTCGTGGCGACGCTCGATCGTTACGGCGGCATTCCGGTGCCCGTTCTTCTGCTGCTCGCGTTGCTCGGCATCTTTACCTGGGTCGCCACCCAGACCGTCTTTGGCCGACGCATTTACGCAGTCGGATCGAATCTCGAAGCGACGCGCCTGTCCGGTGTCAACACGAATCGCGTGAAGCTCGCCATTTTCGCGCTGATGGGATTGATGTGCGCGTTCGCCGGCATCGTGAACACGGCGCGCCTGGCCGCAGGATCGCCGTCGGCGGGCTCGATGGGCGAACTGGACGCGATTGCCGCGTGCTTTATCGGCGGAACGTCGATGCGCGGCGGCTCGGGCACGGTCTACGGCGCATTGATCGGCGCGCTCGTGATGGCGAGTCTCGACAACGGCATGTCGATGCTCGACGTCGATGCCTACTGGCAGATGATCGTGAAGGGCGGCATTCTGGTGCTCGCCGTATGGATCGATGTCGTGTCGGGCTCGAACCGGCGCTGAGCCTGTTGACCAAAGCAAGGCAGAGCAAAGCCGCACGCTCTGCACATTTAATGAAACGCCCCACGGCACGCTAGCCAGGCGGTCCGCCTCGCTAGCGTGCCCCTCGCGCCCGCCCCGCGCGCGCACGGCTTCATCCGACGAATTTAAGTCCGCGGCCGTTCCTCCGTCTTACTAATATTGCGTGGGGACGCAGGGCGCGCATCGCGCCCTTGCAGCTTGTTACCGGCGGGCAAGCCGATGGGCCATTCATCATGAAGCGCAGAACCTTCGTCATCGGCGGCGCCGGCGCGGTGGGTGCGTTGCTGGTCGGCTGGTCCGTGCTGCCGGCGCGGCAGCGCCTCACGACCGACGCGCCGTTACCCGTCGAAGGCACGCAAACGGCGCTCAACGGCTGGGTCAAGATCGCCGCCGACAACAGCGTGACGATCATGATGAGCAAGGCGGAAATGGGCCAGGGCGTTCACACCGGTCTCGCGATGCTGCTTGCCGAAGAACTCGACGCCGATTGGTCGCGCGTGCGTGTCGAGGACGCGCCGATCGACAACATCTACAACAGCGTGCAGAACGTCATCGACGATCTGCCGTTTCGTCCCGATCACGACAGCATCACGAAGCGCGCGGTCGTCTGGTACACGCGCAAGCTCACGCGCGAAGCCGGCACGATGATGACCGGCGGCTCGTCGAGCATCAACGACCTGTGGACGCCCATGCGCGAAGCGGGCGCCTCGGCGCGTGCGATGCTGATTGGCGCGGCCGCCGCGCAATGGCACGTCGCACCCGGCGAATGCGCGACGCAAGGCGGGTATGTCACGCATCCGTCGGGACATAAGGCGAGCTTCGGCGAGTTGTCGTCGATGGCGGCGCAACAACCGCTGCCTCGCAAGGTGGCGTTGAAAAACCCCGCGAATTTCACGCTGATCGGCAAACCGTTGCGCCGCATCGAGGCCGCGTCGAAGATCAACGGCAGCGCGCGATTCGGCATCGACGTGTTGCCCGACGGCCTGCTCTACGCGAGTGTCGTGATGTGTCCTACGCTCGGCGGCACGGTTGCGAGCTTCGACGCGAGCGCGGCGCAGCGAATGCGCGGCTTCGTGAAGGCGCTCGCTTTCGAGCCGTATGCGGGCGGCACGGGCGGCGTCGCCGTGATCGCGGACAATCCATTTCGCGCGACCAACGCCGTCGACGCGATCAAAGTGACATGGCAGCATGGCGCCGCGGCCACGCTTTCGAGCGCGGAAGTGGAGCGCCGCCTCGCGCTCGCCCTCGACGACGGCGACGGCCACGCGTACTACCGCCGCGGCGACATCAACGATGCGCTAAGCGGCGCGGCGCGCACCATCACGGCTGAATATCACGCGCCGTATCTCGCGCACGGCGCGGTCGAGCCGCTCAACTGCACCGTGCAGGTCGCGGACGGCGCGGCGACCGTCTGGGTATCGACGCAAACGCCCGCGCTCGCGCGGCGGCACGTCGCCAAAGTGCTGCATATCGACGACGACAAGGTTCATGTGCATGCGCAGTTGCTCGGCGGCGCATTCGGGCGACGCCTCGAAACCGATTACATCGCACAGGCCGCCGCGATCGCGCGCGAGGCCGGCGGACGTCCGGTGCAAACGCTATGGTCGCGCGCGCAGGACTTTACGCACGACTTCTATCGCCCCGCATGCGTATCGCGCCTGAAGGCGGGCTTCGACGATAACGGCAAGCTCGTCGCGTGGCACAGCGCGTCCGCGAGTCAGGCCATCGTGCCCGAAGCGCTCGCGCGTTATTACGGCGCGCCGCGCATTCCGCTCGACAAGACGACAGCCGAAGGCGCGTTCGATCAGCCCTACGAGTGGCCCACGGCGCGCGTCGCGCACAAGATCGTGGACTTGCCCGTGCCGGTGGGCTTCTGGCGTTCGGTCGGCCACTCGCATCAGGCCTTCTTCACCGAGAGCTTTACCGATGAGATCGCCGCCGCCACCAGCCAGGACCCGATTGCGTTTCGCAGCGCACTGCTTGCGCAGCATCCGCGGCACCTGGCGGTGTTGCAGCGAGTGGCCGCATTGTCCGACTGGGCGCACCCGTTGACGTCTGCCGCCGATGGCGCTCCGCGCGCGCGTGGCGTCGCGCTTCACGAGGCATTCGGCAGCGTGGTCGCGCAGGTCGCGGAGGTATCGATCGGATCGCACAGGATGATTCGCGTGCACCGCGTGGTTTGCGTGATCGATTGCGGTTTGCCGGTGAATCCGAATCTGATTCGTCAGCAGATGGAGAGCGGAATCGTATTCGGCCTCTCGGCCGCGTTGCAGGACGAGATCACGATCGTCAACGGCCAGGTCGAGCAGAAGAACTTCGTCGACTTTCCGGTTGTGCGAATCAACGATTGCCCGATCATCGAAGTCGACATCATGCCGAGCCAATTGCATCCGCAAGGCGTCGGCGAACCGGGCGTGCCGCCAATCGCGCCGGCTGTTGCCAATGCAGTGTTTGCACTGACCGGCAAGCGACTGCGTACGTTGCCTTTGAAGTTCACCTGAAGCCGGAGACCGATATGGCAGCGCTCAACATCAACGGACGCGCGGTGGCTGTGCAAGTCGAGCCGGATATGCCGCTATTGTGGGTGCTGCGTTGCGAGCTCGGCATGACGGGCACGAAGTTCGGCTGCGGCGTCGGCATTTGCGGCGCCTGCACGGTGCATCTGAACGACAAGGCGTGCCTGTCGTGTCAGACGCCCATGTCCGATTTGACGACGCAGAAGATCACGACCATCGAAGGGTTGCAAGGCGGCGAAGCGCAGGCACTGAAGGCCGCGTGGATCGATCTCGATGTCGTGCAGTGCGGCTATTGTCAAAGCGCGCAACTGATGGCCGCTTGCGCGCTGCTCAAACAGAAGCCGCATCCGAGCGACGCCGACATCGACGCGGCCATGAGCAATATCGTCTGTCGTTGCGGCACGTATCCGCGGGTGCGCGCCGCGATTCATCAAGCGGCGAAGCGCCGGCCTGCGTAGCGCAAGCCGGCGCTTCGCGAGCGAGCAACGGGCTTAGCCCGCCAGAATTTCGACGATGGCCACGACCGCCGTGAAGATGCCGATGCATCCGCCCAATGCTGCTGCGCTTTTCATGAATGACGACATACCTTGGCCTCGTAACGTGTGGTGAGTGCCAGGTATTTAACCGTAAATGAAAGGCAAAAGAAAGTTATTCAAAAATAAAACGTAAGGTCGGGTGATGCGGCTACGGGGCTTGGGTTTTTGCTGCCGATGCTCGTGCCGAAGCCGAAGCCGAAGCCGAAGCCGAAGCCGAAGCCGGTGTCGAAGCGGAAGCCCCCGCCATCCCCGGCGCAGCGTGCCCCTCCCGCTCCCACCCGCCGCCGAGTGCCAGAAACAGATTCACCTGGTCGATCGCCACCTGACCTTCAGCCGCTGCGACTTGCGCTTTCGTCGACGTCAGCGTGCGCGTCGCATCCAGATCGGAGATGAAGGACTCGCGGCCCGCGCGATACAGCCGGTGCGTTTCGTCCGCGGATTGCGCCGCGGATTTCAGCGCGGCCTGTAGCGCTTCCGTGCGAGCGTAGTCCGATGCATAGGTGGCAAGGCTGGTCTCCGTTTCGCGCAACGCGGTCAGCACGACGCCGTCGAAGCGCGCAAGTGCGACCTGGCTCGACGCCTGCGCTTCGCGCACGCGGCCGCGCGCGCCGTTGGCGGGGAACGTCCAGCTGATCAGCGGACCGAAGCCCCAACGCGCTGTCGGTGACGTGCCGAGATCTTCGAGAACGCCCGTCAAACCCGCCGATGCGCCGATGCTCACGGTCGGATACAGCGCGCCGGTCGCAACGCCGATACGCGCCGTCGATGCCGCCAGTTGACGCTCGGCTTCGCGCACGTCGGGCCGGCGCCGGAGCAGCGCGGCGCCGTCGCCGACGGGAATCGGTTGACGGATTTGCGGCAGCTTCTCGCAGGCGAGAACCGCGGGCGGCAAGTCGGACGGTGCGCGCGCGAGCAGTGCCGCCAGCCGGTATTGCGCGATCTTGCGACGCGCGGTGTAGCGCGGAATATCGGCGGACAACGTATCGACCTGGGTTTGCCCGCGCGTGACTTCCGTCTGATTGCCGCGGCCCACGTCACGCAGACGCCGCGAGACATCCACGCGCTGTCTTTGCAACGCGAGCGACTGCTGCGCGATCTTCAGTTCCTCGGCGGCCGAGCATTGCTCGACGTAGGCGCGCACCACGTCGGCGACCACTGAGATGCGCGCGAGATCGCCCGCGGCCTGCACGGCGTCGGCGTCGGCCTGCGCCGCTTCCACGCCGCGCCGCAGCTTGCCGAACAGATCGATTTCATACGCGACGCTGATGCCGACGTCGCCTTCGTTCACGACCGGCAGTTTCTCGGTGAGCAGGTATTGTTCGGCCGATTCCTGCGCGCGCTGAAACGCCGCCGACGTCTTGCCGGAAAAGCCGCCTTGCGCCTGAGCCACGCCGAGCGCCTCGCGCGAGCGCGCGAGATTCGCGGCGGCGACGCGCAAGTCGGTATTGGATTGCAGCGCTTCGTCGACGAGACCGTTGAGCACCGGATCGTCGTACAGCTTCCACCACACCGCGGGCACGTCGGCGTGTGACGTGAGCGCCGAGTCCGCGCCTTCGATCGGCGCATTCGCGAGCGGCGCGTTCACGAGTGCGTCTTTCGGCAGCGAGTAGTTCGGGCCGACATTCATGCAGCCGTTGAGCAACGCGGCGAGCGGAACCAGCGCGAACGCGCGCGAAGGCAGGCGCAGAAACGGCGCGAAGCGGGACGCTTTCATTGCGAGGCGCCCGAAGTGGCTGCGGCAGTCGCGGGCGGTGTTGCGGAGACACTCGACGCCTCCGAAGCCTGCGCGGGACGCGCGGCGCGCGCCTCCGCCAGCTCGCGCACCGACACGGTAGCGGTACGCCCTGCGATCATGCGGAAATCGGGCGGAACTTCATCGAGCGCGACACGCACTGGAATGCGCTGCGCGAGCCGCACCCAACTAAACGCAGGATTCACATTGGGCAGCAGATTGGTGCCCTGCGTGCGGTCGCGGTCCTCGATGCCCGCGACGATGCTTTGCACATGCCCACGCAGCACCTGCGGCTCGCCCATCACGCTGATGTCGACCGGCTGTCCGATGTGGATGCCGCCGAGCTTCGTCTCCTCGAAGTAGCCGTCGACGCGGAACGAATGCATGTCCACCACCGACAGCACCGCGCGTCCCGCCGCGACGAATTCGCCGGCACGCGGCGCGCGATCGTTCAGATAACCGTCGACGGGGCTCACGATCGTCGCGCGTTGCAGATTCAGCTTCGCCGTGTCGATCGCGACGTTCGCATCGGCGAGCGCCGCTTCCGCCTGGTCGACGCGCGAGCGGCTCTCTTCCGCGACTTCGGCGGCGACGAGGTTGCCGAGCTTGCGATTGCGCACGTCTTCCCGCCGTGCCTGGTCGAGCGTGGCGCGGCGCTGCTGCGCGGTGGCCTGCGCCTGACGCAGCGCGAGCGCGTAGCGGGCGTGATCGATCACGAACAGCACCTGGCCTTGCCTGACCTGCTGGTTGTCCACTACATCTACCGATGAAATCAGCCCCGACACGTCCGGTGCAACCTGGATCACGTCGGCGCGTACGTGTCCGTCGCGAGTCCACGGCGCGAACATGTAGTAGCCGATCAGCTTCCACAGCACGAGCGCCGCGGCCACGACGACGATCAGGGTCAGCACGATCTGACCGACGGAGAACCAGGTTTTTTTCACGTTGATTTCACGAAACGAGTCTGTGCGAAACGACGACGACAAGGCCCAGCACCAGCACATAGATGCCGAGATCGAAGATCGAGCGATGCCACACGAAGCGGTAAAAGCCGACACGCGCGAGCACCGCGCGAATCGCGAGGTTGATCAGATAGGCGACCAGCATCAGCACGAGCACGGCCGGCACAAATACGCCGAAGATGTCTATTTCACCGATCATCGTGGGAATGGGGCCAAGGGGTTGAACGGCGCATCAGGCGCTTGCCTCCTGCGCGGGTGGCGTTGCGGCTTGCAGCGTGGCCGGAAAGAGCGAGAGACGCAAGCCGATCAGCGCGTGCAGCGCGTCGCGCAAGTGACGTGCCGAGGTTTGCGCGGTCGCGTCGGGCGTGCCGGCATCCGCGAGTCCTTGCGCGGTGACGCGCGCGACGGCCGAATCGATCGACGACATCAGGCTCGCGGGCACGGGCTCGCGCGCGTGGCGGTTCGCGCAGCTTTCGTAATAGCCGCGCACGCCGTCGAGCACCTGCTCGATCGCGGCCGGCGCCTCGCCGCCGAGCTTGCGCGTGAGACGGCGCAAATCGAGGGAATTGAACGCGATGCGCAGATCGCGAAAACTTTCGATGGAAGGATGACGATGGTCGTCGGTCGCGGCGAGCCGTGGGATCAGTTGCATCAGACGATCCAGCATGCGCGCGGCGTGATTGCGCGGGTCTTCGATGGGCCGCGTCGACGCCGTCAACGCGACATCGCTCCAGCTCGAGCGCAGCAGGCGAGCCGCCGCGAGTTCGGCGCCGAATGGCCGCGTCACGCGAGTCCACAGATAAGCGTAAAGAAGTCCCGCGAGGCCGGCGAGGTTGCTGTTGAGGAAGGTCAGAAAGTTGGCGTCGTACGCGTCCTGAATGCTGATGAACGTGGCCGTGTTCACGGCGACGAGCACCGTGACCATATTGAACTGCGGGCGCGGAATCAGCGTGCCGACCAGAATGAACGGCGCGGCGAACAGGATCACGAGCATCGGAAAGTCATGCACGTGCGGCAACACGGCGAACAGATAGACACCTGCGGCCAGCACGCTGATCGCGGTCGCGACGAAGAAGCGGAACACCATCGGCGCGGGTTCGTCGAGTGCGGCGAAGAAGCAGCAGGCGACCGCCGCGAGCGTCACGGCGCTTGCGCCGTCCGCCCAACCGGAGGCGATCCACAGACTGCACGCGAGAATCACCGCGGCCGCGGTCGAGCCGGTCGAGAACAGCATCATGCCGCGATCGAAAAAGCGCTCGGTGCCGCCGAGCCGCCAATGGCGAAAACGCGGCCGCCACAAGCCTTCCTCACGCGTGATGATGATGCGCAGCGAGCGGCAGTCCTCCCATACGTCGATCACCTGCTTCATGCGCCACAACGCGCTGGACAGCAATGCGCCGTCCCAGGTGGTGAGCGCCTCGGGCGGCGGCTGCATCGCGGCAATGCGTTCGCGCAGCGCATTCGCGGCCGGGTCCGCGTGATGGCCCGCGCTCGCGGCCGGCAGCGGCGCATTGAACCATTTGACGATGTCGGCGAGCAGCGCCTCGAGCCCTTCCGGCCACTTGTAACTGCCGGCGTTGTAAAGCGCGATCAGCGGATCGGCGAGCGCCGACATGAGCGGCAGCAGCAACTGCATGCGTCCGCGAAGTTCATGCGCGCGCGTGAGAAGGTCGGGGCGCGTGTGATCGTAGGCGAGCTGGCTGAGCAGCAATTCCAGACCGTTGATGGTCGCCGCGAGCCGCTGCCGCGCGCCGGAAATCGCCGCGCCTGCGATGCGGCCCGACAGCGTTTCCGTCGAGTAGAAAGCCGCGTCGCGAAACCATGCATCCGTCCGCTCGATGATGGTCGGCGCGAGCCGGCTCGGAAACACCACGCTGCCCACGATGCTCGCGCAGACGATGCCGAGCGTGATCTCTTCGGTGCGGCTCACCGCAAGATCGAACACGCCTGCCGGATTCGTGACCGCGGGCAGCGCGATGATCGGCAGCGTATAGCTCGCGAGCAGAAACACGTAGCTGCGCGCCGTGCGATCCGAGATCGCGAGAAAGAGCAGGGTGCCGACCCACAGCGCGAGGACCACGCTGAACAGATACGGCGATTCGACGAAGGGCGGCACGAGGAGCACGGCCGCCGACGCGCCGAGCGCGGTGCCGAGCGCACGATAAATCGCCTTCGAGCGCGTCGCGCCGACGAACGGATTCGACACGATGTAGACCGTCGCCATCGCCCAGTAAGGCCGCGGCAACTGCAGTGCGAGGCCGATGTACAGCGCGATCATCGCGGCGGCAAACGTCTTGACCGAGAAGAGCCAGTCGCGAAGGGAGGGGTAGATCATGGCGCGTTACGCTGCACTGTCAGACAATCGTTAGCCAAGCAATGTAGTTGGAAAATTTTCTGCGCGCCGGCTGAAGCAGGCGGTTTTTTTCAGCCAATCAATCCGAGCCGGACGGTCCGCGCGAGATCGTCGAGCTGGAAAGGTTTGCGCAATACCGTGCAGCGCTCGACCGAAAGACCGGATATATCGACGTCGGCGTAACCGGTTGCGAGAATCACCGGCAGATCGCTGCGCATCTTACGCGCTTCCGCGATTACGTCGATGCCATTCATGCCAGGCATCGCGAAGTCGACCATCAGCAGGTCGGGGTTGTCGTCCGTCAGACGGGCGAGTCCGGCGCGGCCATCGGGGGCTTCCGTCACGTTGTAGCCGAGCATTTTGAGCGACTCGACGAGCATGGCCCGCACCTCGCTGTCGTCTTCGATCACGAGCACGCGCTTTTCGCCGACGGCGTTCGCTTCGGTATCGGACGCCTTGGCGTTCTGCGGCGCGACGCGCTCGCGCAGCGGCAACCACAGTTCGACCGTGGTGCCGACGCCTTCCTGGCTGAAAAGCCGCGCGGTGCCGCCGGCCTGGCGCGCGATGCCGTACACCTGGCTCAGGCCGAGGCCGGTTCCCTTGCCGATCGGCTTGGTCGTGAAGAACGGATCGAACACGCGCGTGACGAGGTCGGGCGGCACGCCCGCGCCCGTGTCGGCGACTTCGATCACGACATAGCGGCCCTCGGCGAGTGTCTGGTCGGGCGCAGTGCGCTCCTTCACGCGCACGCTGAGCTCGCCGCCGCCCGGCATCGCATCGCGCGCGTTGATCGCGAGATTCAGCACCGCAAGCTCGAGCTGGTTCGCGTCGGCGTGCGTCCACATCTCCTTGCGTTCGAAGTCGTTGATGTAGCTGATACCCGATCCCAGCGACACGGTAATGATGTCGCGCATGCCTTGCAGCAGCGTGACCACGTCGACGGCCTTCAGGTCGAGGTTGCTGTTGCGCGAGAACGTGAGCAACTGGCCCGTGAGTTTGGCGCCGCGTTCGGTCGCGCGCTTGACGGTCGCGGCCATGCCGCGAATGCGCTCGTCGCCGCTCACGCGCGCGATCAACTCCGAGTTGACCATGATGACGTTCAGCAGATTGTTGAAGTCGTGCGCGATCCCGCCCGTGAGTTGGCCGAGCGCTTCCATCTTCTGCGATTGCACGAGCACGGCCTGCACCTTCGCGCGCTCGTGGATCTCCATCATCAGCCGGTTGTTGGCCGAAGCGAGTTCATGCGTACGTTCGGCAATCCGGCTTTCGAGCGAATCGTTTAGCTGGACTAATGCTTCTTGCGCTTCGATCCGTTCGGCGAGATGGCGGCGCGATTCGTATTGCCGTGCGCGCGCCCGCAGCGCCGACGCCACGGCTCGCCGCAGCGTCTCCGAGTTCAGCGGACGTTCCAGCACGACGACGTTGCCGAGCCGCTCGAGCACTTCCAGTCCGCGCGCCGACCGATGACCGACGCGCGTCGCCGCGAGCAGGATAAACGGCAAGTCGGACCATGCGGGCTGATGTTCGAGCCACTCGAACAGGCGCGTTGCACGGCTGTCGGCGAGCGCTTCTTCGGCAATCAGCGCGGTGCCCACGCCGGCGTCGAGCGCTTCGGTCAGCGCGTCCGCATCGCTAAAGGCGACGCACGTCCGCTTGTCCTTGCTCAGGACTTCGGCAATGACATCGGCGTCGCGGCCAAACGGCGCGAGAATCAGGACGCGTTGCTCCATGAGCTTACTGCCGCGACGTATCGATGAGGTGATCGGTCGCACCGAGCAGCGCGGTGCTGCCGCTATAAGACGGCAACCCGGAGAGCACGCCTTCGAAGTCGCGCAGCGCTTCGCCCACCTCCACGCCGTTGTTCGACAGCCTGAACTGACGGATCGAGCGTTCGTGCGCGTTCGCGCGGCTCTTCACGGCGGTCACGGCGGTCAGGACTTCGCCGTGGTGCTCGAAGTAACGGAACAGAACGACCACGTCGCTCAGATAGCTGATGTCGATGTCGGTCTGAATTTCGCCGATGATGCCGTGCTGCCCCAGCACAAGCATCGTGATAACGCCTTGCTGGTTGAGATAACCGAGCAGTTCGTGCATTTGCAGCAGCAGGTAGCGTTCGCCCGGCATCGCTTGCAAGTACGCATTCAGGCTGTCGATCGCTACGTATTTCACGCCTTTTTTCTCGACGGACATGCGAACGTCGCTCGCGAATTCTCCGGGAGAGATTTCGGCGGGATCGATCTGACGCAATGTGAGCAGCCCGCTTTCGACATAGGGCTGCAGGTTCAGGCCGACCGTCGTGCAGCGCGCGATCAGCGTCACCAGCGTTTCGTCGAACACGTAGTAGACGCAGCGCTCGCCTCGCTCGAGAGCCGCGATCAGGCATGAGACCACGGTCGTGGTTTTGCCCACGCCCGAGGGGCCGACGATCAGCGCGTTGGTGCCGGGTATCAGGCCGCCGCCGAGCAGCACGTCGAGACCGGTCGTGCCGGTGCTCACCGTCTGCGTGTCGAAGTCCGCGTGATGTTCGGCCGCGACGAGCCGCGGATAGACCTTGATGCCGCCGGTGTCCAGCGAGAAGTCGTGATAGCCCTCGCGGAACTTGATGCCGCGCATCTTCGCGATGCGCATGCGCCGCCGGTTGCCGCCGTAATCGTGCACGACGTTGTCGAGCGAGATCACGCCGTGCGCGATGCTATGCAACTGAACGTCGGACGGATCGGATGTGTTGTCGTCGAGCAGCAGCACCGTGCATGCGCGCGTGGCGAAATAGCGCTTTAACGCAAGGATCTGCCGACGATAGCGCAGCGTGTTCTGCGACAGCAGCCGCAGCTCGGAGAGACTGTCGAGCACGATGCGCGCGGGCTTGAGTTCTTCGACTTGCTTGATTACGTTGCGCACGGTCTCGCCGAGTTCCACTTCAGCCGGATGCAGCACGGTCTGCTCGAATTGCGGGTCGAGGCCTTCGTCGGAAAGCAGCTCGAGAATGTGGAAGCGGCCGAGATCCCAGCCGTGACTGTCCGCGACCGAGATCAACTCGGAACGCGTTTCCGAGAGCGTAATGTACAGACCTGCCTCGCCTTGCTCAACGCCTTTGAGTAAGAATTGCAATGCCAGGGTAGTTTTACCCGTACCCGGCGCGCCTTCGACGAGGTACATGCGGTGCGGCGTGAGGCCGCCTCCCAGCACGTCGTCGATCCCGTCGATTCCCGAGCAAAGGCGTTTAGGCGTGTGATTGTTCGCGTCGTTTGACATGGCGTAGTCGTGGCGTCAATGAATAAACCGGGCTCGGTCAGCCGGTATCGCCAGGATGCAAGTTGCATGCCTATTTGCAGGGTGCATTCGCTTTGCTTCGCCGCGAGGGCACGAAGCCTGCTGCTTTGGCGCAATCCATCAGCCACTTTCAAGCACGCGCGCCGCTATGAAAACCAGCACGCTGTTCACCAGCACGCTCGCTGTCGCGCTGCTCGCAAGCCTCACGCCGTATCGCGCGAGTGCCGATGATTCGCCGAGCCCGTGTTCGTCGTTGAAGCGGATCGTGGCCGCGGCGCCGGACGGATTCACTGCGCTTTCGCCGGACGACGGCAAAGGCGTCGCGCAACCGTATGGCGACGACGCGCAATGCTCGGCGGCGCGGGGAAGCTATCAGTGCATGTGGACGCCGCATCGCGATGCAGGGTCGAGCGCGGACGCATTGCAAGCGGTCGCCGCCGACATTGCTTCCTGTCTGCCGGACGCGACGCACGATCAGAATTCGCCGGGACGTCAGCATTTTTATCTTGGTGCGCCGGCGAGGCGCACGCAGATCACGTTGACGTCTGCGGGATCGGGAAAGCTGCGTTTATCGGTATCGGGTAAATGACGATGTGTGTTCTGCGAGACTCACGACGATGCGGGCCACCATGTCCAGCCGCGTTGTTGCGAGCGATGCAGTTCGACCACTGTTAGCGGTGCGATTTCGATGCGTGGGAAGATGGCCGGCGAGGCGCTCAACGCATGTATGACAGCGGCGCGGATGATCGGGGCGTGGGTGACGGCGATGACGTCGCGCGCGTTGCCTGGCGCTTTGCCTTGTGCATCGTGGAGCGCAACGTCGAGCGTGTCGAGCCATTCGCCGATGCGCTTCACTGCCTGACTAAACGACTCGCCGCCGTGCGGGGCGGCGTCGGGATTGTGCATCCATGCGCTCAGGTCGATTGGCGTTTGCGCCGCGAGGTCGGCAAGACGACGGCCTGTCCAGTTGCCGTAGTCGATGTCGGCGAGCGCTGCGTCCACCTTCGCGTTGAGACCCAGGGCCGAGGCCGTATCGCGGGCGCAAGCGGCCGGGCTGACGAAAGCGGGTGCTTCGTTGAGCGCGGTCAGATGCGATAGATGCGACAAGCGCGCTTGCGCGGCTTGCGCTTCAGCGAGGCCGCGAGCGTCGAGTGGATCGTCGGCGGGAAAGCGGCCCGCGGGCATGGCCGCGGTTGGCGCATGGCTGATCAGCAGCAGCCGAAGGTTCATTTTTCGCGTTCCATTCAATATGCGCGCGCGTCAGTCCGCGCTAGCTGGCGCCGAAGTTTACCGCGTAGAATAGCCGGACTGCGAAGCGCGGAAGCCGGTGAGAGCCCGGCGCGGTCGCGCCACTGTAATCGGCATCGCAAGCCGAAAGCCAGACCTGAGCTTCGCACCATTCCTCTGCAATCGACTACGGGGCGCGTTACCCCAGGAGATGTCCTTCATGACTGAAGCTGTTTTCGATCCCGCTCGCGAGCCCGCTGTTCAGCCCACGCCGATTCCGCTGCGCGAATTGTTGCCTTGGGCCGTGTTCGGCGGATTGCTGTTGCTGCTCGCGCTGTACTTCGTCGGCGCGGAACAGGGCGCCACGTCTCTCGTGCCTGGCATGTACGTGCATGAGTTCGTGCACGACGGCCGCCATCTGCTCGGCTTTCCCTGCCACTAACGGAGCAGAACATGGTCGGTAAGTTGTTGTTGCGCGGCATGCTTGCAGGCATCGCCGCAGGACTCGTCACGTTCGCGTTCGCCCGAGTGGTGGGCGAGCCGCAGGTCAATCAGGCGATTGCGTTCGAAGAGAAAGCCGGCGAGGCGGGTGGTGCAGCGCATGGGCATGAGCATGGACATGCGGGTGCGGCTACTGCTGCTGCCGATGCCGATGAGCACCAGCATGCACATGAGGAGGAACTCGTCAGTCGCGATACGCAAGCCGGTTTGGGATTGCTGACCGGCGTGGTCGTGTACGGCGCGGCGTTCGGCGGATTGTTCTCGCTCGTGTTTGCCTACGCTTACGGGCGAGTCGGCCCGATGAGTGCGCGCGCGTTGTCGGCGTGGCTCGCGCTTGGTGCATTCGTCGCGCTGGTGATCGTTCCGAACATCAAGTATCCGGCGAATCCGCCCGCGGTCGGCGACCCCGCGACGATCGGACCGCGCACGGGACTCTTCTTTCTGATGATCGCGATTTCGCTGACCGCGCTGGTCTTTTCGCTGAAGGTCCGACGCCGCGCGGCCATCAAGCTCGGTGCATGGAACGGCTCGATCGTGGCTGGGCTCGTGTTCGTCGCGATCATTGCCGTTGTGCAGGTGTCGATGCCGGTTATCGATGAAGTCCCTGCGGGTTTTCCGGCAGCGCTGCTGTGGAAATTCCGCGTCGCTGCGCTTGGCATGCAGGCGATTATGTGGGCGACGATTGGGTTGCTGTTTGGGGCGGTTGTTGAGCACAGTTCATTCATGCGTGCAGATAATCGGCGGGTGGGGGCGAGGGTGGTTTGAGGTTGTTGGGCGACGCTATTCGGTCCATGACAGTTCTTTGGCGACAGGGCGACTTCGGTCGCCCTTTTCCGTTTGACAACAGACTACGGACTTTCAGACACATCTGATTGAAGTGAATCACCCCGCCAGGTAAAAACGCGTGAAGAGCTGAAATGGCTCCAGATCGCGGCCAGCCTGACGTTTGCAGTCCTCATGTACCCGGCCGCGTCTCCCACAATCAGCAAGGAGGCCGGGTCATGGCAGACCTGCAAGACGCGCTGCGTGCCATAACCGGGCGCCAGGCATATTTTCTCGACGTACCTGGCACGGACAGCGCGGCGGCGCTGTCGGTCGTGTCGTTCACGGCAATCGAGAAGATGGGCGCGCCCACCGAGGTGCGCATCGAGTTGACCCACCCGCAGCAGCTTGCACGGGCTGACTATCTGAACCTTGATGCGGTTTTCGGCATCGAGAATGACGATGGAACAGTGCGGAAATTCAGTGGTTTCATCGAGCGCTTCTCCACCATCCGGACCACGAAGGACTACGTAAAGTACGAGGTCGTGGTGAAGTCACACTTCGGACGGCTCCAGGCGGTTACGGACACGCACGTCTACCAACGCGTCACCACACCGCAGATCCTCATGGCGGTGTTGCGCCGTCATGGCATCCGGGATCACCAGACATCGTTCCGTCTGCGCCGTCAGTATCCGGTCCATCTCTGGCGCTTCCAGCACCAGATGACGGATTTCGATTATGTCCACATGCTGATGGAGAAGGCTGGGATCTACTGCTTTATCGTGGAAACGGAATACGGTGACCAGATCGTCTTTGCAGATGACATCGATCATTACCTCTACGACGATCCACAGCGGATCGTGCCGTACCGCGAAGCGGCCGGTCTGGAAGCGGGCGGCGTGGAGGCGGTGACGAAGATCGAGACGCACACGACGACCGTGCCGCAGTCGTTCATGGTCGCGGACTACAACCCTGAGAGCGCGTGGGAGCGCTTTCGGGACAGTGCCAATGTCGCACCGCAGGACCCGACGACGTATGGCCAGCCGTATGTCTACGGCACGCATCATCTCGACCAGGCGGGCGCCAGGTGGGAAGCGCAGTTGCGCCACGAGGCGGTCATCGCACGACAGGTCATTTACGAGGGCGAAAGCAACGTACTCGCATTGCAGTGCGCAAGCGTGC
>NZ_QBUB01000028.1:0-61213 GCF_003058125.1 Paraburkholderia sp. GV068
GCTGCATGGGTGTCGGTTTCCTGAGCATGACGCCCATTAAACGACAAAGCCCGGCGCGTGGCCAGGCTTTGGGGGGTACTTTGTCAGCAGTCTGAGGGCAGTCCGTTGCGGACTGCCCTTTTTACGTTCTACGTTCTACCAGCGGATTCGGCACGGGCGCTACTACCCGCGCACCGCTTGCGCTCAACCGCCTTCGTCGTCCTGCTGCTCGCTGTCGTCGGCGGGCTGTTTCGGCGGAGGCGGCCGCTTGCCGATGACCACGTCGACATCCAGCTCGCGGTTCTTGCGCACCAGATGCACCTTGGCGGCCGTGCCCGGCTTGATCTGCGCGATCACGTTCAGCAGGCGCGTGGTGTCGGTGATTTCCTGACCGTTGACGCTCATCAGGATGTCGCCTGGCTTGATGCCCGCGCGGTCGGCGGGACCGTTCTTCAGCACGCCCGCGACGATCGCGCCCGACTTCTGGTCGAGCCCGAACGACTCGGCGATTTCCGGCGTCACGTCTTGCGGCTCGACGCCGATCCAGCCGCGCGTGACCGAACCCGTCGTGATGATGCTTTCGAGCACGCTGCGCGCAGTCGACACCGGAATCGCGAAGCCGATGCCGAGCGAGCCGCCCGAGCGCGAGTAAATAGCGGTGTTGATGCCGAGCAGATTGCCGTTCACGTCGACGAGCGCGCCACCCGAGTTGCCGGGATTGATCGCCGCATCGGTCTGGATGAAGTTTTCGAACGTATTGATGCCGAGATGATTGCGGCCGAGCGCGCTGACAATGCCCATCGTGACCGTCTGCCCGACGCCGAACGGATTGCCGATGGCCAGCACCACGTCGCCCACGCGCGTCTGCTCCATGCGGCCGAGGGTGATGGTGGGCAGGTTGGTCATGTTGACCTTGAGCACGGCCAGATCCGTTTCCGGATCGATGCCGATCACCTTGGCGTTCGTGGTGCGTCCGTCGGCGAGCGCGATTTCAATCTGATCCGCACCGTCGACGACGTGCTGGTTCGTTAGAATGTACCCTTCCGAACTCACGATCACCCCGGAGCCCAGGTTCGCGGCCGGTTGTTCGCGCTGCCTGCGATTGTTCTTGTCGCCGAAGAAGTAGCGGAACAGCGGGTCTTTCGCGCGCGGGTCCGGCGGCAGTGAGCCATCTTTGCTGGAAAAGACGTTTACGACCGCGGGCATGGCCTTTTGCGCGGCGTCGGCATAAGACGCCGTTGCGGGCCCGCTGCCCATGCCAGGCGCGACTTCGCGCAGTGCGACGATCGGTTCGGCAAGTTGCTTGCCGAATTGCCCTTGACGCTGAAGCCACTGCGGTTTGAGGGTCGCGATGATGAACATCAGCGCCAACAGCACAGTCACCGCTTGGGCAAAGAACAGCCAGAAGCGTCTAAGCATCTGAAGACTAGAGGTTTATATGGATCGGATCGAACTTGAATTGTACTTGAACAATCTCCTTGAAACCGCGCGGTTCAAGGACTATTGCCCGAACGGTCTGCAAGTCGAAGGGCGCCGCAAGATCGGCAAACTCGCGACCGGCGTGACCGCGTCAGTTGCGTTTCTCGAAGCCGCGCTCGATTGGGGCGCGGACGCCGTGCTGGTCCATCACGGCTACTTCTGGCGCAACGAGGCGCCGCAGATCACCGGCCGCAAATACGGGCGCCTGAAACTGCTGCTCGCCAACGACCTGAACCTGTTCGCCTATCACCTGCCGCTCGACGACCATCCCGAGTTCGGCAACAACGCGCAGATCGGTGCGAAGATGGGCTGGATCAGCGACGCGCGTTTCGGCGAGAACGACCTCGGCTGGCTCGCCACCTTCGCAATGCCGATCACGCTCGCGCACTTCACCGCCGAGATCGAGCAGACGCTCGGCCGCACGCCGCTCGTGTTCGGCGACCCGGATCGCAGTCTGCGCCGCGTGGCGTGGTGCACGGGCGCCGCGCAAGGCATGTTCGACGCGGCGATCAACGCCGGCGCCGACGTCTATCTGACGGGCGAGGTGTCGGAGTCGGTCATGCACACGTCGGCAGAAAGCGGCGTAGCGTTTCTCGCGGCCGGCCATCATGCGACCGAGCGCTTCGGCGTGCAGGCGGTGGGCAAGCATCTGTCGGAGCAGTTCGACATCGAGCATCTCTTTATCGATATTCCGAATCCCGTTTGAGTCGTTGAAATATCAAATGGGCATTAGCGAAGCAAAAGGCACGAATAACGGAGGGGACACTTAAAAGCTGCTGCAAAAAAGTTTGTGATGCGTACGGAGAAACCCTGAGTTATCAAGGGCTTCGCACGGTTTTTGGCAATCGGCCCTTGTAAATGGCGACTCCATTCGAGCAAACTAGCGGCGGTAGAAGCGACGTGAAGGAACAATCCAACTCAGAAGTGGGGCGTGTAATGCGAGACAAGGAAGATGAACGCGTCGACGGCAGCCGCCGTACCTGGCTGATAGCGACGACCGTAGCAGGTGGCATTGGAGGCGTTGCCACTGTCGTACCCTTTGTTAGTTCGTTTGCACCATCTGAAAAGGCCAAGGCAGCAGGAGCCCCGGTCGAAGTCGACATCAGCGATCTCAAGCCCGGCGACATGAAGACCGTGGCCTGGCGCGGCAAGCCCGTGTGGATCATCAACCGCACCGAGAAGATGCTCGCCGACGTCAAGAAGGCCGACAACGAAGTCGCCGATCCCGCGAGCAAGAATCCCTTTTCGTTGCCGCTGCCGGAGTACTGCAACAACGAATTCCGTTCACGCGCCGACCACAAGAACGTTTTTGTCGCCGTCGCCGTGTGCACCCATCTGGGCTGCACGCCGACGCCGCGCTTCCAGGAGGGCGCGCAGCCCAATCTTCCGGACGACTGGCCTGGCGGCTTCCTGTGCCCGTGCCACGGCTCGACCTATGACATGGCCGGCCGCGTCTTCAAGAACAAACCTGCGCCGCAGAACCTCGACATCCCGCCTTATATGTTCACGTCGGCCAATGGGCTCGTGATCGGCAAGGACGAGAAAGGAGAAGCGTAATGGCGATCGAACACGAAGTGGAGACGGCCGGGCTCGTCGGCTGGATCGACCGGCGCTTTCCGTTCACGTCCACCTGGAAGAAGCACGTCTCCGAATACTACGCACCGAAGAACTTCAACTTCTGGTACTTCTTCGGCTCGCTCGCGCTGCTCGTGCTGGTGAACCAGATCGTCACCGGCATCTTCCTCACGATGAACTACAAGCCCGACGCGACGCTCGCGTTCGGCTCGGTCGAGTACATCATGCGCGAGGTGCCGTGGGGCTGGCTGATCCGCTACATGCACTCAACGGGCGCGTCGATGTTCTTCGTCGTCGTGTATCTGCATATGTTCCGCGGGCTGATGTACGGCTCGTATCGCAAGCCGCGCGAGCTCGTGTGGATCTTCGGCTGCGCGATCTTTCTGTGCCTGATGGCCGAGGCGTTCTTCGGTTACCTGCTGCCGTGGGGCCAGATGTCGTTCTGGGGCGCGCAGGTGATCGTGAACCTGTTCTCGGCGATTCCGTTCATCGGGCCGGACCTGTCGCTGTGGATTCGCGGCGACTACGTGGTGTCCGACGTGACGCTGAACCGCTTCTTCGCGTTTCACGTGATCGCGATTCCGCTGGTGCTGCTCGGGCTGGTCGTCGCGCATCTGGTCGCGCTGCACGAAGTCGGCTCGAACAACCCGGACGGCATCGAGATCAAGGCGAAGAAGGACCCGGACGGCATTCCGCTCGACGGCATTCCGTTCCACCCGTACTACTCAGTGCACGATTTCTACGGCGTGTGCATCTTCCTGATGATCTTCGCGGCGATCATCTTCTTCGCGCCTGAAATGGGTGGCTACTTCCTCGAAGCGAACAACTTCGTGCCGGCCAACCCGCTGCAGACGCCGCCGGAAATCGCGCCGGTCTGGTACTTCACGGCCTTCTACGCGATGCTGCGCGCCACGACCGATCCGTTCAAGATCGTCCTGATGATCGTGATCGCGCTGCTCGGCCTGCTTGCGTTGGTGCGCGCGCGCGGCAAGTGGAAGCTCGGCCTGCCGGTGCTCGCCGTGCTCGTGATTCTGGCCATGGCGTTCACCGAATCGAAGTTCTGGGGCGTCGTGGTGATGGGCGGCGCGGTGGTTTCGCTGTTCTTCCTGCCTTGGCTCGACCGCTCGCCGGTGAAGTCGATCCGTTACCGGCCGTTCTTCCACAAGGTGTTCTACGGGATTTTCGTGCTCGCTTTCCTGACGTTGGCGTTCCTCGGCACCAAACCGCCGTCGCCGGTCGCTACGTTGATTGCGCAGGTGTGCGCGCTGATCTACTTCGCGTTTTTCCTCGGCATGCCGTTCTGGACGCGGCTTGGCACGTTCAGGCAGCCGCCTGAGCGCGTGCGCTACAAGCCCCACTAATCGAGAGCGAGGAGAACACGAAGATGAAAAAACTGCTTTCGACGTGCGCGCTGATCGGCGCGACACTGCTCGCGGTGCTGAGCGGCCCGGCGTATGCGGACGAGAATGTTCATCTCGACCGCGCGCCGGATAACGCAGACAATTTCGCTTCTTTGCAGCACGGCGCGCAATTGTTTGTAAACTACTGCCTGAATTGCCACAGCGCGAACCTGATGCGCTACAACCGGCTGACCGACCTCGGCATCGCGCCGAGCGAAATCCAGTCGAACCTGCTTTTCACCACCGACAAAATCGGCAACACGATGACCGTCGCCATGCGCCCGGACGACGCGAAAGCGTGGTTCGGCGCGAGTCCGCCGGATTTGTCGGTGGAAGCGCGGGCGCGCGGCAAGGACTGGCTGTACACGTATCTGCGCAGTTTTTATCGCGACAATACGCGGCCGACCGGCTGGAATAATCTGGTGTATGAAAACGTGAGCATGCCTCACGTGCTGTGGCAGCTTCAGGGGCAACGTACTGCGAAATTCGGTGACGAAGTCGACGAAAAAACGGGCGAGACGGTGCACAAATTTGTGGGCTTCCAGCAGGTCACGCCGGGGACGATGTCGCCGGTAGATTATGATTCTGCTGTGGCCGACCTTGTGTCGTATATGTCCTGGATGTCCGAGCCGACTCAGAAAACCCGCAAGCAGCTTGGCGTGTGGGTGCTGCTGTTCCTCGGTATTCTGAGCTTTTTCGCCTGGCGACTGAACGCCGCGTACTGGAAACATATCAAATAATCACGCCGCTATACGGCGTGGGGCCGGCGCCAGGAAAAACCTGCTGAACGGTTTTTCCGCGCGCTGGCCTTTCAGCTTTTTGAGGAAACGTAAATCATGATGGTTCTGTATTCCGGCACAACTTGCCCGTTCTCCCAGCGCTGCCGGCTGGTGTTGTTCGAAAAGGGCATGGACTTCGAGATCCGCGACGTCGACCTGTTTAACAAGCCGGAAGACATCGCCGTGATGAATCCGTATGGTCAAGTGCCGATTCTCGTCGAACGGGACCTGATTCTGTACGAATCGAACATCATCAACGAGTATATCGACGAGCGCTTCCCGCACCCGCAGCTCATGCCGGCCGATCCGGTCCAGCGTGCGCGCGCGCGCCTGTTCCTGCTGAACTTCGAGAAAGAGCTGTTCGTCCACGTCGGCACGCTCGAGAACGAAAAGGGCAAGGCTGCGGAGAAGAACCACGAGAAGGCGCGCCTCGCGATTCGCGACCGTCTGACGCAACTCGCGCCGATCTTCCTGAAGAACAAGTACATGCTCGGCGAAGAGTTTTCGATGCTCGACGTCGCCATTGCGCCGCTCTTGTGGCGTCTGGATCACTACGGCATCGAACTGTCGAAGAACGCGGCGCCGCTCATGAAGTACGCCGAGCGCATTTTCAGCCGTCCGGCTTATATCGAGGCGCTGACGCCGTCGGAAAAGGTGATGCGTCGTTGAGTTTGGCTTTGGGCAAGGGCGCCGCGCGGCCACGCGCGCGCGGTGCCCGCGCCCGGTAAGAGGACTGCTGATGCAAGAGATTTCCACCAAGCCTTATCTGTTGCGCGCGCTGTACGAATGGTGCACGGATAACGGCTACACGCCGCACATTGCAGTGCGCGTCGATAATCAGACGCGTGTGCCGCGGCAGTTTGTGCGCGACAACGAGATCGTGTTGAACATCAGCTTCGAGGCCACGAGCCAACTGCAGATGGGCAACGAGTGGGTCGAGTTCAGCGCCCGTTTCTCCGGCAAGTCGCACAAGATCGAAGTGCCTATCGCCAATATCCTCGCCATCTACGCGCGCGAAAACGGGCAAGGCATGGCGTTCCCGGTCGAGTCGACAGGCGGCGAGGCGCAGGATTCGGGCGCCGACGCCGAAACGGTCGAGCCGTCCACCGCGCCGAGCGTGTCGACTGCGCCGAGCGTGTCGAGCGCGCCGCGTGCGGTCAACAAGGCGCCCGCAGCCGACGATGCCGCCGCCAAAGCCGAGCGCGCGCCGCAGGGCGACCAGCCCGACGACGACGGCTCGAAAGGTGGCGGGAGGGCTCGCCTCAAGATCGTAAAATGAAGTAGAATCACGGCCTCATGCCGGCTTAGCTCATCAGGTAGAGCGCTTGACTTGTAATCATGAGGTGGCGGGTTCGAGTCCTGCAGCCGGCACCAGTTGTGCGAAACGGGGTTTCTGTTCAGTCAGGAACCCCGTTTTTTATTGGCCAATCGGCGCTTTGTCACCGGCTTCGGAACGGGTCGAGGTGAGCGCGGGTGAGGGCTAAAATCGCCATATCTCTTTCACCTTGTCGATGGTGGACAAAACTGTCTACATTCGATGAGGTCTCGCCACCCGCAGCGCGCCGCGACGCGCCTTTCGCAAAACGACCCACTTCATCATGAACAGCCCTGCAAGCATCACCTGGCCGGAAGCCGACGGCCCCCGCACCGCACGTTGGCGCTCCGAAGCGGCGGTGCCGCCGCCGAAACGCGTGATCGTCGCCGACGACCGGACCACCGCGGACTCGGCCTACCGGCTCGCCTGTGAAGGCACCGCGCTGTTGTGGAACGGCGACTTTCAGAACGCGCGCCAATTGCTGCAGGCGGTCACGCGGCGGCTCGAGCGCAAACCGCGCAAGCAGGGTGAGACGCCGCTCGACGCGTTTAATCTGCATCGGCAGACGCAGTCGCAGCGCGCGCGCACGCTCGGCATGATCCTGATTCCGCTCAACGCCGAGTACGCGATTCCGCTGCGCCGCGCGCCCGACGTGCGGCAGGCGTGCATCGAAACGTACGGCCCGCCGACCGATGAGGCGTCGGTCGTGTCGCTGCGCGAGCTGCTCGGCATGATCGGCGCGCACGAGTGGCGCAAGAAGGGCGTGGAGATTCCCGCGCTCGGTGACCGGATTCATCCGCATTACGGCGTCTTTTCGCCGGTGCGCGGTGAATATGTGGATCTCGTCGCGCGCACGCCGTTGCCTTCGCTGAACAAGGCGTTCGACGTTGGCACGGGAACGGGCGTGCTGGCGGCGCTGCTCGCGAAGCGTGGCGTGAAGAAGATCGTCGCGACCGACCAGGACCCGCGAGCGCTTGCATGCGCGCGCGAGAATCTGGCGCGGCTCGGATACGAGCAGCAAGTCGATGTGGTGCAAGCCGATCTGTTTCCGGAAGGGCGCGCGCCGCTCATCGTGTGCAATCCGCCTTGGGTGCCGGCGCGGCCCGCTTCGCCGATCGAATATGCGGTCTACGATCCGGACAGCCGCATGCTGCTCGGTTTCCTCAAGGGCTTGTCGGAACATCTGTCACCGGGCGGCGAGGGCTGGCTGATTCTGTCGGATTTTGCCGAGCATCTCGGATTGCGCACGCGCGAATGGTTGCTTGCCGCGATCGCGGATGCGGGGCTGACGGTGGTGGCGCGCGAGGATATTCGTCCGCGGCATCCCAAGTCGACCGACGAGAGTGACCCGCTGCATAAGGCGCGGATGGTGGAGATGACGTCGCTTTGGCGACTCAAGGCGCGGGGTTGACGATTGCTTGAGGGCGCGGGCTTAGAGGCGCAGTTTGGGGCGGTGGCGGCTGTTTGGCCTATCAGTCGCCTCAATGTCCGACGCCCGACGCCCGTTGGGCGCTACTCCTGCGGAGCGCCCGCCATTTCTGCCGGGCTTCCGCACCCTTCGCCACCGCGGCACTCAGCCGTGCCACACACCTCACGACAACCTGTCCCGCGCTCCAACAAACGCCGCTGCCCCACGCCCCGCCACCAACCCGCTCGCGAAACACGCCGTTAGCAGATAACCGCCCGTCGGCGCTTCCCAATCCAGCATTTCCCCGGCGCAGAAAACGCCCGGCAAACTTTCGATCATCAGATGCCGATCCAGCGCCTCGAACGGAATGCCGCCGGCGCTGCTGATCGCTTCCGCAATTGGCCGTGCGCGCAACAGCCGCACCGGCAGCGCCTTGATTGCGTGCGCGAGACGCGTCGAATCGGCGAAAACGTCCTTCGGCAGAATTTCGTGCAGCAGGGCCAGTTTTACACCGCTAATGCCGACTCTTCCCTGCAGATGGCTCGACATCGAACGTGAGCCGCGCGGCCTCGTCACTTCCGCGATCACCCGCTCGAGAGCCAAGCCCGGCGCCAGGTCCAGCGAGATCGTGAGTTCGCCGTCAGCGAGAATCCGCTCACGAATCGGCGCCGAAAGCGCATAGATCAGACTGCCTTCGAGGCCCGTTTCGGTCAGAAGTATTTCACCTTGTCGATTGTGGACTTTTCCGTCTACATCGGTCAGTGAAATGGCCACGGACTTCACCGGCTGACCGGCGAAACGCTCGCGCAGATAAGGGCTCCAGTCGGCGTCGAAGCCGCAGTTCGCGGGTTGCAGAGCGCGCACATCGACGCCTTGCGAGGTGATGAACGGCACCCACGCCGCGTCGGAGCCGAGCCGCGGCCAGCTTGCACCGCCCAGTGCCAGCACGACGGCGTCGCAGTCGACGAGCCGTTCGCCGTCAGGCGTCTCGAACCGCAAGCCGGCCGCCGCGTGCGCGGACGCGCCGGCTACACCGCCCGTTTGCAAGCCGTTCCAGCCGCTCCACTTGTGCCGCATGTGAAAGCGCACGCCGCCTTCCTTCAACCGATGCAGCCACGCACGCAGCATCGGCGCGGCTTTCATGTCGGTTGGGAACACACGCCCCGAACTGCCGACGAACGTCTCGACGCCAAGATCATGCAGCCAGGCGCGCAACGCGTCGGGACCGAACGCGTCGAAGAGCGGCGCGATCCACGGGCGGCGCGCGCCATAGCGATCGAGAAACGGCTCGAGCGGCTCCGAATGCGTGATGTTCATGCCGCCTTTGCCCGCCATCAGGAATTTGCGGCCGACGGAGGGCATCGCGTCGTAGACGTCGACCTGCACGCCTTCCAGGCAAAGCGCCTCGGCGGCCATCAAGCCGGCGGGTCCGCCGCCGATCACGGCGACCCGGGCGGAATCGAATGAAGATGACATGCGGGCCTGTGGAGAGGGGAAAAGGCGGCGCGCCGCCGCTGTAACTCACGGCTGAAGCCGAACGGCCGCGCAAAGCGCTGACTAGAAAATCAAGCTGCCGTGTCCGCGCTGCGAAGGGCGCTATTTTCACATTGCAGGCGGCCCGGAGCAAACGCGTGCACCGCCGCCACGGACGCCAGAACGCTACATTTCGGCGCGTCGATACCGCAGCACACGTCGGCGCGCCGCTTTGTTATTCAGCATCGCGAACTATAATTTTTGGACACCTTCCATCGGGCGCAATTCGCGTCGTTCCCGCGTCGATTCCACTGATCTTCGTTGCCGCACCGCATGCCGTGGCGTGACGGGTGAGCTGCGGGTTCGCGCCTTACGGCCCGCGTGGAGGTTCACATATATCGATCAAGGAGACTGCCATGACCCGCCATTACATCGACTGCCGGGAGTTCCCGAGCGAAATGAACTGCACGGTCGCGCTATCGGCCGATAACGAGAACGAACTGCTCGACGCGGCCGTACAGCACGCGGTCAGTGTGCACAAGCATGCCGACTCGCCGGAATTGCGCTCGCAATTGAGGACGCTCTTTCACGAAGGCACGCCGCCGGTAGAGGCGCCGCGCATGTGAATCGCGGATTCGAGCGTCGGATCTGAAGTCAGGCACGAGAGAACGAAGCGCCGACTCGCGGGGAGGCGAGCGGCGCTTTGGCCGCTCGCGCGAGTCGCGGCGTGGAACGCGCGTCGTCTGCACACGCGCTGCACGCGCGATTCACGAGCTTTCAGCTCGGATAAGCCTCGTCGACCTTGAGCCCGGCCAGCTTGAAGATCACGCGCAGCGTTTGTGGTTTGATGTCGCGCCGCGAAGCGAGCGTCGTCATCACGAAGTCCAGCACTTTCGCGTACTTGAGAAGCGTCAGGCATGTTTCCATGTCGACGCTGCCGTCGCGCATGACTTCGGCGAGGCGAAGCATTTCCGTCGAGATGTCGCGCGCCATCTCCAGCTCGAGCTGCTGTTTCTCCGTCCAGGCGGGCATGGCGGTGAGCTTCGCCATCATTTCCTGGAACTTCTGTTCGACGTTTCCGTTGGGTACCGTATCCATTGCTGCCTCTTCTATTGTCCGGGCGCGCGTCCAGTTGAGCTCGCGGCGCGCCGTCGGTTACGTAACGTTCGGCCCGTGTTACCGGACCGTCCTCCCCACATGCATTTGGGCCATGCGTTCGTGACGACGGCCGACAGCTTGTTGTTATAGGCACCACGGCTTATGCCTCTGGGACCACGGCGGCGCTGAACGGTTCTGCGAGAATCCGCGTCAGGCGCCAAACGACCCAGGTCGCGCCGGAAAGAGCAGGAAGCGTTCCAGGAACGCAGCGTTTCCTGCAACTTTTGCACGCTCGCCGGTGAAAGGGCCGCCGTTTGGGTAAACTGGCAGCAACTTATGCTCTTTTCCGTCACCTGACGCACGTTCACGCTGCATTTGCCGACGGTCCCCCACGATGTCCAGCAAAACCCACGAAATCCGCCCCAACCAGTCCATCGAGCTGCTCAAGGAACTGCATATCCTGACGCGCGACGGCAAGATGAACCAGGACAGCCGCCGCAAGCTGAAGCAGGTCTACCATCTGTTCCAGTTCATCGAGCCTCTGCTCAAGGACGTGAAGGACCAGAAGGGCGCGGTCACGCTCGTCGACCACGGCGCCGGCAAGTCATATCTAGGTTTTATCCTGTATGACCTGTTCTTCAAGGAGTTTCAGGATGCCGCGGGTGGGGCGTCGCACATTTACGGCATCGAAACGCGCGAAGAACTCGTGACCCGCTCGCAGGAGCTGGCGGCGCGGCTCGGCTTCAAGGGCATGTCGTTTCTGAATCTGTCGGTGGCGGAATCCATTACGTCGGACAAACTGCCGGCGCAAATCGACATTGTCACGGCGCTTCACGCGTGCAATACCGCAACCGACGACGCCATTCGCTTCGCCCTCGAAAAGAAGGCTAAATACATCGTGGTGGTGCCGTGTTGCCAGGCCGAAGTGGCGGGCGTTTTACGTCAAAACAAAAGTAAATCGCTGGGTCACGCATTAACGGAAATCTGGCGGCATCCGTTGCATACGCGCGAATTCGGCAGCCAGATTACCAACGTGCTGCGCTGCCTGCAATTAGAGGCACACGGTTATCAGGTCAGCGTAACCGAACTGGTGGGCTGGGAGCATTCGATGAAAAACGAACTGATCATCGCCCAGTTCAAGGACTTGCCGCGTCGGCGCCCGGCCGAGCGGCTCAGCGAAGTGATGCAGACACTGGGTATCGAGGAACTGAAAGAGCGGTTTTTCGTTTCCGCCTGAATCAGATTTTCATCAATTTATTCCAGCCGGCCAATCCGATTCGCCGCAGTGTTTCCTGATTCCGCTCGTAGATTTGTTCGGCATCGGGAAACGCCTGAACCGCGCGCTCAATACTGTCTTCTCTGAGTAAATGCAGAATCGGATACGGCGCGCGATTCGTGTAATTCTCAATGTCGTCGGGATCGGCGCCTTCGAACTGATACAACGGGTGAAAACTCGCAATCTGGATAATGCCTTCGAGCCGAAGCTGCTTCAGCATTCTTTCGGCGAAGAATAGCGCGTCGTTGTAATCGAGAAAATCGCCTAGCGCTTGAGGCAGGATTAGCAGCGTCGTGTCCACGGTCGCCGGGTCCGCGGCGACTAGCGTGTTCAGTTCGTTTTCCAGATCGGCCAGCACGCCTTCCAGGTTTATCGCATCGCTCACGGCGTAGCGGATTTGCCCTTTCACATGCACGGCCTTGGCGAACGGGCACAAGTTGAGCCCGATGACGGCCTCAGTCAGCCAGTGACGGGTGGCGGCAACGACAGCATCGTGCGATTCGGCGGGCAACGGCATGGCAGGCGGCAAGCGGCGGGAGAGGCAAAGCGCCATTTTAACGGGCGCGCGTGTGTCTGCGTTGCGCCACTGCCGCAAGAAATTGGACCAGCAAACAAAGCCTAAGACGCTGGCTTCGCACCGCAAGCCCCCGCGATCAATAACGCCGCCGCTTTCGGCGCGGCGAGCACCGGCCCCGATCCCGCGCGATACGTCTGGCTCGCCGCGTACACGCCCTCGATCAGCAAAGCGAGCGCGTTCGCCAGCATCTCGGGATCGTCCGCGCCGGCGGCCGTCGCCAGTTCCGTCAGGCGCGCGAGCAGGCGCTCCTTGTTCCGAAACACGAACTGGCGGGCCGCGTGTTCGGTATCGGAAAACTCGACGGCGACGTTCACGAACGGACAGCCGCGATAATCTTCAAGCGACGCCCGCGCCGCGAGGTCGTCGAAATATTGCTGCAACTGCTTCGCCGGCTCGCCGGGATGTTTCGCGAAGCTCTTCTCCACGTAACCGAAGAATTGCGCGTCCTTGCGCTCGAGATAGGCCATCACGAGTTCGTCTTTCGACGAAAATTGGCGGTACAAACTCATCTTGTTCACGCCGGCCCGCTCGACAACCGCATCGACGCCGACCGCCCGCACGCCTTCGCGATAGAAGAGTTCGTCCGCGGCGCGCAGCAAATGCTGCTGCGCTTCGGGGCCGGTCGTCTGCGTTGCGCGCACGCGCCGTGAGGCGGGCACAGTCGCAGCGCGCGAACCGGCTCGTTTGGAGGTATGGCTTTCAGACATGGACGGCCCCTTGATTCAATCGACGCCTTGACATGTTACCGACCGGTAACTAAGATCGCAACACTGATTGTGACTGATCTGTCACAAGTCCCTTACGGAAACCGTAATAGTACGAACACGAACCGTGCGGGCAACTCGAATCCGCGCGATAGGAGAGCCGATGAACTGGGCAGCAAGACTGATAGGCAGGCGTTTTCACTACGGCTGGTTGACGGTCGCGGTGGTGTTTCTGGTGTTGCTCGCGGCCGCCGGCACGCGCGCCACGCCGAGCGTGATGATGGTGCCGCTCGAGCATCAGTTCGGCTGGAGCCGCGCGACGATTTCGCTCGCGATCTCGGTCAACATCGCGCTCTACGGGTTGATGGGGCCGTTCGCGGCGGCGGCCATGCAGCGCTTCGGCGTGCGTCCCACGCTGCTGATCGCGCTCGGCACGATGGCGGCGGGCGTCGCGCTGTCCTCGCTGATGACCCAGCCGTGGCAGATGATCCTCGTCTGGGGCGTGATGGTCGGCGGCTCGACGGGTGTGGCGGCGCTGTCGTTGTCGGCGACTGTGGTGACGCGCTGGTTCACCACGCACCGCGGGCTCGTGATGGGTATTCTCACGGCGAGTTCGGCGACCGGCCAACTCGTGTTCCTGCCGATGCTCGCGGCCATCGCCGAGCATTACGGCTGGCGCCAGGTCGTGTGGGTCGTCGCGGCGGCTGCGGCGATCGTGCTGCCGCTCGTCGCCTTTTTGCTGCCGGAGCGTCCGTCGGATGTCGCGCTGCGTCCCTACGGCGAGCCGCATGACGCACCCGCGGCCGCTACGGCCACGAAGCAGAATCCGCTCGCGATCGCGTTCGGCACGCTTGCCATGGCGAGCAAGACGCGCGATTTCTGGCTGCTGTTCTTCAGCTTCTTCATTTGCGGCGCAAGCACGAACGGCTATGTCGGCACTCACCTGATCGCGATGTGCGGCGATTACGGGATGACCGAAGTGCAGGGCGCGTCGCTGCTGGCCGCGATGGGCATCTTCGATCTGTTCGGCACGACGCTCTCCGGCTGGCTGTCCGACCGCTTCAATAGCCGTGTGCTGCTGTTCTGGTATTACGGGCTGCGCGGCTTGTCGCTGATGTATCTGCCGCACGCCTTTGGCATCGACTTTTTCGGTTTGCCGCTTTTCGCCGTGTTCTACGGGCTCGACTGGATCGCGACCGTGCCGCCGACCGTGCGTCTCGCCACGGACGTCTACGGCAAGGAGGCGGCGCCTGTGGTGTTCGGCTGGGTTGTGGCCGGGCATCAGCTCGGCGCGGCGTTCGCGGCGCTCGGCGCGGGCATGCTGCGCGCGAGCCTCGGCACATACACGGTGGCGTCGATGATTTCGGGCGGTTTGTGTCTCGTGGCCGCGGTCATCGTGTTGCGGATCAACCGGCCCGCCAAGGCGCCGGAGCCGCAGCCGATCTGACGCCACACATGGAGTAACGCGGGCGGCGCTGCGGCGCACCCGCGTCTTGCCATCTGAGCAAAAAGAACCGTACGCATTGGGCAGCGCGCGTGTCGAACCTTGGGTATGCTATGTGGCCTCGGGCAGCCGCCCGCGATCATGAATTTCTATTGAGAGAAGCGCATGACCCACAAACCCGCCCCTACCGAAGTTGCCATTCACGAGTTGATTGCCGGTCGCTGGAGCCCGCGCGCGTATTCGAGCGAACCGGTGAGCCGCGACAATCTGCGCGCAGTGCTCGAAGCGGCTCGCTGGGCGCCTTCGTCGTATAACGCGCAGCCCTGGCGTTTTCTGGTGTTCGACCGCAGCGCCGACGAAGTGGCGTTCAAGCAGGCGTTCGCCACGCTGGTGCCGTTCAACCAGGGCTGGAACGCGCCCGCGCCCGTGCTGATCGCCGTGACCGCGCAAACGCGCACCGCCAAGGGCGAAGTGAATCGCTGCGCGCAATATGACGCCGGCGCAGCCGCGATGGCGCTCGTGCTGCAGGCGCATGCGCTCGGCCTCGCCGCGCATCAGATGAGCGGCTTCGACCAGAACGCGTTCCGCACCGCTTTCGATCTGCCGAACGACGTCGAACCGATTGCGATGATTTCGCTTGGCCATTACGGCGAGGTCGACAAGCTCGACCCGGTTCTGCGCGAACGCGAGAAGTCGGTGCGCCAGCGTTTGCCGCTTGCGGAAATCGCCTACAGCGGCGGCTGGAAGAAGCCGTTCTGAGCTAGCTTACGTTGCTGGATACGTCGGGAAGAAACGCGCGGCGCCGACCGCGCGTTTTTTTATCGGCTGCGTAAAAGCGACTTCGTTAAGCCGCCTCGTCATCGCTCACGCTCGAAAGCGGCGTGGCCACATGCTCGAGAGACTTGCGCTCGGCATCCACGCCCCAGATCGCCGCGATCACGGCGGCCGCGAGCATCAGCGCGGAGCCGACCAGATAACCCGAGAACACCTCGCTGCGCTGATGCGTGTCGATCAGCCGTCCGAAGAAAGCCGGGCCGGCGATCCCGCCGAGCGCCGTGCCGAACGCGTAAAACACGGCGATGGCGAGCGCGCGGATCTCCAGCGGAAACGATTCGCTCACGGTGAGATAAGCCGAACTCGCCGCAGCCGACGCGAAGAAGAAAATCACCATCCACGAGGCGGTCTGCGTGACGACCGTCAGCACATGCTGCTGGAACAGGTAGCCGCTTACCGTCAGCAAAATCGCCGAAATGCCGTAGGTCGACGCAATCATCTTGCGCCGCCCGATCACGTCGAACAGCCGGCCGAGCATCAGCGGCCCGAGAAAATTGCCGAGCGCGAAGGGCAGCAGATACCAGCCGATATGGTCGCCCGGCACGCCGTAGAAGTCCGTCAGCACCAGCGCGTAGGTGAAAAAAATGGCGTTGTAGAAGAACGCCTGCGCGGTCATCAGCGAAAGGCCGACCAGCGCGCGCCGTCGATGCAGATTGAAAAGCGTGTGGAACACCTCGCGCAGCGGCGTGTGGCCGCGCGCACGCAGACGCAGGCGCGTGAGGCCGTCGGCGGCCAGCGCGTGACCTTCGCTGCGAAAACGCGTTTCGATTCCTTCGACGATCGCGCGCGCGTCGCGCTCGTGCCCGTGCGTGAGCAGCCAGCGCGGGCTTTCGGGCACCCAGATGCGCATCGGCAAGATGGTTAATGCGAGCACGGCGCCGATCAGAAAGCACGCGCGCCAGCCCCAGTCGCCCGGCAGCAGGTTCGGATCGAGCAGGATCAGCGAACCGGCGGCGCCGAGACCCGCGCCGACCCAGAACGTGCCGTTGATGGCGAGATCGATCCAGCCGCGCACGCGAGGCGGCGTGAACTCCTGAATCGTCGAATTGATCGCGGTGTATTCGCCGCCGATGCCCGCGCCCGTCAGAAAGCGGAACAGCAGGAAACTGGCGAGATTCCACGACACGGCGGTCGCCGCAGTCGCCGTCAGATAGACCGCGAGCGTGATGAAGAAGAGCTTGCGCCGGCCCAGCCGGTCCGTGAGCCAGCCGAAGCCGAGTGCGCCGAGCACCGCGCCGGCAATGTAGGCGCTGCCGGCGAGCCCCACGTCCGCGTTGGTGAAATGCAGTGACGGGCTAGACTTCAACGCGCTCGCGACCGCTCCGGCGAGCGTCACTTCGAGTCCGTCGAGAAGCCACGTCACGCCCAGCGCGACGACGATCAACGTGTGAAAGCGCCCCCACGGCAGGCGGTCGAGCCGGGACGGCAAATCCGTTTCGATGATCCCGGCGGTTTTTCGCTGGACGTCGGCGGCAGGCGGCGCGCTCATTGCTGGTGGTCTCCTGAATCGTTGAAATGCGGCGGCTCGAACTGGCCTATGCAGCAACTTCTATTCCGCGCCTCCAGTGCACCATTGGGCACCTTCGCGCTTTTGGCAAGTTGATGCTGATCCGGCTTTCGTGATACAAAGCCGCTCCTACCTGTGCGCGCCAGCCGTGAGCGGCCATTCCTGCCATGAACTATTGCGCGATTGACTTCGGTACTTCCAACTCGGCCGTAGCCGTTCCTGACGGCGCGGCGCTCAGGCTCGCAGCCGTCGAAGGCGCTTATACGACGCTGCCTACGTCGGTGTTCTTCAATACCGACGAAGACACCCGCGAGTTCGGACGCGCGGCGCTCGCGGCGTACATCGACGGTTTCGACGGGCGGCTGATGCGCTCGATGAAAAGCATCCTCGGCTCGCCGCTTGCCGACCATTCGACCGATCTCGGCGACGGCACGGCGATCAAGTACACCGATATCATCGCGATCTTCCTCGACCATCTGAAGCGCTCGGCGGAGAAAGCCACAGGCGCGCCGATCGAGCGCGCGGTGCTGGGCCGCCCGGTGTTCTTCGTCGACGACGATCCGCGCGCCGATCAGATGGCGCAAAAGCAGCTCGAAGCGGCGGCACGCGCGGTGGGCCTGCGGGACATTCACTTCCAGTATGAGCCGATCGCGGCCGCATTCGACTACGAATCGCGCCTCACGCAGGAAGGGCTCGTGCTGGTGGCCGACATCGGCGGCGGTACGTCGGACTTTTCGCTGGTGCGCGTCGGACCGGAGCGGATGAACCGCGTCGAGCGCAAGAACGACGTGCTGGCCCATCACGGCGTGCACGTCGCGGGCACGGACTTCGATCGCCGCGTCGAACTGGCGACGATTCTGCGCGAGCTCGGCTATCAGTCGCTCGACCCCGAAGGCCGCGAACTTCCGAACCGCGTCTATTTCGATCTGGCGACGTGGCACCTGATCAATACCGTTTATGCACCGAAGCGCGTCAGCGAACTGGCGCTCATGCGGCACCTGTTCACCGAAGTTAAACACCATGATCGCCTGATGCGCGTGGTGGAGCGGCGCCTCGGTCACGCTCTGGCCGCGCATGCGGAAGAGGCGAAGATCGGCGTCGCCGCGGGCGGCGAGACGGTGATCGATCTCGACGAAGTCGAAGACGATCTGCGCCTTGCATTCGACGAGGCGCAACTCATCGAAGCGGGAGAGGACGAAACGCGCCGCATCGTGGCGGCGGCGCGCGACACCGTGCAGACAGCCGGCGTGTCGATTCGCGACGTGAGCGCGATTTACTTCACGGGCGGCTCGACCGGCCTCGCGTTTCTGTCCGGCGCGTTGGCGGCGGCATTCCCCGATGCCGAAGCGGTATTCGGCGACCGTCTCGCGAGTGTCGCAACGGGACTCGGCATTCACGCGCGGCGCGTGTTCGCGTAACTGCGAACCGCCGCTTTATATTGCGAAGATAATCGCCGCGCGCGAACTCGGCGAATTGCCGGCGCAATAAAAAACCCCGCCGAGGCGGGGTTTTTTTGCGTCCAGAAGGAAGCAGCGTAGCGCTTACACCGGCTTGATGTTAGCTGCTTGCTTGCCCTTCGGGCCCGTCTTCACTTCAAACGTAACCTTTTGGTTTTCTTGCAGCGTCTTGAAGCCTTCCGTGCGGATTTCCGAGAAATGCGCGAACAGATCTTCGCCGCCGCCGTCCGGGGTGATGAAGCCAAAGCCCTTTGCGTCATTGAACCACTTGACGGTACCGGTTTCCATATTACTTGTTCCTAAAGATGGTGAATAAGGCCGAAGCCCGTTGAGTGCATGAAAATCAAGGAAGGGGGTAATGGGACCAACCGGAGTACCGTTGATGGGCGAACTACGAAAGACCAATTCACTCGCCGCTTGAAATCCTGCCCGAACGTTATACGGCGATTTCGAGAGAAGGTCAACACTCGGCCCCCAACTTTGCAAAAATTCGCGATACCGCCCCGAAAAGTTGCTTACAAAGCTTGCGGAGTCGGCGGATTTTTTGCTAGGGAGAACCCTTAGTTTCACTGCAGGCGCCGGGTGCAACCGTTAAACTACGCGCCCGCGCCGGTTGCACCATTGGGATAACCGTCGCGCATACATGCGCGTCACCCGTTTTCTCGTCATAAGCGCGATTCATGGGGTGCCGACGTGGTTCTGAAACAGGAGAAGACGTGAAAAGTTCTATACAACGGAACATCGGGCCCTTCGCACTCATGCTGACCGGCCTGGGTTCGATCATCGGCTCGGGCTGGCTGTTCGGCGCGTGGAAGGCCGCGAAAATCGCGGGCCCGGCGTCGATCTGCGCGTGGATCATCGGCGCCGTCGTGATTCTCGCGATCGCGCTGACCTACGCCGAGCTGGGCGCGATGTTCCCGGAATCGGGCGGCATGGTGCGCTACGCGCGCTATTCGCACGGCGCGCTGGTGGGCTTCATCAGCGCGTGGGCCAACTGGATCGCCATTGTTTCGGTGATTCCGATCGAGGCCGAAGCATCCATTCAATACATGAGCACGTGGCCGTATCCGTGGGCGCATGCTTTATTCGTCGATGGCTCGTTGACTACGACCGGGCTGCTACTCTCGGCGGTCCTCGTAGTTATCTATTTCCTGCTGAACTACTGGGGCGTGAAGCTGTTCGCGCGCGCCAACTCGGCCATCACGATCTTCAAGTTTCTGATTCCGGGCGCGACCATCCTCGGACTGATGCTGACGGGCTTCCACAAGGAAAACTTCGGCGAAGTGAGCACGTTTGCGCCGTATGGCTGGTCGGCGGTGCTGACGGCGGTCGCGACAAGCGGCATCGTGTTCGCATTCAACGGTTTCCAAAGCCCGATCAACCTGGCGGGTGAAGCGCGCAATCCGGCCAAAAGCGTGCCGTTCGCAGTGATCGGCTCGATCCTGCTCGCGCTCGTCATCTACGTGTTGCTGCAGGTCGCGTATATCGGCGCCGTCAGCCCGACTGACGTGATGAAGGGCTGGAGCCACTTCAATTTCGCTTCGCCGTTCGCGGAACTGGCGATCGCGCTGAACCTGAACTGGCTCGCGATTCTGCTGTACGTCGACGCCTTCGTCAGCCCGAGCGGCACCGGCACGACCTACATGGCGACCACCACGCGCATGATCTACGCGATGGAGCGCAACAACACGATGCCGAAGATTTTCGGCAGCGTGCATCCGTTCTACGGCGTGCCGCGTCCGGCGATGTGGTTCAACCTGCTGGTCTCGTTCATCTTCCTGTTCTTTTTCCGCGGATGGAGCTCCCTCGCGGCGGTGATTTCGGTTGCGACCGTAATCTCGTACCTGACCGGCCCGATCAGCCTGATGGCGCTGCGCCGCGCAGCGACGGACCTCGAGCGCCCGCTGCACATCCCCGGCATGCAGGTGATCGCGCCGTTCGCGTTCGTATGCGCGTCGCTGATCCTGTACTGGGCAAAGTGGCCGCTGACGGGCGAAATCATTCTGCTGATGGTCGTCGCGCTGCCGGTGTACTTCTACTTCCAGGCGAAGTCGGGCTTCGGCGGCTGGGGCCGCGACCTGAAGGCGGCGTGGTGGCTGGTCGCTTATTTGCCGGTGATGGCGATCCTCTCGCTCATCGGCAGCAAGGAGTTCGGCGGTCGTGGCGTTCTGCCGTACGGCTGGGACATGCTGGTCGTGATCGCGTTCTCGCTCGTCTTCTATTACTGGGGCGTGAATAGCGGCTATCGCTCGGAGTATCTGGAAGAGCGTCAGACGCACGACGAAGTGCTCGAAGGAATGGGCGCGCACTGAGGTGCCGCGCTGCGCCGGGCGGTTGATGGTCCGGCTGCATGCTAAAAAAGCCCGTCTGAGTTTTTGCTCAGGCGGGCTTTTGTTTTTGCTTTTTGCTTTTGCCGCGGACGCCGCGAGTCGTTCTTTGTCGGGTCCGGCGCTCAGGCCGTGCCGAACACGTAGTTCGTCATGGCGAGCGAGCGCTGATAGGTGCCGAGCGATTGAATTGCCAGCGAGTAATCGTCGTCGGCGGCACCGAGCGCTGCGAAGACCGGCAGCAGATGCTCGTCGGTCGGGTGCATCAGCACCGCATGCGGCGCTTTGTGGCGATAGTCCAGCAACGCGTCGATGTCGCGCGCGGCGAGCCGTGCTTCGAACCAGTCGGTGAATTCGGCGACGCGCGGGTCGGCATCTTCCGGCCGCGCGGAAAAATCGGCGGCGCGCAGATTGTGCGTGATCTGGCCCGAGCCGATCACCATCACGCCGTCGTCCCTCAACGCGCGCAGCGCGCGGCCGACCCGAAAGTGATGCGCGGCGTCGAGGCGCGGTTGGATCGACAACTGCGCGACGGGCACGTCCGCATCCGGAAACATCAGCAGCATCGGCACCCATGCGCCGTGGTCGAGCCCGTGCGGCTCTTCGCCGGCGTGCATGCCGCTGTCGCGAAGCAGCGCGGCGGCGCGTCGCGCGAGATCGGCCGCGCCGGGCGCCGGATACTGGATCTCATATAACTGGCGCGGAAACCCGTAGAAATCGTGGATGGTTTCGGGCTTGGCGGCAGTGCTCGCCACCGGCTGCGCGGTGCCCCAATGCGCGGATAGCATCAACACGGACTCGGGACGCGGCAATTGCGCGCTCAGCGTCGCAAACTCGGCGGACGGCAGCGACGGATCGATCGGCAGCGTCGGCGCGCCGTGGGAAAGAAAAAGCGAAGGCAAGCGGTTCATGGCAGCGACGCGCTGTGAGGCGCGGACGAAGTTCGGTTGCTGTCAATATAGAGCCGCACCGTCGTTTGATAAACGGGTGAAAGCGGAATTGATTGTCTTGCGGTGGTTGGTAATCTCGGCGGACGGACGACCGATTACCCCTGGTCACCGCCTCGTAATCCGGCCCACGCCGGCGATAGCGCCGGTCCCAACGCAAACAGATCCAGCACGCGGGCAACCGTGTGATCGACCATGTCGTCAATCGTCGCTGGTTGGTTGTAAAACGCAGGCAAGGGCGGAAAGATCACGCCACCCATCTCCGTCACCGCCGTCATATTGCGCAGATGCGCGAGATTGAACGGCGTTTCGCGCACCAGCAGCACGAGCCGGCGGCGCTCCTTGAGGGTGACGTCGGCGGCGCGGGTGATCAGGTTGTCGGAGAAACCATGTGCGACGCTCGCGAGCGTTTTCATCGAACACGGCGCGACGACCATGCCGTCCGTCGCAAACGAACCGGACGCGATGCTCGCGCCCATGTCGCGCACCGAATGGACGACGTCCGCGAGCGGATGCACGTCTTCCTTCGACAACTGCAATTCGTGGCGGATATTGAGCCAGCCGGCGCTCGAAATCAGCAGATGACTTTCGACGCCGCCGAGCTTGCGCAACGTCTGAAGCAAGCGGATGCCGTATATGGCGCCGGTCGCGCCGGTGATGGCGACGATCAGCCGGCGTGGCGCCGCAGCGCGTGTTTCCATGACTGGCGGCGCCTCGTAGGAACAGCTTCGGACTGAACGATCAGGCCGCGGCGAACAGTTGCTGCAATTCGCCCGATTCGTACATTTCCATCATGATGTCCGAGCCGCCGACGAATTCGCCCTTCACATAAAGCTGCGGAATGGTCGGCCAGTTCGAGAACTGCTTGATGCCCTGGCGAACTTCGTCGTCTTCGAGGACGTTGACCGTCTTGAACTCGTTGACATTGCACGCCTTCAGGATCTGGATGGCGCGGCCGGAAAAGCCGCACATCGGGAACTGGGCGCTGCCCTTCATGAAGAGCACGACGTTGTTTTCGTCGACGATTTGCTTGATGCGTTGTTGCGTATCCATGACTGACCTTGCGGTTCCGAGTATGTGTAGGGAATAGGCTGAAATGATAGCGGATTTCGCCCGCACCGGCCGACGGCCGCTTTGTCCATCCGCGCGTTGCGGCTATTGCGGCGGCTTGCGTTAGCTAGCGTGCTGACGTATCAGCATGTCAGCGTGCTCAGCCGGCAAGCCGCCCGCCGCTGATTCGCTCGATGCCCGCAAGGTCGCGCGCCGATCTGACATCCACGAAGCCTTGCCCTGTCAGAAGTTCGCGGACGGCTTCGGCCTGATCGTAGCCGTGCTCCATCCACAGAACGCCGCGCGCGGCAAGACGCGCGGGCGCGCCGGCGACGATCGCGCGGATCGCGCTGAGGCCGTCGGCTTCGTCGGTGAGCGCGCCGCGCGGCTCGTAGCGCAAGTCGCCTTGCTCCAGATGCGGGTCGCCGCTCGCGATATACGGCGGGTTGCTCACGATCACGTCAAAGCGCAGCGCCGTATCCAGCGAGCCGTACCAGTCGCTTTGCGCGAACGTCACGGCGCCGCCTGGCCGTTTCGCATCCAGCAGACGCGCGGCGTTGCGCGCCGCGACCGCGAGCGCTTCCGCCGAACGGTCGAGCGCGGTCATTTGCGCGTCCGGGCGCATCGACGCGATCGCCAGTGCAATGGCGCCCGTGCCGGTGCCGAGATCGAGCACGCGCGGGCGCGGAAGATTTTCCATCGCCGTGAGCGCCGTTTCGACCAGCAATTCGGTCTCCGGACGCGGAATCAGCACATGCGGCGTCACCTCGAACTCAAGCCCGAAGAACTCGCGGACGCCGACCAGTTGCGCAATCGGTTCGCCGGCCACGCGCCGCGCCTGCAACGCGAGATAACGCTCGACGCACTCGCTGTCGAGCGCTTCGTCCGCGCGCGTGATCAACTGCGTATGGCGCCAGCCGAGCACATGCGTGAGCAAAATGCGCGCTTCGAGCGGCGGCAGCCGCGAGGCGCGCAACAACGCCGCGGGCGTGGCCGCCTGGTCGCGATTGGGCGGCGCGTTCGCGGTCATCGGCGCTTAATCCGCGTCGCCGAGCGAAGCAAGCAGCTCCGCCTGATGTTCGCTGACGAGCGCGCTGATCAGTTCGTCGAGATCGCCGTCCATGATTGCATCGAGGCGATACAGCGTCAGATTGATCCGATGATCTGTCAGACGCCCTTGCGGGAAGTTGTAGGTGCGAATCCGCTCCGAGCGATCGCCCGAGCCGATCAGACTCTTCCGCGTCGCCGCTTCTTTCGCCTGCTGCTCGTGCGACTGCTTGTCCTTGATGCGCGCCGCGAGCACCTTCAGCGCGCGGTCCTTGTTCTTGTGCTGCGAGCGGTCGTCCTGACATTCGACGACGATGCCCGTCGGCAAGTGCGTGACGCGCACGGCCGAATCCGTCTTGTTGATGTGCTGACCGCCCGCGCCCGACGCCCGGAACGTGTCGATGCGCAGATCGGCCGGATTGATTTCGACTTCGCCGATCTCGTCGGCTTCCGGCATGACCGCCACCGTGCACGCGGACGTGTGAATGCGGCCCTGCGTTTCGGTTGCCGGCACGCGCTGCACGCGATGGCCGCCGGACTCGAACTTCAGCTTCGAATATGCGGCTTCGCCCGCGATCCGCACGATCACTTCCTTATAGCCGCCCAGATCGGATTCGCTCGCCGACATCATCTCGACCTGCCAGCGGTTGCGCTCGGCGTAGCGCAAATACATGCGCAACAGGTCGCCTGCAAAAAGCGCGGACTCGTCGCCGCCGGTGCCGGCGCGAATTTCGAGGAAGATGTTGCGGTCGTCGTTCGGATCTTTCGGCAACAGCATCTTCTGCAGTTCGCCGCCGAGCTGTTCCATGCGCTCACGCGCCGCGCGAATTTCCTCTTCGGCGAATTCGCGCATGGAGATGTCCGTCAGCAGTTCCTGCGCGGTGGCGGCGTCGTGCATGGCCTGGCGCCACAGCGCGTATTGCTCGACGACGGGCCCAAGCTCGGCGTGTTCGCGCGTGAGCTTGCGATATTGATCGAGGTTCGAGGTGATGTCCTCGCGGCTTAACAGATCGTTCAGTTCGGCCAGCCGTGTCGTCAGCTGGTCGAGCTTGCGTTGCATGCTCGTTTTCATCGGGCGGGTATCGGAGCGGGCTCCGGAAGGACAGCAACCAGGAAAATGGGCGGATGCCCGGGACAGAAGCATGTGGCGGGCCACTGCGAGGCCACCGGCGGGTGGCGCGGACGAGGCGGTGCGCGCCGCTAACGTTCCGAGGAACCGGAGTGTTTGTAGAAGCCGCCCATCAATTCGATGAGCGTGTCGCGGTTTTCACCGCTAGCGCGGTTAAGCGCGTGAGTGGGACCGTGAATCAGCTTGTTGGTCAGCGCTTGCGAAAGCGCCTCGATCACCGCGGCAGGATCGTCGCCGCGCGCGAGCATTTTCTGCGCGCGTTCGACTTCGGCCCGGCGCAGCACGTCGGCTTGCGTATGCATGTGACGGATCACCGGCACGATGCTGCGCGCCTCGAGCCACTGCATGAAGTTCTGCACGCGCGTTTCGATGATCGCTTCGGCCTGTGCAACCGCGGCCTGGCGCGACGCATTGCCTTCGCGGACGATCGCGCCGAGGTCGTCGACGGTATACAGGAACACGTCTTCCAGCTTGCCGACTTCCGGTTCGATGTCGCGCGGAACCGCCAGATCGACCATGAAGATCGGCCGATGGCGGCGCGCCTTGACCGCGCGCTCGACCGCGCCCAGGCCGATGATCGGCAACGTGGAAGCCGTGCACGACACGATGATGTCGAACTCGTGCATGCGCGTCGGCAAGTCCGACAGCGGAATGGCCCGGCCGTTGAAGCGCTCCGCGAGCCGCGTGCCGCGCTCGGCCGTGCGGTTCGCGACCACGAGTTCACGGGGCTGCTGCGCGGCGAAGTGCGTCGCGCACAGCTCGATCATTTCGCCCGCGCCGATGAACAGCACGCGCTGGTTCGACACCTTGTCGAAAATACGTTGCGCGAGCCGCACGGCAGCGGCTGCCATCGAAACCGACTGCGCGCCGATCTCAGTCGTGCTGCGCACTTCTTTTGCGACGGCGAACGTGCGCTGGAACAACTGGTTCAGATAAGTGCCGAGCGCGCCTGCTTCGGACGCGGTGCGCACGGCGTCCTTCATTTGTCCGACGATTTGCGTTTCGCCGAGCACCATCGAATCGAGGCCCGAGGCGACGCGGAACGCGTGGCGCACGGCTTCCGACTGCGGCAGCGCGTAGACGTGCGGCGCGAGTTCCTCGATGGGCAGGTTGTGATACCGCGACAGCCATTGGATCGCGGCTTCGCGCGCGGCCTGGTCGTCGGTCGCGCAATAGAGTTCGGTGCGATTGCAGGTAGAGAGAATCGCCGCTTCAGGCGCCGAGCGGGCCGTGCCGCCGAGCCAGACGCTCTTGAAGGTGTCCAGTGCAGGCTTGATCTGTTCGAGCGGAAACGCCACGCGTTCGCGCAAGGCGACAGGCGCTGTGTGGTGATTGATTCCGATCGTTAAGAGCTGCATGCTGGGGAGCTATGGTTTAGCCCCATATTATAGCGTTTTCGCGATTCTTACTCGCTGCGCCTCGCACCCGCGCCGCTTATGCCAGCCATCAGGCCGGTGCGGCAGCGCCTTCCACGGAAAATGCGTCGAGCTGATAGCCGTAGCCGTACAGCGGCGCAAGCGAATAGCCATGCTCCGGGCGCAATTCGAGCTTGGACCGCACGCGCGACGCGTGCGTGTCGACGGTGCGCGACTTTACGTCGCGGCGCCGTGCCCACACGGTTTCCATGATGTGCGCGCGCGACACGGGCCGCGACAGATTGGTGAACAGCAGCAGCGCGAAGCGGAACTCCTTCGGCGTCAGCGTGACCACGCGGTTGCGGAACGTGACGGCGAAGTTGGCGGCGTCGAACGTATAGCCGCGAATCACGTCGTGCCGTCGATTGGGCGGCCGGCGCAAGCCTGCGCGCCGCAGCAGCGCGTCGACGCGCGCGAGCGTTTCGGGGCCGCGTACCGGCTTGGCGAGACAGTCGTCGGCGCCCGCGTGCAGCACGGCGACGATCTGGCTTTCGCGCGGCTCCGTCATCATCACGATGACCGGCAGGCTCGGCAGAAGGGCTCGGGCGCGCGCGATCACATCTTCGGCGGAATGGTCGCCGGTCCAGTTTTCGGTAATCAGCAGATCGAAGAATTGGTCCGCGGCTTGCGCGAGGAACGGGGCGCTCGTGGCGAAGTGCTGACACACGTGGCCGCCGGCGAACATGAGCCGGGTGACCAACTGGGCGTGCCGCGGGTCCGGCTCGATAAGGGCGATTCGCATGCGCGCAATCCACTTGACGACGGCCAGGAACCAGGCTTTTCCGTAAGGCCTCCAGCTTGCCTAACATCACCCCGACCCCTAAACTCAACCGCTGTGCGGAAAGCGCCGTGCTGATTTTTTGAGAAGAGACAAAAATGCTAGCTGTCGTTGTGCCTCGCGCCCATGAGACAAATCCGAAACTGCGCGAGTCCATCCGCTGATGGGCTGGGCTGGAATCGTCGTACTCGGAGCCGCAATCGGCTTCGCGGGCTGGTGGTTGCATCCGCTGCGCCGCTTGAACAACGCCGGCCGCTCCGGCGGCTCGAAAGGCGCCCGCCTATGGGTGGCGCTGCTGGCCGGCGTGCTGGGCGCGATCGTCGCGCGCATGGCCGGCAATGTGATCGGTCTTTTCCATGACGGCGAGATACTGGAATGGCCTGTGTGCACGGCCGTCGCCATGATCGCCGTCGCCGTGACGGTCGGCTTGCTTTCCCGTCGATGAATACTTGCAGGTGACCTCCATGAATGCCCGACTTCCCCAAACTTCTTCCATTCCCGAACGGCTCGCCGGCTTGCGCAGCGCGATGGCGCGCGAAGGCGTCGCCGCTTACCTCGTGCCGTCCGCGGACCCGCATTTGTCCGAATATCTGCCGGGGCGTTGGCAGGGCCGCGAGTGGCTGTCCGGCTTCACCGGCTCGGCGGGCACGCTGATCGTCACCGCCGACTTCGCGGGCGTCTGGACCGACAGCCGCTACTGGGAGCAGGCCAATGCGCAACTGGCCGGCAGCGGCGTTCAGCTCATGAAGATGACCGGTGGTCAGCAGACCGCGCCGCATTTCGAGTGGCTCGCTGAAAACGTGGCGCCGGGCGGCACCGTCGGCGTGGACGGCGCCGTGCTCGGCGTGGCGGCGGCGCGGGCTTTGACTCAAGCGCTCACGGCGCGCGGCGTGAAGCTGCGCACCGACGTCGATCTGTTCGACGGCATCTGGCCGCAGCGCCCGTCGCTGCCCGATGCGGCGGTGTTCGAACACGCCGAGCCGCATGCAAGCGTCGCGCGTTCGGAAAAGCTCGCACAGGTCCGTCGCGCAATGGCGGAAAAGGGCGCGCAGTGGCACTTCATTTCCACGCTCGACGACCTGGCGTGGCTCTTCAATCTGCGCGGCGCCGACGTCAGCTTCAACCCGGTTTTCGTCGCGCACGCGTTGATCGGCGAACACGGCGCGTCGCTTTTCGTCTCCGACGGCAAGGTGCCGCCCGCGCTCGCCGAAGCGCTCGCGCGCGACGGCGTCAATGTCGAGCCCTACGCGAAAGCGGCCGATGCGCTCGCCGCGCTGCCCGCCGGCAGCACCTTGTTGATCGACCCGCGCCGCATCACGTACGGCTCGCTGCAATCGGTGCCGTCGACGGTGAAGGTGGTCGAGGCGGTCAATCCGTCCACCTTCTTCAAGTCGCGCAAGACCGAAGCCGAGGCGAAGCACGTGCGCGAGACGATGGAGCAGGACGGCGCGGCGCTCGCCGAATTCTTCGCGTGGTTCGAAAGCGCGCTCGGCCGCGAGACGATCACCGAACTCACTATCGACGAACGTCTGACGGCCGCGCGCGCGCGTCGGCCGGGTTTCGTGTCGTTGAGCTTTGCGACCATTGCGGGCTTCAACGCGAACGGCGCGATGCCGCACTATCGCGCGACTCGGGAATCGCATTCGGTGATCGAGGGCAACGGCCTGTTGCTGATCGACTCCGGCGCGCAGTATCTGAGCGGAACGACCGACATCACGCGCGTGGTGCCGATCGGCACGATCAGCGACGCACAGCGGCGCGATTTCACGATCGTGCTGAAGGGCACCATGGCGCTGTCGCGCGCGAAGTTTCCGCGCGGCATCCGCTCGCCGATGCTCGACGCCATCGCGCGCGCGCCGATCTGGGAAGCCGGTGCCGACTACGGTCACGGCACGGGCCACGGTGTCGGCTATTTCCTGAACGTTCACGAAGGCCCGCAAGTAATCGCGCACTACGCGCCGGCCGAACCGTGGACGGCGATGGAAGAAGGCATGATCACGTCGATCGAACCGGGCGTCTACCGGCCAGGCAAGTGGGGTGTGCGGATCGAGAATCTGGTGCTGAACGTGCCCGCCGGTCAGACCGAATTCGGCGACTTCCTCGAGTTCGAGACGCTCACGCTGTGCCCGATCGACACGCGCTGCCTCGACTTGTCGCTGCTGCGCGACGACGAACGCGCGTGGCTCAACAGCTATCACGAGACGGTGCGCACGCGCCTCGCGCCGCATGTTTCCGGCGACGCGAAGACGTGGCTCGAACTGCGCACGCAGCCTGTCTGAGCAGCAACCGTATAACGACGCATAACGACGTTTAACGAAGCATAGCCACGGAGAGCGCATGGCCATCAAGGCAGTGGTGTTCGATTTCGGCGGCGTGCTGATCGACTGGAATCCCGAGTACCTGTATCGGCAACTGATTCCAGACGAAGCCGAGCGCCGCTGGTTTCTGACTCACGTGTGCTCGATGGATTGGGTGGTTCGCCAGGACGGCGGCCAGCCGATCGCCGAGGCAACGGCCGAACTCATCACGCGCTTCCCCGACCACGAAGCGCTGATCCGCGCGTTTTACGAGCGCTGGCACGAAATGGTGGCCGGCGTGCTGGACGACGGCGTCGCGATCATGGAAAAGCTCGAGGCCGCCGAGGTGCCGCTCTTCGGCCTGACGAACTGGTCGGCCGAGACCTTTCCTTATGCGTGGGAAAACTACCCGGTGCTGCGGCGCTTTCGCGACATCATCGTGTCGGGGCGGGTAGGTCTGGTGAAGCCCGATCCGGCCATCTTCGCGGCCATGCTAGAGCGGATTCACGCGCAAATGCCGGCCATCGAACCGTCCGAACTCGTCTTTATCGACGACAACCCGAAGAACGCCGCAGCCGCTACGGCGCTCGGCTGGTACGGCGTGCATCACGTCAGCGCCGCGCAGACCGAAGCGAGGCTGCGCGAACTGGGGTTGCCGGTTTGACTAGACGCGCGTGGCAAACGCAGAGCGCTTGGGCGCATCCGCTTGCGCGCCGTGTTCGCCACGCGGTTTGATCCGCTCACTGCCCCAGCAAATTCTTCAACGCATTTCCCAGGCCTTTTACCGTTTCGCCCGCGCCTTTCGCCACGCCTTCCACGCTGACGCCCAGCGCTTTCGCGAAGCCGGCGGCGATGCGCGTCGTCAGCCCTTCCTGCACCGAGAATTTCGGGTCGCGTAAATTGCCGTCGAGCACGAAGTGCAGCGTGATGTCGCCGTTGTGCGCCTTCAAAGCGGCAACCGCGGCCTTCGTCGGAATGGACATGAATGTGTCGAGCGGATTGCCGGTGTCCGCAAGTTGCAACTGATGAACCGTGATCGTGCCGGGCGCGTGCAACTGATAATTGCGCACCGACGACTCGATGCTCATGTCGATCGTGCCGCTTGTCACTTGCGCCTTCGCGCCGGCTTTCTTCACGAGATACGGATCGAGCATGACGACGTCGACGCCGCGCAGTGTGCTGGTCGTCTGCGAATCCTTGCTGGCGATTTTGATCCAGCCGCTGAACGTCACCGTGCCGGTGTGCGACGGCCCTTTGATCGAGCCTCTGACATTGACGTTGGTCGGCTCCGTGAGCGCGGGCAGACGAATGTTGTCGACGGTCGCGTTCGCGTCGCTCACCGTCACCTTGTAAGCGGGCGAGCCGACCGTCATGTCGTAGAAATGAAAGCGGCCCTGCTCGAAACTGATGTGATCGACCTGCTTGTCGCGCGGCATCGAACTCGCTGATGCGGCACCTGCGTCGTCGTTAGTGCTGTTGACCGATTGACGCAGATTCGGCAGCAGACGGATCGTGCCGTTTTGCGTGCGCAGCACCGCCATGTCGAAACCGCGCACCGTCACGCTGCGGATATGCATGCGGTGCTGGAGTAGATCGCGGATGTCCGGCGTCAGGATGATCTCGTCCGCTCTCAACGGATCGCCGGCGGGCCAGCCAGGCGGCGGCTTCAACAGAACGTTGCTGAGATGCACGGAGGTCAAGCCGACGTCGATGCTTTGCGCGCTGCCAAGCGGACCGAGCGCCGCGACCACGCGCGCTTTCACTTCGCGCTGCGCGTATTGCAGCAGGCCGAATGCAATAACGACGAGCACGACCAGCACGCTGCTCGCGGCAGCGATCCAGCGTTGGCTCTTCGACATTGCCATGCTTGTTCCCTCGTCACCGCAACGGTTTTGTTCCCGATAACGCGCGCCAGCCAATACAAGTCGCGCGGACGACATATAGCACGCGCAACGGAGCAATGCGTGTGCCGTGTCGCATGTCGCCGATGTCTGGCGTAGGTGAAGGGTATCGAAGGAGGGTAGGGAGTTGCTGCGAAGAACGGCTGAGCGTACGGCGCACGCTGACCGTTTGCAAAGCTGAGGGGATAACTGCGCCCGAACGCGGCCCACTCGTCTTCCGACGAGCAGACCGCTTTTCGCGCAGCTTCTGACGCGGTGAACCTTTAACGCCGTGTACCTTTAACGCCGCGTGAACCTTAACGCGTGATCGGCTTATACCGCAGACGCTTCGGACGCGCCGCTTCTTCACCCAGGCGTGCGCGCTTGTCCGCTTCATACTCCTGGTAATTACCGTCGAAGAACGTGATTTGCGAATCGCCTTCGAACGCGAGAATGTGCGTCGCGATCCGGTCGAGGAACCAGCGGTCGTGCGAAATCACCATCACCGAGCCGGCGAATTCGAGCAATGCGTCTTCGAGCGCGCGCAGCGTTTCGACGTCGAGATCGTTCGACGGTTCATCGAGCAGCAGCACATTGCCGCCCGCAATCAACGTCTTCGCGAGATGCAGACGGCCGCGCTCGCCGCCCGACAGATTGCCGACCGTCTTCTGCTGATCGCCGCCCTTGAAGTTGAAGCGGCCAATGTAGGCACGCGACGGCGTCTCGTACTTGCCGACCGTCAGCACATCGGCGCCGCCGGAAATCTCTTCGAACACAGTCTTCGTCGAATCGAGCGCGTCGCGGCTCTGGTCGACGTAAGCGAGCTTCACCGTCGGCCCCATGACGATCTCGCCCGAATCCGGTTGTTCGCGGCCAGTCAGCATGCGAAACAGCGTGGACTTACCCGCGCCGTTCGGACCGATGATGCCGACAATCGCGCCCGCCGGCACCTTGAAGCTCACGTTGTCGAGCAGCAGACGGTCGCCATACGACTTGCTGACGTTCTTGAACTCGATCACTTCATTGCCGAGGCGGTCGCCGACCGGAATGAAGATTTCCTGCGTTTCATTGCGCTTCTGATAGTCCTGGCTGTTCAGTTCCTCGAAGCGCGCAATACGCGCCTTCGACTTCGCCTGACGGCCCTTCGGATTCTGGCGCACCCATTCCAGTTCTTTCTTGATCGCCTTCTGACGCGCGGATTCCGACGCTTCTTCCTGCTTCAGGCGCTCTTCCTTCTGATCGAGCCAACTGCTGTAGTTGCCCTTCCACGGAATGCCGTGGCCGCGGTCGAGTTCGAGAATCCACTCGGCCGCGTTATCGAGGAAGTAGCGATCGTGCGTGACCGCGACGACGGTGCCCGGAAAGCGCGTGAGGAACTGTTCGAGCCAATCGACCGATTCCGCGTCGAGGTGGTTGGTCGGCTCGTCGAGCAGCAGCATGTCGGGCTTTTCGAGCAGCAGCTTGCACAGCGCGACGCGGCGCTTTTCGCCGCCCGACAGATGTTCGATTTTCGCGTCCCAGGCCGGCAGACGCAGCGCGTCGGCGGCGATCTCGATCTGCTGTTCGGCGCTGCCGCCGTCGGTGGTCGCGAGAATCGCTTCGTACTTCGCCTGCTCGGCGGCGAGCGCGTCGAAGTCCGCGTCCGGTTCCGCGTAGGCCGCGTAAATTTCATCGAGCTTCTTCTGCGCGTTGAACACGTCGCCGAGACCTTCTTCGACGGTTTCGCGCACCGTCTTGTTCGGATCGAGCTGCGGCTCCTGCGGCAGATAGCCGATGTTCAGATTCGGCATCGGCGTCGCTTCGCCTTCGATGTCCTTGTCCACACCGGCCATGATGCGGATCAGCGTCGACTTGCCCGAGCCGTTCAGGCCGAGCAGGCCGATCTTCGCGCCGGGGAAAAACGACAGCGAGATGTCTTTCAGGATTTGACGCTTGGGCGGCACGATCTTGCCAACCCGGTTCATGGTGAAGACGTATTGGGCCATTTGCTTGTGTGCTTGATAGACGTTGACGACGCCGGCCGCGTTCGGGCGGGCAGCCGTGGGTGGATCGGTAATCGGTGTGTGCCGGGGCGGCGTCGAACACGCTGTCAGCGCAACGACGCGAGCACGCCGGGTGCAAATCGCATTGTACTTCGGCAGGGGAGTGCGGGCGGTAGCGCGGCTTGCGGCTTGTGTCAGTTCGCGCGCAGCGGCGGTGAAATCACAGCCAGCTTGCTACGCCGCCGTGCCGCGAGCAGGTGCCGCTGTGGTGCCGGCTGAAGCTGTAGGTGCCGTCGCGGCAGCGGGCGGTCGCGCCGTCGGGCGCCTTGCCTGAGAGTGAGCGGGCCGGCGCGTGTACCGTGTTGCCGTCGCGATTCGTGTAGGTGTTGTGATTGCTGAGGTCGGCTTCGTCGGGCGTTGTGCCTGGCGCGACGTACGCGAATGCCGGCGAGATGCTCAACGATAGCGTCAGCAACAGCGCAACCGATGCGCCACGGGCGGTTCTAAGACCAATACCTTGCATGGCGTTAGAGATCGTTCTTGTAGTTGTGAGTATTGTTATGAGGCGCTCAACTTAGTTCACCCGCCGGCCACTCGTCGAATCGAAGAAATGCAGATGACGCGCGGGCAACGCGACCTGCAATGCCTCGCCAGCCGCGGGCCGATGCGCGTGCGGCAAACGCACGGTCACGTCATGCTTGCCCCATCGTCCGTGCGCGAGATTGTCGGCACCGAGCAACTCGCATGAATCGACGGTGAGCGTTGCGTGCGGCGCATCCGCTTGCCCCGGACTCATGTGCTCCGGACGAATACCTAGCGTGTATTCGCGCCCCTTGGCGACTTCGCCGCCAATCGACGCCACGCCCGTGAGCGGCAGTTGCGGCCCGTTGCCGGCGATGTCGAACGTGGAGCCGTCGTCGGACACACGGCCTTGCAGCAGATTCATTCCCGGCGACCCGATGAAGCCCGCGACGAACACCGTCGCCGGCCGTTCGTAAACTTCGGTCGGTGCGCCGATCTGCTCGGCGTGGCCCTTGTTCATCACGATCACGCGTTGCGCGAGCGTCATCGCTTCGATCTGATCGTGCGTGACGTACAGGCTCGTCGTAGAGAGCCGCGCATGCAGACGCTGAATCTCGAGCCGCATTTGCACGCGCAGACGCGCGTCGAGATTCGACAACGGTTCGTCGAAGAGAAACACGGCCGGTTCTCGCACGATCGCGCGGCCCATTGCCACGCGCTGACGCTGCCCGCCCGACAGTTCGCGCGGCTTGCGCTGCAACAGCGCTTCCAGTTCGAGAATCTGCGCGGCGGCGTTCACGCGCTGCGCGATCTGCGCCCGCTCGACGCCCGCGATCTTCAGCGCATAGCCCATGTTTTCGGCCACGCTCATATGCGGATAGAGCGCGTAGTTCTGAAACACCATCGCGATGTTGCGGTCCTTCGGCTCCAGTTCGTTCACCACTTTGCCGGCGATCGAAATGCTGCCCTCGGAGATGCGCTCGAGTCCTGCGACCATCCGCAGCAACGTCGATTTGCCGCAACCGGACGGCCCGACCATGACGACGAATTCGCCGTCGTTCACATCGACGTCGATGCCGTGCAACACGAACTGTTTGCCGTCGTAGGTTTTTTTAACGCCTTGCAGTGTCAATGCAGCCATGCGGTTTTAGCCCTTCGTTTGCGTGTCTTTTGTCATTCGTGCGTGCTTGCCTCGTGCGCGGTTTGCGCCGCGCGGATCATTTCTCGGCATCCACGAGACCGCGCACGAACCAGCGCTGCATGGTCAGCACGACGGCGAGCGGCGGCAGCATCGCGAGCAGCGTGGCCGTCATCACGAGATGCCATTCGGTGGCCGTGTCGCCCGAAGCAATCATGCTCTTGATACCGACGACGGCGGTTGTCAGCGACTGCTGGCTCGTGATCAGAATCGGCCACAAATACTGGTTCCAGCCGTAAATAAACGTGATGACGAAGAGCGCCGCCATGTTCGTTTTCGACAGCGGCAACACGACGTCCCAGAAGAAACGCATCGCACCCGCGCCGTCGATGCGCGCCGCTTCCATCAACTCGTCGGGCAGCGTCATGAAGAACTGGCGAAACAGGAACGTGGCCGTTGCGGACGCAATCAGCGGCAACGTCAAACCGCTATACGTATTGCTCAGATTCATCGACGACACGACTTGCACGGTCGGGAAGATACGCACTTCGACCGGCAGCATCAGCGTGATGAAGATGAGCCAGAACGACAGGTTGCGAAACGGAAAGCGGAAGAACACGATCGCATACGCGGAGATCATCGACACGGCGATCTTGCCGATCGAAATGGCGAGCGCCATCACGAGGCTGTTGAACAGCATGCGGCCGAACGGCGCTGCCGCGTTGCCGCTGCCGTGCGCCCACACGGTCGCGATGTTGTCGAACAGATGCGAGCTCGGCACCAGCGACAGCGGCACGGTGAAGATCTGCTGTTCGTTCATGGTCGCCGCGCAGAACGCGACGTACACCGGAAACACGACCAGCACGACGCCGAGTATCAGCACCGCGTGGCAAAAGAGGTCGAAACCGCGGCGGTTCTCGATCATGAGTATTGAACCCTGCGTTCGATGAAGCGGAATTGCACGACCGTCAACGCGACGACGATCACCATCAGCACGACGGATTGCGCGCCCGAGCTGCCGATGTCGAGTCCCTGGAAACCTTCGGCGAAAATCTTGTAGATCAGCGTGCGCGTCGATTGAGCGGGGCCGCCGCCCGTCGCTGCATCGATCACCGGAAAGGTGTCGAAGAACGCGTAGGTGATGTTGATGACGAGCAGGAAGAAGCTCGTCGGCGACAGCAGCGGCAGGGCGATGCCGAAGAAGCGCCGCACGGGACCGGCGCCGTCGATGGCGGCGGCTTCGATCAGCGAGCGCGGAATCGCCTGCAAGCCCGCGTAGAAAAACAGGAAGTTATAGCTGACCTGCTTCCACACCGACGCAAGCACGACAAGAAACATCGCTTGTCCCGCGTTCAAAGCGTGATTCCACACAATGCCTTGCTTCGCGAGCGCGAACGTCACGAGGCCGATGCTCGGGTTGAACAGAAACGACCACAGCACGGCGGCGATGGCCGGCGCGACCGCATACGGCCAGATGAGCAGCGTCTGATACGCCTTTGCGCCGCGCGTCACGCGGTCCGCGCAGACCGCGAGCAGCAGCGAAATCACGAGGCCCGATACGGTGACGAGCGCGCAGAAAATAATCGTCGTGTTGAACGACGACAGATACAGCGGATCGGCGAAGAGCTGCTTGAAATTCGCGAGCCCGACGAATTCGCTCGACGTGCCGAACGCGTCCTGACTTTGCGTGGATTGCCACAGCGCTTCGCCGGCGGGCCACAGAAAGAAGAGCGCCGTGATCGCGAGTTGCGGCGCGACGAGCAGATAGGGCAGCAGGCTGGTGCCGAAGCGGGAGCGCTTTTCCATCGAGGAATCTCAAGAGTTTTGCTGCAAGCGGGTTCCGGCGCGAGTGCGCCGGAACCGACGATGCCGACGCGGGAATTAACTGCCCGCTTTCTCGAAACGCCGCAGCAGTTCGTCGCCGCGCGAGACCGCCGAGTCGAGCGCCTGTTGCGGCGTCTTCTTTTCACCCCACACCTGCTCGAGCTCTTCGTCGATGATCGTGCGGATCTGCGGCATATTGCCAAGGCGCAAGCCCTTCGTGTACGGCAGCGGCGGCTTGTTGAGCATCTGCTTGATCGCCGTATCGCTGCCGGGGTTCTTCTCGTAGAAGCCCTGTTGCTGCGTCAACTGATACGCGGCGGTCGTGACCGGCAAATAGCCGGTGTCCTGATGCCACTTCGCGGCGACTTCGGGCGAGCTCAGATACGACAGGAATTTCGCCACGCCTTTGTAGACGGCCGGGTCCTTGCCCGCCAGCACCCACAAGCTCGCTCCGCCGATAATCGCGTTCTGCGGCGCGCCCTTCACGTTCGCGTCGTAAGGCATCATGCCGGTGCCGAAGTTGAACTTCGCGTACTTCTTGATCGTGGCAAGCGAGCCCGACGAGTTCGTGATGATGCCGCAGTCGCCGCTATAGAACTTCGAGATCGGTTCGTCCTTGCGGCCAACGTACGTGAACGTGCCGTCTTTCTGCATGCTCTGCAGGAACCGGATGTGCGCGACCTGCAGCGGCTTGTTGAATTCGAGTTGCGCATCGGCGCCGTCAAAACCGTTGTTCTTTGATGCGAACGGCGCGCCGTGCCACGCGCTGTAGTTCTCCAACTGAATCCAGCTTTGCCAGCCCGACGAATAGCCGCACGCCATGCCCGACGCTTTCAGCTTCTGCGCGTCGGCCTGGAGCTCGGCCCAGGTTTTCGGCGGCTGGTTCGGATCGAGACCGGCTTTCTTGAACGCGTCCTTGTTGTAATAGAGGACGGGCGTCGAGCTATTGAAGGGCATCGAAATCAGATGGCCCGTTTTCGCGTCGCTGTAATAGCTTGCGATGGTCGGCACAAACGCCTTTTCGTCGAGCGGCACGCCGGCTTGCTTGAACACGTCCGAGACGGGCACGACGGCTTTCTTAGCCTGCATCATCGTCGCGGTGCCGACTTCGTACACTTGCAGGATGGACGGCGCGTTGCCGCTGCGATAAGCGGCGATGCCGGCCGCGAGCGTCTGGTCGTAAGTGCCCTTGAACACCGGCACGATCTTGTAGTCCGACTGCGACGCGTTGAACGCGTTGGCGATGTCGTTCAGACGTTCGCCCAACGCGGCTTCCATGGCGTGCCAGAACTGGATTTCAGTGGCGGCCTGGGCCGTCTGGCTCATGCCGACGGTGCCCACACTCAGTACAGCGGCGACGGAAAGCGAACGGAACAGCGGCTTGAAACTCATCGATTTGTCTCCTCATCGGAAGGTGCGCGAATGCGAATCGCGCGATTCTATTTGTGTTCGATGACAGTCCGGCGTCGGCCGGCGGATGCCGCAATTTAACATCGGCTGTGAGGAAACTGGAATAGCTGGGTTCTCTAATGCAAAAAGCCCGCGCGAGGCGGGCTTTTCAAAACGCCGGCGTGAGCCGCCAGGCGGTGCTGCGAATATTGCGGCTTTAAAGGCCTTTACACGTTGAACAGGAAGTTCATCACATCCCCGTCGTGCACCACATATTCCTTGCCTTCCGCGCGCATCTTGCCGGCTTCTTTCGCGCCTTGCTCGCCCTTATAGGTGATGTAGTCGTTAAACGAAATGGTCTGCGCGCGAATAAAGCCGCGCTCGAAGTCGGTGTGAATCGCGCCCGCGGCTTGCGGCGCGGTATCGCCGACATGAATGGTCCACGCGCGCACTTCCTTCACGCCTGCGGTGAAGTAGGTTTGCAGGCCGAGTAGCTTGAAGCCCGCGCGAATCACGCGGTTCAGGCCCGGCTCTTCCATGCCCATGTCGGCGAGGAACACTTCCATGTCGGCTTCGTCGAGGTCGGCGATTTCCGCTTCGATTGCTGCGCACACCGCGACGACCGGCGCATTTTCCGACGCCGCGAACTTCGCGACCGCGTCCAGATGCGGATTATTCTGGAAGCCGTCTTCCTTGACGTTCGCCACATACATGGTCGGTTTCGCGGTGATCAGGCAGAACGGCTTAAGCGTCGCCTTCTCTTCGTCCGACAGATCGAGCGCGCGCACGGGCTTGGCCTGATCCAGTTGAGCGCGCACCTTTTCCAGCACGGCGGCGTTCTTGATGGCTTCCTTGTCGTTGCCCGACTTGGCGGCCTTCGAATAACGCGCGAGCGCTTTTTCAACCGTTGCCAGGTCGGCCAGCGCGAGTTCGGTGTTGATGACTTCGATGTCCGACAGCGGATCGATCTTGTTCGCGACGTGAATCACGTTCTCGTCTTCGAAGCAGCGCACGACGTGCGTGATCGCGTCCGTTTCGCGGATGTTGGCGAGGAACTGGTTGCCGAGACCTTCGCCCTTGCTTGCGCCCGCCACCAGACCGGCGATGTCGACGAATTCCACGACCGCCGGAAGGATGCGCTCGGGCTTGACGATTTCCGCGAGCGCCTTCAGGCGCGCGTCCGGCACTTCCACGATGCCGACGTTCGGCTCGATCGTGCAGAACGGATAGTTTTCGGCGGCGATGCCCGCCTTGGTCAGCGCATTGAACAGAGTGGACTTGCCGACGTTAGGCAAGCCGACGATGCCGCATTTGAGGCTCATGGAAATCCTTCAGTGATTCAGTAAATTGCGTGATGCGCTCGACGCCGTATTGCAGGATTCGTGAGCCTTCGGCTTGGGCCGGCAAGAAAAACGCAGCGGAGCGGGACACGACACCAGAGCGGGCGTTGGCTCGACGGTTCTGGGCGGTTTTGTCACGGAAAGCGTAATTGTAACCCGTCTTGTAACCCGTCCCACCGGCTCCTTGACGTGGCTTCAGGAAGCTGCGCGCCCGGTCCGTCCCCCACAACCCCCACGGCTATAATGCGCGGATGAACGCACACCATCAGACTTTCGATGCCGCGGTGATCGGCGGCGGGCTGGTCGGCAAGACCGCCGCGCTCGCGCTCACGCAAGGCGGACTGCGCGTCGCGCTGCTCGCGCAAGCCTGCGCGCCGCTGGCCGCCGGCGCTTCGTTCGACTCGCGGGTGTACGCGTTGTCGTCCAGTTCGCAGGCGCTGCTCGAGCGTTTGCGCGTGTGGCAGGCGCTCGATCTGTCGCGGCTTGGCCCCGTCTACGACATGCGGGTCTATGGCGACGCTCACGCGGAGCTGCATTTCTCCGCGTTTCAGGCGTCGGTGCCGCAACTGGCGTGGATCGTGGAGTCGTCGGTGATCGAGCGCGCGCTCGACGCGGCGTTGCGCTTTCAGCCGAATCTCACGTGGATCGACAGCCGCGCCCAGGCGCTCGATTTCACCGCCGAAAGCGCAAGCGTCGGTCTCGCGAACGGCAACGTGCTGGTGGCGGATCTCGTCGTCGGAGCGGACGGCGCGCATTCGTGGGTGCGCGCGCAGATCGGCTCGAAGATGAACCGGCGCGACTATCGGCAGACGGGCGTCGTCGCCAATTTCAAGGCGGAAAAGCCGCACGGCGAAACCGCGTTCCAATGGTTTAAAGACGGCGAAATCATCGCGCTGCTGCCTATGCCGGACGGCCACGTGTCGCTCGTCTGGTCGGCGCGCACCGAGCACGCCGAGCAACTGATCGCGCTCGATCCCGCGCAACTCGCCGCCGAAGTGGAGCGCGTGACGGGCGGCCAGCTCGGCGGACTCGATTGCGTGACGCCCGCGCAGGGTTTTCCGCTCGCGCTGCAGACCGTGGACCGCCTCGTCGCGCCGCGCGTGGCGCTGGTCGGCGACGCCGCGCATCTGATCCATCCGCTCGCGGGCCAGGGCATGAACCTCGGTCTGCGCGACGTCGCGGCGCTGGCCGATACGGTCGCAGGCAAGGAGTCGTTCCGCGATCTCGGCGACATGGTGCTGCTGCGGCGCTACGAACGCGCGCGCCGCGAAGACATTCGGGCGCTGATGATCGCCACCGACGGCCTGCAAAAACTCTTCTCGGTGCCCGGACCGTTGGCGAAGATCGTGCGCAATAGCGGCATGGCTTTCGTCGGCGCGCAGCCGTTCATCAAGCGCTGGCTGGTGTCGGCGGCGCTTGGCTGAAGCGGCCGCCGAACTCCCTTCAAGATGCGCGCGAAAACGCCCGTTGAAATACCGCGCGGCATTTGCGGCCGATGACACGGGTATCATGAACGCACAGAGGCGGTTCGCGTCAAACCGGCAACCTCGCAAAACGCCAACTCGTGCCCAATGCGCACGATTGAACCAGGAATTCAGCATGAAAAAAACCTTCCGCATGGCGGCTGCCGTGCTCGCGATTGCCGCCGTCACGATCGGCTGCTCCGCGCAGGCCGACCAGACCACCGACAAACTCAAGGCCACGCTGCAAACGCGTCTTGCCGACGTGACGATCAAGAGCGTGACGAAGTCGCCGATTGCCGGCCTTTACGAAGTGAACCTCGGCAGCCAGATCGTCTATAGCGACGCCAACGGCGACTATGTGCTGCTCGGCGACATGGTCGATACGAAGACGCGCAAGAATCTGACGGACGCGCGTCTGTCGGAAACGAATCGCATCGACTTCGCGAGCCTTCCGTTTGCGAACGCGGTCAAAGTGGTGAAGGGCAACGGCGCGCGCAAGATCGCCGTGTTCTCCGATCCGAACTGCCCGTACTGCAAGCAGCTCGAAACCACGCTGAAGTCGATCGACAACGTGACCGTCTACACCTTCCTGTACCCGGTTTTGTCGCCGGATTCGACCGCCAAGTCGAAGTCGATCTGGTGTTCGGCGGACCGCGCGAAGGCATGGGAATCGTGGATGCAGAACCATCAGGCGCCCACCGCCGCCGGCACCTGCGACACCGCCGCGATCGACAAGAATCTCGCGCTCGGCCACGCGATGAACGTGGAAGGCACGCCGACCGTGTTCCTCGCCGACGGCCGCCGCCTGCCCGGCGCCGTGCCGGCCGACCGGCTCGACAAGGAAATGGCCGCGGTGCACTGAGCACGCGGCTCACACCTGACAAAGGAGGCGCGAGAGGCGCCTCCTTTCGCATCAAGCTCCCAAACAATCACACAGAAAAATCCACTCGCCGCCGATGAAGCCGATCCGCTACACCATCGTTCCCAAGCAGCCCGCCGCCCATCTGTTCGAAGTCACCGTGACCGTCGCCGATCCCGATCCGGCCGGCCAGCGTTTCATGCTGCCGGTGTGGATTCCGGGCAGCTACATGGTCCGCGAGTTCGCGCGCAACATCGTCACGCTGCGCGCTTTCAACGACGCGGGCCGCAAGGTGCGTGTCGAGAAAACCGACAAGCACACGTGGCAGGCCGCGCCGGTGAAGGGTGCGCTGACGCTGCGCTACGAGGTCTATGCGTGGGATTTGTCGGTGCGCGCCGCGCATCTGGACGACACGACGGGTTTTTTCAACGGCACAAGCGTGTTCCTGGCGCCGCTCGGTCACGAGGACGCGCAGTGCGTCGTCGACATTCAGAAGCCGCAGGGCGCGGCGTATCGCGGCTGGCGCGTCGCGACTGCGTTGCCGGAAGCGCGCGGCACCAAGCGCTATGGCTTCGGCGAATATCGCGCGCAGAATTACGATGAGCTGATTGACCATCCCGTGACGCTCGGCGAATTCGAGCTTGCGACATTCAACGCGCACGGCGTGCCGCACGACGTCGTGATCGCCGGGCGCGTGATCGCGCTCGACATGGCGCGGCTTTGCGCGGACCTCAAGCGCATCTGCGAAGCGCAGATCGCGCTGTTCGAGCCGAAGTCGAAAAAAGCGCCGGTGGATCGCTATGTGTTCATGACGCAAGCCGTCACCGACGGTTATGGCGGGCTCGAACATCGCGCGTCGACGGCGCTCATCTGCAATCGCGGCGATCTGCCGGTGCAGGGCCGCGACGCGCTCACCGAAGGCTATCGGACTTACCTCGGCCTGTGCAGCCACGAATATTTCCACACGTGGAACGTGAAGCGCATCAAGCCGGCGGTGTTCGCGCCCTATGACCTTTCCGTCGAAAACTACACGTCGCTGCTGTGGCTGTTCGAAGGCTTCACCTCTTATTACGACGACCTGATTCTCGTGCGCAGCGGCCTGATTTCCGCCGACGATTACTTCGGCATGCTCGGCAAGGTGATCGGCGGCGTGCAGCGCGGCAGCGGGCGCACGAAGCAGACCGTCGCCGAAAGCTCCTTCGACGCGTGGGTCAAATACTATCGGCAGGACGAGAACGCGCCGAACGCGATCGTCAGCTATTACACAAAGGGCTCGCTCGTCGCGCTTTCGTTCGACCTGGCGATTCGCGCGCAAACCGGTCATCGCAAGTCGCTCGATGATGTGATGCGTCTGCTGTGGCAGCGCTTTGGCCGCGACTTCTATCGCGGCAAGCCGGTTGGCGTGGAGGAGGGCGAAGTCGAGGCGCTCATCGCCGAGGCGACCGGTGTGCACCTGGGCGAACTGTTCGCACAAGCCGTGCACGGCACGCGCGATCTGCCGCTGGAGACGTTGCTCGAACCGTTCGGCGTGACGATCGCGCCGGAGCCTGACAAGAACGGCAAGCCGTCGCTCGGCGCGCGCGTGCGGGGCGGCGCGGATTGCACGCTGGCCGCGGTCCACGAAGGCAGCGCAGCGCAGAAAGCCGGGCTCTCGGCCGGCGACGTGCTGATCGCGCTCGACGGCCTGCGCGTGACGGGCACGAATCTGGACGCGCTGCTCGCGCGCTATCAGCCGGGCGCGAAGGTCGAAGTGCACGCGTTTCGCCGCGACGAGCTGCGCACCGCGCAACTCAAGCTGGACGGGCCGGAAGTGTCGCGCTACAAGCTCGCCGCCACCGACAAGCGGCCCGCCGCCCGCAAGGCGCGCGAACGCTGGCTCGCAAGCTGATTGAAATTGTCGCCGGGTTTAATTGACGTGCTCAGCGGCGGATTGTTCTACCAGTGCAACAATCCGTCGCCGCGGGATGGCTTTTTCCGCAGTCGGTAAAAAAACACAATGACTCCACTCGCGCAAAACTGCGCGCCCACTACTGGAGTCACCATGACCACGATCCTGCAAATCAACTCGGCAGCCCGCTCGCAAGGCGCGAATTCCACGTTGCTCGTCAACGAACTGACCGAAAAGCTGCAACAGTCGAATCCGGGCGCGCAAGTCGTCGTCCGCAATCTGCAAGCCGAACCGCTGCCGCACCTGGACGACGCTGTCCTCGGCGCGTTCTTCACGCCGGCCGACCAGCGGACCGCCGAGCAAGCGGCCATCGCCGCCCGCAGCGAAGCGCTGATCGCTGAACTGCAAGCCGCCGACATCGTCGTGATCGGTGCGCCGATGTACAACTTCGGCATCTCGTCGCAACTGAAGACGTACTTCGACTTCATCGCGCGCGCCGGCATCACGTTCAGCTATACCGCGAACGGTCCGCAAGGTCTGGTGACGGGCAAGAAGGTCTACGTCGTGTCGGCTCGCGGCGGCAAGTATGTCGGCACGCCGAACGACAGCCAGACCCCGTATCTGAAGAGCTTCCTCGGCTTCCTCGGCATGACCGACGTGAACTTCATCTACGCCGAAGGCCTGAACATGGGCCCGGACGCAGCGAGCGCCGCGCTGGCCGCCGCGCGCGAAGCGATCGCTGTTGCTTGAGGTTGAGATGTCGGCTTCGGGCCGACTGTTCGGGGCTGGTGACGCCGCTTAGCTGCGGCGCCTGGTTTCTCGATGCAATTGAAAACGCCCCGGGGTGCGAGCCGCGTGGCGTTTTTGTTTTGGGCGGCGTGGGAGCGCGGGAGCGAGGGTGATGCCGAAGCCTGAAGCCCGAAGCCGCGCCTACGCCAGCATCTGCGCCTGATCGGGCAAACGCCAGTCGATCGGTGTGCGGCCGTGCTGCACGAGATACTCGTTGGCCTTCGCGAAATGCCCGCAGCCGAGAAAACCGCGATGCGCCGACAACGGCGAAGGATGCGGCGCCTCCAGCACGTAATGCGATTTGCCGCCGAGCAGCGCGCGCTTCGCTTGCGCGTGCGCGCCCCACAGCATGAACACGAGATGATCGTGGCGCATGGCCAGTTCGTGAATCAGCGTATCGGTGCATTTTTCCCAGCCGCGCTTCGCGTGACTGGCCGCCGAATTGCGCTCGACCGTCAGCACGGTGTTCAGCAACAGCACGCCTTGCTTCGCCCAGGTGTCGAGGCAACCGTGGCGGGGCGGCTCGTGGCCGAGGCTCGTCGCGATTTCCTTGAAGATGTTGCGCAGCGACGGCGGCGTGCGCACATTCGGCGCCACTGAAAACGCGAGCCCATGCGCTTGCGGCGTGCCGCGATCTTCGCCGTGATACGGGTCCTGGCCGAGGATGACGACCTTCACATCGTCGGGACTCGTGAGACGCAACGCGCGAAAGACGTCGGTGGGATAGACGGTTTTACCGGCGGCGCGCTCACCGTCGACGAAACGGCAAAGCGGCGCGTAGGCATCGCTTTCGATGAAGGGCTTCAGGTGCGTACGCCAGGCAGCCGGCAACGCGGCGAATTGTGCTTCGAGCGTGAGCGTGCCGTGGGCGTGTTGCTGCGATGGCGACGGCGATGGCGTTTCGGTTGCGCCGGATGTGTCGCTCGCGGGCGCGGCAGCGTCGCCGAATAGCGAGGCCTGCGATGGCGTCGAGCGGGTACGTGATGAGGAAGTCATGGCGCAGAAGTGTCGCAGCAAATGCGGTGTGACTCAAGTTGAGGCGGATGCCAGCGTTGGCTACGTCAAGGCCCGCTTGGCCGGCGACGTATTCAACCCCTCACCCCGCACGCAACTGATACCCGCGCTGTGCCTTGCTCACATTTTCCGGCGCAAGCCCTGCAACCTGCTTGCCGAGTTCAACAGAAAGCGCATGCAGCGCGGCTTCGTCGCCGGATTTCAGTTCGAGCTCGATCTCCGAAATCGGCGCGCGGCGCAGTTCGCTGTTCACTTCGGCGAGCACGTTGCCCTGATCGATCGCGGCTTCCACTTGCGAACCGTCGACGCTCACATTCCACAGCGTGCGCGTGAAATCCGTGCGAAACAGTTCGATCAACCGCGGCGCCGCTTCGCGCAACGCTTCGGCGGCGGCCGGCTCGTCGCATTCGCGCAGAAGCGCGTCGATTTCGAGCGCCTCGCTCGCGACCGGCATTTCCCATTCGTGACGGCTATGCAAACCATTGCTCGCGTTGCCCACCGTCTTGAAGGTTTGCAGCCAGCCGTCGGGCGTGTGACGCAAACGCAGCGCGCTCTTCGACGCTGCGAGCGCAAGTTGCGGCGTGTCGAAATAGATATTCGACAGCTTGATCGCGCGGCCTTCGTCGCCGGTGCGCGCGACGAACCACGCCGACGCCGCCTCGACTTGCGCCACCGGCAGCAGCAACTTGATTTCGCGTTCCATGCCCATGATCTGCTCCGCTATGTTCCGCCAGATGCCGTTAAACGCGACGCGTTGTCGTCACGCCGCGCCTGGAAAGAACATGCGCGCAAGCTCCACGCCTGGTTCGGCGGCGCGCATGAACGCCTCGCCGACGAGGAACGTGTTCACGTCCACCGCACGTAGCCGTTCGACATCGGCACGCGACAAAATGCCCGATTCGGTGACGACGATGCGGTCGTCGGGAATCGCGTCAAGCATGCCGATTGTCGTTTCGATCGACGTCTCGAACGTGCGCAAGTTGCGATTGTTGATGCCGATCAGCGGCGTTTTCAGCGTGAGCGCCTGCGTCAACTCTTTGTCGTCGTGTACTTCGACCAACACTGCAAGACCGAGCGATTGCGCGAGCGCTTCGAGATCCTGCATCTCCGAAGTGTCGAGCGCGGCGGCGATCAGCAGGATCGCGTCGGCGCCCATCGCGCGTGCCTCGACGATCTGATACGGATCGACGATGAAATCCTTGCGCAGCACCGGCAACTGACAGGCGGCGCGCGCCTGCTCGAGGTACGCGACGCTGCCCTGGAAGAACTGCACGTCGGTCAACACGGACAGGCAAGCCGCGCCATGCGTCTCATACGAACGCGCAATCTGCGCGGGCACGAAGTCTTCGCGCAACACGCCTTTCGACGGGCTCGCTTTCTTCACTTCCGCGATCACCGCGGCGAGACCCGCCGCATGCTTCGCACGCAACGCGCCGACGAAATCGCGAAGATCGCGCGACGACGCTTCGAGGCGCAATTCTTCCAGCGGCGCGCTTTGTTCGGCCGCGCGGACTTCTTCGCGTTTGACCGCGATGATGCGGTCGAGGATGTCGCTCATAAGTGTCTCGTTACGTTGGTTGCTGCGTGATCAGTGCTTGAATTCAGTGCTTGAATTGCTGCGTGAAGCGAATCAGTTCGTCGACCTTCGCACGCGCCTTGCCGCTTGCAATGGCTTCGCGCGCAAGCTGAATACCGTCCGCAATCGACGACGCCACGTTCGCCGAATACAGCGCCGTGCCTGCGTTCAGCGTGACGATCTCGCGCGCGACGCCCGGCTTGTTGTCGAGCGCCTCGAGCAGCATCGCTTTCGATTCGGTCGCGTCCGCCACTTTCAGCGTGCGGTTCGACACCATCTGCATGCCGAAGTCTTCCGGATGAATCTCGTACTCGTGCACTTCGCCGTCGCGCAACTCGCCGACTTGCGTCGCTGCGCCGAGCGAGACTTCGTCCATGCCGTCCATACCGTACACCACGAGCACGTGCTTTGCGCCGAGGCGCTGCATCACGCGAACCTGAATGCCGACGAGGTCCGCATGGAACACGCCCATCAGTTGATTCGGCGCGCTGGCCGGGTTCGTCAACGGACCGAGAATGTTGAAGATGGTCCGCACGCCGAGTTCGCGGCGCACCGGCGCGATGTTCTTCATCGCCGGGTGATGATTCGGCGCGAACATGAAGCCCATGCCGGTTTCGGCAATCGACGCCGCCACTTGTTCCGGCTGCAAGTCGATATTCACGCCGAGCGCTTCGAGCACGTCTGCGCTGCCCGATTTGCTCGACACGCCGCGATTGCCGTGCTTCGCGACTTTCGCGCCCGCCGCCGCCGACACGAACATGGTCGCCGTGGAAATGTTGAAGGTGTGCGAACCGTCGCCGCCGGTGCCGACGATATCGACGAAGTTCGAGTTGTCCTGCACCTCGACGTGCCGGGCAAATTCACGCATCACCGTCGCGGCCGCGGTGATTTCGCCGATGGTCTCTTTTTTGACGCGCAAGCCGGTGATGATCGCGGCCGACATCACGGGCGATAGCTCGCCGCGCATGATGAGCCGCATCAAATGCAGCATTTCGTCGTGGAAAATCTCGCGGTGCTCGATGGTTCGTTGCAGCGCTTCCTGCGGCGTGATGGTCATGATGTTGTCTCGCTTCATCAGGCGGTGCGATGGGCCGTCTTCGCTTTCGACTGCTTCACGAAGTTTTCGAGCAATGCGTGACCGTGTTCCGACAGGATCGATTCCGGATGGAACTGCACGCCTTCAACGGCAAGCTCCTTGTGACGCACGCCCATGATCTCGCCGTCGTCGGTCCACGCGGACACTTCGAGGCAATCGGGCAGCGACTCGCGTTCGATCGCGAGCGAGTGATAGCGCGTCACGACGAAATGCTTCGGCAGGTCGGCGAATACGCCTTTGCAGTCGGTTTCGATCGTGCTGACCTTGCCGTGCATGATGGTTTGCGCGCGCACCACGCGTCCGCCGAATGCTTCGCCAATCGCCTGATGGCCGAGGCACACGCCGAGAATCGGCGTCTTGCCGGAGAACTCGCGCAGCACGTCGAGCGTGATGCCCGCGTGTTGCGGATTGCTCGGGCCGGGCGACAGGCAGATGCGCTCGGGGTTGAGCTTCGCGATTTCGTCGAGTGTGATTTCGTCGTTCCGATAGGTGCGGACGTCTTCGCCGAGTTCGCCGAAGTACTGCACCAGGTTGTAGGTGAACGAGTCGTAGTTGTCGATCATGAGCAGCATGGTGTGTCTCCGGTCAGAAGTCGCTATCGAGGCCGTCTTGAACCTGTTCGGCCGCGCGCAACACGGCGCGCGCCTTGTTCTCGGTCTCTTGCCATTCGGATTCGGGCACCGAATCCGCGACGACACCCGCTGCCGCCTGCACATACAGATTGCCGTTCGCGATCACGCCGGTGCGGATCGTGATGGCGAGATCCATTTCGCCGGTGAACGACAGGTAGCCCACGGCGCCGCCGTACAGGCCGCGCTTCACCGGTTCGAGTTCGTCGATCAGTTCCATCGCGCGAACTTTCGGCGCGCCCGACAGCGTGCCGGCCGGGAAGGTGGCGCGCAGCACGTCGAAATTGGTCGTGCCGGGCTTGAGCTTGCCTTCCACCGAACTCACGATGTGCTGCACATGCGAGTACTTTTCGATGACCATCTTGTCGGTCACGATCACCGAGCCGATCTGCGCGATGCGGCCCACGTCGTTGCGCGCGAGGTCGATCAGCATCACGTGCTCGGCAATTTCCTTCGGGTCGTTCAGCAGTTCGGTCGCGAGTTCGGCGTCGCGTTCGGGCGTGTTGCCGCGCGGACGCGTGCCGGCGAGCGGCCGAATCGTCACGATACGATCTTCGCCGCGCTTTTCCTGGCGCACCAGAATTTCCGGCGATGCACCGACCACATGAAACTCGCCGAAGTTGTAGTAGTACATGTACGGCGACGGATTCAGCGACCGCAGCGCGCGATACAGCGACAGCGGATTGTCGCGATACGGCTTCGTCAGACGCTGGCCGACCTGCACCTGCATCAGTTCGCCTGCGGCAATGTATTCCTTCGCCTTGCGTACGGCTGCGAGGTAGTCGTCTTTAGCGAACTCGCGATACGTCTCGGTGCGCACGCTCGCCGACGTGACCGGCGGCTCGACGGTCGAGCGCAAACGCTGGCGCAATTCGCGCAGACGCTGCTTTGCTTTCGTGTATGCCTCGGGTTGCGTCGGATCGGCATAGATTACGAGGTACAGCTTGCCCGCGAGGTTGTCGATCACCGCGACTTCTTCTGTCAGAAGCAACTGAATGTCCGGCAGATTCAGATCGTCTTTCGGTGCGGTGTGCGCGAGCTTTTTCTCGATGTAACGCACCGCGTCGTACCCGAAATAACCGGCGAGTCCACCGGCAAAACGCGGCAAACCCGGACGCTGCGCGACCTTGAAACGGCCCTGGAATTGCTGGATGAACTCGAGCGGATCGCCTTCGTGCGTTTCGACGACCTTGCCGTCGCGCACGACTTCCGACACGCCATTGCGAGTGCGCAACAACGTACGCGCCGGCAGGCCGATGAACGAATAGCGCCCGAAGCGCTCGCCGCCCACCACGGATTCCAGCAGGAACGAGTTAGCGCCGTTGCGCTCGGTCTGCGCCAGTTTCAGATACAGCGAGAGCGGCGTTTCGAGATCGGCGAGCGCCTCGGCGATCAGCGGAATGCGGTTGAAGCCCTCGTTGGCGAGGGACTGGAATTCGAGTTCGGTCATGTTCCGATCCTGTTCGTAGGTCCGGCGGCAGCGTGCGTCGGACAAAGCGGGGCATGCGCAGCCGGTCAGCCGTTCATTCGACATTGACGATGATGAACCGACCGGCGCGATTTTCCCATCGACGCAAGCACGGAGTTCCGGCGCGCAGTTGTACTTTGCAAGTACACGCAGGCCGAATCAGGCGATGCAGCGAAACGAGACGATGGAAAAACGCGTGAGCGCAGCGAAGTAAAAAACGGTTGCCGAAGACGAGCTTCAGCGTACCTCAGGCGAGGTTAGCGCGACCAGCGACGCCAGGGCCAGGCTCCCCGGTCGATGCTAATCAGACTCCGTTTTTTATTCAGAAACATGAGGATGAAGGACTTTTCAAGTCGTGGAATGGTGCGCTGCGATCGCCTTGGCGGCGTCCAGCAGCGAGGCAACTATACCATCGGATTTTATTGTTTGTATAGCTTGGCCGTGGTTGTAGCCGTAGGGCACCGTGAGCGTCGACATGCCCGCCGCGCGGCCCGCCAGCGCGTCGTTTTCCGAATCGCCGATGGCCACCGTGGCGCGCGGTTCGACGCCCAACTGCGCGGCGGCCGTGAGCATCGGCAGGGGGTCCGGCTTCTTTTTCGGCAGGCTGTCGCCGCCTAGCACGACGCTGAAATATTGCGCGAGCCCGTATTGCTGCAGCAGTTCGACCGCGAAGCGATGCGGCTTGTTGGTGACGCAGGCGAGCTTGAGGCCCGCGTCGCGCAGGGCCGCGAGGCCGGCTTCGACGTCGGGATAAAGACGCGTGTGCAAGCCGTTGATTTTCGCGTACTCCGCCTGATAGATGGCGAGCGCTTCGTCGAAACGGTCTTGCGCGTGCTCCGCTTCGAAGCGCGGCGCGAGCACGCTGCGGATCAGATGCTCGGAGCCCTTGCCGACATAGCCGACCACTTCCTCGCGCGAGGTCTCCTCCGCGTCGAGTTGCGCGAGCATGCCGTTCAGGCCGGCGGTGAAGTCGTCGGCGGTGTCGATCATCGTGCCGTCGAGGTCGATGATCGCGGCTTGCAGGCGGGAGCCGGTGAAGGTCGGGGCGGGGAAGGTGGACGTCATCGGGCGCGGTTTCAGTGCTGGATGTTGGCGAGCGCGGCGCGCATCTTGTCGATCACGACCTTGTGGTCCGGCTGGCCGAAGATCGCCGAGCCCGCGACGAATGTATCGGCGCCGGCCGCGGCGATTTCCGCGATGTTGTCGACCTTCACGCCGCCGTCCACTTCGAGATGAATCTCGCGGCCGGTGCGCTCCTTGTACGCGTCGATGCGCTTGCGCGCCTCGCGCAGCTTGTTCAGCGCTTCGGGAATGAACGACTGGCCGCCGAAGCCCGGATTCACCGACATGATCAGCACGAGGTCGAGCTTGTCCATCACGTGATCGAGATAATTGAGCGAGGTGGCCGGGTTGAACACGAGGCCGGCCTTGCAGCCGTGATCGCGGATCAGCGACAGCGTGCGGTCGATGTGGTCCGAGCCTTCCGGGTGAAAGCTGATCAGATTCGCGCCCGCCTTCGCGAAGTCCGGCACGATGCGGTCGACCGGACGCACCATCAGATGCACGTCGATGGGCACGCCGACATGCGGACGAATGGCTTCGCACACGAGCGGACCGATGGTCAGGTTCGGCACGTAGTGGTTGTCCATGACGTCGAAATGGATCCAGTCGGCGCCGGCGGCGACGACATTGCGGACTTCTTCGCCGAGGCGGGCGAAGTCGGCGGAGAGAATGCTGGGAGCGATGCGGAATTGCGTCATGGCGGCGGGCGGAGGCAAGCGGAAAAGCGCCATTTTACCGTTTTGTGCGCGTGGCCAGCGGCTGGACGGCGGCGTGGCGTTGCGTCGGTGCTCTGGTGTGCCGCTGCGCGTCGTGGTCCCTGGAACAGGCAGCCGTCGCGCTTTTTCGGCTTCCAGGCGCGAAACGGGTGTGGCGCCTGCGCCCTTCGCGCCCTAAGCGTGCTTGTCCAGAAGATATGTCCGGTTGCGGGCGCCTCGCGCATGACGCAGAATGCCAAACCATGGCGCTGCGTCGCCAATGGGCCGTGAAGCCGTTGGCGCTCGGGCCTTCCAGCGATCTTGTCGCCCCCGTTTCAGCAGATTGGAATCAGGATGAGCCAGTATGAATTCAGCGTGTCGGCGCAGGTGCAGTTCCTGCCCGAAGAATCGGACCCGGAGCGCCGCCAGTACGCGTTCGCTTATACGCTGACCATCCGCAACACCGGTCAGGTGCCCGCGCAATTGATCGCGCGGCATTGGGTGATCACGGACAGCGAAAAGACCGTGCAGGAAGTGAAGGGTCTCGGCGTGGTGGGACACCAGCCGCTGCTCAAACCCGGCGAGCAGTTCGAATATACGAGTTGGGCGGTTATCGCGACACCGGTCGGCACGATGCGGGGCGAGTACTTCTGCGTGGCCGAGGACGGCGAGCGTTTCGACGCGCCCGTGCCGGAGTTCATTCTGCGCATGCCGCGTACGTTGCATTGAACCGTGGGCGTCTGGCGCGGTCTTTAACGGTTCGATATAGCAGGTTCGATAAGCGGTTCGATAACGATCGATGCGCGCGGTGCAATGCGTGAATCGGCTCCGCGTCAGTGCGGTTTTTGTGGCGTCTTCGTTTCGCGGCTGTCGGCGCGCGCTGCTTTCTTTTTACCGGACGACGTCCACACGACGATGAACACGAGCAGGAACAGCGCGAGAAGCGATTCCAGCGCGAAGACAAGCATTGGGTATTCGTCGAATAGATCAGACATGGCGGTTTCCATCAAGAACGAACATTGTATGCGTTTTGTCGGCGCGGCCGGAGCCTGGCTCGGCGCGCTTTCGATGGCGGCCATACTCGCCGCCTGCGGTGGCGGCGGCGCGGTGCGGCCAGTCGCTTCGCCACCCACGGGGGCCGCGATCATCCCCGGCCAGATCGCCGCGACGCGGCTTACGGCGGTAGCGTGGCAGCAGGTTCCGGGCTGGCAGGACGATTCGCTGATCGGCGCGACGGCCGCGTTGCGGCAAAATTGCCTGAGGCTCGCGCGTCAGGCGAACTGGGCACGCGCCTGTGCGGCAGCGGCGCAGCTTGACGATCTCGACGTGACCGGCGCCCGGGCTTTTTTTGAAGCCTATTTCACGCCCTTCCAGCTCGCGAACAACGACGGCACGCTCGACGGTCTCGTCACCGGCTACTACGAGCCGTTATTGCGCGGCTCGCGCACGCGGCATGGTGTTTATCAGACGGCGCTGTATCGTTGGCCGTCGAGTTATCGCCCTGGCGTCGCGTTGCCGCCGCGCGCGCAACTCGAACGGACGGGCGTGCTGAACGGCAACGAGCTTGTCTGGGTCGACGACCCCATCGAAGCATTTTTCCTGCAAGTGCAAGGCTCCGGCCGGATCGTGATGGAAGACGGCAGCGTGATGCGCGTCGGCTTCGGCGGCACGAACAACCAGCCGTACAAATCCATTGGGCGGTGGCTGCTGGATCGCGGCGAGCTCACGCCTGCGCAAGCCACCATGCAAGGCATCAAGGCCTGGGCGCGCGCGAACCCGAATCGTGTGGATGCGCTGCTCGATACCAATCCGCGCTTCGTGTTTTTCCGCGAAATGCCGTCGGTGGAAAGCATGGCGAAGGGCACCGCCGATGGTCCGATCGGCGCGCTCGGCGTGCCGTTGACGCCGGAGCGCTCGATCGCCGTCGATCCCACCTCGATTCCGCTCGGCACGCCGGTGTTTTTGCAGACCACGAGGCCGCTGACGAATTCGCCGATGAACCGTCTGGTGTTTGCGCAGGACACCGGCTCGGCGATCAAGGGCGGTGTGCGCGCCGACTACTTCTGGGGTCTCGGCGATGATGCGGGCGATCTCGCTGGCAAGATGAAGCAGGGCGGTCGGATGTGGGTGCTGTTGCCGAATTCTTGAGGGTGGTCGCGGGCGCGTCTGGGGCTTCTGGCGGCCGTGAGTGTCGCTGCGGGGCATTGGGTGTGGCTTGTGGCCGGTTTACCGCAGACGCACGCACAAGCGCTGGTGCTGAAACCGTTGCCGGCGTTTGTGGGGCTGTTCGTCTTGGGCGGCGCGGTATTAGTGGCATGAGAGCCACTGGAGCCACTAAGGCCACCAGCGGCGTTAGCGCCAAATTTTCGCGCGCCCATTTGCAGGGCGCCTGCAACTTCTTCCGGCCTTACAACCCCGACTTGCGCTTGTCGACTACGCGCCTCGCCTTCCCCACCGAACGTTCGATTCCATTCACCGCCAGCACATTCACCACCGCGCTGACGCCGATCAGCGCCTTGATGTCATAGGCCAGCGCCTGCTTCGCGAGATTGAGCGCGGCAGTGTCGGGCGCGGTTTCGGGACACGGTTCGACGTTTAGCGTCAACACGTCGAGCGGACCTTCCCTGGTCAGCACGATCTGATAGTGAGGCGCGAGAGTGTGCTGCTTGAGCAGCAGTTCCTCGATCTGCGTCGGGAACACGTTAACGCCGCGCACGATCATCATGTCGTCCGAGCGGCCGGTGATTTTTTCCATGCGGCGCATCGTGCGGGCGCTGCCTGGCAGCAGGCGCGTGAGGTCGCGCGTGCGGTAACGAATGATCGGCAACGCTTCCTTGGTGAGCGACGTAAACACCAGCTCACCGAGTTCTCCGTCCGGAAGAACTTCGCCCGTTTCCGGGTCGATGATCTCGGGGTAGAAATGGTCTTCCCAGATCGTCGGGCCGTCTTTCGTTTCAACGCATTCCGACGCCACGCCTGGTCCCATCACTTCCGACAGACCGTAAATGTCGACCGCGTCGATGCCCATGCGCTTTTCGATCGCCTGACGCATGTCGTTGGTCCACGGCTCCGCGCCGAAGATGCCGATGCGCAGCGAGCAACCGGCAGGGTCGATGCCCTGGCGCTCCAACTCGTCGGCGATCGACAGCATGTAGCTCGGCGTCACCATGATGATGTCGGGCCGGAAGTCCTGGATCAATTGCACCTGCTTTTCTGTCTGGCCGCCGCCGAACGGAATAACGGTGAGGCCCGCACGCTCCGCGCCGTAGTGCGCGCCGAGACCGCCAGTGAAGAGGCCGTAACCATAGCTCACATGCACCTTGTCGCCAGGCTTGGCGCCGGCCGCGCGGATCGAGCGCGCGACGAGATTCGCCCACGTGTCGATATCGCGAGCGGTGTAGCCCACCACAGTCGGCTTGCCCGTCGTACCCGACGAAGCGTGAATCCGCGAGATTCGTTCCTGCGGCACGGCGAACATCCCGAACGGGTAGTTGTCGCGCAAGTCCTTCTTGGTCGTGAACGGGAAGCGTGCAAGGTCTGCAAGCGTCGTCAGGTCGTTCGGATGAATGCCCGCTTCGTCGAACTTGCGACGATAGACCGGCGAGTTTTCGTAAGCGTGGTTCAGCGACCACTTGAGCCGTTCAAGCTGGAGCGCCGCAAGTTCGTCGCGGCTGGCGGTCTCGATAGGATCGAGCGGAAGGGCGGGGCTCATCGAATGTCTCCTTACTGCCTCAATGCTGGGTGTAATTTACGTTGCGCTCGCGCGTAAAATTTCGAACGGCGGCGCTGAAACTGCGGACGGCCGCCATTGCGGTGAATTGCTGGCCGGTCTCACCGCTCACGACTGTCTCGGACTGGCGACTCTCGCGTGGAGCGCTTGCCGTGTGCCTTTTGTTGTGGCTGCTCTTTTCGCTCTGCGCTGCGGATGCTGTAGCGCTTCGCGTTACTCCGGTCCCGTGTGCGATGGTGTCTGCGGAATCACGCTGCCCTTGATTTGCGCCGATTTGCCGCGAAACATTGCCACCGTATCGCCGGCGCGATTGGTCACGCGAATATCGTAGATGCCGGTGCGGCCGTTCAATGTCTGTTCGACCGCTTCTGCGGTGAGCACATCGCCGCCATGCACGGGACGCAGGAACTCGATCGAGCAGCCGGATGCCACCGTATTGACGTTGCGCGAGTTACACGCAAACGCAAAGCTCGAATCAGCGAGCGTGAATATCAGGCCGCCGTGACAAATCTGATGGCCGTTCAGAAAGTCTTCGCGCACAGCCATTCGCAGACGCGCATACCCGGCGCGCACTTCCACGATCTCGAGGCCGAGCGCGCGGCTGCACGCATCGTTTTCATACATTGCGGCGGCGGTTGCGCGGGCGAGTTCGTCGGGCGTCATTTCCGCGGGGTGGAGAGGTTGCGTCGACATATCAGCGGCCCTCGAAGCGCGGCGCGCGCTTTTCGACGAAGGCGCGAACGCCTTCCGCATAGTCGTGTGACGCACCCAGCTCGCGTTGCAGGTCGCGTTCAAGGTCGAGTTGCTGATCGAGCGTTTGTGTGGCGCCGGCACGCATGGCGCGCTTGATCCCGGCGATCGCGCGCGTGGGTTGCTGCGCGAGTTGTGCCGCCAGGGTGGCCGCGGCTGCCGCGAGTTGCTGATCGGCGACCGCTTGCCAGATGAGGCCCCAGCTTTCGGCTTTCTCCGCGCTGAGTTTGTCGCCGGTGATGGCAAGTCCCAACGCGCGCGCCATGCCGACGCGCTGCGGCAAGAACCACGTGCCGCCCGAATCCGGCACGAGGCCGATCTTCACGAAAGCCTGAATAAAGCTGGCGGAACGCGCCGCGAGCACGATGTCGCACGCGAGCGCGAGATTCGCGCCGGCGCCCGCAGCCGTGCCGTTGACAGCCGCAATCACCGGCAACGGCAATGCTTGCAGGCGGCGAATCAGCGGATTGAAATGCGCGTCGATCAGGTCGCCGAGATCTGTCATCGCGCCGGGCGTGAAATCCAGATCGGCGAGGTCCTGTCCTGCACAGAAGCCGCGGCCCGAGCCGGTCAGAATGAGCGCGCGCGCGCCGGACTTTTCTACTTCGCCGAGCGCCGCCGCCAGTTCCTCATGCATCGCGCGGGTGAAGCTGTTCAGCTTGTCGGGGCGGCTCAGCGTGATGGTGGCTACGCGGCTCGACGTGTCGATGTCGAGGCGGATCGCTTCATACGACATTGGGTGTCTCCTCAAAGTCTCGTTCGCGGAACTGCAGTGCCTATTTCACAGCCTTTCGATGACGAGTGCGATGCCTTGGCCCACGCCGATGCACATCGTGCAAAGCGCGAAGCGTCCGTTGCAGCGTTCCAGTTGGTACAGCGCAGTCGTGATAAGGCGCGCACCGGATGCGCCGAGCGGATGTCCGAGTGCGATCGCTCCGCCGTTGGGATTGACGCGCGGATCGTCGTCGCGCAGGCCGAGCGTGCGCAAAACCGCGAGTCCTTGCGACGCGAACGCCTCGTTCAGCTCGATCACGTCGAACTGCTCGAGCTTCATGCCGAGTTGCCTGAGCAGCTTTTGCGTGGCCGGCGCGGGACCGATACCCATGATGCGCGGCTCGACGCCCGCCGTCGCCATGCTCACCACGCGCGCGCGGCGACGCAGACCGTACTGGTCGGCCGCCTGCTGGTTCGCGAGCAGTAGGGCGCAGGCGCCGTCGTTCACACCCGATGCATTGCCGGCAGTCACACTGCCGTCCGGACGAACGACACCCTTGAGCCTCGCCAGGCTTTCGAGCGACGTCTCGCGCGGATGCTCGTCAAGCGTCACACGAATCGGATCGCCTTTTTTCTGCGCGATTTCCACACCGACAATTTCCTGCGCCAGCGTGCCGTCCTGCTGCGCGCGCGCGGCCTTCTGCTGGCTCGCCAACGCGAACGCGTCCTGATCGGCGCGGCTGATTCCGAACTCGACGGCCACGTTCTCCGCGGTTTCCGGCATCGAATCGACGCCGTACTGCCTCTTCATTAGCGGATTGACGAAGCGCCAGCCAATCGTCGTGTCGTAGATATCCGCTTGCCGAGCAAACGCGCTCGCCGCCTTGCCCATCACGAACGGCGCGCGAGTCATGCTTTCGACGCCGCCAGCGATCATCAGGCGGGCTTCGCCTGCCTTGATGGCGCGCGCTGCTGTTCCGACGGCGTCCATGCCCGAGCCGCACAGACGGTTGATCGTGGAACCGGGGACGTCGGTAGGCAACCCCGCGAGCAATGCCGACATGCGCGCTACGTTGCGATTGTCTTCGCCGGCCTGATTGGCGCAACCGTAGATCACGTCGTCCACGGCGCGCCAGTCCACGCCGGCATTGCGCTCGATCAGTGCCTTGATCGGCACGGCGCCGAGGTCGTCGGCCCGCACGTCTTTCAGGGCGCCGCCGTAACGGCCGATGGGGGTGCGAATCGCGTCGCAGATAAAGGCGTCGTTCATATCCGTTCCTGCTGAGGCGGACCGGCGTTCAATGCCGATCCGATGTCATGTTAGTTGGCGCGCACGGCGTGGTCCATTCGGCCAAAAGGCATAGGACGATCGACGTGCTTTCGTCTTATGACTTTCAGCCAGCTACCGCTGGGGCCGCTTTCGGTTCAACATGAACGCGGCTTTGGACTACGCGGAAGCGATTGGCGACGAAGGCCGCGTCGGTGAGCGCCGCGTTGGCCGCGGGGTTGGCGCCCGTGCCGTGGAAGTCGGAGAACGCTGCCGACTGATTCACGAACACACCGCCCGTCAGGTTGATCGACAAAGCGACGCCGCCGCGGAGCGACGCCTCGTGCGCGTCGTCGAGCACGGCGTCGTCGGTGCTGTAGACGGACAGCGTTAGTGCACCGTGGTCGGCCGCGATCGCGCCAGCAAGTTCGAGAGACTGCGCAGTCGAGTCGGTAGCGATCACGAACGAGATCGGACCGAACCATTCCCTCGTGAACTGCGCGCGGTCGGTTGCGGCGTCGAACTGCACGAGCAGCGGCGTGCGCACGCGGGCAACCGGAAAGGCCGGATGCTCGAGCGCCTGGCTTTCGACCAGAACACGGCCGAGTTTCGTCGCTTCGTCGATGCGCTGGGTGACGCCTTCGTTTTGAATGGCGCCGAGGAGTTCGACTGCGCGAGCGGGGTCCGCGACGAGTTTTTGCACGGCGCCGGCGATTGCCTGCGCGACTTCGTCAAACGTGAGCGCACCTTCTGCAGTACGGATGCCGCCGCGCGGCACGTAGATGTTTTGTGGCGCTGTGCACATCTGCCCGGAGTAGAGCGCGAGCGAGAACGCGATGTTGCGGGCGGCGGCTTTGATGTCGTCCACCGAGTCGATCACGATCTGGTTCACGCCGGCTTTTTCGGTGTAGACCTGCGCCTGGTGCGCGTTGCGCTCGAGCCAGGTGCCGTTTTGCGTGCTGCCTGTGAAGTCGATCAGCTTGATCTCGGGGCGCACGGCGAGGCTTTGGACAATCGCGCCGTCGTTCGGCTCAGTGGCGAGCAGCGTGACGACGTTCGGGTCGAAGCCGGCCTCGCGTAGAACGTCGCGCGCAATTCGCACCGTTATGGCGAGCGGCAGAATCGCGCCCGGATGCGGCTTGACGATCACGGCGTTGCCCGTCGCGAGGTCGGCGAAAAGGCCCGGATAGCCGTTCCATGTCGGAAACGTGCAGCAGCCGAGTACCAGACCAGTGCCGCGGGGCACGATGGTGTAGCGCTTGTGCATGGCGAGCGGCGGGTTCTTGCCTTGCGGTTTTTCCCAGTGAGCGTCGGCGGGAATGCGGCGCAACTGGTCCCACGCATACACGACGGCTTCCAGTGCCCGGTCTTGCGCGTGTGGCCCGCCTGCCTGGAAGGCCATCATGAAGGCCTGGCCGGTCGTGTGCATTACGCTGTAACCGATCTCGAAGCTCGCGCGATTAAGCCGTGCCAGGATTTCGAGCGATACGCCAACCCAGGCCTCGCGACCCGCGGCGCGCCAGCCCTGTTGTGCGATCGCGGCGGCGGCGATCAGTGCGTCGGGATCGGATCTGGGATAACGGATAGCGAGCGGGAAGCCAAATGGCGACACTTCGGCGCCAACGGTTTCTCCAGTAGAGGGCTGGTCGAGTTCGAAGGCGGCGTCAAGATGCGCTTTGAAGGCGGCTTCGCCGTCCGCGTTGGCGGTTTCCCCGTACACTTTCGGACTGGGCATTTCGACGAACGGGCTCCAGTAACCGCGCGTCTCGGCCGCGGCGAGCGCCTTTTGCAGGGTGTCTTCGTGCTTGGTGAATAACGGATGTGTCATGGCAGAGGCTTGGCTGTACGTTGGGGGGAAGCCCGTCTAATAATTGACCGACCGGTTGGTTGGTGAATGTTAGCATTATTAAGATGGGCGCGCGAAGCGTTTTTCGCGCTCGGTCAATCACAAGGAGGCGGCATGGTTTACGAGAACATTCTGGTTGAAACGCGGGGACGGGTCGGACTCGTTACGTTGAATCGTCCCAAGGCGCTGAACGCGCTGAACGATGCCTTGATGGACGAGCTAGGCGCGGCGCTGCGCGAGTTTGACGCCGACGACGGCATCGGCGCAATCGTGGTGACGGGCAGCGAAAAAGCGTTCGCGGCCGGTGCCGACATCGGCATGATGGCGACCTATTCCTATATGGACGTCTACAAGGGCGACTACATCACGCGTAACTGGGAGACGGTGCGTTCCATCCGCAAGCCGATCATTGCGGCGGTAGCGGGCTTCGCGCTCGGCGGCGGCTGCGAACTGGCGATGATGTGCGACATGATCTTCGCCGCGGACACGGCGAAGTTCGGCCAGCCGGAAATCAAGCTCGGCATCATGCCGGGCGCTGGCGGCACACAGCGCCTCCCGCGCGCTGTGTCGAAGGCCAAAGCGATGGACTTGTGCCTGACCGCGCGTTTCATGGATGCGGCGGAAGCGGAGCGGGCCGGGTTGGTGTCGCGTGTGATTCCGGCAGGCTCGCTGATAGACGAGGCGATTGCAGCCGCCGCGACGATAGCGGAGTTCCCGTTGCCGGCAGTCATGATGGTGAAGGAGTCCGTCAACCGGGCGTACGAAACGACGCTCGCCGAGGGCGTGCATTTCGAGCGCCGTCTCTTTCATTCGCTGTTCGCAACGGAGGATCAGAAAGAGGGCATGGCGGCGTTCGTGGAAAAGCGCAAACCGGTTTTCAAGCACCGTTAATAGGCTCGTCAAAATAACGCTTGCAAGGCGCCAGCCGGCTCGCTAGAATCTCGCTCTTTCGTGCTCCGGACGCCGGGGCACGGGAAGCGGGAGAGCCAATAGCGGC
>NZ_QBUB01000029.1:0-35824 GCF_003058125.1 Paraburkholderia sp. GV068
TGCGGTCGGCACCGCAATAACACTACAACCCGGTGTATCAAATCTGAAGTGCCGATGCCGACAGAAACTGTATCAATTCCTGAGTGCCGTTGACACTCTCCGCAGCCTTCCGGCCATCCGCATCTGGCTCTGAACCGAATCGCGGGACTAGAAGGCGGGTACCGAAGGAACCACCACGCCCCGGTTCGGGTCCACGAACACGGTCGGATTGTTGCCGCTCCCACTGAAGTTAAAGAAGCCCAGGATGCTGCCGGCCGTTGCGTCAAAGGAGCCACCACCAAGGCGTTGCCTGCCGAGCCAGTTGTCTTCTATGAAGCGAACCACTGATGCCTGCGTAATCGGCGTGTGGTCAACGTAGTTGACTTTGGCCCAAGGCGAAATCACGATGAACGGGATACGGGTACCAGGGCCGCATCGGCCGTTAACCGGGGCGCCGTTGAGCCCGGGCGGAGCCGAGCCCGTACCGCATTTGCCAGAACCGTTTAATTGGTCCGCCTGCGCGTCGAACGACGAACTGGTCGGAGTTGCATACGCATGGTCGTACCATCCGTCCGAATCGTCCCACGTGACGATAACTGCCGTGCTTTTCCAGTCTGGCTGCTGCTGCAGGAAGTTGACCACCTTCGCCGTAAAGGCCTGTTCGTCTAGCGGGTCCGAATAACCAGCATGGCCGTCCTGGAACGCTGGTGCCTTAATGAAGCTCACCGATGGATAGTTCCCGGCCTTCACGGCGGCAAAGAAATCGTCAGAGTCATACTGATGATTTGCCGGGTCAACCGTCTTGCCGTCGGACTGCAGCGTGTAGCCGATGGCTGCCGTGGCGCCCGGACGCAAATGCTTCGGATTCGACGTGGATGCGTAGTACTGGAACCAGTTGTGGTGGGGGATGTAATCGGCTGTTATGCGTCCGACCGCTGGCGTCAGCGTGCTGCGTTTGCAACCGGTCGTACCGTTGCCGTTAGTCGTCGTCAGATTGAAACCGCCCATGAAACCACCCCACGTTATGTTCCTGGCGTTGAGCAGGTCGCCAATGTTTTTGCCGGACATCAGAATCTGGTCCGTCGTACTGGAGCACCGGTCGTTTGCCGGGTCGACGTCATTGATGAGAGTAACGCTCCCCTGACCGTCGTTGACGTAATACGAATTCGAAGCCGTCGTCAGATTGAATGGCTGCTCGCTGGTCTTGACCAGCTGAACGCCGTTAGTCTGGCCGGAGATAACCTCCAGGGCACCCGGTGTCGACGGACCAAACGTATCCGTATACGCGTTGTCGCTCATCGCAAAGTGTTGGGCATAGTTCCATATGGCGGTAACAGTGTTGCCGTCGTAGTAGCCCATCACCTGGCCGGACGTTCCGAAGGCGCCGGCGCCTCTGCGTGACCCTTTGCCGGCGTACAAGGGGAACAGGTCGACGGCGCCATTGTTATAGGCCTGCTGCTCCGCGGTGTAGGCGTGGTCCTGGTCGGCCGTCGCAGCCTGTGTGCGGTCGAGCCGGAATGGATTCACTGCACCCGTACCGTTTCGCATATTGATGAAGTTTGGGTTGTGATTCAGCAGTGTGCCGCTCAAACCGTTGACCGTCGGAGTGCCGGGTGCAGCCGTGAACACGGGTTCGCCCGCCGGATTGGTCGCATTCGGATAAGTCGCAAAGTAGTGGTCAAAGGAGACGTTCTCGTTGTAAACCACAACGAGGTGCTTGATGGGGGTCGACGTCGGAAGCTGATTCTGTGCTGAGACCGGAGTCAATGCGTTGCTTGCATCGCCCCATGCATACAGGGAGACGCCTAAAGCGATGCCCGCTACGCCTTGCAGGAGTTCTCTGGAAAGCATATGGCAATCCCGGGCGTCGCTCTATTAGCTTAATGGTGTAGACGTGTCCGGCGCTGCCGCGTCGCTCCGCGAGCCTTCAGGGTCCGGACGAGACAGTCGCCACGGAGGAAGTACCAGGCCGCTACGCCGGTCAACACAGGGTACATGCCACACAGGCGCGCGAGCGCCCAGCAATCCGTCGAATTCATGGTCTGGTGCAGCCGGCTTGGAGAGACGTTGTGCGAATATGAATGCGCATACTGATTCTTCCACCTTCGTCACCGGACAACAATGGAGGTTTGCACTACGCGTATGAAAACGGGTCGCAGGTGGTAGGCTTCCTTATCTTTGCCGAACGCAGTCCCCAAGGGCTATGCGGCAATAACGGCTCGCTAAAGCCGGGGCGAGTTTGCGGGCCAGGGACTAGGACTTGCATCCCTGATTAGACTGTCCCGCCCGACAGCACCCAGGACGAACTCAATGCGCTTGCTTGACATCCTCCTTTGACCACTGCGTCAGTGGCGCTGCTGATATTTGTGCTTTGGCGGGTTGCAGAAATAAAGGGTTGGTTTTAGATGTCCGCGCTCGAGCATCGGTGACCGGCAACTGGTTTTCCGCGAGTAACGCTCTGATGGCATCGAAGTCTTCGCTCCGTGTGGTACGTATCTTCATAGAAGTTGTTCCCGGTGATTCGGGCGTGAAGTCAGGCGGTCCGATTGTCGTGCGTCGGCTAAAGCGAATAGCCGCGAAAGAAAGCAATCGCTGACCGTATCGAAATGAGAAACACCGCCCACACGACGGTCTGGTATCCGCGGGTGAAACTGCAGATGCCGGCAGCGGCAATCGGCGCAATGCCCTGCGCCATGTTCGAGTAAAAGGAAAACATGCCATTGACTGCTTTACCTTGCCACTGGTCGGCCTCGCTTCTGTTTTCCGGCAAGCGCGGCTGGTGAGACATAATGAGGTAAGCAACCGGCTTGCCATCAATGCAAGCTGTATCCATGACCGGAGGACTCATGTCCAGTGCTGACGCGTCGACCGAGTCGCCCCGGTCGATAGTCCGTGACATAGCGTTGATATCGCGCATCGGAGCAGTGCCTTCGATGCTCAAGATGATTTGCGATGAGACCGGAATGGGTTTCTCCGCTGTCGCTCGGGTAACTGACCTCAGTTGGACCGCTTGCGCGGTCCACGACAACATCGGTTTCGGGCTGAAGCCTGGCGAGCAACTCGAGTTGCATAGCACGTTGTGCTGCGAGTCGCGTGTCGCTCGCACCGCAATCATCATCGACGATTTCAGCACCGATGCTGTCTATCGGGGCCATCACACTTCGAAGACATACAAACTGGGCAGCTATATCTCCGTGCCCATCATCACACAGGCTGGCAGTTACTTCGGGAATCTGTGCGCAATCGACCCAAGTTCGGCCCGCGTTTCCGAGCCGCGAGTCGTCAGGATGTTCGAGGTCTTCGCTACCCTGATTGCCATGCAGATTGACAGCGAACAGCGACAGTCATCGACTGAGGCACAACTGACGACCGAGCGAGAGACGGGCACATTGCGCGAACAGTTTATCGCCGTCCTCGGGCACGACTTGCGCAATCCTCTCTCAGCGGTTAATGCAACGGCCGAATATTTGGTCCGCCGAACTGACGACACGAGTCTGGTGAATGCAGGTAACCGGCTGAAGCGCACTGCATCAAGGATGGCGCGGCTTATCGATGACGTAATGGATTTTGCCAGGGGGCGGCTCGGGTCCGGAATGGCTGTTTCGATTCAGCCCGTTGACGACCTCGACGAGCGTCTGCGAGCAGTGGTTGACGAGCTAAGGCTCGCCAATCCATCGCGCGATATCGTCACCGATTTCGCGCTCACCAGACGCGTCGATTGTGACCCATCCCGCATGCAGCAACTGCTATCGAATCTGCTTGGAAACGCCTTGACCCATGGCGCGGCGGACGAACCCGTCGTTGTTCGGGCGACGACCGACGACGACCATATCCGTATCAGCGTGGCCAATCGCGGCGAGCCGATTCCGTCTGAGATGCTGCTAAAAGTATTCGAGCCGTACTGGCGGCCGCCGTCGAGTTCTCCGGGTGGAGGGCTCGGACTCGGCCTCTTCATTTGCAAAGAGATTGTCGAGGCACATGGGGGCTCTATTGAGGTTTGTTCGTCGGCTGAGGACGGCACCTGCTTTACGGCGTGGCTCCCTGTCCTGAAGTGCGGCGCCTCGAGCGACGCCTCTTTGAGGTAGCGACATCACCAACTAAGGATGATGGGGGCATCCTTTGTCGAGAGTATTCCGCCGCAACACAGGCGCACGGTGCACACACCCTCCATTGACCAAGCCGTGCACCTGGGAGCGCCGCACCTTTACAACTCGGGACACCATCGACGACGCGTTAGTCAACGCTTTGTGTAGCCGGACAGTTCGCGCCGACGAAACAGAAAGAAGACGTCGGTAATTGCTACCGGCGCGCCATCGTCCGAGTCGTCAACGGCTCGTTCGCGGTACGCGGCTTGCGAAACTAAAAGGGCGCTTACGACTGTTCCTTCCCATGCTTACCGTACTTCTCGTCGACGATGACTTCGAGAGCCGATGGGCGCTCCAGCTGGCGCTGGAAAGCCGCGGGCACTCTGTGGTGCAGGCGGAAAACGGACGCGCCGCGCTCGACAAGGCGAAACGGATTACTCCCTCGCTTGTTCTTACCGATTTACAAATGCCGGAAATGGACGGTGGCGAGCTGTGCCGCCGTCTTAAATGCTTACCCGCTTATGCCAACGTGCCTGTAATCCTTCTGTCGGCAGTCGAGGAGCCTACAGGGATTCGTTGCTGGAACCTGTTTGTTCGCAAGCCGGCCGACCCATCGTCGTTACTAAGTTCTGTTGAGAGTTTGGCGATTGGGCACGTGAGGCACTTGCATGTCAACTGCGCCGCAGACCACCACAGCGGCTCCCGCTGGCGAGCCATCAATTGGCGATGTTGGCCCTGACCCGCTCCGTGACAGTGCGCAATAACCGGGGGTTTCTGGCTCGCACAGCGACTCGCTGCTGCTTGAGCGGTGTGGCTGGTGTCGTATCCGTTGCCTCATCATTTCAAAAATCCCCCGGCCGTAGCATCGGAAGCCGGGCCACAGCGCTCGCGACAACAGTTCAGCGGTAACGGCACTTCGCACCTGCAGCGAGTTTCAATGGTCGCTCTGCTGGTCACGCGCAAGCTAATGTTGGTTGGCGCTCAGCAGCACCCAAATCCGCAGCGCCGGGGGGCCCACGAGAATCCGGGCAAACACACTACGACATCTAACGCATCTGTAGAGCTCCTCGACTTGCGCCCCGTCAACAGCACTCCCCGCACTGAGCCGGAGGTCCTCGTGCGGGGGCAAAGCGGCCGAGCTCCCGTAAAAGTGGGCGCATCGTTCGCAAGGTTGAATCCAACGTTCCATTCTCATCTGCCGGTGATTGTGAGCGGCTGTGCGCCCAGTCACTGCTTCCAGCAAGCTGTGTTCTTGCCAACAAAAACTCACAGGGCGGTATGCTGCGAATGGCAGGAATCGCTCACCACCCGCCGTGGCGGCCGCAATTCTTTGACGGCGCTCACGATACTCGACAGTTCGCTCCAAACGGTTAGTCGCTTTCGGCGGGTTCGAGTTTGACCGCTCCCAACTCACTGCGAGCTCTGGCTAGAGGTGCCATCACAACGTGCGTCGCTCTTACGGCATCGGTATGGCAGGAATCCGCAGCCGGCGCAGTGGAGCGCAAGCCGACTGGCGTGGGCGATACGTGGGCGCCCTCGCTTCGACCGTCTCGGGGAGCATCTTTTAAGAAAACCGCGACGGGATGCTTCCGGCTAAGACGGCTTTCGGTTGTTAAGACTTTGAAAACGGTTAACGAAATAAGGTGATTTCTGCCTCTCAATAAGGAGTACGCTGAATTCTCCGGCCGCTCCAACGGCCGACTGCAATAGCTGTCGGCACGCCCGCCAGACGACGAACACTTCTTGCCCGCAGGTCCCAATCAAGCACCTGCTTCCATTGAAACGGGCGCAGTCGCGTGCAGGACTCGTGTCGCACTATGCGCGCGCCTTCTCGCAACCAGCCACTCCTTCTTCGCCGAACCCAACCTCAATTGCATGAGCGGCGGGCAGGCTTTTACGCGATTGACCTTCAATGAGGGGCGCATCATGTTAGTTAGAGAACGGATGAAAGAAGCGGTCTGCGTCAGACCGGACCAGACATTGGCCGCGGCAGCGCGCCTTCTTAAGCGGGAAAATATTGGATGTCTTCCAGTGTGCCAGGACGACACGGTTCTTGGGATGATTACTGACCGCGACATCGCAATGCGCGGCGTGGCCGACGGTTTCGACTCAAACGTGATGAAAGTCAGCGACGTCATGTCGCTGGACGTCATCCGTTGCGGCGAAGACGACTCAGTTGAGTCGGCAGTACTGACAATGCATGCGACTCATGTACAGAGGCTCGCTGTTACGGACGGCGATGGACATCTGGTCGGCGTCATCTCCATGAGCGATGTGGAAGGTGGCGCCTCAGAACGCCGCCCATACGAAGTTGTCTTCTACAGGGAAGTCCTGGGAAATGCGGGAATGCCGCATCACAGTGAGCTGATGCGCGTTGCGGTGGCCCAAGGGACGAAGCAGAGGGCCGTGGAAGCAGCAATCGCCCAGTTTGAGAAGGCCCAGCAGGTTTCAAATTGGGCGACGATTGCCAACGGATACGATGTCGTCACCATGTCAGTCGATGCAGAGGGCAAGCACATCGAGGGCCTCGAGTGCAGCTCCGAGCGTGATGCCCGTATTCGCCCCCGCGCAAGAACATTATGGGAAGATGCCGGTGCCCCCCAAGGGCGGGACGGGCAATTCTGGGAGCAAGCAGCTAACGAAGTGGATGCTGACTATCGGCCCGCGAAATGAAGGACGCGGAAGACGGTGCGTCGTGCGCATTCGAGCCTTCTCCGTTGGCTGCTACCAATTGCGCAATGGTCGCAGCCGTTGGATTAGCCAGTGCGCCTGCGCAACGCTTACCTGTTCGCGTCTGCGCGCTCAACAGACGCAGCCTTCGCGCTTGCCTCGGAAGCACAATGTAAAGTGCAGCCGCTATCCGAGTGACGAAGGCTTGAGCCATGGCGGGCGACGCTGAGTTGCCGCAGGCGGCCTCTGCCTCGGTCGGCCATAATTGCTGCCGGCTCGTCAATTGCGCGATGTAGTGCAGTATCGACAGCAAGAATTCGGACCGCAAAAGCAGGATGATGAAACCGCGTATGGCACCGCCGGCGCTGCCGACAGTCCCTATGCCGTGGAACCAGACGCTCATTGGGGCCCGTAACGAGGAGCCCCGCGCAAAAATACCGCTCGACCTTAGGTCGCGCTCGGGCCGTGCTCCATGCAGCGCTCGATGAATTAGAAGTTCGCCTGACCTGATAGAGGACCTGTTTGCCAATTGGAATGGACTCGTCTGCGCCGCTGACCTTACGGGCACTACAGCAGACCCGCGAGTACAGTGTTCGCGTCGCAGACCGACGAAAAAGCGCGCTCTAGCTCGCCCCTATTACAAGCGGCCTCAAACTCGCGGCGTCCCGTCCAGCACCTTAGTGGCAAGCTAAGGCAACCGCGCCACCTGCGCCATGTAACCGTTTTACCTTGACTTACCGGGCAGAAACGCTATCACTGACGTGTGCCACCACCGGACATGTCACATGCCTTCTGGGCGTACTGGCCGAGCAGCACCACTCATGCGCCTATGTGCCGCACAGTACATCCGCATGTCGACCGACCATCAGGAATATTCGCCGGTATTCCAGCGGCAGGCTATCGCCGAGTATGCACGCGCACACAACATCCACGTCGTCACCGATTATGAGGACGCCGGTATCAGCGGACTGACCTTCCGGCAGCGGCCCGCGCTTGTGCAGCTTCTGCTCGATGTTGAAAACCCCAAACGCAAGTTCAGCAAGGTGCTTGTCTTCGACGTAAGCCGATGGGGACGTTTCCAGGATGTCGACGAGGCGGCGTTTTATGAATACGCGTGCAGGCGCGCGGGTGTCGACGTCATTTATGTGGCCGAGTCTTTTGCAAATGACGGCAGTCCGGCGACCTCCGTCATCAAGGCGCTCAAGCGGGCGATGGCCGCGGAATTCAGCCGGGAGATGTCCCGCAAGGTTTTCCTCGGGCAGTGCCTTAACGCTCAACGCGGATTTCATGCCGGTGGGCCGCCCGGCTACGGACTGCAGCGCATCCTCCTTGACGGCAAACGCGAGCAGAAACGGCCGCTCGGTCAGTACGAGTACAAGAGCGTGCAAACCGACCGGGTCGTCATCGCACCGGCGGCGGCATCCGAGGCGTCGCTCGTCAGGAAGATGTTCGAATGGTATGCAACGCAATCGGTGACCGGGGCGGGTATCGCGAGGCGGCTCAATGAGTTTGGCCTGCGCAACCGTCACGGTCGCCCTTGGCAGGCGCAGAACATCCGCCGGATACTTCGCAGTGAAGCGTATATCGGCACCAATGTCTACAGCCGCACCTCGTCAAAACTTGACGGCAAGTGGGAGCAGGTGCCCCAGCACGACTGGATACGCGTTGAGGATGCGTTCGAACCAGTGGTGGAAAGGCGTGTATTCGCTTCAGTCCAGAAACGAATGAATTCCGCCCGGCGCAAACCCACGCGTGAGGAAATTCTCGATGGCCTGCACAAGGTCATCAGGCGGGCCGGCGAGCTCAATCAGGCCACGCTGAGACGTTATCGCAGTGCGCCCTCCGTTGAGCAGGTCATGAGGGAGTTCGGCAGTCTCTATGACGCGTATGACGCAGTCGGGTACGTGCCGAAGCTGGCCCCGGAGCGCTCTGCGAATCGGCGTGCGGAGCACAAACTGGAACAACAAGTCGCGCAGGTCGCCATTCAGACGTTGCAGTCCCACGGCCACGAGGTCCGATACGAAAAGCACACGAACACATTTTGCGTCGACAACTGGCTGAGACTGAGTCTCGCCGTTCGCAGTCCGTGGCTCATCGGCGGCCACGTGCCTTATTGGGTCGCGCGTTGGCCGGACAGCTTCCCTGTCGACTTCCTTGTCTATGGCCGCATTGAGCGCGCAGGCGCAGAGCTGGTCGACTTCCATATCTTCCCGCGAGGAAGTCTGGTGCCTGGAGCATTCACCGTTGTCTGCCGCCACGGACAGTCACATTTCCGCATGTACCAGCGGCCCGACCTGCGCTCACTGCTGGTTATCGCCGAGCGCGTACCCCTCGCAATATGGCCCGTTGATTGCACGACCGGGAGCGGACAATGAAGCCAGCACACAGCGGTGCACGAAGTGTCGCCGGTAAGGCTGCACCTGGTGGTCGGCATGAGAAGACGGTGCCTCATATGCGAGGCACGCGGGGTCGGGCGACGCCGGAGTCGAAGGCGCAACCGGTTCTGACACAGGAACTGCGCCGACAACGCAATATGGTGAGTCGCATGGCCGATACCGACCGGGAAGTTGCGCTGGTGCTCGAGGTTCTGCGGGAGTTGACGCGTGACCCGGCGTTCGTCGCGCTGATAAACACCCGGGGCTTCACGACGCTTCCCCGACTCCTTCACGAGCGCCTGACCGGCCGTCCGCGATGAAGAAAGCGCAGAGCCCACGATTCATATGCCGCTCCGTTAGCATAGGCAATCCCGTGCCCGTCAATCTCTGCCCCGAAGCCGCAGCGATGGTGGCGGAACAGACGCTGCCAGCACGGACAAGGCAGGCGCTGGAGAAAATGTCCCCGGCGCGCCAGGTTGAGGCCGTCTCCATGATGGTCCGGCAGGACAATCTCACCGGCGATTTCGCTCGCGCACTGCTGGCTGCGACGCCCGCGAGCATGCGCGTAGATGCTGCGCATGGCCACGTTTCACCTCCTGATTGCGTGCGTCGACTGGGTCGCATTGTGCAAAGACTCACCGCACTACAGCAGGATGCGGAATGCCTGTGGTCTCGCCATGACGAGAACCTGCTACTTCTGACACTTGCCGCGGGTTGGGCCAGAGGATGGGTTCGCGACGCCGTCATCGCGCAATGGCTTAAGTCGCGCCGACCCGATTACGCTGCGGTGCTGGAGCGCCTTGTACAGGACGCGGACTACGCGATTGTGCCGGGCCGCCGCATGAAGCTTGCCTACGAAGTTGCCGGCGGCACGGTAGCTGTCGCGCATCGAAGCAAAGGACGCAAAAGAAGGTGTCTGTAGGCAGTCAAAACTTGCTTCAGAAATAGCCCGAATCAACCAGGTGTGTGAGGCAGTGCTGGTAGATTTCCCGCGCCAGGGGTGAGCGGAAGTCGAGCCGCAGGTTTTCGCAAAAGAGCGCGGGGACGGATTTGGGCGTCACGGCCGGTTGCAATGTCTTCTCGAGACGTCGGGCGATATCCACTGCCTGGGCGGACAGAATCACGCGCTGCATGACGTCGGCGCCTCCTCCGTTCGTTTTCAGCCAGAGCTGCGTTGACTCGACCACATGCGCGACCGACAGCCATTCGCCTGTCATCTGCCGGGCGAGCAGGTGCGCTGCGACGAGATAGGCAAGCAGTTCTGCGCGAGCGCGCAAGTCCAGGTTAAGCGGGTTGTTCACTCTGTCGCGTCAGCCATAGTTCGGTTAAACGGAGTCAGGCGGCCAGCCGATGCTCGTAGTATGGCCGGTCCCTGTCGTCCAGTATCGCGTACATTGCGTCCAGGTTCGACGGGTCAGGGTTGAGCCAGGCGTCGACGTTTTCGGGCTTGATGGGGATGATGCACCGGTCGTGACCGGCAGCTGCAATCTCCGGTGGCGGCTCGTCGGTGATGGCGGCGAACGAGAGTAAGTCGGGCTCACCGGGCGCAGTCCATCGCGACCAGAGGCAAGCCACGTGCATTAGTTCGCCGTTTGCCGGACGGAATTCGAGCACTACGTTCTCGTCGCACTCGTGCGTCTCGAGAAGCGTGCCTTCAAATTTAGCTTTGCTCACGTTCTCGTAAAAGACCTCGACCAGCAGAATGCCGTGAGTATGTCCAAAGCACGGTTTCCAGAATCCTTGGAGGCTGTCCCTGCGGGCGTTATAAGTTCCGGGAAATTTGATATCGTAAGACGCCGGTTTGCCTGCAATGCGGCATTGATAACGCATCGGCTTGACGACCCGCTTTCCATTTTCTGAAATCATCACGGGCGCGTAGTGACCTGGGAAAATGCGCGAGTCACGCGGTTCAGGCTCCGTGCGCTGAAGGTCGTCAATTCTGGCCTTGGCCCAGGCAATCTTGTCGGTCGCTATGCGCCGACTTTCGGTGGCCGCCTTCGTAGTTTTCGTCTGCAGCGTACGCTCGGCATCGGCCAGCCGCTTGCGCTGTTTGAACAGTTCCTGCTCGAGCTTTGTCGCCTGCGCAGCATCGAACCGGCCGATGAGGGTAGCGATTTCTCGTTCCGCTTCGTTCTCTGGTTGCGCGAATGCGGCCTCCATGGCCTTCGGTACCTTCGCCTTGCTGATGTCTTCGGCTCGCTCAAAAAACAGGCGCGCAAACTCATGAATGTCCATGATGGCGCCGAAGGTCCGCACAAATTTTCGGTAGTCCGCGACTATCTGGGCCGAGTAGCACATCGGTTCCTCCGATATCCATCACATGAGTGGGCCGCTGATGAAGGGCCCTTAGCTGGAATCTACACCGAATCTACACCTTTACTGCTCGCCGGCGGTCGGCGTCGACAACCGCATGAAGCGGTCAAGCGTCAGCAGAAATTCCTGCTGACAGAATGCAGGCCGCCGAGCAGATGCGACATGTCGACAAGCCGCTGCGCCACCAGATGCCGCACCTCGCCCTGACACTGCCAGACGCCGTAGACCGCCAGCAGCGACGCACTGAGCGCTTCCTTGCGCTGCTTCTCGAGCAGAGTCGGCCAGATGATGACGTTCACGTTGCCCGTTTCGTCTTCGAGCGTGACAAACACCACGCCCTTGGCCGTGCCAGGCCGCTGACGCACGGTGACGAGACCACAGCCGCGCGCGAGCCGGCCGTCCCGGTAGGTGCGCAATGTTGCCGCGGGCATGAGGCGATTGGCGAGCAACTGCGGGCGCAACAGTTCCAGCGGGTGGCGACCGAGCGTCAGCCCTACCGAGCGATAGTCCGCCACGATGTCGTTAGCTTCCGAGGGCGCGCCCAGTTCCGGCGTCTCATCCTCGACGGCCGCGGCGGCCAGCATGTCTTTCTCGAGCACGGCGGCCGCGGACTGCCAGAGCGCCTCGCGCCGGTTACCGGCAAGCGCGGCGAGCGCATTCGCGTCAGCAAGAATATGCAGGTCGCGACGGTCGAGCGCCGCGCGGCGCACGAGGTCCTTCACGCTCGCAAAAGGCCGTACCGCGCGCGAGTTTTCAATCCGCTCGGCCGTGCCTTCCTTCATCCCTCGCAGCAGCGAGAGACCCAGGCGCACTGCGGGCCGCTTCTCGCCAGCCATAGGTTCGAGGGACGAATTCCATCCACTAATGGTCACATCGACAGGCAGCACTTTCACGCCGTGGCGCTGCGCATCCTGCACGAGTTGCGACGGTGAATAGAAGCCCATCGGCTGGCTATTGAGCATCGCGGCGAGAAATGCCTCCGGCTCGTGACATTTGAGCCAGCTGCTCGCGTACACGAGCAGCGCGAAACTCGCCGCATGACTTTCCGGAAAACCATATTCGCCGAAGCCCTTTATCTGCTCGAAGATGGCTTCGGCAAACGCAAGGTCATAACCCCGCTCCTGCATCCCAAGGACGATGCGGTCATAGTATTTTCCCAAGCCACCCTTGCGCTTCCAGGCGGCCATTGCGCGCCGGAGCTGGTCTGCCTCGCCCGCGGTGAAGCCCGCGGCGAGAATGGCGACCTGCATCACCTGCTCCTGGAAAATCGGCACGCCGAGCGTGCGGCCCAGTGCGGTCTTCAGAGCATCGCTCGGATAGGTGACCGGCTCAAAGCCCTGGCGACGGCGCAGATAGGGATGAACCGCCCCGCCCTGAATCGGACCCGGTCGCACGATGGCCACTTCAATCACCAGGTCGTAGAACGTGCGCGGTCGCATCCGTGGCAGCATCGACATCTGCGCGCGCGACTCAATCTGGAAAACGCCTACCGTGTCGGCGGCCGAAATCATGTCGTAGGTGGCCTTGTCTTCCGCAGGAATGTCCTGCATCTCGAAGCGCTCACCGCGCTGCTCCGACACGAGGTTGAGCGTGCGGCGGATGGCCGATAGCATGCCAAGCGCGAGTACATCAATCTTGAGCAGTCCGAGCGATTCAAGGTCATCCTTGTCCCACTGGATGACGCTACGCTCGGGCATCGCGGCATTCTCAACGGGAACGAGCCGCGTGAGCTTGCCCCGGCTGATGACGAAGCCGCCTGAGTGCTGCGACAGGTGTCGCGGAAAGCCATAGAGCTGTGCGGCGAGCGAGGCCCACGCGCGGATGAGCGGCGTGTCTGGATTCAACCCGCACTCCTCGAAGCGCTTGAGCAGGTCCGCACTGTTATCGAACCAGTGATGCGACTTGGCGACCGCATCGACAATCTGCAGGTCGACGCCCAGCGCCTTGCCCGTTTCGCGCAAAACGCCCCGCGCGCGGTATGTCGACACGGCAGCAGCAATCGCTGCGCGGTCGCGACCGTACTTTCGGTAAATGTACTGGATGACTTCTTCACGCCGCTGGTGCTCGAAATCCACGTCGATGTCGGGCGGCTCGCCGCGCTCCTTCGATATGAAGCGCTCGAACAGCATGTTGCCGCGCGCGGGGTCCACTTCCGTGACACCAAGGCAGTAGCACACCGCGGAATTGGCTGCCGACCCCCGCCCCTGACACAGGATGTGCTGACTGCGCGCAAAGCGCACCAGGTCGTAGACCGTCAGAAAATACGGCTCGTACTGCAGGTCGCCAATCAGTTCAAGCTCTTGCTCAATCTGCTCCTGCACGTGATGCGGAATGCCCGACGGAAAGCGCCGCTGTGCGCCGATGTACGTCTCCTGCCGCAGATAGGCGCCCGGCGTGAATCCGGGCGGCACCAGTTCGTCCGGATACTCGTAGCGCAATTCATCGAGCGAGAAGGTGCAGCGCGCGGCAATGTCGACCGTTGCGGCAAGCGCATCCGGCGCATAAAGATTGGCGAGCCGCAGGCGCGAGCGCAGATGCTGTTCGGCATTGGGCGCGAGGTCGTAGCCGCACTCATGAACCGGCTTGCCGACCCGGATGGCGGTTATCGTGTCCTGCAGGGGTTTCCTCGAGCGCACGTGCATCAGCACCTCGCCGAGAGCGACCACCGGCACGTCGTGGTTGCGCGCGACGAACTCCACCGCGCCCCGGTGAATGTCGTCCATCGCCCGCTGATGCAGCACGAGGCCGACCCATGCGCGTCCCGGAAACGTCTCGTCCAGCCATTCGACCTGCGCATCGAGCACGTCTTCTTTTGCGGGGAAGCTCGGTACCAGAATCGCCAGGCAATCCGGCACGCCCAGCAGGTGCCGGTATTCCTTGTCGGGCCGCGACAGGTCTTGTGGCGTGAGCCGGTATTCGCCTTTCGGCGCACGCGTGCGGGCGAGCGTGATGAGCTCGGAGAGGTTGCCATATCCTTCGCGATTTCTGGCAAGCAGGATGAGCCCGAATGCCGGCGAGCCGTCCGCGTTCACCAGACGGAAGTACGAGCCGACGATAAACGGCAGCTTCGCTTCTTTCGCCGCCACGTGCGCCCGCACGACGCCAGCGAGCGAACATTCGTCGGTAATCGCGAGCGCCGAATAGCCGAGCTGCGCGGCACGCTCAGCGAGTTCCTCCGCGTGCGAGGCACCGCGCAGGAACGAGAAGTTCGACAGGCAGAAAAGCTCGGCGTACGCCGGCAGCATGGTGAAGGTGGTGTCCACGGCGCGTCATCCAAAGAGGCCGTGCAGGAACCAGCGCTGGTCTTCTTCCGCGTCACGGCTGCTCACACGCTCGCGGTAAATCCAGTAACAGCTCTGGTCGTCGGCCTGGGCGACGAAGTAGTCGCGCGTGACCAGCTCGCCATCGAACCAGCCCGCCTCAATGCGCTCGCCCGGCGACACCATGCGCAGCGGCGAGCCATAGAACGGGCGGTGCTGGCGCATCAGCAGGCGCACCGGCGTATCGAGCATCCACGTCGGTCGCGGCAGGCCTTCCGGGATGACCACAGGCTTCGCGGTTTGCGTGACCGGTACCCATGAGTTGGCAACTTCCGGGCGATGGTCAGCGCTTGGCGCCGGCCGCAGCACATTGTCTTCACCGAGCCGCGCGACGAGTAATTCGAGTAGCCGCGCGTGGTCTTCCTTCGAGCCTCCGGGCTCGGGGAAAAGCGTGTCGGACGCCGGCGCGGCGGACTCGACCTTTGATGCGTCCAGACGCAATGCGATAACCGGCGCGGTGAGTTCGATGCGATGCAAGCGCTCCTTGAGCAGCCTCAGGAGGTGTTCTTCCCGCCAGGTGGGCTCGCCCAGTGCAATCTCGATGGTGGTCGGTTCGATGGCGTCACGCCCACGCTCGTGCTCGAGCGACAGGCGAACCGCGCTCACCGCGAGCTGCTTTGCGCAGAGCCACCCGCACAGCTGCACGATAAGCCGGTGTGCGCCGAAGACTGCACCGTCCGCGTGTTCAAGCCGGTCAGGCATTTCGATGCGCGCGGAAAACGTGGGCGGCAGTTCCAGCCAGTCGAAGAGTTCCGGCGCAGTGCCAAACGCGCGGTCGAGCGAATCGAGCAGATGTTCGCCACAGCGCCGCTGCAGTCCGGCGCGCGGCAGCCGGCGGATGTCCGCGATGGTTTCGCAGCCGAGTCCGCTGAACCAGTCGGCGAACTGCCGTACTTCGGGGACGGCGACCATGGGCAGACCGGCAAGCCGCTGTTCGAGCGTCGAGAGTTTGAGCACACGCCGCGCACCATGCCCTTTCGCATGGCGGGCCAGCAGCCACGCGCCCTGCCCGGTCGGCGCGGCACTGATGCGCGCGGTAAGACCAAGCGTGGCGAGCACCGCCTTCGCTTCGCGGCACAGCGCGAGCAGTCCGCCGAAGAGGCGCAGGCTCGCGCCGACCTCGACGACAACGGTCGCTTCATCGAGCAACGTGACTTCGGGCGAAAAGCGCATCAGCGCAATGCCGACATCGCGCTGCACCGCCCGCTCGCGGGCGAAGTCGCGCTCGTGCATTTCCGTGTCCGGCGAGAGCGTCAGCACGCCACCGCGCTTCATCCCGAGCCGCACGCCTGCCGCGCGCGCGACGCTGTCCGCGATGACGACCTTGTCCTTCTCGAGCACGACGCTGCCGTGAAGCGGCTCAGGCGACCACCTCGGTCTGAAGACTTCGAGCGGCAACTTCGGCAGGTGAGCGGCGAGAAAGACGCGCATGTCGTGACAGCAGAACAGGAGTGGGTTGAAGGGGAATCGAGAGAGGCTCCGTGCGCGAGGGCCCTCGTCGCTTCACGATGTCGACGGTCAGACCGTCGGCCGATGGTTTGAGCGCCAGCCGCAGGAGCGCCGGAGACGCATCCTGTGCGCTCGCAAGCGGGCGCACCATGACGAACAGTGTCTGCGACGACTGCGCGGCCAGATGCAGGCGCCGCAGCGACGAAGCCTGCGCGTACTGCGCCCAGAAAATCAGCGCGCCGCAGCTTCCCGCGCGGAGAATCTGTTCCGCGGACCAGAGCGCATCCGCGGTTTTCTGCGCCTTCACGCGCAGCACCTGCTCGAGCGACAGACCGATGTAGCTAAGTCCCAGGCCGTCCGGCGTATGCGGCGGCTGCAGGAATGCAACGGGCCGGTCGTCTACCGCACTCAGCGCGGGCCGCAGCAGCCGCAGTTCACCCACACCCGGTTGCTGCACCAGCAGGTCCACGAGCGCACCGACCGGCCAGCCGCCTCCGGGCAGCTCGGCAGAGAGCGCCGGATAGCCCGTATCGACCACGCGGCCGCGGCCCCGGGCGAGCTGCGACGCCCGCCACAGGGACGGGTGTATCGCTTCGGGGGACGGCAACGGGGTTGTCATTGCGAGAAAACCTGTATGGATGTACAGTATCCTACACGGATTTCCGTAGCGGCGAACAGGCACTTTTTTCGGGAGCGAGACGATGGATATGCGTGTCCATGAACCAGTCAGCCATCCGATGCCGGAAATTGCGGCGTTTGTGGCGCAGATGAAATCAGCGTTCGGCGAGCAGGAAATCAACGAGGCGATTCGCCGGGGCAAGGCGGGCGAGCCGAAGTTTTACGCCGCCGAGAACGGTCATACCGTTGGGACAGCGAGTCCGCTCACCGCAAATGCATGGCGAGTCACCGAAACCATTCGGAACCGCCACTATTGCGCAGGCTGCCACGGCGGATGCCTCAACCAGGCGGTGTCTTGCAAACAGTGGCAGCAGCGAGAAGCAGGCAAGGGAAAATCGTGACAAAACTTGGACTTGCGTTACTGACCGCGGCATTGGCGCCGATGGCTTTCGGGGCCGGCACCTATTCGGAAGTGTGGAATCCGCCAGAGGCGCGCGCGACTGCCCCCCACCGGGCCGGTACCTCACACAGGCTCGCAGTCCGACGTCACGTGGCCTTGCACGCCAAGAAGCTCCATTCGCTGCGTGCATCGGCAACTACGCCACGGCTCGTGGCCAGGCAAGGCAACGCGCAAAAGACCTTGCTCAAGGACGAACCGGACATGTCTGGGATTCCGCGGCAAACGACGCCGGAAGGCAACGTCCTTCGCGTGACAGGCCACGCGGCATCCGCCCACGTCGTGCGCTAATGCAATCGCAAAAGTACCGCGGCTACGAGATATAAGGGCACGCCACCGTTGAGGAAAATAACGACGACCATCAGCCAGAACGTTATGCAGCAAGCGGGACCATCACCCATGGCGGCAAGCTAGTTCAGGTGTCGGGCGTTTTGGGTCATTTTGAAAGCGAGGAACACGCTCAGCTTGCGGGGCTGGAATGGGCCCGCACCTGGGTTGACGCACATGAGTAAGCCGGTCACATGGCATGCATAACTCCCGCACATCAACGCTGCTCTGTCGGAGACAGAGGCCGAAATGTGATGTATCCACAATGGCGGTGACTCCGCTCCCGGTTTGCAACTCGCCAAGTGGCGATGGGCAGCACACGGCCCTCTCCGGTCTGATAACCTTCTTCGAACCGGTCAGTCAGCCAAATCCAGGTCTTGCGAAGCGGAGTGCCGATAAGCGGCTGTAGCCGACCTCACCCGATCGGCCATGAAGCGTCATTCGCCCGTGTCGTCAGTCGGACGTTCAGACGTCGGCTCCGCCACAGATAACGGACATTCTCCGCCGATCGTGCATATCCCGGCGTCCGCCGAAGCGGGCATTCGATTATGAAGGAAATCGGCTTTTTGCTAACGGTCGCTTTCGAAAAGATCCAACTGTCGAGATACTGAGTGCGCATTCATCTTGGAAGACCCTATGTCCGTTCTCACCGAGACACTTCGTCCGACGGCACGGATCTTTTTGAGCGGCAGTTGAGCCGCTTTGCAACGGATCTAACGGGAGCTCGTCCGCGCGAGCGGACTGCCCGCGAACGGATCGTTTTTCCAGTCTGCACCTGTAACCGCGCGTGCCTGCAAGGACGATCCGGAAACTACACCTGATGACAGCTCAAAGTGCCCTATGGACTGGCCTGCACTGATCGCCTGCTTCAGCCATTGCGGCATCGCACCTTCGCCACTCCAGCTCTCGCCATGCGCGCTGCGGTAACGGCCCGCTACCGGCTCAGGTGCCAATGTCGCGGCCAGGTCATCCGGGGTGATTCCGAAGTCCTCCATGCGGTGGCGGAGGTAGGCAATCATGCTGTCGCGCTTGCGTTCGTCCATAAAACTTGTTTCCTGTCAGGTAGGTATCCAGTACTTCTTTCAACCGCAGGCGGCAACGCGGGTAATGCAGGTTCACTCGTCAAGGGTTACGGCGTCAAACTATTCACCAGGACCGAGAATCACATCGATTGTCGCCAGGCCAGCGATCTGCGCATCGAAATAAGCCCAGCGATGGTAAAACGTGCCACCGCGAACCTTGATACGCTGCCCTGGCTTCGCCACTGCCGGGACGTCAGCCGGTCCTTCAATGCGAAGCCACGCGTCAAACATGTATTCAGACGTGGGCACGAGGTCAACGCAAATCTCAAACCGGCGTACTCCAGCATTCTTTGCATACGGTTCCTTCACATTCGCGTTCCGGCCGCTGCTTTACAGGCGCTGAATCGCACCCACGTAGCTCTTCGTCGCATCCTTCAGTTCTTGCGCCGCAGCCTGCACATAGGCGGGCAACTCGCTAAGGGCAAGTTGGGTCACAACACTCTCCAGCCGCCTGCGCAGCTCTATCGCAAGTTCCATGACAGTCGCGTCGCCGACACGCCGGCGATTGCTCTGCCTGGAACTCACCGGCGAGCAATCCACAAGACGATCTATCTGGCGGAAGTAGGCCTGGGCCGCCACGCGGTGCCTTGCATGGAGCGAAGCAACATTCGACTTTGACAGGCAATCTTTAACGACATCGACATTCATGTCGAAATGAATCTGCAGCGCGTCGGAGGCATCCGCCCGGTGAAAACACGCCACCTGGTCGAATAGCGTCTCGCCATCCCCATCGATCAGATCGATCCAGACCTCACCGTCTTCGGGTGCCTGTCCCGAAGGATGAATCACCCGTTCGTCTTCATTGGCAGCCGCGAGCATCCGGTGGCCGTCGACATCATCGACCGTCATTTCAAAAACCTCGACCAGTTCCCCGCATACTGCGACCTGCATGACCAATAACGCCATCTCTGCTCCTTATGATGCGATTGACGGGAATAGCGTTGTGTCGATCAGGCGACCAGATCCCGTGATCCGGTTGAGTGACGTTCTGATGGGCGCGAACCCGCGCACCCTTGAGGCGCTTCTTGGCGACGTTGTGTGACGGATTTAACGGCAATGATTGACGCGGGTGCGACAGGCATTGTGTGCCGTGAGACGTATCCTGCGCATCCGTCAACGACGGCTCCCGCGCGAGGCGGCGAGGCGGCGAGGCGGCGAGGCGGTCGCCAGAATGACATCGCTTCATCCGGAAGCAGGTGATATTGCTGTGTATCATGGCGATCAGGGCGGGCCCTGCACAGCGCCTGGTCGATCCTCGACGCGGCCAATCCTGCCGCTGCTACGCAGGGATATTGCCGACTTAACCGCGGCTATCAATCCACCCACGCGCCCATGTTACGGCGTGCCCCACAGCCTGTGTTTCGCTATCGAAATAGTCGAGCGCATCAAACTTGTAGGAGACCGGCTCAGCACTCCGGGCGCCATGTCTGGTGAGCAGCAGGTTGGCGGCAACCCCAGCCGTTCGGTAACCGGTGAGCGGATGGGCAGACTGAATAACCGTTGTAATGGTGAATATGTTTATTGTTTTGCATAAGCGATAACCGACCGCACGACATCCATGCCGTCCAAGCGAAATAAATTGAAAATGGGGCGAGACGGATCGTGTCGGAAGACAAATGATGCGCACGTTGAAACATGGCGATCAGATCGGGAGCGCACGCTCCGCGAGGATGCTAGTCAGGCTAACAGGCAAAGGACCGGTAGACCGGCCCCTGGAATACGTTACTGCGGCGAGATATTCGCGGCTTGCATGCCCTTCGGGCCGCGCTTCGTCTCGTAGCTCACCTTTTGGTTCTCTGCGAGCGTCTTGAAGCCCTCGCCCCGAACTTCCGAGAAGTGAGCGAAGAGATCGTCGCCGCCAGCGTCAGGAGTAATGAAGCCAAAGCCTTTACTATCGTTGAACCACTTAACAGTACCGGTATCCATGAGAATTCCCTGAAATGAAAATAACAGCTCCAGTGCGGAGCGACAAAAACTTCAAGGAAGAAGAGAGGACAGCGAGTACCGCGCAGATCAGGCGGAAAATGGTGATCAGCAATCGAGCTTCTTGAATATTTCGAGGTTCACAATATAGTGCCGGAGTCAGTCTGTCAATGCTTTTGGTATCAGGCATCTCAGGCATCAGACGGACCGTCGGCGCAAATACATGCAGACCGCTTCAGGCTCCTGAGCGCAAGCGTATCGCAAATTCGGATATCAATGGCTCGGCGAAGCAGAAGTCAATCAGCCTCGACCAGGTCAGCCTGATCGAGGCTGATATCGCCAATGCTTGCCGTTGCCATCCTATACGCACCGGACATTCCGGGCAGCAGGAAGGAAGTCGCGAAGGGCGACAGGACGAATATTGGCGTCGGCAGGCACGCAAGACAATGGCTGGGTGCTGAAGCGGCTTCATGCGGCCCTGAACGTCGGTGACTCATGCGAAGGTTATCGCTCCGCCTTGAAACGGCGGAGGCCGAAGAACCGTCGAAGCGTCGGTTCTTTGCAGTAGTGCGGCATCGTCCCCGTACAAAAGCCCTAACCCGCTCAAACGCCAGATCTGCTGGCGCAGGTTTGAGAAGACAGGCTACGGTGCCATATGGCGATCCAGGCGAGGCGCCATGGATTTCGGCGTGAGGCCCGCACGTGTGAAGCAGCCGCGGCTCGTGTGACAGGTTCGGGGCGCCCGAGCCCCTGTACGGCAGCGTGCAGACGTGCCAGCCCGGCCGGTACAGACTTGATCTGTGAGTGACACGGAATCACTTCTGCAAGGATCCTGATGTCGCGCTACCAATTCGAAACAGACCTGACGCACCTCGAACAGATCATTCCGTTACTTGTGCGCGGAAATCCGCTCGCGCTATCGTACTGGCGGCGTCGCATTTCTTCTCTATCGACGCAGCAGGGTCTGCTACCCGATGGGAACAGACGTGTAACCCGACTGCTTAATGCATTCGATGAAGTCGAGCGCGCATTGACATCAGGCAAGGCCACCGCCCGACGGTCATCGGGATGAACCGCGACGGGTTTAGGTCCCGGTCGCAGTGCCTTCAATGCGGTAACAGGCGCTCGCATTCCCGCTTGATCACGCTTCACCACTCGCAAACACGTCTGATGCATAACGGAGGCCGCAGTGACACCTCTCGAGACAGCGTAGACGGGTCGGGTCAAATGACACCGGAGTTGCGGAACGGATCCGCTCGCGACGGTGGGCGAAGTGAATTGCTCCGCCCACCGTCGCGTCAGAACACCGAGACCATATCACTCCTTTCCCCCACCATTAATCCCGCTTCCGCTTCGCCATACCTGCTTTCCCCGCTCGGAGAGCTCGCCGCAACTATGTTCCGCGTCGGCCTCCGTCCCTTCGATCGCCATTTCGCCGCCGGCCTGTTCCTGTGCCTTTTGCTTCTGCCTGTGCCGCGCTGCCACAGCTTCATCGTGCGACCTGCCTGCGTAATTCATGGTCATCTCGCTAACTCCTTCAAAAAGTAGTCTTGCACGTGCCAAGCAGCCCAGCGCGTGTCATTCGTGGAGCGTCCATCCCAACTGCTCGCGTAGCCGGTCCAACAGATGGTGCTCATCCATCCAACGGATTTCCCGTTTGCGCAGAAGGCTGCTCCTGTATCGCCGCAGCGACACGCCGAACATCAGCGCCAGCCCGACCGCGATGCCCCACATTGCATACGTCATATCATCCTTTTCAATCTGTTCTCGCTTACATCCGGCGACAGACCGCACGATAGAGAAATGCACGCGCGCGCCCCAGCGCTCCCAAAATCATGACGAATCACTCAGTGCTTATGGTGCAGCCAGTCGCGAATTGGATGCACGTCTCGCCAGCGGGCAACCGGCTCGTCCTTGTGTTCTCGCCTGTACCGTGTCGCCGCGAGTATCGCGACGCATAACAGAACCACGATCCCCACTACAAGATTGATCATTGACTGGGTCATGGGAGCCTCCTTTGAGGTCAGAGCCCCGGTTCCAGGTGGCCAGGGAAATAGCAGGAGCCATCTTCATCCAACGCTCCTCGTTTCGTGCGACCCGTGTCGCGCGGCTGCATCGTGCGATACAGCCAGCGACGCTACTCGGCGGGCCCAAGGATGACGTTCCGGCATGGCCGAAAGAGCGGTCGATTCAGACTACCTTGCGCTAAATGCAGCACAGGCGATGGTGGCACCCCTGATCGCCGTCAGAAGCGAAGCGGCGTTGCCCTCGTTAGGGCGCTGTGCAGGGCGCTCCAGGAAGCCGGGGATTGGCAGATCTGGAAACATTCTCGCGACAGGTCTGTAGCTCATGAAATCGAATATCGATTCTGCGGACCGCGGACATACTGCTTCCTGGCGATTTCGAGAACCTTTTCGCGAAACTCGTCAAAGGCACCAAGCACCGACCGCTCGTCGGATCCAACGCCAGGTTGCAGATTTCTGAGCATCGCGTCGTCGACCATGAAGGTGATTTCGCGTGAATCCTCGTACCCCCAGAAACACACGCAATGTCGGGAGGCATCATAGCTACGGCTGGGGTTGGGAAATTGAAGCACGGCGATCAACTCTTCGCGCGCAGGACCGAGCAGCGCCACTTACTGGCGTTGGAGTCGATCGCGGCGTAACTGACGCGTCTTTTCTCTGCTCTCAGAGCATCCGCTGCGTCGAGTATATGCGCACGCGTCCTGCGCTCGACGGCGTACTCGCTGTCACTGCCAATTGAAGCCGATGCAGGTTTGAGTTGCGATCGCATGACGCGCTCCGAAGCTGGAGATCGCTCATGGGCGACCGGTCTTCCCACTGTATACTCTTTGGCTGGCACCGACGTCTCTATTTACCTGGGATCCTCAGAGTTCAGTCTTCCGAAACGTTTATACGATTCGACCTCGAAGAATTCGCCCGGACGGCGACCGCCGTCGCTTGTCCAGCGCCTTTTGCTTCGCTACAGGCAGGCGCCGATCACTAGATAGCGCCGCCCCCCGACGGAGCGGATTGCGCTGGTGGACTACCACTGCCGCTCCGGGAGAGGTCATAACTGACCTCCGCGACTTACCCGTGCGGGATCATTGGGCGCGCCCGTACTCCAATCTCATTGCGTTATTCATCATTCTCACCACCGCGGTCACGTTGCATGCCCGTCACATCACCGACATCCAGACTTCGGCGCAGGCTGCCTCCGCGCTGAAACCGATCGCCGGCGAGTTTGCGCTCCTCCTCTTCAGCCTGACCGAGGACAATTGGGAATACCTGCATTACGTCATCGAGCGCATCGCCGATCACCCGGTGAACCGCATCGACGAACTGCTACCTTGGAACGTCGCTCCTTTGCTGCCCGCCGCCTCACACATCGATCCCGTTCGCTAGCAGCCGATCCTCTCGCGCGTCAACAAAATCTGCGACGGTGCAGGTCGAATGCTTACCGATGAAACGGGCTTACCACGTTCACAGTCTTGCCGATTCGATTGGTCACGAATCTATCCGTTTAGCGCCCGCCTCTTCCTCGGTAGCGATGATGACGACTCGCACCCAATGTGGATGGTAGGAACCTGCTACGCACCGTTTGGTCAGGGCCTGACAGCAGCTTTGGCCCATCAGTCGTGACGAGGTTTATCAGCAGTTTACCTAAATTGCGCATGCGGAACTTGCCTCGTCCCTATACCGCGTCGCTGCTCGCAGTGTCGGTTTGTTGTCACCAAGGTGGACCGTCCATTGGAAGGGTACCTTGTCCCCGAAGCTTGACACCCGACGGTCTCCCGTCGCGCATGTCCAGGTAGGCAACTGTTGGTCGTACAACAGGTCACGGCTTCAACCTCCAAACTTCTTCTGCTGAATGTGACAAGGCAAAAAGGAGCTTTACCATCTACAGCATGCCGCATAACGGCGGCTGACGGCGACACGTGTCGCACCCACATCTCGACTCTACCGCGTGCTGCCGATCGCACGCTTGCGAGTTTGCGCTGGGTGTACCCATTGCAGGGGGCAGCACGCGGCCAGTGAACGGAATCGCTCGCGAACGGTCGAGCCGAACCTACGATATAGCAATAACGACCGGCGACCCGCTCGGCCAATATAGATCGTCCGTTTCGCTCATTCGTACGCAAAGACGCTTCCGAATTTGTCCACGCGTTCGAGCGCCATGCCCGAGCCGCGCACGACGCAGGTCAGCGGATCTTCGGCAACGAACACCGGCAGACCGGTCTCCTCGGCGAGCAGCCGATCGAGGTCGCGTAGCAACGCTCCGCCGCCCGCGAGCATGATGCCACGCTCAGCGATATCAGCGCCGAGTTCTGGTGGCGTTTGCTCGAGCGCGATCCTGACCGCCGATACGATCTGGTTCAGTGGGTCGGTGAGCGCTTCGAGGATTTCATTGCTGGAGACCGTGAAGCTGCGTGGTATCCCTTCTGACATATTGCGGCCCTTCACTTCCATTTCCTTGACTTCTGAGCCCGGGAAAGCAGAGCCGATTTCCTTCTTGATGGCTTCGGCGGTTTGTTCGCCGATCAACATTCCATAGTTGCGGCGGATATAGTTGACAATGGCTTCGTCGAACTTGTCGCCCCCGACGCGCACAGAACCTTTGTACACGATGCCGCCGAGCGAAATGACGCCCACTTCAGTGGTGCCGCCACCGATATCGACAACCATCGAGCCGGTCGCTTCAGACACGGGCAGGCCGGCGCCGGTTGCGGCGGCCATCGGCTCTTCGATCAGGTAGACGTGCGATGCGCCCGCGCTGTGCGCAGCTTCCTTGATTGCACGTCGTTCGACTTGGGTGGACCCGCACGGCACGCAGATAACGATGCGCGGCGACGGCGCAAATATGCGGGGTGCGTGCACCATCCGGATGAATTGCTTGATCATCTGCTGGGTGATGTTGAAGTCGGCGATCACGCCGTCCTTCATCGGGCGGATGGCTTCAATGTTTCCCGGCACCTTGCCAAGCATCTCCTTGGCTTCCTTGCCAACTGCCAGAATGGTCTTTTTGCCGCTCGGGCCACCTTCCTGACGAATCGACACGACCGAAGGTTCGTCAAGCACAATGCCCTTGCCGCGCATGTAGATCAGCGTGTTTGAGGTGCCAAGATCGATCGCCAGGTCGTTGGAAAAGTAGCTGCGCAGAAAACCGAACATTGAAAATCCCGTCTCGCTTGATGTCAGGCTCTTGGCCGACGACGTGCGACCATGCTGCAGTCGGGAGGGAAAAGGATAACAGGTGCAGAGGCCCGAAGACTCCGCGCCGGATGCGCGGGGCTCGCAAAATGGAAGGCACTTCGCCTGGACGTGACGGCAGCGCTGCGTCAAATTCGGCGACCCATCACCAGCCAAATCATCAGATCCCGACGAATGACTGAAATGAGCGTTTGACCAGCCGTTCGTTTACACATTGGTGGCACAAACGCTAACCCGGCTCGATAAGTATCTGGCAGCTCCGCTAGACCAAAGAACTGCGGCAGCAACAGATACCCCCGTCCCCTATGGGAGACTTCCCGCAATTGCATACCCCCTCGGTATTTGGAGAGCGCCATGAGTCACACGGTTCAGGAAAAACAGAAGCTACTCAATCGGGTTCGCCGCATCAAGGGACAGGTTGAAGCCATCGAGCGGGCGCTCGAGGAAGAGCATGGCTGTTCGGACGTGCTGCAACGGATCACAAGTTGTCGCGGGGCTATGAACGGTCTTCTCGCGGTCGTGCTGGAAGACCACATCAGAAGCCACCTCGCTGACGCGGAAAGCGGCGAGGAGGATAGTGCCAGCGCGAGGGAACAACTCGTCGAAGTTGTCCATAGCTATTTTAAATAGAGTCAAAAATGAGTGATCTCAGAAACGCCGCGTTCGGCGCAGGACATGACCACATCTTTCTGGGTGTTGGTCACGAAAAAAACGAGCGCAAAACGTGGGCCGTGATCGCACTGTGCAGCGCGATGATGCTTATTGAAATTGTTGGCGGCAGTATGTTCGCTTCGCTGGCGCTCGTCGCCGACGGTCTGCATATGTCGACGCATGCGGGCGCGATGCTCATTGCAGCCCTTGCGTACACCTACGCGCGCAAACACGCCACCGACTCCTAATTGTGAACCCACGCGGCGGCAGCGCTTCGAGGTTGTGCAGCTTCTCGAGATGGCAATAACCGATGTCGCGCCCCGCTTTGTGGCCTTCCCATATCAACGAGACGTCGCCGGTCTCGGCGATCTTCTTCGCCGTGTAGGAAAAAGGCGCATCCCAGCTCCATGCATCGGTGCCTGTCAGCCGTACGCCGCGCGCCAGTAGATACATGGTGGCCTCATAGCCCATCCCGCAACCGGCATTGACGTAGTCGTCATGTCCGTAGCGCGAACCCGCGCCCGTGTTCACGACGACAATGTCGAGCGGTTCCAGTTCATGGCCGATTCGCGCGAGTTCCTTCTCAACATCGGCGGCGGTAGCGACATAACCGTCCGGGAAGTGTCGAAAGTCGAGTTTCACGCCCGGCTGAAAGCACCACTCGAGCGGGACCTCGTCGATAGTGGTGGACGCCTTCGGGCCACCCGGGCTAGCGTCCATCGTGGAATGGAAATGCCATGGCGCGTCGAGGTGTGTGCCGCTATGCGTCGTCAACGTGACCCATTCGGGCCGCGGCAGCTTCGCCGTCCGGGAAGTCTTCGACCTGGGTTCCCGGCAGCATGGCCATGAATTCGCCCACGGTATCCGCATGCCTCTGGTAGGTGATTTTCGGCGCGAGCGGCGGCGGGTCGGACAACACGTCGTTTTCGAGGTAGATCGAAAGATCGATAAATCGGCGATTCGGTTTCATGCGGAGACTCCCGTGTTGCGTGCACGTGTGGAAGCCGTGAAAAACAGAAGATCGCGATCGCGGCAATCGCCACCGCCGCCGCACCGATACTGCCGTAGCCGAAGTGCTTGACGAGCGTGCCGCCAAGAATCGGGCCGATGGCGGCGCCCGTCATGAGCATGGCGGGCGTGGCCGCAACGGCACGACCGGTCCTGTCGAGGCGCGCGAGTATGCCGAACGCGAAGGTGTGGCTGAAGATCATCACCGCCGCAAACACCGACGCGCAAACCGCATACGGCGCGAAGGCGCTGCTCTGCGTAAGCGTCACCGCGATGACAGCCTGTGCAAGCGCCCCACATTGCACGACTCGCACGCCGGGCAGGCGCGATTCGAGGAAGCCCGCGAGCGGTGCGGGTATCATGTTCACGAGACCCAAGGCGATGAGCACTCCCGTGACAGCGGGGAAGCCGAAGCCACGATCGAGTCCGATGCGCTGCACGAAAGCAAACACCATGGCCTGCGTCAGTCCCATGCAGGCAACGCCGATCATGCCGAACCGGACAGCCCGGTCGAGTCGCGACTCGGTGCCCGCCGCGCCGGTGTCGCGTGAGCGGGTCGCCGGAAACGCCGCCGCGGACATGAACGCAGCGACGGCCATGACGCCGCGGCGAACACGAGGAAAAGTGCCGTGCCGCCGCGAGCCGCAATCAATCCCGGCGTGATGCCGAGAAAAGCGACGGCGAAACAACCCAGCGACAACCCGGCGATCGCGAAGAGCCGGTGCGGGTTAGGACCGCGACCAATGGTTCCATGCGTGACGCTCAGGCTGCTGTCGGCTGCGTCGTGCGCGTCGATCGACACTGCACTGCGAGCGGGTCACGATTCCGTACGGGAACGGCCGCCGACCGGCTCGTCGCATTGCACAACTCCGACGCCCGCAGCGGCACGCCCTCTTACAAGTCGATTCCAGTGCTGTTCTCGCTCAGCAAGCGGGAATGCTCGCCGGACGACCATGCGTCCACGTGACAACATGGCGACGTGCGCAACGATCGCACCGGTGCGGGCGTCCCGGGCGAGGAGCATCTTGTCCCGAATGACGGGTCAACGCTTATGTAAAGGCTGTGGTGTGCGCGGCGTTACGCGCCCCGCCGGTGACCCGTCCGGACGAGCGGGGGTGCTGGGTAGAGCACATCCCCGCTCCGATCGCGCTGTTTCAGTACTTACACATTCGGCGTCGCGCTTTGCGGGTCCGCCGGTGTTGCGGCATCGGGATTCTGCAGCGGCGGTGCGTAGAGGATGACGTTGGGCAGCCGCGGGCTGGATGTGTCGGTGCTGTCCAGCACGCGCGACTGAATGGTCGTGTTATCCGTCACGCCCCAGAAGTTGTTCGAGAAGTCCAGCGAATGAACCGTGGACGCGTTGTAAGTGCCGTGAGACTCGATCACGATGCGATTCACATTCGGTGAATCCTTCTTGAAGAGAAACGAGTTCCGTTGGGCGATGCCGGTGGGCGCCTGTGCACCGGCCGGGAACGCGTCGATCAGCACGAGCGGGTCGACCATGTTGATGAACAGGTTGTTTTGCACGAACACCGACGGATCGAAAGCAAAGGCTGCGGAGTCGACGAACGTATTGCCCTTCACGGTCGCGGACTTGCTCAAGCGCGGGTAGCCGTTCGTGCCGGCTTCGAAGGTGGTCACGCCGTTGCGAACGATCGGCGTCACATTCAGATGCGTAGCCTGGCTGTATGTCATCGAAAACGGCGCAGCGTCGCTGATCTGCACGAATGCGTCCTGCAACACCGTATGCGTGATGCTGACGATGCCGCCACCCGCGTCTTGCGTCAACGACGTGTTGGCAGCGGTCACGCCCAGCAGTTGAACCGGACCCTGGTTTCCCACGTTGAGCGTGCCCGCCACGTTGATGATACCTTTCGTCGGAATCGTACCCACGCACCCGGCCGTGCAGGGCACTGTGCGGTAGGTCTCCACGACCGTATTGTCGCCGATCGTCAACGTGACGCCAGGCGCTACCCGCACCGTGCCGGCGAGGAAATATGGAGAGCCGCTCGTCGGCCACGTGGTATCCGCAGTGATGACGGTTCCATCGGGAATGACCGTGTTCGGCTGCACATAGACATATGCCGTGACGAGATTGCCGCTCGAGTCGGTGCAGACTTTTGTAGCGTCTGTCGTATATGGGCCGTCTGTGCATGCCTTGGGACTGGTGGACGAAGGCGCTGCCGACGAGGTGGTGGCGCTGCCGCCACCACCTCCTCCTCCGCCGCCGCCACACGCCGCGAGCAAAAGGGCGAAAAGTAAGCCTGGATATTTTTTCATGTGGAGGTCCCCGTACCGCGCTTATCGTTTTTGAAGTCGCTGGTGTACCGCGTCAGCGATTCGTGCAACGGATCTTCACACGCCGCGCCCGCGCTAACTGTGGTCCGGGACACAAAAGATCGCGAGAGGCGACGTCGCCGCCACACTGCCTCGTGCGCCTTTCAGGCATTGCATGTGCTCTCATGCGTCTGCGGCGCGGTCACGGCCGCTTCCCCCGAGCGAGGGGTCAACTATCAAGGAGCAGAATATGCGAGGCATTCAATCGATGCTTGTACTTTTGGCCGCATTGGCCGTTTCTGGCACGGCGAGCGCGCAAGCGGGCGGCAACGGCAACGGCGGATCAGGCGGCGGCAACGCACACGGCGCGGCGACGGCGGCCCCGACTGCCGGGGGAGACAACACGTCGGCGCCGACCAGTACCCGCTCGAGCCATCATCGTTCGCACAAGCACCACAAGCATCAAAACCAGCGAGAGTCGCAGTAATGCAAGGCGCGGCGGGCGCGACCATGACGGCATGGCGACGCCCGCTCCAGTCAATCGCGATTTTTCATCTTAAGGCTTGATGACGATGGGCAAACGGGTTTTTTTGAGCGAGAAAACTCCGGGGCATTCTGCAACCGATACTCCGACTGGGGGCACTACTTGTATTTGAGGCCTTATCATGAGGCGCAACATCCTACGAGCGGTTATGGTTGAAGTTTTCGCGTCCGGCCAGCCGCCTGAACGGATCGACCAAAGGCGCTCGTATCTCGGTCAAGACATCGTACAGATTTCCGTTCGATCTCTGTCACTCGCAAAGCCGCTCATCTATGTGTTGTTGCGTCTTTTCCTTTTTTTGACTCGTCTCAAGGGTTCATGCATTTGGGTAAAGGGCGATGTATTGTTGTTTAGGACGCTCGACCGAAAGCGCCAAAGGAAAGCGCACCTACCTGCCATTCCAGGCCTGATCGCATCGCATGCAGCTGTGGCCGTGGAGTTCGAGTTCACTCGTGCAGGCGACAACAGTCCGGCCTCGCGCTGCCGCAAACGCCCGCAATCGGCTGCGCTGCTGACGTCGGGGTGCCCTCAAGAAACGGATTTTTACGTACGCTAAGGCCTTGGGGAGTTCGATTTGACCGTCCGCAGAGGCGCGGAAGCGCCCCTTGGCGACGCGCTTGTTCACGACCGGGCAAGCTCATTGTCGCCGTCCAGCCGTCCACCGTCCACACCGATCAGTGCCGCCAGTGCAGGCCAGTCCGCTGCCTTGCCGGGAACGTACAGATTCTTGTCTGCAAGATCGGCTATGCGCGGCGCGTACTGGAACCCGACGAAGGGGTATAGCCGGAACACGTGATCGGTGAAGCCGGCGGTATCGGTATAGTGTTCCTCGATCAGCAAATCTAACTCGTGGCAGAGCAGCCCGTCGAGCACATGAGTGGCGTCCCGCACCGGTGAGTTGATGACTTTCGTATAGAACGGCGCGTACTGGTCAGAGACATGCTGGTCTCGTCAGATCCGCGCGGGGGATCGGGTCGTATTTGTTGTTCCATTCGTCGGATTCAGTCAGGCACCTTTCTGCGCGCTCGCGCAGTCCCGACCTTTGCCCGCGGCCGGGTCCAATGCATACCGGTCAAGCGAAAATCGAGCCCGCGCAACGAACAGGTCGCAAAAAGCCAAAGCGCATCGATGGCGGGTAGGGAATTCAGGCTGACGTCCTTGGCCGACGCGTTTAGAGCGTTGATCCCGTACAGCCCGAAGCCCACGGAGAGGCACAGCAGGAAACCGAGGATGCACTAGGTGAGCGTCAGACGCGCTGTGACGGAGAAGCTTTCCATTTTTGTTGGTCCGTCAGTGCACGCAAGCGGGGCGCAGCACACTGCTTTTGCAAAGTGATGACTGTGGATAGATGTATTACGGCAGCAGCTTCCGCGTCCTGAACCCGCCTTTTTCTAGCCGTAATAAGGCAACAGCGCGGAGCGCAATGCGATGGCTTCTCCTCACCGAGCTCACGTTTTGCCAGGCGACTCAACCCCTAAGCACTGCTGAATGGCAAGTCGCAAGCGGGACTCAGTGTGCCTGGGGGCCGCTCAACACGTCGGTGAATCCGCCGGTCTTCGCGCCCAGGCGTCGAATCGCGAGGGCCACGTCCGTCGAGAGCAGCGCCTTCAATTCGTCCGCATGCCGATACGCGCGCATACCGCAAGTCAATGCGCATTCCCCTGCAACAGCGGGATGGCAATAGATCTCGCCCACGCCATCCGGCAAGGCAGCAAGCGCTGCAAGCCACGCACGCTCATCCATTTGCCCGCTGTCGGCCACGCCGACAACATAATCGTTATGGAGAATTCCGGCGGCGTCGAGTCGCGCCCTCACCCTCGCGATCCAGGGGCGCAACCACAATGGCGCATTGACTTCGAACGGCAGGCGCATCGCCTTCATGCCGAACTCGCGCCCAATTTCGAGGATCAAATCGAGCACCGTCGGATGCAGATGAAAGTGCTTGTGCGTGTTGACATGATCGAGCGTGAGCCCGCTGTCGGCGAACGCCTCGAACTGCGCGCGAATTTCTCGGGCAAGCTGTTTGCGCACGTGCGGCAGGAAGAAAAAGCGTATCCCGTCGCGCACCATGTTGCTGCCGAAGCGCCCATGTTCGTCGAGCAATGAAGCGATGCCCGCGCGCGGCATGACGGGGTCGCCGTCGGCGAGTACCAGATGCAGGCCGACTCGCAAGCGCGGCATCGCGCGGGCGCGCGCGATTGCGTCGCTCGAGGCGGGTGCACCGACCATCAGGCTTGCGGCCGTGAGCACGCCGCTGACATGAGCCTGCTCGACGGCCATGTTCACCCGCGGATGCAGGCCGAAGTCGTCGGCGGTTACGATGAGCGCGCGCGGCTTAGCGGCCATCGGACGCCTCGATGGTATCCATCAACGGCAACTGCGCGCCGCGCGACGCGGAACTCGAATTTCCGACCGGCACTCTGGCGCCTCGCCACATGACATGAGACCCGAAGGCGCTGGCGATCCACTGCACGAGCAGCAAGCTATCGCGCAATGGTACGAGCGGCAGATCGCGCCAGAAAGAGCGGCCGAATGCGTCCGACAATGTGTCCGATGAAGCGGACGATAAAGCGGCCGACAACGCGTCCCCTGCCCCGTCCCTCAACCCGCGATGCAATGCCTGTTGCTGGCGCACTGCCCGCGCGTGCAGCACGGCGCGCGCGACCAGGCCCGCGGCCATATTGACCGCGGTCAAATACGCCGGCCAGCCATGCAGGGCACCTTGCTGACTTGCCACAAGACGGGTCGTGAGCCAGACGCCGGCAACGAGCCACGGCGTAGCAAACGTCATGAAGAGAAACGCAAAGCCGAGCGGATTCACCGAACGTATCGTGCGCAACCAGCGCGTCTCGCGTTGCCAGAGCGCGGTGAACGTTGTTTCGGTGACGTCGGTGGCGACCATCATTCGCGACAGCACGGTTCGCAAACCGAGGGCGCGCACGTGTTCGGCGAGCCAGTAATCGTCCGCGAGACAGTTCTTCAGGCGCCCGAAGCCACCGATGCGTTCGAGCGTCTCGCGCCGCAAAGCAAGCGTGGCGCCGAAACCGAAGCGGCGCGATCGGACCATATGCGCGACGCGCACCGAAGGTCCGAACCATTCGTTGACGAACAGCGCGCCCACCCGCGACCAGAAACCGCTCACGCCGTGCGCGACATACAGACAGGTGACAACGCCGACAGAAGGATCGGCCAGCGGCGCGGCGACAGCGCAGAGATAATCGGCTTCGACGGCGATATCGCTATCGGCAATCACGATCACTTCATGCCGCGCGCGCTCGGCCATATTGATCAGATTACTCACTTTCAGATTGCTGCCATGCACGCGCGCGTCGATCACGAGTTCGATGTCGAGCATCGGATACACGGCTTGCAAACGGCGCACCACGGCAATCGCGGGATCGTCGGCAGAACCCACGCCGAATACCAGCTGGAAATGATCGAGGCGCTGCTCGCAGAAGCTTCGCAGGTTTTCATACAGGCGCGGCTCGACACCGCACAACGGCTTGAGCACGCTCACACTCACCGGCGCAAACGGATCGAGCGAACGCGTGCTGCCGCGCAGCCCGAAGAACGGCAACGCGAGCGCAGCCACCACGGCATAGAGCGACGCGCCGACGCAGCCGGCAAGTGCAATCCATTCGGATACCGGTAATGCATGCGATGCCATTGCCGCGCTCCGTCAGCGTTTGCTCAAGACGAACGGCTTCCCCGTGAGACGCAGATGCAGCACGACGAGCCACAACCGCGGGCAATCCGGTGCGAGATCGATCGGCCTACTGCACAGAGACGCAACGCTTGCATGGCGGTCTGCCACGGCGGCCCGGAACGCGGCTTGCGCGAACTGGCGCGCGACCACGACGCCGCCGGCCATCACCGCGATAGAAGAGAGCCGGAAAGCCGCTGACATGAACAGGTGCTCGGCGCCGGGATCCACGAAGACCGTCACGCACGCGAGCAGGTCGGCGGCGACAGCCGTGAGCGAAGCGACCATTAGGTGCGCGCGCAACATATCGGCGGTGACAGGCTTCATGGCTTTGTCTCGTAGCGCGATGAAAAGCATGCACGGCTTCTTGCGGTGAACCGGCGCCTGCTTCAGGACACGATCGTCGCAGCCGATAAAACCGTCACCGCGGTCGCCATGCATTCCATCGATGTACTGGAACCGTGTCGAGCCAAACTCGCAAATCGACACAACGCCGCACGCTCCTGTCACTCACAAGACAGTAAGCTGTTGATGGGCGATAGTAGCGATTCAAGCTGAAGGAAACCTTAAGCAGACCGCAGTAGAACCCGCCATGAGCAGCGCGGTTAAACTGCGGACTCCAGCGCCGCTTTTCCGCGATGCATTGCAATCACCATCACAACACTCAACGGAATTTGCGTCCCATGCGTGTACTACTGGTTGAAGACGACGACCTGATCGGCTGCGGGGTCGAAGCGGGTCTGCGTCAGGCGGGTTTCACGGTCGACTGGGCGCGCGACGGCCATAAAGCAGGCCTCGCGCTCGACACCACGAGCTACGCGCTGGTCGTACTCGATCTCGGCCTGCCGCGCGTATCCGGCATGGATCTGCTCAAGCGAATCCGCGACGCCGGCAACGACGTGCCCGTGCTTGTGCTGACGGCACGCGGCACGGTGGTAGACCGCGTGAGCGGTCTGGAGGCCGGCGCGGACGATTACCTCGGCAAGCCCTTCGACCTCACGGAACTGACGGCCCGTTGCCGCGCCTTGCTTCGCCGCGCGCAAGGCCGCAGCGTCGAGTTGATCCGCTATGGCGATCTCACGGTGAACCCGGTGGCGCAAACGGCGCAGATTGCCGGCACGCGGGTGCCGCTCACGTCGCGCGAATGGGCAATCCTGCTGCAATTGCTGACCAACCAGGGCATTCCGCAGTCGCGCTCGTGCCTCGAAGAAAGCCTGTATGGCTGGCAGCAGGAAATCGAGAGCAATGCGATCGAGGTGCACATCTCGAACCTTCGCAGGAAGCTTGGCGCAAAGCTCATACGAACCGTGCGCAATATCGGCTACGTGGTGGAGAAAGAGTAAATGAGCGCATCCATTCGCAGGCGGCTCATGCTGCTCGTGCTCGGCAGCATCGCGGCGGTCTGGGCGATTGCGCTTGCGTCGAGTTATCGTCAGGCCACGCAGGAAGTCGGCGAATGGGAAGAAGCCCGCCTCGCGGAAGTCGCGCAGATTCTCGCGCTTCTCGATCAGGCCAACCTCGCCACGCTTGCCAACGCGCACATCGACGTGCGAGAGGAAGAAAGAGGCGGTGCGACCAGTGCCAGCGATAACGACGACGACGACTCGCTGCCGCGCGACGCGCTATTTCAGGTGCGCACGCGCAGCGGCGACGTGATTGCCGGCAGCCCTGCCCTGCGCGCGCTCGGTGCATGGGATCTGCCGCTGCCGGCGGTCACCGGCACGCAAGACGTCGTGCTGGGCGGTCAGACGTATCACTCGTTCACGCTGCGCGGCACGGCGCTCGGCCACACGGTGCGCGTATTCGAGCAGGCCAATACGCGCAGCGATCTGGTCA
>NZ_QBUB01000030.1:0-31728 GCF_003058125.1 Paraburkholderia sp. GV068
ATCGGTTCGCACACTTCACAGCGCCCATTTCAACCACCCGGCACTGCTTCGTTCTGCGTCGCTGCATCAGCAGCAGAGAAGCGAGATTATGAAGACTCTCTTTCGGTTCGTCAACCCCATTTTTTCGCTTTCGCTTAAAACTTTGTTGACGTCACCGCCGCTCCTTCCCGTCGCGGCCCTCGTTCGCAAACGAGGAACGAAATCATAGGCGGCCCAGAGCCTTATTTCAAGGGTTTGGCGAGAACTTTATCGTCAGTCACTCATTTGCGCGCCGAATTCACGGCTCCGTCGACGGAAACCGCTTCCGCCATGGCCGCGTAGCCGGCATCGCTTGGGTGAATGTGGTCGCCGCTATCGTACTTGCGCTGCAGACGTCCCGGCTCGGCCGGATCGCGCAGCGCGGCGTCGAAATCGACTACGCCGTCGAAAGCATGGCTGGAACGGATCCACTCGTTGACGGCCAGCCGGATGTTCTCGCGCGACGCCGGAAGCGCTGCGGGCGTCAGCGTCCCGCCGAACACCTTGACTCCCGCACGTCGCGCGGCCGCGATCACCCGCTGATAGCCCGCGATCAGGTCGGCCGCTGTCACCGACGCGTGCGGGAAATCGCAGTCGAGCCCGCTGCGCGCCGGCATCGCCGCGAAATTAATGTCGTTGATGCCGATCAGCAGAATCACCGCCTTGACGCCGGGCCGCTCGAGCGCGTCGCGCCCAAATCGCGTGACGAGCGCGTCGCCATAGCACGGAGAATCGTTAAGCAGCCGGTTGCCGCTGATACCGAGATTGATCACGGCCGTCGAGCGGTTCCCCGAGCCGGCCAATCGGCGGGCGAACGCGTCCGGCCATCGGCGGTTCTGGTTCAGGCTGGAGCGCATGCCGTCCGTGATCGAATCGCCGATCGCCGCAATTGCCGTCGATCCCGGCGCAGCGTCGACGGACAGCCCCGTCACCCACACATATTGAGTGAAGCGCCCGCGAAACGCTTCTGCCGTCGCGTCCGCCGCGTGGTTGCCGGGGCTGGAAACATAATTAAGCTGGCTGGAAACCCGGTGCCACGCGACCACTCGCTGGTCCGGCGCCATAAACGCGCTAATGGCATACGGCGCGCCTTCCGCGACGTCCATCGCGATTGGGTCGCTGTCCAGTTCGCGGCCGGGCGCAACGCTCACACTCGGCTTCCCGCCGAAGGTCACACGCGCGCCGCCGCCAGCCGACGCGGCAGCGCCGCCCGCCGACCGCGCAATGCGCAGATCCTCGATAACGAGCGGCGTCTTGCCGTATTCATTGCTGAGGTGAATCCGCACAGATTTTCCCGACAGCGTCGGGTAGACAATCTGACGGACGGTGCGCCCCGCCACTTCAGGCGCGCGATACAGCGGCGGCAAGTCAGCGCGTTGGGGGATGGGCTGCAGCGCGGTTGCCCACGCCGTGACCCAATGCGCCGAGGCGTCCGTGCCAGCGGCGGCGACAGAGGAGGAAACGGCAAGCTGGCAAAGCAGCGCGGCGCCGCATGCCGCGGCCAGAGAGCGAATGGTCATTCGTGTACTTGGTTTCAAGCGAAACGGCCATTGTGCACGATCCGCGTCGGCCGACGCGGGCCAGCGCGGGCGGCATACGCCCGCACTCGCACTCGCAAACGGACAAAGCCCGCAACGCACAGCCAGCACCCTCACCCGGCCACTTGCAGCTCACCCGTCATCTTCAAAGCCAGCGCTTCAGCCACTTCAATTCCGTCGATCGCCGCCGAATAGATCCCGCCGGCGTAACCCGCGCCCTCTCCCGCCGGATACAAGCCCTCGACGTTCACGCTCTGATAGTCGTCGCGTCGGCGCACCCGGATCGGCGACGACGTCCGCGTCTCGACGCCCGTCAGCACCGCGTCATGCATCGCGAAGCCCGCGATCTTCTTGTCCATTTGCGGAAGCGCTTCGCGAATCGCCTCGATCACGTAGTCGGGCAGCGCCGTGCTGAGATCCGTGGGATGCACGCCCGGCTTATAAGACGGCACGACCGAACCAAGCGACGTCGACGGCCGTCCGGCAATGAAGTCGCCGACCAGTTGGCCCGGCGCCATATAGTTGCCGCCGCCCAGTTCGAACGCCCGCTCTTCCCATTTCCGTTGGAATGCGATGCCGGCAAGCGGCCCGCCCGGATAATCGTCGGGCGTGATGCCCACGACGATTCCCGCGTTCGCATTGCGCTCGGCTCGCGAATACTGGCTCATGCCGTTGGTCACCACGCGCCCCGGCTCGGACGTCGCGGCGACCACCGTCCCGCCCGGGCACATGCAGAAGCTGTACACCGCGCGGCCGTTGCTGCAGTGATGCACCACCTTATAGTCGGCGGCGCCCAGTTGCTTGTGGCCGGCAAACTTGCCGAACCGGCTACGGTCGATCAAGCCCTGCGGATGCTCGATCCGAAACCCGAGCGAGAACGGCTTGGCTTCGATATAAACGCCGCGGTCGTGCAACATCTGAAACGTATCCCGCGCGCTGTGCCCGACGGCGAGCACCACATGGTCGCAGCGCAGCGTTTCGCCCGTCGACAGCGTCAGCCCGCGCACTTTTCCGTTATCGATGTCGATATCGTCCACGCGCGTTTCGAAACGCACTTCGCCGCCCAGTTCGTGGATGGTCGCGCGCATCTTCTCGACCATGCTCACGAGGCGAAACGTGCCGATATGCGGCCGGCTCAGATACAGAATGTCCTCTGGCGCGCCGGCCCGCACGAATTCGTCCAGCACCTTGCGGCCATAGTGCTTCGGGTCCTTGATCTGGCTATACAGCTTGCCGTCCGAAAACGTACCCGCGCCGCCCTCGCCAAACTGCACGTTCGATTCCGGATTCAGCACCGACTTGCGCCACAGGCCGAAGGTGTCCTTGGTGCGCTCGCGCACCGCCTTGCCGCGCTCGAGGATGATCGGACGGAAGCCCATTTGCGCGAGGATCAGCCCGGCGAACAGCCCGCATGGTCCCATGCCGATCACCACCGGACGCGGCCCGCTGAACTGCGCCGGCGCCCTGGCGACGAACCGGTACGTCATGTCGGGCGTCACGGCGCAATGCGGCACGTCGGCGATCCGCTTGAGCGCGGCGGCTTCGTCCGTGACCTCGACGTCGACGATGTAGGTCAGCTTGATGTCGGCGCGCTTGCGCGCATCGTGGGCGCGCCGGAACACGGTGTATCGGACGAGCCCGTCGTGAGGCACGCCGAGTTCCGCGAGACGCGCGCGGACGGCGGCCTCGAGAGCGCTCTCGGGATGATCGAGCGGGAGTTTGATTTCGCTTAGACGTAGCATGAAGTACCGGGGATGCAGGAGGGCCGCAATCGCGGCCAATTCGCAATTTTATAGGCTAAGCGCCGGTGCGGGGTTTCCGCGCGAAGCAAAACAGGTCGCGAACCCGCGCCGGCTGCTGTCGGAGCGAGCGCCGTCCGTCTCAAAAAAATTTATTAACCGACCGGTCGGTTGGCTTATACTGTGCAAACCAGATAACTCCCCCAGAAAGAGCGTCCCCATGTACACGCAATCCCTGGATATTCCCGGCAACGTGGCCCCGCTGGAATCCGGCGCGACATCGCCGGAGCAGGCGCAATTCGACGCCGTCATGGCCGCGGACGGCAAGATAGAACCGCAAGACTGGATGCCCGACGCGTATCGCAAGACGCTCGTGCGCCAGATTTCGCAGCACGCGCATTCGGAGATCGTCGGCATGCTGCCGGAAGGCAACTGGATCACGCGCGCGCCGAGCCTCAAGCGCAAGGCGATTCTGCTCGCCAAGGTGCAGGACGAAGCCGGCCACGGTCTCTATCTATATAGCGCGGCCGAAACGCTCGGCGTCTCGCGCGATCAGCTCGTCGCGGCGCTGCATTCCGGCAAGGCCAAATATTCGAGCATCTTCAATTACCCGACGCCCACCTGGGCGGATGTCGGCGTGATCGGCTGGCTGGTCGACGGCGCGGCGATCATGAATCAGATTCCGCTGTGCCGTTGCACTTACGGCCCGTACGCCCGCGCGATGATCCGCATCTGCAAGGAAGAGTCGTTCCACCAGCGCCAGGGCTTTGACGCGCTGATGTCGATGATGTCCGGCACCGACGCGCAGCGCGAACTCGTCCAGCAGGCGGTGAACCGCTGGTGGTGGCCGGTGCTGATGATGTTCGGTCCGAGCGACAAGGATTCCATCCACAGCAATCAGTCGTCGAAATGGGGCATCAAGCGCATTTCGAACGACGACCTGCGTCAGAAATTCGTCGACGCCACCGTCGAACAGGCGAAGGTGCTCGGCGTGACGCTGCCCGACCCCGACCTCAAATGGAACGAAGCGCGCGGCCACTACGACTACGGCGACATCGACTGGGAAGAATTCTGGCGCGTCGTGAACGGCGACGGCCCATGCAATCGCGAGCGCCTTGGCACCCGCGTCAAGGCGCATAACGAGGGCGCCTGGGTTCGCGAAGCCGCCATCGACCACGCCGAGAAACAACGCCAACGCGCCCAACAGCACGCCGCCTGAACAACGCGGCTCGCCAGGCAAGGAATCAGGAGATCAGCATGAACAAGGAATGGCCGATTTGGGAAGTCTTCGTGCGCAGCAAGCAGGGACTCGACCATAAACACTGCGGCAGCCTGCACGCCGCCGACGCGCAAATGGCGCTGCGCATGGCGCGGGACGTCTACACGCGCCGCCAGGAAGGCGTGAGCATCTGGGTGGTGCCGTCGTCGGCGATTACGGCGTCCGCGCCGCAAGACAAGGCGGAACTGTTCGAACCGGCGGCCGACAAGATTTACCGCCACCCGACGTTCTACACGCTTCCCGACGAAGTCAACCACATGTAAGCGCGGCCATGAACATCACGCTAGAACATCTGCAATACGTGCTGCGCCTCGCCGATACCGCGCTGATTCTCGGTCAGCGCAATGCCGAGTGGTGCGGCCACGGCCCGATTCTCGAAGAAGACATCGCGCTGTCGAACATGAGCCTCGATCTGATCGGCCAGGCGCGTCTGCTGTACACGCACGCGGCGTCGCTCGAACAGCAGCTCACCGGCAAGACCCGCACCGAAGACGACTACGCGTACTTCCGCGCCGAGCGCGAGTTCGCCAATTACACGCTGGTGGAACTGCCGCACTACGGCCCGCTCTCCGCGACGGCGCAAGCCGAGAAGGACTACGCGGTCACCATTGTGCGCAATTTCCTTTATTCGACGCTGATGGCGCATGTCTGGACCGCGCTCACGCAATCGACCGACACGCAACTGGCCGCGATCGCGTCGAAGTCGATCAAGGAAACGAGCTACCACGTCCATCACGCGAGCGAATGGCTGATCCGTTTCGGCGACGGCACGGAGGAATCGCACCGCCGCTCGCAGGCCGCGCTCGATTACCTGATGCCGTACACGCGCGAGTTTTTCAGCACCGACGCCGTGGAAGAAGCGATCGCCGCGGCTGGCATTGGCCCGCTCAGCGCCGATCTGGAAGCCGCCTGGCTCGACGACGTGCGCGCCACACTCGACCAAGCCACGCTTACGCTTCCCGAACCGGTCAAGCACGTCACGACCGGCAAGCACGGCGAGCATTCGGAGCACATGGGCTTCGTGCTGGCCGAAATGCAAAGCCTCGCGCGGCAGCATCCCGGCGCGACCTGGTAATCGCAATAACACGGCAAATCACGGCAAATCAGACGATGACGACCTCGACCGCGCCCACCGCCGCCCTTGACGACGCTAATGACGACGCCACGCTCGAACGCGCGTGGGCGGTGCTCGAAGCCGTGCCCGATCCCGAGATTCCGGTGGTATCGATCCGCGAGCTCGGCATTCTGCGCGACGTGCGGCGCACGGACGACGGCACGCTCGAGGTGGTGATCACGCCGACCTATTCCGGCTGTCCGGCCATGTCGCAGATCGCCGAAGACGTCGCGCATGCACTCGACGTCGCGGGACTCACGCCTTATCGCATCGCCACCGTGCTCGCGCCCGCGTGGACCACTGACTGGATGACCGTCGAAGCCCGCGACAAACTGCGCGCCTACGGCATCGCGCCGCCCACCGGCAATTGCGGATCGCCGGCCGATTCGGGTTTGCGGCCGCGCGGAAAGGTCATGCGCTTCGTGCCGCGCGCGCTGCCCGCGCCTTCGTGCCCGCGCTGCGGCTCGGCGCACACCGAGCGTCTCGCGCAATTCGGCTCGACCGCCTGCAAAGCCTTGTACCGCTGCCTCGACTGCCGCGAACCCTTCGACTATTTCAAACCATACTGATATGGCTACCCCGCAATTTCATCCGCTGCGTATCCGCGAAGTGCGGCCTGAAACCGCCGACGCGGTCTCGGTTGCCTTCGAAGTCCCCGCCGAACTGCGCGAGCTTTACCGCTTCACGCAAGGCCAGTTCGTCACGCTCAAAACGCATATCGACGGAGAGGAAACGCGCCGTTCGTACTCGATCTGCGTGGGCGTCACCGACTACGACCGCGACGGCGAACTGCGCATCGGCATCAAGCGCGTGCGCGGCGGGCGCTTCTCGAATTTCGCCTTCGACACGCTGCAGCCCGGCCACACGATTGACGTGATGACGCCGGACGGCCGCTTCTTCACGCATCTGAACGTGGACCACGGCCAGCAGTACGTCGCGTTTGCAGGCGGCTCGGGCATCACGCCGGTGCTCGCCATCATCAAGACGACGCTCGAGGTCGAACCGCGCAGCACCTTTGTGCTGATTTACGGCAACCGCAGCGTGGATCAGATCATGTTCGCCGAAGAACTCGAAGATCTGAAGAACCGCTTCATGAACCGCTTCGTGCTGTACCACGTGCTGTCCGACGATTTGCAGGACGTCGAACTGTTCAACGGCGTGCTCGACCAGAAGAAATGCGCGGCGTTTCTGGAAAGCCTGGTGCCGGCCGATTCCATCGACGAAGCCTTTATCTGCGGCCCCGCGCCGATGATGGACGCCGCCGAAGCCGCGCTCAAAGCCGCCGGCGTGCCGTCGGAAAAGGTGCACGTGGAACGCTTTGGCTCGCCGCTGCCGCAAGCGGGCGTGCCGCCCGTCGAAATCACCGACGACACGCCCGCAGCCGAGCTCGAAATCGTGCTCGACGGAAAGCGCCGCAAGCTGCGCCTGCCGTATCAGGGCGTGAGCGTGCTCGACGTCGGTCTGCGTGCCGGGCTCGCGCTGCCGTATGCGTGCAAAGGCGGCGTGTGCTGCACCTGTCGCGCGAAAGTCGTGGAAGGCGAAGTGAAGATGGAAAAGAACTACACGCTCGAAGAGCATGAAATCCGCGACGGCTTCGTGCTGACCTGTCAATGCCATCCGATCAGCGATCGCGTGGTGGTGAGCTACGACGAACGTTGAGCGCGCTTGGCGCGTTCGGCACGTTCGGCGCCCCTGTGCTTTGAGCCATTCCGCGATCCGCTTACACTAGGGGCCGCTCGCAGTCGGACCGTTCCGGTCCGCGAGGCGAGCGGCCCTTTGTCTAATCGCGTACAAAAACCAGCCACGGCCGATGAGCACCATCCACCTCACTAACGGCGACGTCGCCGCGGAATCATTGCGCACGGCGTTGCGCGAAACGGGCCGCGACGACCGCGTGCAGGCACTGCGCGACGATCTGGCGGTCGGTCCGTTGCGAGGAATCGACGACGACCCGCAAGTGCGCGCCACCTTCTGGGACCGCGTGAGCGCTGACACGAAGCGCGATTTCGTCCGCGAGTTTCGCGAGCAGGCCGCAGCGCTCGAAGCGATTGCACGCGGCGAAGCGAATCTCGTGGTCTGGCATGGCGAAAGCGCATCCGATCAATTGATGCTGCGCCGGGTCTGCTACTACCTGCGCAATAATCCGCAACGCCTGAACGAAGTGCGTCTGTCGATCCGCGATCTCACCGACACGGGCGCATGGGCGTACAGCCGCAAAGACCGCGCGACGTCCGTCGGCATGTTCGCGCCGTCCGTGCTGCACGCGCGTTTGCCCGACGCGGCGCCCATCTCGGTGCTGCGCATCAGCCGGCTCGCGCTCGAATGGCAGGAAGCGAAGCACGCAAACGGCGAGACGCGGCGCTGGCGCGACAACACCTTCACGAGCGGCAGCTTCGCCGATCTGGACGCGCTGATACTCGAGCACGCGACGGCGGACTGGCAACCGGCGTCGCGAGTGGCCGCGGAAGTCATGACCGCGGAGCTCGGGTTTCTGGTCAGCGACAGCATCGTGCTGTGGCGCTTCCGCGAACTGGCCGCCACGCGCCGGATCAAGCTGCGCGGCGACACCGGCGCATGGCGGACGCTCGAGCTGTGCGCGGCGCTCGCCCCCTGTCCACAGGAATAAAACAGACGACCATGGCCCGCACCCGAGCCCCCGACCACGAAAGCCAGCGCGAACAGATTCTCGAACTGGCCGCGGCCAAATTCGCACAGACGAGCTATCCCAGCACGTCGATGTCAGACCTTGCCGCTGCGAGCGGCACGTCGAAAGCGCGCCTCTATCACTATTACGAGAGCAAGGAAGCGATCCTTTTCGATCTGCTGGACCGCTACACCAAACGGCTGATGCTGATCATCGCCGAGGTGGAGGGCGCAAGTCAGCGCCGCGGCCTCACCGAGCGCGAGACCTTTGCCGAGTTGATCCGCGCGTTCCTGTCGGAATACGAGACGTCGCACAGCCGCCACGTCGCACTGCTGAACGACGTGAAGTATCTCGTCGACGCGCAGCGCGAGGTGATTCTCAACCGTCAGCGCGACGTCGTCGCTGCGTTTGCGCGGCAACTCGCGCGCGCTTACCCCGAGCGCGCCACGCGTGAAAACCAGACCGCGCTCACGATGATGGTATTCGGCATGATCAACTGGACCTTCACCTGGCTCAAGCCCGGCGGACGCATGGGCTATAGCGAATTCGCGGAACAGGTGGTGAGCATGGTGGACCACGGGCTGGGCTGCGCGCCGGCTTGATGGCGGGATGGCGCAGCACAGCAATATGCGGCATCGGTAAATAAGCGCGTCGCATATGCGCGACATCGTGCCACGCACGCTCGTTCTTTTATTAATTATCTTTTGAAATCAACTGGTTAACAATAAGACAACCCCGCAGTTAGGCAGCACCCTCGAATAAAGATACGGGTTTTCCCTAGTGATCGGTTAGCGTTTCCGTTAGAATCGTTTTTGCGGTGCACCAACGCCGCACGATGACAAGGAGAACCTGACCATGAACATGATTACACCCCGCGCCGCCGAGCCGATCGTCGCGCACGATCGCGCGTCGCTGCCTGCCGGTCGTGCGCCTGCTCTGGTTCGTGAACTCACCGCGGTCGACCGTGAACGTCTGTTGACGCACTTCCTCGCGCTCGACGAAGACGACCGCCTGCTGCGCTTCGGTCAGGTGGTGCCCGACCATGTCATCGAGAACTACGTCCGCGCAATCGATTTCAAGCGCGACACCGTGTTCGGCGTGTTCGACGATCAGTTGCAGCTTACGGGCGTCGGTCACCTCGCTTACTTGCCGGCTGAAGGCGACAAGCGCACGGCGGAGTTCGGCGTTTCCGTGCTCGAAAGCGTGCGCGGCCAGGGTATCGGTTCCAGGCTGTTTGAGCGCGCGGCCATTCGCAGCCGCAACACGCATGTCACCACGCTGTACATGCACTGTCTGTCGCGCAACTCGACGATGATGCACATCGCGAAAAAAGCGGGCATGAAGATCGAGTACGCGTACGGCGAAGCAGACGCTTATCTGACGCTGCCGCCGGCCGACCAAACGAGCATCATCACGGAAATGCTGCAGGAACAGGCTGCGGTGTTCGACTATGCGCTCAAGCGCCAGGCACGCCGCACGTCGCGATTGCTCGAGTCCTTCATGCCGACAGCCGCCGCGGCCTGAACATTGGGCAGACGCCGTCATCCACTACAAAGGGCAGCTTCATGGCTGCCCTTTGCGGTTTACCGGCCGTGTGCCGCGCGCCCCAACCGACGCACTTTCATAAGATCGGCAACGCCGTCGTCTCCTTGATCTTTTCCAGCGAGAAGCTCGTTTTGACGTCGATCACCGACGGGTGATGCAGCAGTTGGTCCTGCACGAAGCGCGAAAAGTGCGCCATGTCCTCCACCTGAACGCGTAGCAGATAGTCCATCTCGCCGGTCATTGCGTGACACGCCACCACTTCCGGCCACGTCTGCACGGCCGCGCGGAACAGGTCGGCGTGGGTCGCCTCGCCGCGCGGACTTAGCGCGGAACCGCCGCGCTTTTCCAGCCGCACATTGACGTATGCGAGCAGATCAAGCCCGAGGCGCTGCGCGTCCAGCAGCGCGACGTAGCCGCGAATCACCCCGCTCTCCTCGAGCCGCCGTATGCGCCGCAAACACGGACTCGGTGAAAGATTGATCCGCTCCGCGATCTCCTGATTCGACAACCGGCCATTCTCCTGAAGGATCGCCAGAATACGCCGGTCGATGGCGTCTATCTCTATATGAGTCACTTTCTGCCGCCGTTTTCGGAGATTGAGCTAGAAAATAGCGCCACGCTACGCCAGTGCGATTAAGTTCGCAAGTTTCGAGCGCGATCCCGCCTTTACACTTGCGTCATTCGGTCGCGCTCCGGCATTGCGCGCGCGACTCCGGCGCCACGCGCCCTCGACATGGAGAGAGACAAATGCAGGTTTCAACTTGGGACAATCCGGTCGGCACCGACGGCTTCGAATTCATCGAATACACCGCCCCCGATCCCAAAGCGCTCGGCAAGCTGTTCGAGCAGATGGGTTTTACCGCCATCGCCCGTCATCGTCATAAGGACGTGACGCTTTACCGGCAAGGCGAGATCAACTTTATCGTCAATGGCGAGCCGGATTCGTTCGCGCAACGCTTCGCGCGTCTGCACGGTCCGTCGATCTGCGCGATCGCGTTCCGCGTCCAGGACGCGGGCAAGGCCTACAGGCAGGCCATCGAAAAAGGCGCGTGGGGCTTCGACAATAAAACCGGCCCGATGGAACTGAACATTCCCGCAATCAAGGGCATCGGCGATTCGCTGATCTATTTCGTCGATCGCTGGCGCGGCAAGAACGACGCGGCGCCGGGCAGCGTCGGCGACATCGACATTTACGATGTGGACTTCGAGCCGATTGCCGGCGCGAATCCGAACCCAGTCGGTCACGGCCTCACCTACATCGACCACCTGACGCACAACGTCCACCGGGGCCGCATGCAGGAATGGGCGGAGTTTTACGAGCGCCTCTTCAATTTCCGCGAAGTGCGCTATTTCGACATCGAAGGCAAAGTGACGGGCGTGAAGTCGAAAGCGATGACGTCGCCGTGCGGCAAGATCCGCATTCCGATCAACGAGGAAGGCTCGGAAACGTCCGGGCAGATTCAGGAGTATCTGGACGCGTACCACGGCGAGGGCATCCAGCACATCGCGCTCGGCAGCAACGACATTTACCGTACCGTCGACGGCCTGCGCGCATCGAATATCTCGCTCCTCGATACCATCGACACCTACTACGAACTCGTCGACCGCCGCGTGCCGAATCACGGCGAGCCGCTCGACGAACTGCGCAAGCGCAAGATTCTGATCGACGGCGCGCCGGACGACTTGCTGCTGCAAATCTTCACCGAGAACCAGATCGGCCCGATCTTCTTCGAGATCATTCAGCGCAAGGGCAATCAGGGCTTTGGCGAGGGCAACTTCAAGGCGCTGTTCGAATCGATCGAACTGGATCAGATTCGCCGCGGCGTCGTGCAGGACAAGGCTTGAACGCTAAGCGCCTATTTCCGGCGCAGTAGGTGACAGGCCAATAAAACGACAAGGGCGAGGATCTAACGATCCCCGCCCTCGTCGTTTGCGCCGCCGCTCAACGCTGAGCGACGGCCGGTTTAACCGTCGACACGCCGCATCAGCAGCGCGTCACGAATTCTGGTCTTCCTTCGCGGACGCGCTTTCCCGCGCGATGCGGTTGATGGCGATACGCGCCGGGGCGACCAGCGCCGTGCGGGTAATCACGCTCGACTGCGTGCCTGTGCTCGCATTCGAGCGCACCGGCGCGCTCATGGCGAAAAAGGCGGCCGAAACCATCAGGAAGGTCTGGATATTTCTAGTGTTCATGCGTACTCCTTTTCTAACTGCCCTGTTGTCCTGAAGCGCCGCAACATGCGACGCGTTACACAGACATTGCTCACAGGTGCGGTGTTAGACACGCATCTGCCTCGCGGTTCCATGAGATTGTAGGTTTTACAGCTTGTTACACCGGCAACTCACAGACGTTAGGCGAACTTTGCAACAAACAGCACCAGCATGAACGCCGCATGGCGGCGGCAGCACTGCGAACTTTCTGCCGCGATGCGGCGGGTTTTCACCAGTGCTACCATCACTTAAAACACGTCAATATGGCGACCCCGGCCATACGCATTCACAAGATGCCGCGGCCCAAAAAGTTTTGGCGATCCCAAACTGGGTGGAGGAGTACACATAATGAATGCCCCGCTAGACGCAGGTCAGCGAGCTTCGCTCGAAGCCGCTCTATCTTCCGTCACGCTCGACGACAAATACACTCTGGAACGCGGCCGCGCGTACATGAGCGGCATCCAGGCGCTGGTGCGTCTGCCGATGCTGCAGCAGGAACGCGACCGCGCCGCCGGCCTGAACACGGCCGGCTTCATCTCCGGTTACCGCGGATCGCCGCTCGGCGGACTCGATCAATCCTTGTGGAAGGCGAAACAGCATCTCGCCTCACATCAGGTCGTGTTCCAGCCGGGCGTCAATGAAGACCTCGCGGCGACCGCCGTTTGGGGTTCGCAACAGGTCAATCTGTACCCAAGCGCCAAATACGACGGCGTGTTTTCGATGTGGTACGGCAAGGGCCCCGGCGTCGACCGTTCCGGCGACGTCTTCAAGCACGGCAATTCGGCGGGATCGTCGCGGCATGGCGGTGTGCTCGTGCTCGCCGGCGACGATCACGCGGCCAAATCGTCGACACTCGCGCATCAGTCGGAACACATTTTCAAAGCATGCGGGCTGCCGGTGCTGTTCCCGTCGAACGTGCAGGAATATCTCGACTTCGGCCTGCACGGCTGGGCAATGAGCCGCTACTCCGGCCTGTGGGTGGCAATGAAGTGCGTGACCGACGTGGTCGAATCGTCGGCTTCCGTCGACATCGATCCGCATCGCACGAAGATCGTTCTGCCGGACGACTTCGCGATGCCCGAAGGCGGTCTGAATATTCGCTGGCCCGATCCGCCGCTCGTGCAGGAAGCGCGTCTGCTCGACTACAAGTGGTACGCGGCGCTCGCCTACGTGCGCGCGAACAAGCTGGATCGCGTCGAGATCGACTCGCCGCACGCGCGCTTCGGCATCATGACGGGCGGCAAGGCGTATCTGGATGTGCGTCAGGCGCTGACCGACCTCGGTCTCGACGACGAAACCTGCGCGCGCATCGGCATCCGCCTCTATAAGGTCGGCTGCGTGTGGCCGCTCGAGGCGCAAGGCGCGCAAGCCTTCGCGCGCGGTCTCGACGAAATTCTCGTGGTCGAAGAAAAGCGTCAGATTCTCGAATACGCGATCAAGGAAGAGTTGTACAACTGGCCCGACGCGCAGCGTCCGCGTGTGTTCGGCAAGTTCGACGAGAAAGACGGCGCGGGCGGCGAATGGTCGGTGCCGATGGGCAACTGGCTGCTGCCGGCGCACTACGAACTGTCGCCCGCGATCATCGCGAAGGCCATCGCCGCGCGGCTTGCCAAGTTCGATCTGCCGTCCGACGTGCGCGCCCGCATCGCCGCGCGCATCACAGTGATCGAAGCGAAGGAAAAGGCGCTCGCGCGCCCGCGCGTCGAAGCCGAACGCAAGCCATGGTTCTGCTCGGGCTGCCCGCACAACACGTCGACGAATGTGCCGGAAGGCTCGCGCGCGATGGCGGGCATCGGCTGCCATTACATGACCGTGTGGATGGACCGCAGCACGAGCACGTTCAGCCAGATGGGCGGCGAAGGCGTCGCGTGGATCGGCCAGGCGCCGTTCACGAATGACAAGCACGTGTTCGCCAATCTCGGCGACGGCACCTACTTCCACTCGGGGCTGCTCGCGATTCGCGCGGCCATCGCGTCGAAGGCGAACATCACCTACAAGCTGCTTTACAACGATGCAGTCGCGATGACCGGCGGCCAGCCGGTCGACGGCGCGCTGACCGTGCCGCAGATCACGCATCAACTCGCGGCCGAAGGCGCGTCGAAGATCGTGATCGTCACCGACGAGCCCGAAAAATATTCGGCGAACGTGGGTCTTGCGCCCGGCATCGACATTCACCATCGCGACAAGCTCGACGAAGTGCAACGCCAGTTGCGCGAGATTCCCGGCACCACGATCCTGATCTACGACCAGACCTGCGCGACCGAAAAGCGCCGCCGCAGGAAACGCGGCGCGTATCCGGACCCGGCACGCCGCGTCGTCATCAACGAGGCGGTGTGCGAAGGTTGCGGCGACTGCTCGGTCAAGTCGAACTGCCTGTCAGTCGAGCCGCTCGATACCGAATACGGCACCAAGCGCCAGATCAACCAGTCCACCTGCAACAAGGACTTCTCCTGCGTGAACGGCTTCTGCCCGAGCTTCGTGTCCGTCGAAGGCGGTCAGTTGCGCAAGCCGAAAGCGGCATCCGGCATTGTCGGCGACGCGATGCCGCCGGTGCCGGAACCCGCGCTGCCGTCCATCGACCGTCCTTACGGCGTGCTGGTGACAGGTGTCGGCGGCACGGGTGTCGTGACGATCGGCGCGCTGCTCGGCATGGCCGCGCATCTGGAGAACAAGGGCGTGACGGTGCTCGACGTCACCGGCCTCGCGCAGAAAGGCGGCGCCGTGATGAGTCATGTGCAGATCGCGAACAAGCCCGACGACATTCACGCCACGCGCATCGCAATGGGCGAAGCGAGTCTCGTGATCGGCTGCGATGCGATCGTGACGGCGAGCGACGAATGCGTGTCGCGGATGCAAGCCGGTCAAACGCGCGTGGTGCTCAATAGCGCGCACACGCCGACCGCGGAACTCATCAAGAACCCGAACTGGCGCTTTCCTGGCAGCAGCACGGAAGCGGACGTACGCGCGGGGGCGGGCGATGAATGCGTCGATACCGTCGACGCCAATCACTTCGCGGTCGCGCTGCTCGGCGACGCGATCTACACGAACCCGTTCGTGCTCGGCTACGCGTGGCAACGCGGCTGGGTGCCGCTCACGTATCAGTCGTTGATGCGCGCAATCGAGCTGAACAACGTGCAGGTCGAGAAGAACCGCGCGGCATTCGAATGGGGCCGCCGCGCGGCACACGATCCGGCGACCGTGCGCAAGTTCGCGCAATCGCAGCGCGCGGGTGCCGCAACCGATGCCGAGGCCAACGCCACCAGCAGCAAGATCATTTCGCTGCACACGCCGAAAGCGCTCGACACGTTGATCGACAAGCGCGCTGCCTACCTCACGGCATGGCAGAACAGCGCATACGCCGAGCGTTATCGCGCGCTGGTTTCACAAGTGCGCGCGGCCGAGTCGGCGCTCGATTCGGGCGACGGCCAGTTGCCGCTAACCGAAGCGGTCGCGAAGAATCTGCATAAGCTGATGGCGTACAAGGACGAGTACGAAGTCGCGCGGCTATACAGCGATCCGGCGTTCATCGAGAAGTTGAAAGCGAGCTTCGAGGGCGACTGGAAGCTGCACATTCACCTCGCGCCGCCGATGTTCTCGAAGAAAGACGCCCAGGGCCATCTGATCAAGAAGAAGTACGGCCCGTGGGTCTTCAGCGCAATGCATGGACTGGCGAAGCTGAAGTTCCTGCGCGGCACGGCGTTCGACATTTTCGGCAAGACGGAAGAGCGTCGCACCGAGCGTGCGCTGATCGGCGAGTACGAAACGCTGGTGCGCGAACTGATCGGCGGGCTTAACGCGCAGAACCGCGAGCTGGCAGTCGAACTTGCGAATCTGCCGGACGGCATCCGCGGCTATGGACACATCAAGGAAAACAACCTGAAAGGCGTGCGCGTGAAGTGGAACGATCTGCTCGCGCGCTGGCGCTCGCCGCAAGCGGGCACGACGCAGCACGCGGCTTGACGTTGCCAAAACGCGCCGTGTTCCGGCCGCTAACGCCAGGATCACGGCGCACATAAAAAAACGCCACGGAAGCTCATTCCGTGGCGTTTTTTTTCGCCCGACGCTCGTAGAAACGAGCGCCGCTTCGCTTACTTGCTGTTCACCGACTTGCGCGCGTTCGCCGAAGCCACCGCGGTCATGTTGATGATCCGGCGCACGGTTGCAGCCGGCGTCAGCACATGGACCGGCTTCTCCGCGCCGAGCAGGAACGGCCCGACCGTCACGCCTTCGCCGCCGACCATCTTCAGCAGGTTGTAGGCAATGTTCGCCGCTTCCACGTTCGGCATGATCAGCAGGTTGGCTTCGCCCGACAGCGTCGTGCCGGGGAACGCCGCCTTGCGCACGACTTCCGACAACGCGGCGTCGCCGTGCATTTCACCGTCGATCTCGAGCGTCGGCGCGCGTTCGGCAATCAGCTTGCGAGCTGCGGCCATGCGTTGCGACGACGAAGACGGCGCACTGCCGAAGTTCGAGTTCGACAGCAGCGCGACCTTCGGCGTGATGCCGAACTTTTCGATTTCGCGCGAGGCCAGCATGGTCATGTCGGCGAGCTGTTCGGCGGTCGGCGTTTCGTTCACGTACGTATCGCAGATGAACAGGTTGCGGCCCGGCAGCATCAGCAGATTCATTGCTGCAAAGTTGGCGACGTTGTCCGCCTTGCCCAACACTTGCTCGATGAATTTCAGATGCGTGTGGTACTGGCCGATCATGCCGCAGATCATGCCGTCCGCTTCGCCGAGACGCACGAGGATCGCGCCGATCAGCGTATTGAACTTGCGCATCGCGGCCTTCGCGACGTCCGGCGTGACGCCTTCGCGCGCGCCGAGTTCGTGATACGCCTGCCAGCATTGCTGATAACGCGGATCGTCTTCCGGATCGACGATCTCAAAGTCTTCGCCGCATTTGAGCTTCGAGCCCATCTTCTTCAGGCGCATCTCGATCACCGACGGACGGCCGACCAGAATTGGCTTGGCGATCTTCTCGAGCAGCACGAACTGCGCGGCGCGCAGCACGCGCTCGTCCTCGCCTTCGGCGAACACGATGCGCGCCGGCTCCGACTTCGCCGCCGCGAACACCGGACGCATCACCATGCCCGTGCGATAAACGGTCGTGCCGAGTTCTTCGCGATACGCGTCCATGTCCTTGATCGGACGGGTCGCGACGCCCGAATCCATCGCCGCTTGCGCAACGGCCGGCGCAATCTTGATGATGAGACGCGGATCGAACGGCTTCGGAATCAGATACTCAGGACCGAATTCCAGCGAGTGCCCTTCATACGCCTTCGCGACTTCGTCGCCCTGATCGGTTTCTTCCGCGAGTTCCGCGATCGCGCGCACGCACGCGAGCTTCATTTCTTCCGTGATCGTGGTCGCGCCGACGTCGAGCGCGCCGCGGAAGATGAACGGGAAGCACAGCACGTTGTTGACCTGGTTCGGATAGTCCGAACGGCCGGTCGCGATGATGCAGTCCGGGCGCACTTTCTTCGCTTCTTCCGGACGGATTTCCGGTTCCGGATTCGCGAGCGCGAGAATCAGCGGCTGGGTGCCCATTTCGGTGACCATTTCCGGCTTCAGCACGCCTGCGCTCGAGCAGCCGAGGAACACGTCGGCACCGCGAATCGCGTCAGCCAGCGTGCGCGCCTCGGTATTCGCCGCGTAACGTTCCTTCGACGGATCGAGATTGCCGCGACCCTCGTAAATCACGCCCTTCGAGTCGACCACCAGAATGTTCTGCTTCGCGAGACCCAGGTTGACCAGCAGATCCAGACACGCGATGGCCGCCGCGCCTGCGCCCGAGCAGACGAGCTTCACTTCGTCGAGCTTCTTGCCGACCACTTTCAGGCCGTTCAGAATCGCCGCCGATGCGATGATCGCCGTGCCGTGCTGGTCGTCGTGGAAGACCGGAATCTTCATGCGCTCGCGCAGCTTCTTCTCGATGTAGAAGCACTCCGGCGCCTTGATGTCTTCCAGGTTGATGCCGCCCAACGTCGGCTCGAGCATCGCAATCGCTTCGACGAGCTTGTCGGGATCGGACTCGGACAGCTCGATGTCGAACACGTCGATACCCGCGAACTTCTTGAAGAGACAGCCCTTGCCTTCCATCACCGGCTTTGCGGCGAGCGGGCCGATGTTGCCGAGGCCGAGCACGGCCGTGCCGTTCGTGATCACGCCGACCAGGTTGCCTCGCGACGTGTATTTCTGCGCGTCGAGCGGCTCTTCGTAGATGGCCATGCAGGCCGCGGCCACGCCCGGCGAGTACGCGAGCGACAAGTCGAGCTGGTTCGACAGCGGCTTGGTCGGCGTGACCGAAATCTTGCCGGGTTTCGGATTCTGGTGATACGCGAGAGCGCTTTGCTTCAGTTGTTCGTCCATTTTTTGCCTGCGAGACGTAAGAAATTTGGGCCGGCACACTGCACCGCTGGCGGCGCTTCCTGCTATCGAATGGATGATCGACCGGGGCGCTGTTCGCTTGCGCCGGTTAGGCGCGGCGTCGGTCCCCGGCGGAGGCGGGACGGTGCGGAGTGCTACGCGGGGTCGGTTAGTGTACACCCCGCGCGAGTCGATACACGGACTGGTTAACGCGGCTCGCCATTGGCGAAACGCCCGCCAGTCATGCTGCAGCGCCGCATCGGCAGACTGCGCGGCGGCGCTCAGTGGAGTTCGGCGCCGCGGCGTTCGGGGATCAGAAAGAGTGTGGCGAGCACGTCGAGCAGATAGATCGACGCGAGAAAAACCAGCGCCGTGCCAAACGAATAATGCGCGGCCAGCGCGCCGACCGCGACGGGCCCAAAGCCGCCAACCGCCCGCCCCACGTTGAACAACACGTTTTGCGCGGTGGCGCGGGCGTCGGTGGGATACAGCTCGGAAATCAGCGCGCCGTAACCGCCGATCATACCGTTGACGAACACGCCCATCGCCGCGCCGCCGATCAGCAGCGCCGTGGGCGTGGTCAGATGCGCATAGACGAAGACCATCGCGACGGCGCCGACCTGATAGAACAGGAACGCCGGTTTGCGGCCGAAACGGTCCGCCGCGACGCCGAAGAGCCAGATGCCGCATGCCATGCCGACCACGGTGGCCGCAGTCCAGACGCCGGATTTCGTCAGCGAATAGCCGAAGGTTTTCGACAGATAGCTCGGCAGCCAGATCATCAGCCCGTAGTAGCCAAAGTTCTGCACCGAGCAGAGGACCGCCACGCCGAGGCTCGCACGCGCGGTGCGGGCATCGGCGATCAGCAGTTTGAGCGGCAGCTTGCGCATGCCGCGCGCGACGCGCTCGGTGAAGAGCGCCGGTTCCTCCACGCGTCGCCGCACAAAGAACGACACGACAGCGGGCAAGAGCCCGAGCGCGAACATGCCGCGCCAGCCGATGACCGGCAACAGCAGCGGCGTCAGCAACGCGGCCGCCAACACACCGAGTTGCCACCCGAGGCCCACATACGACGACACCCGCGCCCGCTGCGCGGCCGGCCAGGCTTCGGCCACAAGCGTCATGCCGATGCCGAACTCGCCGCCCAGCCCAATGCCGGCGATCGTCCGGTACACGAGCAGGTCGCCATACCCTTGCGCGAGCGCACACAAACCGGTGAAAACCGCGAATACGAGGATGGTCCACGTGAGCATGCGCACGCGGCCGTAATAGTCGCTCAGCACGCCGAAGATCAGGCCGCCCGCGACCGCGCCGATCAGCGTCCACGTGACGAGCGAACCGGCTTGCGTCGAACTCAAATGCAAGTCGGCCGCGATGACCGGCAGCATGAAGCCGAGAATCAGCAGGTCGAAGCCGTCCATTGCGTAGCCGAGCGCGGACGCGATCAGCGCTCGCGCGGCGTAGCCGGGTCGGGCGGAGGCGGGCGTATCGGCGGTGGAGGAAGCGGGCGTCATTAAAAGCAATCCGGGATTCGTTGAACGGTGTGCGGCGAGCTGCGGCCGGCGTCGGAGAAATTCGCGTGAGTGTAAAGGCGCCCCAGGTTGCTCACAAGCTAGCCAAAAAGCCTATGCAAAGCGCGACGCGAACGGCGCAACGCTTGTCCGACCAGGCTTCGGCGAACGGTGTTGGAGACCGGGTTGGCCTGCGCCCTCGGCACGCGCCCCGCTCGCCCCAGGCAACCTCGATTGGCCGTCCACGCGCACGCCGGCCTCGTCTGAAGGAGCCGTTTCAGGTAAAATGTCGGCCTACGCGCGCAGCAAAAACCGGCCAGCATCCACTGGCCGGCTGCATATTCCGCCCAGCACGGCGCGGCGTATCCCGCTTGCTGCGCCACCGGGCCCGGCGCCCGCTCCCCCGCTCAATCCAAGGACCCGCCCATGACAGGCTTCGATCGCCAGACGATCTCCGACACCACCGCCAAGATGCTGCTCGAAGTGCAGGCAGTGCACTTCAACGCGGAGAAACCGTACATTTTTACGTCCGGCTGGGCGAGCCCGGTTTATATCGATTGCCGCAAGCTGATTTCCTATCCGCGCGTGCGCCGCGGCCTGATGGAAATGGCTGAAACCACCATTCTCCGCGACGTCGGCTATGAGCAGATCGACGCCGTGGCCGGCGGCGAAACCGCAGGCATTCCGTTCGCGGCATGGCTGTCCGACCGCCTGATGGTGCCGATGCAATACGTGCGCAAGAAGCCGAAGGGCTTTGGCCGCAATGCGCAGATCGAGGGTCTGCTGACCGAAGGTCAGCGGGTGCTGCTGGTGGAAGACCTGACCACCGACAGCCGCAGCAAGATCAACTTCATCAATGCGCTGCGCACGGCCGGCGCGACGGTGAATCACTGCTTCGTGCTGTTCCACTACAACATCTTCAAGGAAAGCGTGTCGGTGCTGAAAGACATCGACGTCGATCTGCACGCGCTCGCGACATGGTGGGACGTGCTGCGCGTCGCCAAGGACAACAAGTACTTCGACACGAAGACGCTCGACGAAGTCGAAAAATTCCTGCACTCGCCGGCTGAATGGTCGGCCGCGCACGGCGGCGCAACGTCGACGCCGCAATAAGCGCGGCGGTAGCGCATAGCATCGCATTACATCGCATCGCGGCAACAGCCGCAGAAGCAGAAGCACAAAGGCCGCCTGTCTTGCGACAGGCGGCCTTTTTCTTTGACGACTTTAACGCGGCTTTTTCTATGCCGCACAAGAAGTGCGGCGCGCGGCTAAACCAGGTCGCCCGTGTCTTCCGCCGAATGCGACGACAGGTTCAGCAAACCATTGCTTTGCGCGTATTGAAACAGCTCCGAATCGCGGTCGATGCCGAGCTTGCGCATCGCCGTATTTTTCTGAGTGCTGATTGTCTTGATGCTGCGGTTCAGTTGCTCGGAAATTTCCTTGATGGTCATTCCCGATACGAACAGGCGCACGACTTCGAGTTCGCGCCTCGACAGCATCACTTCGTCGCTCTTGCCGCCGGAATTCATCCGCAGCGCATCGAGCGACGCCTTCACCGACGGGCTCAGATATTCGAGGTGCCGGCTGACGTGCTGCACCGCGAGCCCGATGTGGCTCAGGTCGTCGGATTTATTCACGACCGAAGTCACGCCGAGTTCCCGCAGCCGTTGCAGCAACGCGGCGTTCTCGAGCATCGTTAGCACGACGATGGGAAGGTTCGGAAAATTGCGCCGCAGGTAGCCGACCAACGGCAGGCCGTCGCCGTACTGGCCGCCCGGCATGGCGAGGTCTGTGACGAGCACGTCGCACGCAGCGGTTTGCAGGACCTTGATGAGTTCCGTGGACTGCCTCGCTCGCGCGACCACCTGGATGCCGGGGAACTTGAGTAAAGCCTGTTCGGCGCCGAATAGAATAACTGGATGATCGTCAGCGATGACAACCTTGACTACGTCTTGCATTGCCCGTACCTCGACAGGAAAACCCCTCTCCAAAACCTCTGACATGCCTTCTTATTCTTAATGTTCAATTTGACTAATAGGAACACGGGCCACATCGCGTAAACTCTTTCGACTATAGCCGATTTTAGGCTCGCAATCCGCTTACGCGGCATAACAATGATGCGTCATAAACCTAAGCTTAGACTCGATTCGACGTTCAGGTACAAAATAGGGACAATAAACACCGCGAGGCAATTGCCTCGCGTCCTCGCAGCGCCTTGATGCTGCATGGGATCTGAGCAGGCGCCCGGCGCCGATTCCGATCGACACAGGAGAACCGGCACATGCGCTTGCGTTGCCTGGTTGTTTCGCACGCTTCATCGTTTCGCCGCATGCCGCTTGTTGTCTGCGCCACGCTTGGTCTCGCGCTCGGGCTCGCGCATGGCTCGCGCGCCCAGGCCGAGAACGCGTTCTCGCTCACCAGCGCGAGCTTCCGCGCGGGCGGCACAGTGAATTCCCCGCAAGTCTTCGATCAGGACGACTGCAAGGGCGGCAACCGCTCGCCGCAACTGACCTGGCGCGACGCGCCGCCTGGAACGCGCAGCTTCGCGATCACCCTGTTCGATCCCGATGCGCCCGGCCGCGGCTGGTGGCATTGGGCCGTGGCGGGCATTCCGGCGAGCGTCGCAAGCCTGCCCGAGAACGCGAGCGCGTCGGGTTTCCTGAGACGGCTCGGCGCGGTGGAAGCCCGCAACGACTTCGACATCGACGGTTATGGCGGTCCTTGTCCGCCGCCCGGCAAACCGCATCGCTACGTGATCACCGTGTATGCGCTGAACACCGCCGACCTGCGCCTCGCGCAAGGCCGCCCGGCGCTGATGTTCGATCACGAGATCGGCACGGCGGCGCTCGGCAGCGCGAGGATGGTGGTGAATTACGGGCGCTAGCGCGGCGCGCTTGCCGGCGCGCGCGGTGTTGCGCCTGAAAAGCCGGCTTGATTGCCGTGATATCGCGCTTTGGCGGGCCGCCCCGCGCCCGCCGCCCGGCGCCCGGATCGCAGTGAAGTCCCACAAGTCACGCGGCTGTCACTTCGCGCGGGCATCGTGGTTTTTCCGCCGTTTTTCGCGCCGTTTCCCCCCGCTTGCGCACGCGCATGGCGATGAGGTCTTAAAATGGTGTTTTCGCGCGGCGTCGCGCGCTGTTTCCAAGCTGTAACCAGATAGCCAGTGAGATCGAGATGAGCACGAAAGTTTTTGTCGACGGACAGGAAGGCACGACCGGCCTGAAGATTTTCGAATACCTGTCGCAGCGCGCCGACGTGGAGATCCTGCGTATCGACGAAGCGAAGCGAAAAGATATCGAGGAGCGCCGTCGTCTCATCAACGCGTCGGACGTCACGTTCCTGTGCCTGCCCGACGTGGCATCGCGCGAGTCGGCAGCGCTCGTTGCGAACGAGCGCACGGTGCTGATCGACGCGAGCACCGCGTTTCGCACGTCGGCCGACTGGGCTTATGGCCTGCCCGAACTCGCTCGCTCGCAGCGCGAACGCCTGCGCACCGCCAAGCGCATCGCCGTGCCGGGCTGTCACGCGTCGGCTTTCGTGCTGGCCATGCGCCCGCTCGTGGAAAGCGGCGTGGTCGCGCCCGAGTTCGAAGCTCATGCTTATTCGATCACCGGCTACAGCGGCGGCGGCAAAAAAATGATCGCCGACTACGAAGCCGGCGGCAACGACAAGCTCAAGAGCCCGCGTCCGTACGCGCTGGCTCTCACGCACAAGCATCTGCCGGAAATGGCGGCGCATACGGGCCTGAAGTCGTCACCGGTCTTCACGCCGATCGTCGGCGGCTTTTACAAGGGCCTCGCGGTCACCACGTACTTCTCGCCGCGCCAGTTGGCGCGGAAAACCACGCCGCAAGAAGTGCAGGCGCTGCTCGCGGAGTACTACGCAGGCGAAGCATTCGTGCGCGTCGCGCCGTTCGACTCGGAGGCGAATCTGGACAGCGGCTTCTTCGACGTGCAGGCGAACAACGACACGAATCGCGTCGATCTGTTCGTGTTCGGCACGCCGGAGCGCTTCGTCACCGTCGCGCGGCTCGACAACCTGGGCAAAGGCGCTTCCGGCGCGGCGATCCAGTGTATGAATCTGGCAATCGGCGCCCCCGAGGAAAGCGGTTTGAAACGATAACGAAAGTTAAAATATCGCGGCAATTGGCCGTTTGTCAGCATTGCGAAAGCCGGTCTACAAGACCGGCTTTTTGTTTTAAACCCGCCGCTGCGACTTTCTTTAAACATTAATCAGTAGTAGCCCGCATTACTCAAAAAATCAAAACGAGGCTGCCTGGAATTTTTCAGGTAACTCTTCCCGTCGACGACCCGATCAGCATAGTTTTCCGCCTGGGGAAACTCCGGATTTTTTATCGAACGGTCGTTCGAAGATGATGGAGCCTTTTTGCTCCAACGCTTACCTGGCAAGGGCGTGCGGCGAAACAACGGTACAGCCGCTTCGCCTCGAATTCGCATTTTTGTTTAAAAGGGCCGCTTGCGCCCACGCACTGTGCGCATGCCCGAAACGCCGCTGTTTGAATCGACCTTTTTAGACGGCTCATTCAATTGACAGGCATTAATCGCGCGGCGAAATTAGCTCGCACAAATACATGAAGGGAGACAGCAGCATGGCGGACGCCATTATTCGAGGCTTGGCAATGGCTATTGCCACGACTCCTTTTCTTATTGCTTGCGGCGGCGGCAAATCCGATAATCCCGGCCCGATCGACGCGCCGCAATGCTCGGGTTCGAGCTGCGGCGTTCAAGGTCCGCCCGCCTCGAGCGGCACGGCGGCCGCGCTGTGTCCGGCCACCGCCGATATCGTCAAAAGCACGTTCCTCGGCGGCGCCGGCAGCGGCGAAGTGGTCCAGTTGAACATCGACGCGACGGCGATGACCTACACGCTGAAGTGGCTTGAATCGCCGATCCCGCTGCGCACCGGCACCGTCACGCCGACACGCGCGGGCACGCAGATAGCGGGCGCGGTGATCCATCCGCCGGCGGGCACGCTGCCGACCGCCGAGCAAACGCGCTGCGCGTTCATACTCGGCGCCGGCACAGGCACGGCGGCCGGCGACGGCCAGCCCTACACCACATCGGACTTCGCCAACAACCCGAATCCGCCGATGATCCTCGTCGGCCAGGGCGTCGCGGGCGGCGGCATTCCTGGCGCGACGATCCAGTTCGACGGGCTGTCGATCCCGCTCATCGGTTCGGGCATCGGCGCGGTGCCCAATCGCCATTTCGACTTCTATCCGTTCCTCGGCTTCGCCAGCACCACCACGGACATCACAAAGCTGCCGGGCACCTACAACGGTCTGCTGTACCACCTCGCGCCGTCCGGCAATTACGCGACGGTCGCGACGAACACCGTCGAAACCTTCGACGCGAGCGGCACCTGCACGAGCAGCAACACCGCGAACCCGGACTACTCGCCGAACGCGGGCGGCTGCCTGTCCACCGGCAATCCGTGGACGCTCAACAGCAACGGCTACTTTGACAGCCAGCAGGCGGCGCAGATCGTCCCCCAGTTCCGGCTTCCGCTGATCGGCGCGACGGGCAAGTCCGGCACCGCGCACATGATCCTCGGCCAGATCAACGGCGCGACCGTGCCGCTCGTGGTGCGCACGGGCTACATCGACCTGGGCACCGCGCCGCTTCATCTCGACGCGAAAGTCGACGACGAGTCCGGCATCGCGATGCTCGCCGCGGCGACGCCGCTTGCATCGGGCGGCTTCGACGGCGGCTACGTGGGCGCGGATTCCAACTTCAAGTACACCGCGACACTGATCCAGGGCGGCGTCGGCACGTTTATCAATCCGACGACGTCGGCGGCCGAAAGCGGTTTCGGCCTCGGCTACGGGCTCGCGAGCCCCGGCCTGGTCGGCGTGCAGGACACGAAGGGCAAGACCGGCTTTGCGATCGCGTCGGGCGGCCTGTATGCGATCGCGATCCAGGGCACGCAGAACGACGGCATCACGCCGACATCGGCCAATTCGGACACACCGAGCACGCCGTACTTCGGCATCGGAGCGCAAATCAGCAAGTAGCCGATGAAGCAAACGTAGTCCGCGGTGAGAGACATAAAAGAGCAAGCGGTGGCTGGACTGGGAGCCGGCCATCTACAACGAAAAAATTCTGGAGGCGGTATGAAATGGAGATTCCTGTCGGTGCTCGCACTCGCGGCACCGTTGCTGTCGGCATGCGGCGGCGGAGGCGGCGGCAATGGCGACGGTCCGGTGACGCAAGTTCGGCTGTGTCCCGCGACGCTCGACTACAACACGGTCTACACGGGCGGCGGCGGTGACGGCGAACTCGTCAAGCTGCAACTCGATACGACGAAGATGACGTGGCAGGTCACCTATGTCGAATCTCCGATTCCGGCGACCACGGGCACCGTCGTGCCGACGCGCGCCGGCCAGACCGCGAGCGGCACGCTGACCCAGGAAACGCTGCTGCCGACCAACAAGCTCAATCAGTGCGCGTTCCGCCTGAACGGCGCGAGCCTCGACCCGAACCGCCCGGCGCGGATTTTTGTCGGCGAAGGCGTGGCAGGCGGCACGATTCCGGGCGCGGAAATCTCGTTCGGCGGGATTCTCGGCGTGGGCGCGGTGCCGGACACCAAGTTCCCGTATTACCCGTTCATCGGTTTCTCGTCGATTGAAACGGATCTGGCGAAGGTGGCCGGCACGTACAACCAGCTCGGCTATCACCAGGTGCCGTCGCAGAATTTCGCGCCGGTCGCCGTGGACACAAAGATAACGATCAACGCGGACGGCACGTGGACCGAGTGCGACAACTCGGGCGTGAACGCGGGCAAATGCCTGCAGCCAGGCAGCAACTTCACGCAGGCGGCGGACGGCAGCGGCGCGTTCCAGACCAATAACTTCCAGGGACAGGCGAAGCCCACGCTCGCCACGACGCCGGAAGGGCGCGGCTACATGATCGTCGGCAAGCTGCGCGACCAGTTGGTGCCGATTCTGGTGCGCGCCGGCGCGGCGAATTCGTCGGTGACCGTGCCGCAAAACGGCGCACTCGGCCCGTACGCGGACGACGAATCCGGCATCTCGATTCTGTCGCCGCAAACCTCGGTGGCGGTCAACTCGCAGAACGGCGAGTACATCGGCGTGGATAGCCAGTTCGACTATCGCACCACCGCGCTCGCAGGCACGCAGGCGACGCTGCTCGATCCGTTCAACCCGTCGCAGGCTTCGCTCGCGACCGCGCTGAACCTCGACTTCACGCAAGCCGTGCCGGGCGTGGTCACGACGACGCACGTCAATGCATCCACCGGCAATACGCCGACCGGAAAGATGATTTTCACGGGCGGTGTGTTCGGCTACCTGGATCTGTCGAACGCGGCCTCGCCGTACTTCACGATCGGCGCCTTCGTCCAGTAACGGGCGTGTGGCGCGCCGTCAGCGCGCCTCGACGCGTTCGCGCCCGGCTGCCGTCCGCGCCTTGCAGCGCGGCGACCGGCACAACGGCTGTCTTGCGCGCCGGCCTCGCGGCTACCCGCAAACGCGCGCCAATGCTCGTCCCGCTCGTCCCGCTCGCCTTGCGCCCGACGAGCGTCCAAGGAGGAATAACAACATGAAAAGAATCTGTCTCGCGATTCTGGCCGCATGCCTGTCGGTCAGCGCTCATGCACAGCATGCCGGCGACAACGTAGCCGTACTCGGCTGGTTCCACGTCATGCCGAAGGATTCGAGCACGCCGCTGACGACCAACGTCGCGCCGACGCCGATCAACACGCCGCTGCGCCTGCCGAACTCGTTCACATCGGCGGGCACGAGTCTGTCGACGAACACGGCCAACACGGTCGGCCTCGTATTCAGCCATTACCTGACCGATCACATTGCCGTGACGACCGTAGCCGGCGTGCCGCCCGTCTTCAAAATCTACGGGCACGGCACGATCAAGCCGCCGGGGCCGGCGGGCGCGCTCGGCCAGCAGGACATTGGCGATCCGCAAGCGAATCCGATCGTGAAAAGCGTGCGCCAGTGGAGCCCGGCGCTGCTCTTTCAGTACTACTTCAATGCACCGACGGCGAAGTTCAGGCCGTTTGTAGGCGTCGGCGTGTCGTACAACTGGTTTTCCGACATTCAGCTCAGTCAGAACTTCGTTCAATCGACGCAGGAGAACCTCGGCGCCATCCTCGCCGCGGGCGCGGGCAAGCCGGGCAAGACGCAGGTATCGGCGAAGGCTTCGTCGTCGTGGGCGCCGGTGTTCAACGCCGGGCTCGCGTACAACATCACGGACCACTGGGGTCTCGTGGCCTCGGTGACCTACATTCCGCTGAAGACGACCTCGTCGGTCATCATCAAGGCGGCGGACGGCACGGAGCTCGGTGTGTCGAGGGCCGAATTGAAAGCGGACCCGCTCATTTCCTTCCTCGCGGTTTCGTACAAGTTCTGACGAGGCCGGAATTTTGGGCAAAAAAAAGCCCGCCTAAGTGGGCGGGCTGAATCCATATCAGAGGAGACATGGAGGAGACAAGACGAACTATAGCAAATGGTTTGGTGCGACGCAACATGAAAATCAGGGTTCTCCCCTCTTGTTGCGCTTTCGCCACATGTGCTTGCGACCGGCGCGGCGCAAACGCCGCGCTTCAGTGCCGGACCAGCGCCATCATCGCGCCAAAGCCGACGAAGACGCCGCCCGTCAGCCGATTGAACACTCGCGCGACGCTGCGGCTCTTCAGCCGGTTGCCGATGCGCGTGCCGAATCCCGCGTACACGAAATACCAACTCACCTCGATCACGGCGAACGTGGCGACCAGAATGCCGAACTGCGGCAGCTTGGGCAGCGAGGCTTCGATGAATTGCGGCAGCAGCGCGGCGGCAAACAGAATCGCCTTCGGATTGCTGCCCGCCACCAGAAAGCCGTTGCGAAACAGCGCGAGGCGCGAGCGTGCGGGCTTCGCGGCCAGTTCGTCGGCAGCGGACGCGGCGGCCTCGTCAGCGGGCGCGCGCCATGCCTTGATGCCGAGATACACGAGATAAGCCGCGCCGATCAAACGCAGCGCATCGAAGAGGGTCGGCCACGCTTCGAGAAAAACGCCGAGCCCCGCCGCCGACACCGCCAGCATCAGCACCAGCGCCGACAGGCAGCCTGCCATCGTCGCGCCCGTGCGACGCAGGCCGTGCCGCGCACCGTCGGTCATGACGAGCAGCATGTTCGGGCCGGGAATGGCGCACACGACAAAAACTGTGGCGACGAAAAGCCACCAGGTATGCAGACTCATGATGTTTCCGCTGGTTGGGGATTGGAGGGAGATTATCGCTTGAAGGGGGGTTTTCTGTTGGCGGGGGGTTTGGCGGATGGGGTGGTTGCCGCGGTCGCCCGCGACATAGGCGGCCGGTAAGCCGCCAGCCGCCCATCAGCCCATCAGCCCGTCAGCCCGTCAAATCACCGCCCGGCCCGCCGCGCCGCCACTTGCCCCAGCACCGCGAAATCCTTCTCACCGTCGCCATGCGCGACCGCTTCGATCAGACTGTCGCGGACGACGCTCGCAATCGGCAGCGGCGTCGTGACGGCGTCGGCGGCGGCCAGTGCGAGACGCAAGTCCTTCAGTCCCAAACGCGCCTTGAACAGCGCCGGCTCGTAGCTGTTTTCCGCGATCATCTTGCCGTAGCCGGCATAGACCGGTCCCGGAAAAATGCCGCTCGTAATCACGTCGAGGAAATCCTGAATCGCGAGGCCATGTCCGGACACGAGCGCAGCGGCTTCGCCGAGCGTCTCGACGGCCGCGCCGAGCATGAAGTTCGCGGCCAGCTTGATCACGTTCGCCTGTTGCGGCAGCGAGCCGATGCGCCAGGTTTTCTGACCGATCGCGTCGAACACCGGCTGCACGCGGTCGATTGCCTCAGCCGGCCCGCCCGCCACAATCGTCAGCTTCCCGGCGGCGGCCACGTCAGGCCGGCCGAGCACCGGAGCGGCGACGTAATCGACACCGCGCGATGCGTGCGCGGTCGCGAGTTCCTCGGCGAGCGCAACGGAAATCGTCGCCATGTTGACGTGAATCAGCCCGCGCGGCGCATGCTCGAGCAACGACGCCGTCACAACCTCGCGCAGCGCGGCATCGTCGGCGAGCATCGAGAACACGGCGTCGCCGGCAAACGCTTCGGCGGGCGTGGCGACGATCCGTGCGCCTGCATCGGCGAGCGCTTGCGCGCGTTCCGGCGAGCGGTTCCACACGCGCACCTGGTGCCCCGCTTTCAGAATGTTTGCAACCATCGCGGCGCCCATCTCGCCGAGACCGATAAAACCGATGTCCATCTGTGGCTCCGTCTTCTAAAGATGTGGAAGTAAAGCACAGCCACGCGACAGATGCAGGAAAAGCGCGCAACGGCGCGCGGTGCGATACTTCGACGATGGTCACCGCGACTTTCCGCTTCTACGAGGAGCTGAACGATTTTCTCGCCCGGCCGCTGCGCCGGCGCGCGTTCGCCTACGCATGCGCGCGTGACGCCACCACCAAGCACGCGATCGAATCGCTCGGCGTGCCGCATACCGAAGTCGAACTGATCCTGGTCAACGGCGAGTCCGTCGGTTTCAATCACCCGCTCGCGGACGGCGACCGCGTCGCCGTCTATCCGAAGTTCGAAGCGCTCGACATCCGTCCGCTGCTGCGCGTGCGCGAACGGCCGCTGCGCGTGGTTCGCTTCATCGCCGATGCGCATCTTGGCGGGCTCGCGCCGCTGCTGCGCCTGGCCGGCTTCGACACGCTCTACGACAACAACTTTCCCGACGCCCGCATCGAGGCGCTCGCCGCCGCGGAAGACCGCATCGTTCTCACCCGCGACCGCGAGCTGTTGAAACGCCGCACCATCACGCACGGCTGCTATATCCGCACGCTCAGGCCGCGCGAGCAATTGCGCGAAGTGTTCGAACGGCTGGATCTCGCAGGCAGCGCGCAGCCGTTCCGACTATGCCTGATGTGCAACGCGCCGCTAAGGCGCATCCCGCGCGATGAAGTCGGCGACCGCGCGCCCGACGGCGTATTGGAGCGGCATAACCAGTTTGTCACCTGCGACGTGTGCCGTCGCGTGTTCTGGGAAGGCACGCACTGGCAACGAATGCGCGCGCTGATGGACAGCGTGGCGGCGACGCCGGCTCAATCGGAAGCTCCCAACGGTCGCGACGCGTCCGACACTCGCGATGCAAGCGCGCCCGGCGTCGTGCCGTGAGCCGCATACATAGGCCGTTCGTTCGCGCGGCGCCACGCACGGTGCGTACAATGCGGGATTACTTATCTGGCAGAGGCCTGACGTATGGCGATGAAAAAGACCGACCTTGAAAAAAACAAGGCACTCAAGCTCAACAACGCAATGAAGCAGTCCACCGCCGAGCGCTTCGGCAAAGCCGCCGCGGCGCCGGCACTCGATCGCCGCGAGCAGCGCAAGCTGGATCAGGCGCAGGGCCTCGTTCCGTTCGCGTGCAAGCTGAATAGCGATCTGGTCGCCGAATTGAAGGAGCGCGCCGCCGAGCATCCGGAAGGCATGACGGGACTGCTGAGCGAAGTGATCAAGCGCGGGCTCGCGGGCTAAGTGCCGCGGACGCGGGCGCGGCATGCGCGCCTGCTTTAAGACGTGGGTTGACGACGTTTTGCGTTGGAAACGGCGCCGCCCGCTCCCGAAACCGATCCCCGAATACAAAAAGGCCAGAGCACGAGCTCTGGCCTCAGACTGCTGACCAACCCCACGTTTTCCGGAGCGTGGGGTTTTGTTTTTCAGGCGTAGGAATTCGCGCGATGGCCCGTGACGCTGCGGACCAGC
>NZ_QBUB01000031.1:0-28078 GCF_003058125.1 Paraburkholderia sp. GV068
CAACACCGATCGTGGCCATGGAAACTGCATAGGCATACAGATCGCTTGAAATTCCACCCTTAAGATAGGTCCCGATTACCAGGATTGCATAAAGGGTGAAGAAGGTCCACAGCATGATCTTCGTCATGCTTCGGTAATGCGCCCTTCTTCCTGCCGTGGCGTGAGGATACATCGCTACTATGTCGTCGCCATCGCGCTTGACCGAATAGACGATGTATCGATCGTCTGCCAGCTTCTCTGCGGCTACTTCGACTTCGTCGCCGTTGCGCATTGGTAATAGCCATAGCCAACCCTGCATTTTCTTGCCGTCGAGTTCGAACTCCACCCATTCAGCTTCTTCGTCCGAGCTGGACGCCATACTGACGAGTCCGATGCCTGCCGCACCCATACCCATCGCTGCGGCACCGACCGCGGTCGCACCAGGCTGTCGTTGCTGCACCTGCGTCAATACGAAGTCGTGACTGCGTCTTGAGCGCTCGAGCTTCGCGATGGTGCCGCGCAGCAGGACGGTGGAGACGCGGTTTTCCTTGTTTATCATGAGACCTGAGCCATGGCATCTGTAAAATCTTTGTCCTGTTCCGTGTTCTTCGTGTAGACGGGAACGCTGTAATCCGTCACACGATAAATCGTTTCCCGCCCGGTCCCGAAAGCGCAGCGCGAACACCACGCCTCTAGCGCATCGGGCGTCAGTGTTTGTGACCTTCTTCAACGGTGCGCCATACCTGCGACGGCGAAGCCCCGTAGGTGACCACGACGGGACCTTCAGCTTTCTCGTCATCCGATAGCCGCGAAGATCAATTCGAGCGCATGTTCGGCATGCCGATGGGAGGAGCTTGAACGGGCGAAAAGCCCGTAACCCGCCAATAATTTTCCCACACCTCTGAGCCGTTGAGTGCCTACCCTTCTTGTTCTCCCGTCGCATCAAGAATCGACGGTCATTCGATACGGGATGGTCGATGTATCGCAGCAAAACGAAGTATCTGGCATGTCTCACGTCCATAATTGTCGTCAGCTTTATGTCCAGAAGATACTTGATAAGTACCATTTCCTAATGACACGTGACCAATATCGCGAGTATATGATTGGACGGATTGCCACAATCGCAGGTTGGACAGATGCGTAGACGATCCATCATCGCAGTCGTGAGCATAGTCGTTGGCGCTTTCGCGGCGGCCGGTTCGGGTTGGAGCGCCGTCAGCGCCCCACAGGTACAACACGGAAAAGAGCAAATGCAACCGAATTTGGTATTTGCCCTTGGCGATGATAGTGATCAGATAATGCGCGAGGCCAAGGTGCCGATCAAGAAATCGCATATCGCGACCGCCTTGATGTACGACGCGAGCAGGATCGCAACGGGCGTAGAACCCGTGTTTCAACTCAGAGACCCTAAGCGCGGTGTCGTCTCCCGCAAACCATCGACGTCGAGTTCATGTCGGATACCGAGGAAGGCGGGAAAATACGAACTATCCATTTGAGATTCAAGGTGCCGACGTCGCCCAGGGACGTTCACGATACGGCGGGGTTCGAGGCCTATGACGAAGCAATGTATCGCTATGTGATGGATGTCATCGCGCGCATCAATGCCGCCGGATGGAAACGGTACATTCCACAAAGCCTGGTTCGCAGGTTCATGCAGGAGCGCACGGAGGCAGAGGCGAAGGCTCGGGCGCAGGGCGCGCGCGTCTTAACTGATTGGAAAGACCCCGGCATCGCTGGAGTAGCGCCGCCGAGCGAGTAAGGGCGGAGGGCGTGCGATTCCCCAAGCCGTTGCGCGTCCTGTAGGCCACCGTCATTCGTGACGGACTCTGGCCTTCACTTCAGGCTCACGGCGGCGGCAGCGGCAGCGGCAGCGAGCGATCGGCCTTGCAACGCTCTAGCGGAAGCGCCTTAGCCGAATAAAGCCGTAAGACTTTATCGGTGCCTTTGTCGACTTCCATATCGGTGCAGGCACATCCGTAGCCATGTCCGCCCGCATTTGTGACGGCCCACTTTGTGCTCGGGTATTATCACAGCCACCGCGTCCTGGAAATTGAACAGGAGACCGCCTGAACATTTGCCGCCCCATCGTTGCGCAATCCGACAGAGAAGATCAGTTCTGCCACGCCACACCGGTCTGAAATGCTGGGTGTCATACGGATCGCATGGCTCTGCATTGGGGTGGCGTTTGAAGGCGTCGTGTACGAATTCAGCCTTCGTTATATTCGTGACTTGGTGCCGGTTTGGATCGTTGTTGGCGCGGCCCTCGCGGTTGCGATACTCATGGGTGTGATCCTGTGCGCGCGCGGAAACGTGAGGTCGGGCGCCTGCGTGCTAATGGCAACTGTCTTGCCGGTTGGGCTCGTGGCGCTGCTGATTTTTGTCGTGGGCGGTGGCTTCCGCGCAATGGCGAACTGAGTGCGGCGCCACTGCAGTAGCGTCTGATTGTCCGCGCGATGCAACGCAGCCTTTTCCAAGAGGATAGCTTTGTATGAAACGTCGATGGTTTGCAACGCTTCTCGTGCTTTGCTGCGCAAACGTATTTGCGCAATCCGATGGCGGTAACAGGCAATCCATTTCTACTGTATCTGGGACGCTACTGATTGTTAAGCTTCCCGTCACGGCTCGCGATGGCGCGAACTTCAATGCGACTTTGAACGACAAGCCGTTCGACCGGCTTTACGGTTCTCACTACGTCTACTACACCGACTCGACGGCGGAAGGCAAGCTTGCTTCGCGTATCGTCGTTGAAGACTTCGTTGGCGGGTTCGCGGACGCACCGTCGGTCGTCCTGTATGACCTGCGGAAGCAACCAGCGGCCACGTTACCAGTCAGTGACAAGCTTCCTATCGACGACCTTCGCTGGACTCCTGACTCGGTTTTGATAGGTGCCGATGGCCAGTGGTTCGCGTTCGCGGGGCGTAAGCTGACGCGCGTTCGCCCTCCAAGGAACAGGTAATGTCTGCGGCCGAGAATCCGAATATTCACCCCGCGCGATTCTCCGTGGACATGCCCGACCGGCGCTCCACCGCGGGCCAATGAATGTGATACACGGAAGCACGACCCATGATGAAGCAAGCGATCAAGTTCATGACACGCGCAGTAGGTGGTTGCCTTCTGCTTCTCATAGCTGGCTGGCTTTTGATCTCTACCGACATACCGCGCGCGCCAAGCGCCGACCCGGGGAGCCCCGAGTGGGTCGCCTATGTGAGCGAGCGATATTTCGATATATCGGACGGCGAGGGACACGGCCCCGATCCTGGAAGCGAAGAATGGCTGCACAGCGTTGAGAGGCAAGCGAGACTGCAAGACCGGAACAACCTTCCATTCGTCGAAGGCTGCAGGATGGTGCAACACCAGCTGGAGCGTCGTGTCTTTATCCTCAACCGTCCACTCGGCTGGAATTTTATGTTCTGACGCCGACCCCACGGCAACGAGTCGCGCCGGGCACAACATTCAATGGCCATACACCTATCAGGCAACATCGCTGAGTCACGTCATTGGCTCAAAGAGACGACGCGTCGGCGCGAGGACGTTCGATACATTCGTCATCGAGCGGCAAAACTGCGGGGACCAAGGGCTCCCCGCGTTCCGGATGCTCGGAACTGCGCGCGCAGCATTGCGACACTGACGACTGCAGCGTCGTCGGCTACAGCAAGGAGGTGCTATGGTATGCACGGCGTCCTGAGCGCATATGCGCAAGGTGCGGACGAGTCCGTCTGGCATTATTCACCCGACGACCTCATCCGGAACGTAAGCTCGCTTGTCACGGACCTAGTGTGCTGCGGAAACGACGCGGCGTGCGTCAGGGTCCAACTCCCGTTGCCTGGCCGCGTCGCGTCTGCTCCAAGGTACGGCTTTCCGCTGCTGGTGAACGATACATGGCAGTTTCTGATGCAAAGGCACATCGCGCGCGACCAGCCATCCCCGGCGCGCTCACTGTCGTCGCTTTCTACGCCCTAACTCACAAATGCCTGCCACCTTCAATTTTTCCAGCGGCGAACTTGACACCGGCACGGGGCTGGTGCTTGCACCCGGCCTCACGACGGCTGCTGATGTAATCAAAGCAGATTGGAGGTCGCTTGACGGACACAACGGCTGGAAAAGTTTCGCCATCAGCGAGCTGGTATTCTGGCGGCACTCCTTCGCCGTGTCAGTTCGGTTCCATCCGGACCGCCTTGCCCTCATCGACTGTCTCTGGAACGACGGAAGCATTCGCAAGCAGGACTGGTCCGCAACGGAAGACGACCTCCTCAGGGAAAAAAAGACGCTGGTGAAGTTGATCATGAAGGAAGCGCAAACGACTCCAGCGGCCACGTCACTCGGTGTAGATACGTTCCTGTTCAACTGGGGAACTGTATCGGTGCGAGCAGATCCGCGGTCCATGATGGTCCTGCTCACCATCGCATATAACAGGTAACTGACCGCTTGAATCAGCAGTTGCTTGAATCAGAAGTCGCCGCATGCCGGAGGCGATGTCACCAACTCAGAGAATGAGCGCCAATGCAACGATCCCAATCGCCGACGAAGCCGTCGACCGAACAGAAAGACGCTGTTTGGGAAGTGACGAAGAATGCCGCCCCGATGAACTTCATGTTTCCCGCGCTAGCCGGTGGCCTGTCGTACGCGGCCTATGCAGATGATCTCGCAGTGTCAGAATGGCCATGGAAAATCGGGCTACTGGTTACGCTGGTTTGCGTCTTCGTGCCGTTCGCTGTCTCGATGATGTACCGCCGTTCGAACCTGCTGTGGGTGTGCGGCCTTGCCCTATCGACTGCAACGTTTGCTGCGTATTTTTTCTTTGGGATATTCGCGTACTTCTTCTACTTCATATTTGCGCCGATGGCTCCCCTGCTGCGCTGGCCTGGCCTCGTTGGCGGCCTTGTCCTGACGCTTTACTGGGCAGTCATGTCCTGGCGAACGGTGATGCACACCATCACAAAGACCTCCTTTGTCCAACGGGCTTTCCAGGAAAACGCAGCTGACTTCCGTTACCCAAAGCAAGCGGGGATGGCACTGTTCGAGCAACTCACTAAAGAGCGCTCGCCTTTTCCAAAGATCTATACCTATGTTGTCTTTGGTATCGCGCCGTTCTATCTGGTAGTGAGCCGGCTTCTGGCTTCAGATTTCGGGGCGAACGGCGTGCTGTTCGTTCTGGCAGCGTTGAGCATGCCGCTATCGCTTTGGCTTACCGGGCTCCTGATCCGCATCTATCTAGTGATGGTCAGCCTGCCCAGAATGCTGGAAAAGAAGCACGACAAGCGTGTGTTGGTGGCCGACTAGAGCATCTAGGGTAGGCGATCGCGAGGCGGGAGCGAATTACACCGCGCATATCGTGCTCTTGTCGCGAACCTCGAGCACATGCAGTACTGCAAGAAGATTGCGCTGACGCTGTGTCGGCAGATTCAGTCGCCAGCGCAACGATCCGTAGACGATAGTCAGTAAGTAACCTGCCAGGGCAACTCCGACGATCGAATTCATCACCACGTACGCCGAGAACCCGTCCTCGACCCGCTCACCATGTGCGAGGTATCTGAAAAGGCACAAGGCCATGACGGCTGCCACACCGAACCTGAAGGCCTGCCGCCATCTGCTTTTTCCCCAGAAACGCGGGAGGCGCGGCAAGTAGTACATCTGCCTGTCCGGCTGGAAGTCGAGGGAGCCTGCAGCGAATGCAACGTAAACGCGCGGGTCCGCCGGACGGCGAAATCCGTACACAAGGTGTTGTCCGTCCAGCGCTTCGGACGCAATTGCGAGACAGACATTGTCGCCATTCGCAAGCGACAACTCTACTTTGGCGTAGAAGGGAATCGCACTTCCCGGCGAATAAAGGACAACGGAGGTTCCATTCACGTGAAATCGAAACGAACGCAGCAGTCCTTTGGTAACGCCGTACTGGGACCCCTCGGTTTTCACCCACATCGTGCCGCACTCCAGCCCGGCCACCTCGCCGTCGAGCCGGACGATCTCTGCATGCGTCAACCGATCCTTGACTTCGTCTGGTAGCTTCTCTTGCGCATCAGGCCTGGTCGATGCCGACGTTCCGATCGAGGAAGGTCGAGGTCGTTTTCGTGTCGTGGGTCGTTTTGCCATTCGCTTACGAGAAGTGCGATTATTCAGGAGCAATACAGCGGCATCGACAACCGCGCGGCTCGATTAACTGCTCATCGCGGCCTCATTAGTTCGCAGGTTGCCCGTAGCGGCGTGCACCGACGTTGATGAACCAAATAGCCACGCCGACTATCGCAACCGACACCGCGAGGATTGCGATCAGCAAGGGACCGTCGATGTCATACGGACTCTCGGGATTTCATGCGCCGACCGACATGACAAACCGTCTTATTGACTGGACCGCGCGGGACTTGCATAGACTGCTGTTGCCATCTGGCGCGCAAGCAGGTCACCCAGCACCAATGTGGCCGCGACGTTTGCGATTTAGCGGGCGCTTTTCATTTCATGACGTGCACAGAACGCACGGCGCGGACTTCTTCCGCCTGGCTGTGGCCGCGTGCTGCGGATACCGCCAGTGCAGCGTGATCAATGTCAAGCCGGCGACCGCAGGGCGAACACGGATATCCATTCAACAATGCCCTTGTGATTGACTGCGTTCCGACTCGTTTCTGCCTGTCGGCCGGTCATGCCCTGACGAGTAATCATTGTACGCGCCCCTGGATACCGAGGTCTCGCAGTTCCCGCAAGCGATTGTAAGTCGCGACCCACTGGCATCGCTGCTCCTCCCCTTCGAGCGCCTCATTGCAGCTTGTGTCTCTAGCCTGTATCCATGCGCGTTGCTCAATGCGCAAGTTGTCGGCCTGTTTGCCGGAGCGCGCGGCAAGAAGTGTGCGATAGCTGAGGTTCAGAGCGCGATCGGCCCCCGCGTACAGCCACAAGTAAGGTTTCGCGGGATCGAATCTTGAGACCGATCCGAGCTTGAAGTCTTCGTCCCGATTGTCGTTGTAGAGGCCCCCGGGCACACCCACTTGCACACGAACGGAGCGTTGTGCAGATGGTTGTTCGGATCTCGAGTCCCAGCTCAACACCGCCCAGTTCTTGTCGTCCGCAGTGTCGAGGACCCGGACCTTGACCGCGTCGACCGGGATCCCATCCTCGAAAACGCGAGCCGCGTAGCACGTACCGACTCTGCTATAAATGTCGTCCTTGAATGGCGCGATGCAGTTGCTGACTGCTGGCAGCGTCGTGATGATCCGGCCGTCCTCGTCTTTGCTTGAATCTTTGTCCGTTACTTGCAAAAGAACTGCCGCACGGTGCGTGGCGGCGTCGATGTTTGCAGCCACAACGGTGGCCGTCAGAGTTGATTCCGCAGCTGCGGTGACTGCAAACGTCGCGGCGATCAGGCTAACCGATACGGATGCGTAACGTATGAAGCGCATATCTGAGTCCGAAAATGGAAGCTGAAGCGGAGATGGGAGGCTGAATGGAAAAGCTACCATGTTGTCTGTCGGTGTAACTCCATCTTATCGTTCGATCGCTGTCCCGATCAACGGAGCGCTCGTGTTCGATAACGTTGGGAGCAGCGGTGGGCGTGTAGCTGGCAGGGGCTTGAGTCAGGCGCGGCAAACAAAGCTTGTATGCATTGACACGATGCGGTGATGATTTTCGATTGGGGAGCGGCGCCGGATGCAGATTGATTTAAAACGCATAGACTAGCTGCCGGTTCGCCTATTGCGTTGACATCGGCTCCGTTATAAGAATAATCGGCATCTTGGCCGCTTTAATCGTGGAGCGCCATTACCGCCAATATTGAGCGTTTGAAAAGAAGGTTTTCTGAACAGATATGCAAAAACTACTACCTTCGAGAAAGATTGCTCATCTTTCGATACTGCTGCTGTTTATAGCCCTAGGCGAGAGCACCGTCGCGCACGCGGCCCACAAAAAGGCTCACGCGCCAGTCGCTTCAAGCGGGGCTGCTTCTGCGACATCGGCCTCTGCCCCTCTTGACTCCAATATTCCGCTGGAGGTCTGGAACAACCCGGCCTGGCAGCATGGGCCCATGACCGTCCAGCTCGGGCAGGCGGCTTCGCTGGATGTTCCGGCTGGATTCCGCTACCTGCCGGCCCCTCCTGCGCAGGCTGATCAACACGCTAGCGGTGCAAGCGATGCAGGCGATAACGCAGGCGCTCAGGAAGACGACCCACCGATCGCCGCCCTGGCACCCGAAGATGGAAGCTGGTCGATGAGAGTGATCCTTTCGCACAGCGGTCACGTGGACACGGACTATGTGAGTCTGAATCCCGAAGAGCTGGCAAGCACAATGCAAGTCCGAAGCAACCCTGTAGTCCCAGGCGCGCCCCCGTCGGCGCGATTTTTGTCAAATGACATGGTCGACTGGATTCGCACTCCCCGATGGGATGCGAACGGACATCAACTCGACTGGTTATACGAAAACACGGTCATCGGCAGCAGCGCCATGCGAAGCACGAGCTACCTCAATGCAGTGAAGTTCGGCCGTCGATATACCGTTGGCATGCAGATCGAATTGGAGGACAGCAATAGCAAGGAGCGTGCGATCGCATTAAAGGACACCTTTGATCGCCTGGTTGGGAGTGTGAAGTTTCGCGAAGGCGAGACTTACGCAGACTATCGATCCGGTGATGAAAAAGCGACGCTGAAGGTCACTGACTACATCACAGGACCGAAGACCGCGGCAGACGAAGAGTTCGACCAGAAGATTGCGCGGGCGACAGGATTCGATTGGCGCGGCTTTGCAGAGAGGGTTCTTCCCATCCTGAGTCTTGGCTTTGTCGGGTTCGCGGCCATGCGGCGTAAGAAGCAGTCGAAACCGAACCAATCATAGGAACACGGATGGCCGAGCCGCGCCGGCTGTTGGTCTCCGCATGAATCAACCTCCTGGAACGAGATGAACAAACGGGTCCGCCGGCAGTTTGCGGTTCTGCGCATGGGCCGCCTTGCCCGCCGCGTCGGGCGGCGTGATGAGGGTCAGGTGCAACTGACCATCGGGTGCCAGGTTCGCCGTTACGCTGCCCTGCCCGAGGTCATAGCTGGCCATTGCGGACAAGCCGAGGCTGACCATCGGACCCATGATGCCGAGCCCGCCGATGCGGCGGCCGACGTCGAAACCCTCGCGAAGACTGGTTGGGTCCGGCACGTCGTCAACGCCGGGCAGATGGAGCAGCGGCAGCACGGCCGGCTGTGCCCGGCTGTCGAAGAAAACACGCGCCACCGTTTCGCCGGGCGGCAGTTGCGCGCGTACGGCTTGCCAGCCGTCGCGCACGGCATCGGTAAGCGCTGTGCCCTTAAGCGGATGGCCGCTCGTGTCCGTCACGCGGACCGCGACGGGCCGGTGCAGATAACCGAGCAGCGGCGCGGCATCAAATTCCTCAAGCTGCCAGCGAGCCCAGCGCGACGGCAGCGACGCATCGGGCACAAACGAGCCGGGGCCCGAGTTGTGGAGTTCGGGCGTCAATAGCGGCAACTTCGCTTGCCATTGCGCGATGGTCGGCGGCGATACGTCAAGGCCTCCTTTCGGCTCTGCCTTGACGTTCCAGTAGAAGTTAGAGGCCTTGATGGTGTCGTATTGGCGATCGTCCGGGCCGGCGTCTTTCGGGTCGTCGTTGACGAACGGGCGAACGTAGGCGTCCACGCGATCCGTGCGCGCGACCAGCAAGCCGGCCATCGCATCGAATTGCGACGGCACACGTGGCCCGTCGGGAACATCCACATGCTCGAACCAGCTGCGCACGGCTACGCCGTCGATGCCATAGACGAGCACTTCAGGAACACGTGGGTTCGCGGCGAAGAAATCAAACAGGTAGTCGATCTGCGCCTGAGGATTGGTGACGTTTGCTGCCTGCGCGGTGAGGAACATGTGCAGCGGGAGGCTCGCGCGCTGCCGGTTGCTGGTGATCAGGTTGGCAATCCGGTTGTCTATATCAGCGGCCTTTGGCGGACCAAAGATAACCACCGGAATTGGCCAGCGCTCGACACCTTCGCCCGCGCAATACTTGAAGGAGGAGCCGAGCGCGCCCGTCGCCTGCTCCTGGATCTGCGACGCGTTGCGCGGGTAGTCGGAGGGATTGGCGGACAGCACGCTGCGATAGGCGTCCTTCTGGTCCCTCAGCAACTCCCACACGTCGGTCTGCGCCCAGATGCCGACGCGCACGCTGACGCCGCGCAGCTCGAGCCGGTCGGGACGTGGGTTGACAGTCCCTGCAACCCGGGCCGCCCTGGGCGCGCCATCCCAGGCCGGCGCTCCTGCTTTTGCGGTAAGCCTTCCAAGTGGAAGCAACGACAATACCCCGATGCACACGGCCGCTACAATTCCCAGAGTCAACGTCGTGCGCATAAGAATGACTTCATGTTAGTTTCTGGGGGTCAGTCCGATGCGTCTGGCTCAGTTGGGCCCAAAGCAGGTCTCGTTGCTTCCAAAGGGAGGCATCTTGGCGCCCCCGCGCTGGATCCGCGCAAACGCGCGCTCAGCCGCATGTAGCGATGCCGGCCAACTGCTCCATCATTGCCAGTCGCAACGGCCATTATCAGTCAACGCACCTAGTTTCAGTCCAAACGCGGTCTTCTTGCCACTCTTCCCGCTGATATAAACCATTGAGTAGACCATCGCTCCCTGGCTTATCATCTGATACTCACCTGTGACCTGCTTACCGAGGACTTCAACCCAGGTTGTCTGCACTTCATCGGGAACGTCTTTGTCGAGCGTTTGTGCCGTTGATTCGGCAAGTATCAGCGGGATGGCTCGGGGGGACTTTTGATTCTTGACGAAACCCCACGACAATTTAGTCGACGAATCGAAGTAGGTTGTCATCTCGAAATTTACTGGCTTCTCCCCACTTGAACCGAAACAAAACGTGTCGTGACTTATCTCGGCATGCACGATCAACGGCGCAAGGAGCAAAGACGTCGTGAAGATCAGTCGCTTCATAAACTTTCTGGACGTAGGATTTTTGCAATCTCAATGATGCATCGATCCGGAGCTGGCTTCGTGTCCGAAAACGGTTCGAACTCACGCCGCGCAAAGCTTATGAAGCGTTAGCCGGGCCATGAACGCTCGGCCGAGGTGACGCGGAGCACTCGATTTTCAGAGTTGCCCTCGGCGAGTGCAAACCGCATTAATCCTCGCGATCGCGAACTGCTCTCTCGCTCCATGCATATTTTGTAGCATACATTCAATCGTCATAGGCAGATCGGCTATCCGCCAATGCGTGATGCGTCATCACAAGGCTCGACAGGAATAGTACAGCCGAACAGCATACTTGCGTACGAGAACAGTCACTGCGACTTTCCAATCAATGTAATTTAGCTTGCCTCGGCAGTGAAGTGCCGAAGCCAAGTTTATCAACGACGCACCCTGCGTCCACCATGACTGATATGCACGCGGCCCCCATTACTGAGGCGGCCGCCGCCTTACCGACGCCGCAATGCCCTTCGCCATCAGATCAAGCTCCTCTGCCGACACAGGCGGATTCCCCTTCGCGTACTTTGCGTTTCTCTCGACGAGAACAAGAAGATTAGGCCTATCAGCCGGTGCATTGGCATCCCCTTGCACCAAAGCTAGATACCCGTAATCCGTCGAGTCGTCGTCGCGCGTGATGATCGCCGAAGTCTCAACGCCCTCCCGGCCATCGAGCGTTGCAGTCCGGTAAGGCGTCGCACCAACAAGCTTGATCCGCTTGCCAATTCCGTATTCATAGCCCCATACGAATTCGCTCTTCTGTCTAGACGTAAGCTTGGGGTCAGTTGCCAACGCTTTCTCGTCGAGAAAAGATATTGTGACGTCGGGGTGATTTTTCAAGCGAAACGTTACACCCACCTGGCGTGCCGCATCTGTGCCTTTGTCGGCAACGAACACGTTCGGCAAACACACGCCATCGCCTTAGGGAATTTCGTAGGCATCGCGGGCGGAGAGACCGTTTAAAACCGCCTGGGTACGTTGTATCGCCACGGACGGTTCCGACGATGACGCGCGAAAGCTGATGGCCTGCCCGTTCTCGTAAACATAGAAGCCAGCAGCACGATGCCCGGCCCAGGCAAATGCGTCCGGCCGTCCCGCCGGTATCACCTCAAACCGACCGCTATCATCGGTCGACGCTGAGCTCGAGGACACCCGCTCTTTGATCCCGCCCAGGACGAAACCGAAGTCGGCATGCGACATCGATCCGGTTATCCGAAAACTGCCGTTGTAAATTAAAACGGTGTGCGCAGCCGGCTGACTGTCGGAAAATCGAAAAGGAATTTCCTGCGGCTTCGCGAACGCGCCGGGAATGGTCAAAGCAACTTCAGCATCGCCCGGAATCGTCAATTCGTAGCGGCCGACGCATTCCCGACGTGCTTCCGCCATGGCACCAGACGACACGCTCGGTATCGCACATACCAACGATGTCAGCGCGATCAGTTTCCAGCGACTTCTGGACTGTCTCATGAGTTAAGTTCTCCGCCCTTGCTCGCACCAGCAGCCGGCGCATCGTGTTCATACTCGTGCTGCGCCTTCGCCAAAAAGGGTGTTATCGAATGGCATCTTCCCACCGGTCGACCTCCATTGTGAATTCCACGTGGGCCATATAGACGCGAAAATCGCCTTGCGCCTCAGGCGAATCAGACAATGCTCGATTGCCAGGAATGAAGGAAAACACCGCTTTACAAAACTTCTGATTCACGTCCGCCACCGTCTGTATCGCCTTGCAGTCCACTGCGTTTGCAGGCTGACTGATGCTCTCATTAACTGCGTCGCCTGCCGGACGGCTCCTGCCGCAGATACCGTGCGAATGTCCTCGTCACCTTGACCTGGCCGCCTCCCCCGATGTCCTGTCACTCCATTGCGCTATCCGCAATCAGACAAATGTGCACGTAACTGGCACTGAGCTGGCCCGCAGAGCGCAAAGCGCCAATTCGTTGGCCGCTCACTGCCTCATGTAAGTCGCATGAGTGGCCCGAAGCCCCTCGATCACGATCGACAGCACGCGACCCACAACAGACCTTCGCAGTTCTCCAGCGGACGATCAAAGGTTCCTGCTATGTGAGTCCTATGTCGGCGCCTGCATATCCAGGGCCCTGAAGTTCGTGTTCTAGGACATTGTTTGCGCATTCTAGCCATTCCGGAAACACCGCCCCGTCCATCGGGGTTCCCTTCCCGTTCGGTTCGCCCCATAAAGCAAGATTGCCGAGGAGCGCACCCAATACATCGGGCTTATCGAGCCGGTGCCATTCTCGTTCGAGAAACTGCAACATGATTAGATCGGCTTGACGCAATGTAACTGTGGATTCCATTGAAGGAGTTTCCATTTTTTCCCTCCACGCGACTGAAAAACAAGGGTTTATCTCGACACCCCTCATGAACCCTTTGACGTCAGTCCATTCGGAGCGACGGATTCAGGATCTGCAAGACCTCGGCGGTGCCCTCAGGGGGAGAGTAGCCAGACTTCGGCGAAGCTCTGCTCCCCGGTTGTCACGCTGTCCGTATCAACAAACTCGTGGTAAGCCGACGACCAATAGTCTGGTCGCACATCGTAAAGAGGACGGTAGCCAGGCCTCACTTGTTTTAGCGCGCTCTCGCTGGCGTGCTCAGTCAAAGCGAATTTCACCATCAAGTCGGGCGAGCGAATTGGACGACTCATGTTGGTCAACAACTAAGGTGACGTCGTGATTGTCAGCGATCCTGGCAGTCATGTCGAACGTCTTCACCTGGCCGAACCACGCCCGTTTCGATAACGGGCCGCATTCAAAGGCTGAATTCAGGAACGTTTCTGTTGGCAGCAGCCAAAACAAGAAGGCTCCGTAGCATGACCAGTTGCGAGATTAGATCCGTCGTGTCTGAGCAAGCAGCGCATTGAGCCTCCCGCGAAAACTGAATCACCGAGCAGCTCGATCGCAGCATCGACGTGCTGATCGCCAATCCCGATCTCGTAAAACCGGGCTAGATCTGCTGGAGTTTCCGACGATCGTGTTCATGCGGTCCGGGTACAACGTCTACACGTTGCAACAGGCCGCCCGTCGTTCGTGGGGTATCGGGCAGAAGCACCCGGTGAAGGTGATCTACCTCGGCTATGCCGAGACGTCACAGATGCACTGCCTGAGCTTGATGGCAAAAACCCCGCCGTATCGTAGAGGACTTCCGGCGACGTATCGGATTCCGGCCTGGATGTGTTGAATCAGGACGGCGATTCGGTGGAAGTCGCTTTGGCTCGCCAACTGGTAGCTTGACCCTTGTTGACGTTATCGCGGCCTCCGCTTGGGCGCCGCCGTCTTCGCTATCGCATGCATCGTACGCGTCGTAACCTTGGCCGCGTCAAAGCACCCATTAGTGCAGAAAGCCTTTGACATGCCCACGCGTGAGCACCCGGAGCTGAACACGCGGCGGGTCGCACGGCGCACTACATCCCGCCTGACGGCCGTCCGACCACCGGTATATGAAAGCATCGTCGCGCCAATGCTGATCAGTTCGTTACAGTCGTAAAAACCGAGATTTCCCCGTTGCGCGCCATCCAGTCGGCGAGGGCGAAACACGTGCCGCAAAGGCGATGCGCAGAATGGTTGCTCTTTGAAGCTCGGCTGCTAAACAGCTTCACCACATCTGTATCCGTCATGGCCATCTCCCGTTGTTTGACATTAACGATAGCCGCAAAAAGGTGTCACCCACCGCTGGACATTCGCAGGTAGGTTTCGGCCGACACAGGGCGCCTTCGTGGACCCTCGCTCCGACTCGTGCTGACAACGCGGCCCGACGGCTACCAGATCGAGCGCTCGTCGCGATTCCAAAAACGCGTGGCACGTTCCCTCTTCGTTGGCGACGTAAGCCGCTGTACATAGCACGGGGATTCCCGGTAATCGCGCGCTCCGGTTATGGTCAAGTCGTCTTTCACGCCACACGCCAGATCGCGTTTCCACCTATTTGGCTGATACATTTAAATTGTGTCCGGCTCCGTGATAAAGCTCATCGTTTTGATGAACACCGATCTCGTGAATGTATTCAAGTCATATAACGCGTCTCATCGGTTTCGCGAACAGGCTCCCATTACCCTCGCCGGCACGGGAAACCGCTGATACACCGTGGTTTTCGAAGAGTCCCCCGTACGCACGTCCGTGCGCGGCAACGGCACGATTTGGCGGAGGGGACTTCGGCGTGGCCGATTAATGATCGGCGATGTCTGCGATGGAGCGACACGCGCCGCGATATTCGAAGGGCACCATGTCAATTCGGGCATCGTCAATCTTGAATGGGCCTGAAAAGCTTGATGGGAGTGTGATTAACCATCGATCGATATGCACGGTGCATATGATCTACGAAACTTGAAACGACTTTTCAATCACTGACGTTTGTTAGGTGGATGATTCGTCTGAATGTTTGTATTATCACGCGATACGCACGGACGCGTACCGAATAATAGAGGCGGCATGGAAGCGCAGGGTTTCGTCAACAGCATCGGCGGTTTGTCGCAAAGTGATCGCCTATTAAAACTGGACACACCGCTTGGGACGAACACACTGGTGCCCCAGCGTGCGGTGGGCCACTCGCGTCTGGGGCGACACTTTGAATTCACCATCGACGTGGTGTCGATCGCCGGGGGCGTCGAACTCAAGACGCTGATCGCCCAACCGGTGACGCTGTGGATCCAGCAGACCGACAAGTCCTATGTTCCGCACAACGCCTACGTGCACACAGCGCGCCGCCTCGGGTCGAACAGTGGGCTGACGAGCTACCAGCTCGGTGTTGCGTCATGGATGCACTTTCTGAAATTTCGGCGCGACCAGCGCATCTGGCAAGACAAGAGCGCCGACGAGATCGTCACCGACGTCTTCAACGCGCATCCTCAAGCCCAGGGATTCTTCCAGTTCGCGCTATCCAAACCGCTGCCCTCGCGATCGTATTGCCGACAGGACGAGGACGACTGGAACTTCGTGCATCGACTGCTGGAGTCCGAAGGTTTATACGGATTCTGGCGTCAGGCGCAGGACGGCAAATCGCACACGCTGGTCATCACCGATCGGCTCGCAACGCTCGACGTCCTGGCGCCGGCAACCGTGACGTTCTACCGGGCGGGTGCGGGCAGCGAGACAGATGCGCTCACGCAGTGGGCGGGTACGCGCACGATGCAAAGCACGATGCTGACGACGCGCACGTTCGACTACAAGAGCCCGTCCACACCAGTCAACCCCAAAGGCACAAGCGTGCCGACCATGCCGAACCAGGGCGGCCTACCGGAGCAGGCCGACGTCTACGAGTACACGGGCGCGTACACGTATGCGAAACAGGACCGCGGCGACCAGCTCTCCGGCATTCGCATGGAGGAATGGGAGTCACGTGCCAAGCGCTTTGTCGGTACCGGCGGCGTGCGCCGCATGAATGCCGGGCGGCGCTTCACGCTCACCGGCCATCCCGACCACGACCGCGATGACGCGTCCCACAACGAGTTCGCTGTCATCCAGACTGTATGGATGATGGCGAATAACCTGCCGGTCGGGAATCAGGGACCCGTTTTCCCGCATAGCCTGCAGGCGACGATCGAGGAGGTGCAGGCGCGCCACGCCAGCGACAAGACGTTCAGCGTTCCGCACCCGGACGGCTCGGAAGGCTTCTACCTGACGGAAATTGAAGCACAGCGCACGACGGTCCCTTACCGCAGCCCGTTCGAGCATCGCAAGCCCCAGATGCATCTGGAGTCGGCGATCGTGGTGGGTCCGCAAGGCGAAGAGGTCTACACGGACGAGCTCAATCGGGTCAAGGTGCAGTTCGTCTGGGACCGCATCAACGGCGGCAACGAGAAGGCCTCCTGCTGGGTGCGCACGGCGCAGTCGGACACGGGCGGTGGCTATGGCGGCGTACACATGCCGCGCGTCGGCGAAGAAGTCCTCGTTGATCACATCGGGGGGGATTGCGACCGACCGGTCGTGGTATCGCGCATGTACAACGGCGCGGCCAAGCCACAGTGGCATTCAAACGGACTGCTGTCGGGGTATCGCTCGAAGGAATATGGCGGCAGCGGTTACAACCAGATGGTGATGGACGATTCGACCGGGCAGAATCGGCTACAACTGTATAGCAGCACGGCCGGTTCGCAGTTGCATCTGGGGTATCTGGTGCAGCAGACCGCCAACAGTCGTGGCAACTATCTTGGAAGCGGTTTCGATCTTAAAACGGATGCCTACGGCGCGGTGCGCGCCGGCCAAGGTCTCTACGTGTCAACCCACCCTCCTGCGGAGGATCAGCCGCTCGACGCGTCCAAGACGCGCGAGCAGCTGGTGCGCTCGCAGACGCTGGTGGAGTCGCTCTCGGAGGCGAGCACCACCGCACAATCTGAAGATCTTGCGCCGAGTCAGAACAGCCTCAAGACGTTTGTCCGGACCACCGAGCACGCCGTGGCGGCGCCAACCGGCTCAGGCGGTAAAACAGCGGGCGGGGGCACCGGCAGTGCCCAGGGCTTTTCGACGCCGGCGCTATTGATGGGCAGTCCGTCCGGCATGGCCCTGGCGACCCAGCAGGCCATCCATGTCAGCGCCGACCAGCACCTCAATCTGGTCAGCGGCGAAACGACGTATGTGTCCACGGGAAAATCGTTGATTGCCAGCGCTGCGGAAAAGATCAGTCTGTTCGCGCAAAAGGCAGGCATCCGGCTGACCGCGGCGAAGGGCAAGATTGAAGTCAATGCCCAGCGCGATGATGTCAGCGTAAGCGCTGGGCAGAACGTAACGGTCACCAGTGTCAACGGACGGGTAACGATACAGGCGAAAGAAGAACTCATCCTGCAATGCGGGGGCTCCTATATCCGCATCACGCCCTCGGGTATCGAAGATGGCATGAGCGGCGCACGCGTCATCAAATCGGCGTCCTTCAGTCGTCAAGGCCCGACTTCCATGGCCGAACACCTCAACAGCCGCCCGGCAACTGCCTTCAACGATCCGTACGTGCTGCGCAACAAGATCACCGGCGAAGCGCTCAAGAACCATCCCTATGAGATCACCCGCGCGGATGGTTCCGTCATCAAGGGTGTCACCGACGAACTGGGCAAGACCAGCGTACAGCGAAGCAATGACGTCGAGACGGTTTTGATTCGCGTGCTTCCGCGTAGCAAACCGACGGTCTGAACAGTCAGCGATTCTCATCAACGAACTGTAAAGAAGACGAATGACCGAAACAGGTGCAGATTCGAACGCGGCGGATGCAGCGATCTCCGATGACGTGGTCACGCACGTCGCCCATCCCGATCCGGGAGGCGGCGCCACGGCCAGAGCCGTGCTCACACCACATCACGATACACGCAGCAAGGAGATCCATGCCGACGTACGTCCGCCGATACCGGTGATTTTTCTACCGGGTGTGATGGGCACCCTGCTCGTGAACAAGAACACCGGCGACGATATGTGGACGCCCCCGAACACGGACCATTGGTACTCGTACGGGAGCGCGCTTTCCATCATAACGGGCTGGTTCGCGGGGGCCGCGTCTCGGGAAAAACGGTATGACGCGACCGTTGCCGCGGTGAATCCCAACGGACCGGTGGACGTTGAGGGCGCGGGCATTTCCGAAGCCGAAGCGAAGCGTCGTGGCTGGGGGACGGTCCACCGTACCAGTTATTCGCAGCCGCTCGCCTGGCTGGAACACCAGCTCAACCACCCGATGGAACATGGCGAGCCAACGGGGTTCTGGCATTCGGGCGATCCATCCGGAGAGACCTTTACGCTACGGGCTCTGCTGGGCACCGATCCGAAGGAATACGGGGCTTCGGGCGATGGCAGCGCGATCGCCGCAGACTCCGATGACTTCAAGCATTTTGCCCGATACCGTTACCCCGTGTACGCGATCGGTTACAACTGGCTTCAATCCAATTTCGATTCGGCCAGCGACGTGCTCAATGGGACGACGTTCACAGACCCAAAGACGAAGAAAACCACGCAGATTCTGGGCATCCACGACATCTGCAAGGAAAACCAGGTCGACAGGGCGATCATTCTCACCCACTCGATGGGTGGACTGGTCGCGCGGTTCCTCCTGCAACAACCCGGCGGCGATACGGTCACCTACGGCGTCGTGCATGGCGTGCAACCAGCCACGGGCGCACCGCTCGCCGCCAAGCGCTTTCGCACCGGCGGCGAAGGTTTCATCAACGAGAGTCTGATGGGTGCGAACGCGGCAGAGTTCGTCGCGATTTCCGCGAATGCGCCTGGCCCGCTCGAGCTCACGCCCATGCCGGATTATCACAATGGTGCGCCATGGTGGATCGTGCGTGACGGTCAAGGCAACGATGTGCTGTCGCTTCCGAAATCCAACGCGCTGAGCGAGCTGTACCTCAATTCATCGTGGTACGGGCTGTTGCCGCCCGAACGCCTGCTCGATCCCGCAGGCATCGTGGCCAAGCGACTGGACCAACTGGGTGGCAGGCAGTCGGTCATGTCCAATTACAAGGACACGATGCGGCAGGTCGTGCAGCGACAGAGAAGTCTCCAGGATCAGTACCATCCGAATACCTATGCGTTCTATGCCGACGGCGCGATCAAACCAAGAACCGTCAGCGGGTCCAACGCGCCGAAAAAGGAACGCGCCGTGGAACCGGGCAATGCGGAAAAGGATCTGCTGACCTGGGGCACGGTCGTGTGGAAAGGTAATATCCCCTTTGGCGTAACCGAATCGGAGCTGATGGCGGCGCCGCTCATCTCGGACGACCAAAAGGGCGTGGTGCGTATCAAGTTGCGCGGCCAGGACATCACCGTCACCGTTCAGCAGGCCGCCGTCGCACCGTCGCCGGGCATCGACAATGGCATCGTTCCCGGAGACGGTACCGTTCCGATCTGGTCATCGGAAGCGCAAGGCCGTGGCGTTAAACCGGGTCTATCGGGGAACAGGGCTCACGGCATGCAGATGGTCTTTACGCAGGGCGGCTACGCGCACCAGTTCTGCTACAGCCATGCCTGGGCGCGATGGGCTACGTTATATAGCGTGGTCAGGATCGCCCAGCAGGTCACTGTCGAGACCCATTGAGGTATTTGCCGCTCATGCGCCTTTCCCAACTGCTTGCTCCTTTTTTCATTTCGGTCGTGGTCGCGAGCGCCCACGCAGCCGACAAAGAGTCGAACATGACCATCACATCGAACATGCGTCCCTGGTGCTTCGGACATTTCATGCTGGATCGCCCCGAACACAGCGAAGTGTCCGCGCAGCACTTCGCTTATGACGGATACAGCATCGAAACGGTCCGAAACGTCTCGAACGCGATGTTTGCGTCCCGCGTGGCGGCGCGAGAACAGGAGCTCCGAGCGAAGACTCGTGACGATCCCACCAGGAGCGGAGCCGCGTTTCACACCAACGTTCCATGGCTGGAGCGTATCGATGCCATCGCCCCGAACGCCCGTTCCCTGTCCTTCGCCGGCATTCAGGCCGAGGGCAACGACGCGATGTTCAACGTGGAAGCGTACGTGCACGATCAGACCACCCTGTACATCCTGAAAACGAAGGCAGAGCGTCAATACGTCAACAACAAACTCGTGTCGCGCGATGGAGGACTTTTCACCAGCATCCGCTACCGCGACAACTGGACAGTACCCACCGAAAAGGGATTTTGTTTTGACGGTGGCCTGATTGGCGGCAACCAGCGGACAAGCGAAGACGTGGTGCAGACGTTCGCCCTTGATCCGGGCAAGGCGGCCATGCTAAACGTCACGATCCGCGAAGCCCTGGATGCAGACGCCAGGACGTCGCTATCGACAGGCGAACTGCGAAGCAAGCTTGATCGCGCGGGCGTCGGCGCAAGCGTCACGATTCTGCGGGAGAGTAAGCGGCAAATCGCCGGCATGGAGGCGCAGGAAGTTCTTTTATCGATCGGCGAGGGTTCAACGCACCTGTATCGCTTCTACCTCCTCGCGCCCGGCAAGCCCGGTTCGATCGCCTCCCCGCACATGGCGGTGGAGATGGCCCTCGGCGACGTGTCATCGGGCGGCAAGCTAACTGCCCAGAACGCTTCCCCGCTCGATCCGGCCAGTGCGATGGCGGCGTGGGACAAGCTTGTTGGAACCATTCGTTTGCGGCCAGGCGCGCTTTGAGCGAGGTGGACAAGGACATCGTGCGCACCGGGGCTCCCTCACACTAACCCTCAAATCGAATGATGCGGCTCAAAAAATCTTTGACCTTACTTGCCGTGCTTGGCGCGCTGCTGTCGTTGCACGGATGCTCCGCATTGGGATGCTTCGGCGACAGCCGAGCCTACAGTTGCAGCCATGTTGGATGACGCGCGACACAGCGGCGGTGGCAGCCCGCCATACCACCATCGGCTTAACGAACGTTGGCTCTCGACTCGACGTCCGATACGCAACGTCGATGGGCTTTCTGGCGGCGTCCCCGAACGTCGCTTCGCCGACGGACGGACACAGGCTTCCAACCTGATCTGGAGGAACGATGTCGCGCTATGACATCACGAAGGGGGATACCACGACCGTCGGCGGCACCGTCCAGGGCGGCGACTCGACGGACATGCTCAACGGCCGGGAACAGGCTTACGAGAACGATCCGGTCTGGTGCCCTGTTTGCAAAACAGTGGGGCACATCCAGTGCCAGGGATCTCGGGTCCCTACCACTGGTCCCGATGGCCGAGAGGTCGCGCTGAGTGACGATCTGTGCATCTGCGCCTGCGAGCCGAGCCCTCGCCTTGTCGCGTCGCAAAGCGTCTCATCGAGCGATGCCTAGTCGCCACGGTTTCAGACGGCCCATCGAACAGGTCGTCGATCTTCTGCTCGAATGGCCCTGTGTCGGACGTCAGCGCGGGCGAGTACCCGCGTAATTTACGTGCGCAGCGGAAAACCGATTGTTCCTCGCGCCCCGATACGCTCGTCGTATCGTTACCGCTTCCCTCGGCGAGGACATCCACCAGCGGCCCGCTCGCGGCATGCCGCGGCGGAAAAAGCGATTCAGGCCATCCATGTAAATTCAGGCCATCCATGTAAATTCAGGTCTTCGCCGACTACGCGCTGACGCGCGGCGTGAGGCTTGCGGAGGTCCCGAACCACAAGCCACTTCAAGTCAAGAGCTCCGCTGCATAAGTCCTTGAGCGGTCATCGCCAACAAAAGTCGTTCAGCGCCGATACCAAAGCCGGCACCCTCTCGATATGCACCACCGCCCACCACTTGCTGCTGGGCTCCAAGTTCCGTACAACGCATTTCGAAACCCCGACCGTTCAGATAATAACTGAGGCCTCTGCGGGCGGAACCGTCGATTTCGTAGCGAAGGCCAAGCGAATCGAAAAACCCGGTCGCTATCTCCTGGCTACGTTTGACCGCCGATTTTGGGTCGGGGCAGAGATACTCAAATCCGAGTTGGGAGAATTCGCGGTAGCGACCGGCTTGCGGTCGCTCATAGCGATAACATCGAGCGATATAAAACAACATCCGCTCCCGTTGGCGGCCCAGCAATTCGCTGCATCGCTCCTGGAAGAGTGCTGTCGCCTCAGGAATCAGGCAGCAAGCCCGTCCCTTCTTATCCGGAAATGCCCACATCTGACCGATAACCTCGCTGCCGCCGGCCTTTTGAATGAACGTGTCTTGCGACCACAAGGCGGGGACAATTGCCTCCTCTGCTCCAACGTTAATGAAGATAGCTCCGGAATTGCGTTTCCAGAGCTCGAATTTGCGCGGCTTCCTTGCCAACGACGAAACGTGTTCCGCGAATCATAGTTATGAGAATCCTCTTCGCTGTTGAGAATAAAAAAAGCGCCTTAGGCGCCTTGGTCGTTGAGCAGGGAGCGGGAAACTGCTACCCCGGATTTCCTGCTATGGACGTAACGGACCACGGCGCATCGAACGACGACCGTGATGGTGGTGAGACTTGATTGATACGTTACGAATTTCCATGGCGTTGATCTTGACATACAAACTGACGTCCGTGCAACTGACGATTTCAGCACCGATGTCGAACGTCTAATCGTGGCCGGGGCTAGCCTTTCACGCTACCGCGCGACTTGCTACAAAGCGGTCGAGGTGGCATCCAAATGCATTACGCATGCGTCACGAGGACCACGCCGAGTTTTGCAAAACGATGGGTAGCCATCGTCACCCTCAAATGTTTTACCTAACACGCCCCAATAAGGATTGAGCGACGTCACGCAAACAAACCCGCTTTCGGCGAGGCGATCGTAAGTCGACTGCCACTCAACGCGATCCGGTGCGTAAAAGATCAGCAAATCCTCGCGCGTGGGTGTCGGCGCGACCGGATGTTCCAGGCACTGTGTGAACTCGAAGTAGTCCATGCCGGGACGTCCGAGCATCACGCCATCGAACCCCTGATGGTTTTGAAATTTTGCCAGGTCAACGAGCTTAAGCGCTGCGCAATACATGCTTTCTGCCCGCGAAAGGTCGCTGACCGGTCTGGCGATTCTGATGTGCATGCATCTGGCTTTGTTATCGGGATCGTGGCCAAGGGCGTAAAGAAAATCGATCCTTAAGGGTACGCCGAACTAACTTGTCGCCAATTCCCGTTGCGTTGCCGAGTGACCGGTTGTGGCCGGGAGCACGCATTCGCGGCGCCTACCGGAAAACTGCCGTTCATCAGCCCAACGGCCGCTCCAGAGTGCGTTCGCCAAGATGGTGCCATCGGCCAAGACCGGTCGTTCGACACACCGGCCGGAATCGTCGACAATCGAGTAAAACACCTTCAATTGCGACGGAAATCAGGCGGATGGAACCTTGCGAGATCCAATTTACAGTGGATGAACTTTGCCATTGGGCAGGCATGGGCGACTATGTGCTGACACCGCCTGATCGCAGTTATTCGGTCAGGCTGCGATATCAGGGTGAACCGCCACATGGGGATTCATTTCACATCATTGATGTCGCGGGCCGCAAGTTTCCAGGCTATGCATGGGGTTGCATCTTCGCAATGTCCGATTGCTCGAACTTCATTGCCTTCAGTTGGATGGAACGCAAGTTCGAAAGACTGACGACGGTAATCGACGTGAGACGTTCCAGGTACTTCGTTTTGCAGCAATACATCTACCATCCACGCATCGAGTGGCCATTAATCCTGGACGCAGCGAACGAACGGGAAGCGTATGCATTCGACGGGACGGAGGCTTGGATGACCTTTTGACGATTCCAGCCCTGATGGCTAGCATACGCTGATGTGTTGTGCGACGATCGGCGCCTCACTTCCCGAATTATCCATCTGTAGCGGTGACCATGAAGCGCTCAAGGAGACCGTACTTCGCATCCGTTCGCTCGATCCTCCCAAACTGGTCGATGTACACGTCAACGCGGCTATACGGCCGGCCTGATCGTCATACGCTCGCCACCGGAGAATGGCATGCTGACTTCTATCCGCGCGTCGCGAGGAGCGAACATCGACGTATAGAAGCGCTCTGCCTCACCGGGCTCGAGCTGTCGGCGCGTTATGCGATCGTTTTCATTGAGGTTGTAAGCTACCGGCCCGCGCGCCTGTGTCGAGAAGTGAAGGACGATGACCGGAGGGCAGAGATGCCATGCGACGAGCGGTGGCGCGCCGATGACCCACCTCCACTTCAGCCATTTTTGAACGATCACCTTGCATTGAAATAACGGGAGTATCAAGCCGGACGCTAACTCTCCATTATCTGACTGTCTGAGTCCAGCAACACGCCGCGTTTCGACGCATTTGGGGGGCACTCGCTCCGCTGGCTAACGGTGCGAAACGCTGGGGACGGCACTGGTCGAATTTGCCGGCTCGTGACCTTGACCATGTGGGCCATGGCTCATCTCCGGCTCCTGCCGCGTTTCTAACGCGCAGAGCCGGACATAGCCTTTAGCGAGGCCTACCGCAAAAACTGAAACGACTCAACACTGCGCATGGTTGCGGGATCGTTGCCTAGTAAGCCTTCGGTGTCGACGACCACAGCGCGCTTTCCGTTGCTCATGACCGCCCCGAAGCAGTTTCCACCTGCCGCGTGAAAGCCCGTTTCCGGGTCGGAGACGCCGCACGAAATCGTGGCACGCATGCCCTTCCATCCGTGCCCATGGAATCGCTGCACTTCCTGTGGGACGCCCGGTCCGAAGCTCGTTACCCACTTTCCGTCATCGTCCTGCTCGAACCCCGCGCCATCCCCGGCGACTTGTTCGAGCGTGCCTGTTACCAGGGCGAAGGGGACAATGTAGTCGCTGCTCCCCATGTTCCGTCGCACCAACGAGAATTCGCACTCGTGGCTATTTGCCGCGCAGGTCTTCTTTACACGACGGTTGGCTAGATAGTCGAAAGCAACGCCAGCGTCCTTGTCTTCAAACCTTACAAAGCCAGCGGGCTGAACGTTCTCTAACGCAGCCAGTCGGTCGTGATATGCCTTCTTCAGGCACGCCGCATCGTTGCACCCGTCTCGCGAGCGGACCCACTCGCGTTGAGAGTGTAGAAGACCATCCTGATCCGCAGCGCGGTCCATCGCCTTGATGTATGCAACGGCGAGCCGGAAGTCCAGGCCATTGAGAACCTCGTCCGTACAGATGATTCGCTCGACGGAGGAATGCGCTTTCTCGCAGTCGAAACTTGCCGCTCGCAATGTCGTCGCCACAGACAGGATAGACACGCTTGCGATAAGAGAGAGCAGAATTTTTTTCATTGATAGTCGAACAGCATCTATAGACCTTATTCAGAGCGGAGTGCCTACGCATCTTGCACAACCGGACTTTACCTCGCCGGTTTGTCTCGCGGGAAGCCTTCGTCGGGGAAAGGCAAATAACCGCGCATCGCGTTTAACGATCCGTCGCGTAAGCGCGACTGTCAGTGAGAAAAAAGTACGACTCCTTTATGCTGTGTATCGTGGCAGCGGTGGTTTATTGACACGGTGATTCATTGACCGGAAAAATTCAAAGTGAATACCGAATGTTCACTTTTCCCGGAACTGTCCTTCGCCAGACCGAAGCCCACGACGCACCGACGCAGAGCGCTCACTCGCCAACGGCATTGAGAGCGAGAGACCAAAACCTCGAGTGGCGATTGACGCGACTCCTGAGACTTGCGCGCCGAAAAAGCGATGGCACTTCTGGAAGTGATCGCCGTTGGCGTCGGAACGGGCATGCAACCCTCACGCACAATGACGACACACGATGAGGCGCGGCAAGATCGCCGCGTGACCAGAGCTACCGACAAACGAATGCCAGTGGAAGACCTTCCCTACCCCATCGGGACCAGGCACGCAGATCACCCTCCTGACGACAACCGTCTCTGGGGGGATGTTGGGGATCAGGCGGTATTCGAGTGCATTGGACTTCGGCCACAGATAGCTGGCGCGACAGGTGCCGAAAATCGTGCCGCCGGCGGCCAGTTAAACCGGCAGATGTATGAGGGCTTGAGGGAGGCGTTCCGCAGTATCACCGACATTGAGATTGGCACCACCGGCTCGCCAGCATCAATGACCAGTGCTGAGGACTTTGATAGCTTCCGTTCAAGGGGCTGGCAGCCAGCTTTCGACGATGACGCGCATTTCTTCGTCTTTCGCTCGCGCGACGGCGAATGGGCGGGGTTTCGCTGGCGCAACGAGAGTTTCCGATTCAAGCGGGCATCGCTGCTGGGAATGTGCCTTGGCTCAGCGTTACCAGCGCGATCTTCTGGTGGCTTTGAAATATGGTGCGTCTGCGTCCCGAGATCAACGCCCGGGCCTAAGGGACATTTCCGAAACGTCGAAGCCACGACCGTGAAGTTATGCGACAGATGGACGGCGGAGGTAGGCTTTGAACTGATGTGCGTCATGACGAGAATCACGAACTTCCTCGGCACCGCGTTCAATGCCTACCAGGTTGCGGATGTCTGATCGAAGGCCGAGGCCCTTGCGTGGTCGGCCAGACCGTCCGCTAACTGTGAAACCGTTTGAAGCCCGCGGTGGACTTCAGGCGTCAGCCTTTACTGGAGACCCGCCGAGAGTCGCTTCCTGATAGCGACAGCCGAGCAGAATCCAGCCAGGTGTTTCAGTGTCGTCCACGAGCAGCCGGATTTCATGGCTTTTGCCGGCCTTTCGATGGTCCGCGCCATGCCCGTTCATGATGGCGCCGGGCTTTCCAGCTTGCCGTGACAACCCTGACGCAGTGTTACCAATGCGATCCATGAACCGCGCGATTCGCTTGTCGTTCAGCTTGCATTCGATAAAACTGCTGATGGTGATGTCCACAAATCTCGTCAGGCCAGAGAAATCGACCTGACTGGCCGCGAGCTGATTCACACGTCGCTTTTTCCGGTTGTTAAAGCCATCCGCGATGGGACGATTTCAGTCTTTGCCAGACGCCGGACGATCACACCATATCGCGTTCGGGGGCGTCCCGCGTCTGACCGGGTGATTCTCCGACCACCCGATTCCTTCCCGCTCGCTTCGCTGCATAGAGCAGCTGATCGGCGCGCGCCAGCAGCGCCCTCAAGTCCTCACCAGGCCGATACCGCGCGATGCCGGCACTGGTCGTGACGCGAAGCGTAGCCTCGATCTCATCGAAGCGCCAAGACTCCAGCACAGTACGTAAGCGCTCGGCGATCTCATACGCGAATTTGTCGTCAGCACCGGGCAGCAGAAGCACGAACTCCTCGCCGCCGATGCGCGCGACCACATCTTTCTCACGCACCGCGGCGCGCACGATTGCGGCGAACTGGCGCAGCACCGCATCGCCGGCCGCATGCCCGTAACGGTCATTGATGGATTTGAAGTTGTCGATGTCGAAAGCGATCAGTGTGAGCGGATAGCTTCGCCTGTCTGCGACGCGCCGGCCCGCCGCGCGTTCAAACGCGCGCCGGTTCAACGTTTCGGTGAGCGAATCGAGATCGCGTTCGAGAGTCAGCCGGTCGATTACGTCCGACATCGCCGCGGCCAGCAGCACAAGCCCCAAGACAGCGCCCATCAGGGCGAGCGACAACTGTAGCAAGACCCAGAACATGGTTCGCGCGAACGGCGCAGTGCTATGCGGCAAGGGTTGGATCGTAGTGAGCGACGTTCTGATAAAAAAACTGACGCCGAAGATCAGCAGCACCCAGAGGAGAACGTGGTTGATGATGCGGCCATTGCAGTGTTTCCTGGAACGGATCGCGGTAAACAACATCAACAGCCCGGCGCTGAAATTCAGAATGTAGATACGCACCAGCAGGTTCGGCGTCACGAAGGAGAAGTAATGCATGCCGGCCAGCACCAGCACGAACAT
>NZ_QBUB01000032.1:0-21992 GCF_003058125.1 Paraburkholderia sp. GV068
ATCGGTTCGCACACTTCACAGCGCCCATTTCAACCACCCGGCACTGCTTCGTTCTGCGTCGCTGCATCAGCAGCAGAGAAGCGAGATTATGAAGATCGAGTGACAAGCCGTCAACCCCCTCCTCGAATTTTCTTTTGCATGCGCGCACGACGCTCGTCACGTTCGCGCGCTACATATATATAGAGAGCTTCCACATAGGACGACGAGGACAACCTGGGACAACGCACTCGTGTGAACACGAGCAAGTTGGTCTATAGTTACAGGTCTGCCATTCGTCGGTCGCGCACAGTATGAAGACCGGCAACAACATGCGACGAATTGCTGCGCACAATGCGCGCGAAGGCGCAAGCTCGTATATAATGCGAGCCGCGCGAATTTCGCACATTCTATCGGCCCGCTCCAAGCGGGCTCATCTTTTTTGCTCCCCAGAGCACACAGCCTTATAACCGCGTTGAGTCACTCAGGTGATGTTGAGCCATGCTCGAAACGCCTGACGGTCGCGTCTTGCGTCTCATAGCGAAGCCTCTCGAGGAGAATACGTGAACCCTTTTGATCGCGAAGATTCGCAACACGAAACCGCAGCCTACACAAAGGCTCCGTCGGGCCGTACGCCCAAGGGCAAGGGTGCGGGCAAAGCGATCCCCGTGGCGGCCGAACTGCCGCCGCAGCAAGCCGAAGAGCGTCAGCGCCAGATGCGTGCGCTGATCCAGTTGGGCAAGGAGCAAGGCTACCTGACCCATGCCCAGATCAACGACCACCTGCCCGATAACTTCGCGCAGACGGCGGCGATCGACAGCATCGTCAGCGCGTTCAACGACATGGGCGTGCAGGTCTACGAGCAGGCCCCGGACGCCGAAACGCTGCTGCTGAACTCGAACGCCCCCGCTGTCGTCTCCGACGATCAGGCGGACGAAGAAACCGAAGTCGCGTTGTCCACGGTCGACTCCGAGTTTGGCCGCACGACCGACCCGGTGCGCATGTACATGCGCGAAATGGGCGCAACCGAGCTACTGACGCGCGCGGGCGAAATCGCGATCGCGAAGCGCATCGAAGACGGCCTGCACGAAATGGTGCAGGCAATCGCCGCATGCCCGCTCGCAATCTCCGCGATTCTGGCCAGCGCCCAGCAAGTCGCGGACGGCGAGTTGCGCATCGACGAACTCGTTGACGGCCTGAACGAAGACAACGTCCCTGCGGAAGAAGAAACCGCCAGCGCGGACGCCGCAGCCGACGTCGACGCGGATGCCGACGAAGACGACGACAGCGATAGCGACGACGACGTCGGCCCGGCCGACTCGTCGGCGGCAGACGAAGCACGCCTGAAGCAGCTCACGAGCGACTGCCTCGAAATCTTCGCGCAAGTCGGCATTCTGTACGACCAGATGAACGCGTCGCACACGCGCGGCGACGTCAGCTCGAAGGCGTACCAGAAGGCGCGTGAAGAGATCCAGCAGCATCTCGCGAAGATCCGCTTCACGGCGCGCACCATCGACCGTCTGTGCGGCGACGTGCAGCATCAGGTCGCGCAGGTGCGTGCAATCGAGCGCAACATTCTGCAGATCGTCGTCACGAAGAGCGGCATGCCGCGCGAGAAGTTCATCGAATCGTTCTCGGGTCATGAGGCTGATCTCGGCTGGACCGAGCGTGCGGCGCGCGGCAACACGCCGTACGGCGCGGCGCTCGAGCGCCATCTGCCGGCGATTCAGTCGGAACAGCAAAAGCTGATCGATATCGAAGCCACGGTTTCGCTGCCGCTCAAGCATCTGAAAGAGATCAACCGCCAGATGGTCGCGGCTGAATCGAAGATGCGCAAGGCGAAGAGCGAGATGATCGAGGCGAATCTGCGTCTCGTCATTTCCATCGCAAAGAAGTACGTCAATCGCGGCATGCTGTTCCTCGATCTGATCCAGGAAGGCAACATCGGCTTGATGAAAGCGGTGGACAAGTTCGAATATCGTCGCGGCTGGAAGTTTTCCACGTACGCAACGTGGTGGGTTCGTCAGGCCGTGACGCGTTCGCTCGCGGACCAGGCGCGCACGATCCGCGTGCCGGTGCATATGATCGAGACGATCAACAAGCTCAACCGCATTTCGCGCGAGATTCTGCAGCAGACGGGTCAGGAAGCGCATCCGTCGGTGCTGGCCGAGCGCATGGATCTGTCGGAAGAGAAGGTGCGCGGCATTCTGAAGATCGCCAAGCAGCCGGTGTCGATGGAAACGCCTGTTGGCGACGACGGCGATGCCACGCTCGGCGACATGATCGAAGACTCGGCGGCTTCGTCGCCGGCGGATGCGGCGATGCAAGCCGACTTGCGCGCCGCCATCGACGACGCGCTCGACTCGTTGTCGCCGCGCGAAGCGAAGGTGCTGCGCATGCGCTACGGCATCAACACGAAGTCGGATCACACGCTGGAAGAAGTCGGTAAGCAGTTCGACGTCACGCGTGAGCGCATTCGCCAGATCGAGAGCAAGGCCATGCGCAAGCTCATGCATCCGAGCCGTGCCGATCGACTGAAATCGTTCCTCGACCGCTAAGCAACAACGTCCGCATCACATCGCGCTTGCCGTGCACATCGCACGGCAAGCGCGCCCCGCCTGAAATCCTCGAGTCCCCTCACGCAGTTCGTCCGTTCAGCCGGACACTCTCACGAGCAGTCAGATAAGCAGCGAAACGATGCCGCCAAGGGTGATGCCCGCCGCGAGCCAACGTCCCGCTGTGTAAAAAGCATTGCGCTCTTCGTGCGGCTGATCCGGCCGTTCGAGTCCGAGCGTGCCATACGCAAACGACTTCACCGCCGACGAGTCCGAACCCGAAGCGCCTTCGCTTGCCGCATCAGGCGCAAGAGCCGCCGCAGCGGCGCCTTCGCTTGAGATATGCACAGCCGCGTCCTGCTCAGACGTGTTCGAGTTAGAGGAGCGCGACGCAGCGTCATCGCCCGAGCCGGCAGACGATAACGAAGCATTCTTCGCTGCACGAGCAGTGGCTTGTGATGTCGACGGCAATGCGCTGTCGATTTGCATTGCAACCTCCGTTCGTTTCTTCAAGGCTTGCGGCGCAGAGCCGCTTACAAGCTGTATCGACCGTGACCGGCTGAAACTTGAAGCCCTGTAAGGGAGCGTAAGTGCAAGCGCCCAACACCACTATCATTGTTGTCCACAGAAACTGGGAACAAGCCTGTGGATATCCTGCGCAAGACTCGCTCAAGTGTCTGAGCGCGCACAGTTTTCATCGCGTGCACGTGCTGCGGCTCGATCGTACGCAAGCGAACAAACACGCGCCGCTCAAGGCATCACAAACGTCTTCACGAGCGTCAGTTCGCCGGCTTTGCGCATCGGCACGCGGATCGTCTCGCTCTTTTCGCTGGGCGTGTTTTCGTTGCTGATGATCGTCACCTGAGCGACCGTCATGTCGCTGCGGCCGCTGCCGCTGCCGTAGTAATTCACGTAGACGAGATAGGTGCCCTTCAACGGCGCGGCCGACGAATAAATCTCCGGCCCATAGCCCGTCGTCACGTCGACGTCCAGCGCGCCGCCGTTCGGCGTCACGCGCTCGCCGTACCATGCATGCGCGCCATCGGGCGACACCACATGCAAGTCGAGGTCCGTGCCGTCGGTGTCCCACGCGAGCACGACGCGCAGCTTCGGCTGCGTCTTGCCGCTGTAGGCGTCGTAGAACTGCACGCGCTTGCGGCTGCCGTCCGGCGCGCGCAGTTCTACGCTGTTGCTGCCCGCCGGAAACGCATAGGGCCGCGAAAACTTGCCGTCCTCTTCGATGCGTTGCGGCAACGGCGTGCCGTCGACCACCAGCGTACCGACCGTGTTGCCCTTCTTCTTCGGCGCGTTGCGAATCTGCCCCTGGATCAGCGCGAATCCCGACTGCCCTTCGGGCGTCGTCACCGATACCGCCGGATAGTGCACGTCCTGCGTATAGCGTTCGTTGTCGCCGCTGGTATTACGCCAGCCGTTCAGCGGCGCGCTCATGTCGATGTCGCTCGCCTGCGCGGCCGACATGCCCTGCAAGCATGCGAGCAGCAGCAAGCCGCGGCCCGCGTTCATCCATCCCGTCGTTCTGCGCTTCATCGTTACTGCTCCCGTCCCGCTATCAAAGTCGCTCGCTCTTCACGAGCATCAGGTCGCCGATTTTTCGCAGCGGCACCATCATCGTTTCGCGCCGTTCGTTCGGCGTGTTTTCGTTGAAGACCAGCGTCAACGTCGCGGTGATCACGTCGCGGTCGTGCGCGGCGGCGTCGAAGTTGTAGCCGGTCGAATCGAAATTGCCCCAGTAGTTCAGAAAGAAAAGCCACGTGCCATGCTCCGGCGCCGCCGACGAAAAAATCCCCGGCCCCGCGCCGTCCACGGAATCGACGTCGAAGCCGCTGCCGTCTTCCAAAGTCGGATTGCCGAAGAACGCGTGCAGGCCGCCAGGCGTAATCACATGCAAATCGACCTGCGCACGCGGGTCGTCCCACGTGACCATCGCGCGCAGCTTCGCCTGCGGCTTGCTGCGGTCCGCTTCGTAAAACTGCATGCGCTGACGCTGCCTGCCATCCGCGGAAATCAGTTCGACGCTGTTCGAGCCCGCACCGAACGCCCACGGCCGCGCGAACGCGCCTTCGTCGTCGGTATAGAGCGGCGTTGCATTGCCGTTGACGACGAGCGTCGGCGGCTTACGCGCGTGCTTGTCGATCTGCCTGAGGCGTCCTTCGATCAGCGTGCGATAGCGCTGCGCGCCGCGATCGATCGGCGGCCGCGGATAAGCCGCGACGAATTGCTCGCCTTCGTTCGTCAGCCCGCTATGACGCCAGCCGCCGAACGCGCCGGTCAGATCGGCGACAGCGCCGTCTTTCCCAGCCGCGTAGGCGTCAGCGAAAAGACCCGCGCCGAATGTGCCCACCACGCCCAAAGCAGCCGCACCCAGCAGCGTCGCGACACGCGAGCGAGCCCAACTCGCCGCCGAAGACCGCCTCAACCGGAATAAAAACGTCACGTCGTTCATTGGATCGGATTGTCGGTACGAATCAGCACGCGCGCGGTGCGCTCGACGAAATCTTCATCGAGCCCACGCGGATGGTGCTGAAACGCGAGGTGAACATATTCATGTGCGAGCGCGATGCGATCTTCCTCGCTCTGCAGGCGATACACATACACGCGATTGCGCTGCGCATCCGCATACGGACGTCCTTCGCGGACCGCGCAGACCGCCGGCAAATCGGGCGTCTCGTAGCCGGCTGCGCCGTCCATGCGCCGCGCCCACAACGGCGCGTTGCGCTGCAGCCATTCGCGCGCGCCGGCCACCGCGACGCAATCGCCGGACAACGGACTCTGGAACGAAGTCAGCGTCGCCTGCGGCCACGTGCGCGCGAGGATCGCGTCGAACGTCAGTCCCGTTTGCGCGGACGCCTTCGCGGCGAGCCAGCTCATTTGCCCAGGTGCGGCCTTGTCGTGGTGATACTGCACGGGCACGCCGGTGAGCACGAGCGCGTCGGTCACGTCCGCGGCACGGCGCGCCGCTGCGGTCGGCGCACGCGGCAGAACGCGCTGCGTGTTGCTGCTGTCGTCGATACGCAAGCAGCCGTGATCATGCGCGCCATGCTGTACGGCGTAAGTGCGCGCCGCCACGGCCAGCGCCTTGGCCGCTTCCGGCTGCGCCGTGTCGCCTTCGCGCTCGACCACTCGCGCCACATAGTCGTTCATGCCGAAGCGGCCGATCAGTTGCGGCACGCCCGCCGCATTGCGATCGAGCCGCAGTTCTCCGCGGCTCGTCACGCGCGCCCAGTTGCCGTTCACAAAGCCCACGCGAAACTCGCCGTTCAGCGGCCCGCCGGGCACCATCGCCGTCGGTCGCTTCGGACTCTTCTCGCCGAGCACTTCGCGAATCGGATAGCGGCTGAAAAAATCGACGACGACGCATGCGCCGTCATCGGGCACAGCGACTTGCGTGAGCAGCGGCGCGATGCGGCGCAGCGGACGCGAGCACGCGCGCGCTGCCGCCAGGGCCGCCGAGCCAGATCGGCGTGCCGTCCGCGAGCCAGCCTGCCGCGCCGCCCACCGATGCGCCGGGCCGCGCCGCGTCGGGCATCGTCCAGGTCTTCGCGCGCAGCAGGCTGCCGTAGAGCGACACGGTGCCTTCGCCCCGGCCGCTCGTCAGCACCGAGACCAGCGTGCTCGCCGCCGCTTCGCGCGGGCGCGCCGGCATCGCCTGCAATGCGGCAAGCAGTTGCGCGACGGGCACGCGCTGCGTCGGAGTCATCGCGTGAAGGTTGCGCAGCCAGGTTGGCGCATTCGCGGCGGTCCAGTACTTGCGCCAGTCGACGGGATCGAGTTGCAGGCGCGCGGGCTCGAAAAAGCGTCCGCACGATTGCACGAGTGCGTGTTCGCGATCGATACGACCGCCGGTCATGCAGCAATACACTTCTTCGGGATCGCCGCCGCTGCATGTGTAGTCCGGCGTCGCGATGTTCCGGTCCACGAGATAGCCGTAGACGAAGAGTTTCCATACGCTGCCGAGCGGCGTCTCCAGTGTCGCGGGCAACGGCACCGCGGATTGCGGCGAGAGACCGACAGCGGCGCCGCCGGCGTCGGCCTGCCAAAGCTGGCTTTGTCCATCACGCAGCCACGCAAAGCGCAATGCCTGTTTGGACGCGGCACCGGACGCAACGGAAGCGGACGCCGATGCCGACGCCACCGCCGCATACCCGCGCTCGACATTCGCTGCAAACAACACGCACATCGCGGCCACGGCGAACGCGATCCGCAGCATTGCTGCAACGCGACCGCGTACCGACCTGACGAGCGTGCCGAGGAACATTGCCGACGCCTCGCTATTGAATGCGCAGCGTCGTCGCGCGATCGCTCTTGCCGCCTTCGAACGCCTTCGCATCCGGCTGATACATGCGGAAGTAGCGCGCGGGCGGCAATGCGAACGTGCCCGGCAATGCGAAGCGCACCAGTTGCCGCAACGCGACCGGACGGTCGAGCAAAGGCACCGGCTGATGATACGAAAGCTCGCCCATTTCATACGATGCCGCGCGCGCGAACGGTTGCGGCCCGCTCTCGCCTTCCTTCTCGCCCGGCAAGCCGTCGATCGACACGCCCCAACTCGTCGCTTCGACGCTGCCGCCAGGCGGCAGCGGCACGTCGAGCAGCCCATAGTGATAGGCGTTGCCCGAACGCGGCGTGAGCGTCACTTCGTCGACGTACAGCGCATTGCTGTCGATTGCATCGCCCGATTTCACGAGACGTGCGGTGAAAGCCGAGCGACCGACGCTGCTCTCGGCGGCGCCCTGCTTCTTCGGATCGGCCTTCACTTCGAGCGGCTCGAGTTTGTAGAAGCGACGCGCGACCGTGATGTTCAGGCGACTGTCCTCGCTCGCATGACTGCGGAACGAGACGATTGCGCTGACGTCCGCGCGCGCGGCGCCTGCGTCGAGCGCGGACGGCAGCGCGGCCCCAGTCCATTTCCACAACGGCGTGCCGGTCGCTGTCGCAGCACGCGTCCAGCCCGCGCCTTGCAGCGACGGCAACGACGCAGCCGCCACGTCGCCGCCAAACGCCTTGCGCAACCAAAGCAACGTCAGCGCGCGGTCGAGCGTCGGGTAGTCGGCGCTGCTTTTCGCCAGCAACGCAGTTGCATCGACGCCCACGCCGTCGCCTGACATCGCAAGCAGGCTTTGCACGAGCGGCGCAGGATCGTTGCCCAACGCGACGCGTGCCGCGCTTGCCGCGGCATCAAAACCGTCCGGCATTTGAGCGCCCGTGCCGCGCGCCATGCTCGCGACCAGCAGCGTCGCCATCTGTTTGCCGCGCGGCGAGTCGGCTTGCGCGAACACGATGCTGTCCGTCGGGCTGTATGCGGCATTGGCCGCAGCGCGAGCCGATGCTTTCGCCGTGGCCGCCGCATCGCTCATCAAGTCAGCCGCGACGCCCGATACCGGTGTCGCAACCGGCAAGCCCATCTGCTGCATGAACCACAGCGCCAACGCACGATGCAACAGCGGCTCTTTCGCGCCGGCGTCGCGATACACCTCCATCGCGTGCTGCCAGTTGGCGGCGGGCAAGCTGATGCCGAGGCTGCGGCTCGCGAGCCAGTCCGCGTAATACGCGTAGGCCGTGACAAGCGCGCTGCCGCCGGTCGTGTCGCCCCACCAGCCGAACGTGCCGCCGACGCCCGCAAGCATCGCAAGACGTTGCCGCTGATTGCGCAGTAACGCTTCGATGCCCTGCGTCGAACTGGCGTTGTCACCACGGCCGATCGCGTCGTGTGCAAGCGCGAGCGGAATCAGCCGGCTCGACGTCTGCTCGGCGCAGCCATACGGATAGTCGATCAGATCGTCGGCCACGCGCATGAACTGGCTCGCCGCATTGCCGACGAAACGCACGCTCACGTCCTGCGCGTCTTGCGGTAGATTGAGCGGCTTGCCGGTATCGTCGAGTGTGACGGTGTTCTGGTGCAGATCGAGCCAGCCGCTTGCGTCGAGTCGAATCGTGGTCTGCAAGCGGTCCACGTCCTTATCGCCGCGGCGCAAGCTCGCGTTGATCACGCCGGCCTTCAACGCGCCGCTCGGCAGACGCAGATAATTCGCGCCGCGCTTGAGCGTGACCTTCTGATTCAGCGACAAACCGCCGCCCTCGACGAGCCACTGCGCGTCCATGTCCGCATCGGTCTGATTGAAGGCGATCATGTCGATGGCCGGCTGATCGTTGACGCGGAAACGCGACGGCCCGCTCCACTTCAGATACAGCGCCTTGTCCGAGCGCAGGTATGCGGTGCGCTGACCGACCATGCCATCGGGCGCGGCCGCGCGCACGGTGATGCGCCAGCGCGCGAGCGAGTCCGGCATCTTGAAGGTCATCGTCGCGTGACCGCTCGCGTCGGTTTTCAGATTGCCTTCCCACGCGGCCGTGTCCTGATCGTCGCGACGCGGCCGTTCCAGCACCTTCACGCCGCGCTCGTTGTAGTTCGCGCGTTGCGGGCCGCCGGGCGCGCCCTTGAGCGGCGAACGCGCGAGGTCGTAGGTAATGAACGACAGACTCGACGAGGTCCGCACGTTGTTGCGTCGCGGGTGATAGAAAAAGTCGACGATGTTCGGCGCGATCTCCGGCTGCAGCACGTAGACCATTTCATCGACCACGCTCACCGTCAGATTCGCCGCTTCCGGTTTGCCGTTCAACGTGCTGTCGAAGTTGAGCGTGACCGTGTCGCCGGGACCGTACACCGGCTTGTCGCTTTTCACATTCAGTTCGATCTGCGGCTGCGCGACCACGATGCCCGCGTTCTGAAACGCGTATTCGCCGGCATGCACGTACAGCACCGAAAACGTCATGTTGGGCGCGAAGTCCTCGCCGACCTTGATGCGCGCTTTCCATTGCATCGGCGTCACGCGTTGCAGTTGCAGCCAGTCGCCGCCTGCGCTAAGCAGCGCCCGCCGCTCGACGTTATCGCGTTCGAGCGTCAGCAACGCATCGTCGACGGGTAACGGGAACGTGATCAGCGCCTCGGCCGTATCGCCGATCTTGTACTTGTCGCGATCGAATACGATCTCGACGCTGCCCGGAATCGCCTTGAGCCCGTCGCCCGCGACCCAATGGCTGACGGCGGCGAGCAGATTGCCGCTATCGTCCTTCACCGACAGCATGTACGAACCGGGCTGATCGAATTGGACCGTGAACGACAGCTTGCCGCCTGCGCTCTTGGACTCCCTATTCGCTTCGCTCTTCAACGTGCCTGCGGCATGCGTTTGCGATTCGAGGCGCGTCCATTCCCATTTTGCTGGCGCATGCGCTGCGGGGTCGAGCGCGGCCAGCGCTTGCAGATCGAAGCTCACCTCTTCCTTCGGCTGCGAGAACGACTTCGCGGTCGTCAGGCGATACGGCGTCGCGCCGCGAGCAATCAGCACTTCGCGCGTCACGCGCACCTTGTACGCGGCGCCGTCCTGCGCGAAGAGCGTCAGCGCGTAACGGCTAGGTTGGGTCGCGGCCGGTAGCGTGAGGCTTGCGTTGCCGTCGCTGTCGGTCTTCAGTTCCTGCTGCTCGAGCTTGACGGGAAAGAGCCCCGCATAACGCAATTCGCCGTCGACGATCGTCACTTTCTGCGCGCGCAGCGTGACCGAAATCTTGCTGTCGCGCACTGGCTTGCCGTCGGGATAGCGCAACTGGATCTTGCCCTTCAGCGGCTCGCCGGTTGCGTAGTCGGCCTTGTCCATCGACAGGTTGACGTCGAAATGCGGCTTCACGTATTCGGCGACGCGAAACGCGCTGCCATACACGTCGCCGTTGTAGTCGAAGCGCAGCGTGTAGCCGCCGGCGGTCGCGTCGGCGGGCAGCGTGAACGACGTGTCCGCGCCTGTATCGGAAGCGAAATGCGCCTTCGTGGTCGCGACCGGCGAGCCGTTCGGATCGAGCACGTCGAGCTTGATGTCGGCCTCCGCGGGCGCCGACGATTGCGTCGCGTTCTGGAACGTGCGCCCGATGAATTTCACATGCACCGGGTCGCCCGGACGATACATCGGCCGGTCCGTGACTGCGTAGATTTTCGTGTTGTAGATCTCGCTGTCGTAATAGAAATTCTCGGACACGAACACGCCGCCCTGCGGATCGACGCCGAGCACATAGCTGCGCTCGGGGCTGACGTGTTGCAGCAGAAGCGCACCGTCGCCGCCCGTCGTGCCGCTTTGCAAAACGCCCACGCCGTCGGTCCAGTTCACGTCCGTATTCGCGACCGGCTTGCCGTTGTCGCGCCGCGTGGTCCACACGAGCATTCCGCTCGATGCCGCCTTCACGACCGCGACTGTATCCGACACGAACAGCAGCGTATGCGCGCGATAGTTGCCGATCACGGCTTCGACGATATAAAGCCCCGGCGGCAGCTTGCCCACCGGAATCATCACGTTGCCCGCGCTTGCCTCGATAAAGTTACTGCTGCTGCCCGCGAGGTTCACGCCTTTGGGCGGCTCGATCACTTTCGCGTCCCAGATCGGATAGCGAAAGCGCGCGACCAAGTCGTAGCCCTTCAGCGGCGCGAATTGCGAGTTCTGTTCAAATTGCGTCTGCTTGCCGGTTTGCTCGCCGAGCCTGAATTGCGGCGCGGCTTCGGTTGCCTTGCTGCGGGTCGCGAACGAAAGCACACGCTGCCATGCGCGGCGCGCCTCGGTGAACCAGCGGTCCCACAAATAAGCGAGCGTGTTCGCGAGCCCTTCGCCCTGATAATTCGGCGCGACATTCAGCCGATGCAAATTCTTCTGCGCCTTCAGAAAGTCGAGCGGTTTGCCCACGCGATACACGACGATGTCCGCGCCGCCGTAGGGCTGCAATGCGTCCTTGAAATCGCGGCCGGGCGCTTCGAGCCGAACCTGCGCGGTCTGATTGCTGCCGAAGCTCGCATCCGAGAGTAGGAAGAACGGTTGACCGTCCACCTTCTGCGAGCTGTAGTTGCTCGTCGGCGCGGCGTTCAATGTGGGATTCGCTGCGATGCTGGACTCGGTCGCGGCCGCGCTCGACGATGCGTCGTCGCCGGCGAACGCGGCGCTGCTTGTCGCCGCGAGCGCGATGGCCGCAAGCAGCGTCGCCAAGATAAGTGCCGAGCGACGGCGCGTGCTGCGCAACCAGTGGCTCATCGCGACAACGGAATTCATTCGGGTCATGGTGTCAAAAAGTCCAAACGAAACACGCCGACGAAGTTCGGATTGCCGTCGAGCGGTTGCCAGCGGGAATCTTTCCATTGCATCAGGTCGGAAACGGCGACCGCGCGCAGACCGGTATCGGTCGGCGTGACGGTGCCTGTGTGATAAGCGATGTAGCGCTCGAGCCAGATCATCAGATGCTGGTCGTCGCCCTGATCGAAGAACAGCAGGTCGCCCGGCAGCGCCTTGTTGACGTCCTTCGAAACGAAACGGCTATTGCGTTGAATCAGCGCGATGGCCGACGCATACGCGCCCGTGGAGCCGTCGATCTGCGTCCAGCGATTCGCGATCGTGCGCTGCGACGCGGACAGTTGCAGTTCGGGCGGCAGACTGCTTGTGTCCGCAAGACCGGTCATGCCGTTCGCGCGCAGCCATTTGCTGTCGTGTGTGCGCAGCGTTTCGCCGACGGCAAAGCGCACGAGGCCCGCGCAGTCGCGTTGCGTCCAGCGCGGCGTCGGGCCGCGGCGCATTTGCTGATCGACGATGCGCGTGAACCACGCGCGAAACGCAGCGGATTGTTGAGTGGTGAGTGCGTCGTGGTCGGGCGCTGTCGTGGTGATGCCGAGCGCGTGTGCGTAGGGCGCGGCGGCGGTTAGCGCGAAAAACGTGGCGATGCGCGAGAGGCATGCGCGGCGAGAAGCCGTGGTGACGCTTGCGGTGTTCGCATCCCAGGCCGCGAGCGCGACTCCTCGCGCCGCGTGCGACTCGCGAGGCGCACGCATAGCGCCTGCTACACGAAGGCGGCGCACTTAATCGCCCTCGGTGCCGGGCTGCTCCGCGGGCGCCTGAGTCGCGGCGTTGTTCGACGCGGTGTCGCCGCTGGCATCGCTGTTTGCATCGCTCTTCGCACGATCGAACCACCACTCGACCGGCACCCAGCCCGTCGAGCCAGGCAAGCTCTGCGGCAGCGACAACGACAGCGCCGGATAGTGCGCGAGCGCGCGCAGCTTCGGCGTCAGATGCGTGCGCGACGCGTTGCGGAATACGGCCTCCTGATCGGCCGGCAGCGCGGCGCCTGCTTCGCGTTCGATCAGCGCGGCCGCCGATGCAGGCGTCAGCGTGAGGATAGTGCGCGGCAAACGCTCCGGCGCGAGCGTATCGGCGAGCGCGGGGTAACGCTTGTCGAGCACTGCGAGCGTGTCGTCGACGAGACGCGCATCGGGGGAGAAAATCACGTAGCCGTGCGCGAGCGCGAGCGTCACCGGGAAATAGCGTTCCGCCGATAACTGCGAAGCGAACGACGCCTTGCTGCTCAACGCCGTGCCCGAGCGCGCGCTGACCGGCCGCTGCCACACGGTGACATCCGCGCCCTGCTCGCGCGTGCTGACAGGCAAGCGGCGATAGCCCGCGTCGTTGCCGTCCGCCTTCGCCGCCTTCGCTTCATAGGCGCCGATCACGTCGCCGAACGTCTTGCCGAGCGCGCTTTTGAGCGCCGCGATGGACGCGGCATCCTGCGCCTTCACGCGCGCGATGAACACCGGCGCGACCAGCGTCGACTTCGCGTACCAGCAGACAGCCGCCGGTCCTGTCAGACGATCGCCGATTGCCGCGGCCGCATCGCCGCCATCGGCGACCTTGCCCAATAGCGCCGATGCCTCTTTCCAGTCCGCCGGCAAGCTCGTGCACGCCGCAGCGTTGGCCGGCAACGCACGCCACAAGTCAGCGCTGTTCCACTGCTGCGGCAGCTTGCCAGGATCGATCAACGCCGAGGTGCGCCAGCTCGCCGCGGCGTTGCCGTTCGGCGAAAAATCAAAGCGCAACGCGTCGATGCCGGAAAAGAACGCCTGATAGCCGAACGACAGATAATTCGCCGACACGATCAGACGATGACCCTTCGGCGCATCGCCGGCCGCATCCAGCCGATAGGCGCGCGCGGCATCGTCGCGACCGGACGAGAGCATGTCGGACACAGCATCGGCGCGTTCGCTCAGCACACTGCCCTTTTCGTCGAGCAGCACGCCCGGCGCGGACAGCACGACCAGACGGTCGTCCTTCGTCGCGAACAAAAGCGTGCGGCCGACTGCAAGTTTCAATGCATAGACCGGCACGTCGCCCGAGAGCTTCGCGACCTGGCTCAGTTGCGAGTCGCTTGCAGCGACGTTGCCCACGCCTTGCAGCAATTTCGCAAGACCGTTCCGGCGGATGGACATGATCCAGTAGCCGAGCCGGCCGTCCGGCGAGCGCCACAGCAGCACATGCGCGGGTTCATCGAAAACGCGGCGAATCAGTTCGTCGCGCCAGTCCAGTTGATGTTCGAATGCGAGGCGCCGCAAAGCACCTTCGGCGGAAAGGCGCGTATTGGCCGATTCGTAATAGTCGACGAAGTCTTGCGTGAGCACGTCGTGAAGTAATGGCACACGCAACATGTCGCGCGGCAAACGCGAGAGTGCTTCGCTGTCGATCACCGCGTCGGGATGGTGAATATCGAGAACGACTTCCCCCGTATTGGCCGCCTTGCGATGTGCGAATGGACGCCACACCGCCTGAATGACGACGGCAGCCACGATCAGAAGCACGGCCACGAGGATTGCAATCTTTTTACGCGACATCTTCATCTGATTTTTTCTGTTCGATGCGACGATATTAACGTCGATGCCGGTCGCATTAAGCCGCCGTAACCGATCGCTGAAGGCAGCGATGATAACCGATATTTTTAACCGCACAACAGCCGAAACTGCATTTAACAAAATCGAGCTGACCTCGATTAATGCAGCAGGAGATTATAAAACCGTGCGTCGCCGTGCCAGTCGGCTAATGCCGTAATCGTCTCACAGCTCGCGCGGCAATATCGTTTTCATTAGAGGCAAAAAACCTACACGAGCCGGGTCTTTGGATTACGCACAATTTTAAATGCCGGGCAGCGTATGCAGAACGGAATCACTTCCGTTCTGAAGTTAGCCAATTGCCGCCGTCGCCCGCATCGTCAAAAATCCTTCATGATCTTTTGCCCATAATTCGACGGTTTTACCATCCGTCGACGGCGCGCCGCACACCTTGAAAGGCTGACCGGCAAAGGTCGGGCGAAGCGCCTTGTAGGCAAAACTCTGCAGCGTGGCTTCCGGCTGCTCGCGGCGCACGAGGTCGGCGAGCAGCGTCGCGATCAACGGACCGTGGACAACCAGCCCAGGATAGCCCTCCACCTGCGTCGCATAAGGCTCATCGTAGTGAATGCGATGGCTGTTGAAGGTCAACGCCGAATAGCGGAACAACATGACGGCGTCGGCGTCGATGGTGCGGCTCCACGTTTCGCCTTCCGGCGCGAGTTGGGGCCGCTGCGGCCGCGCGTCGGCCGGCGGCGCATCGCGGTAGACAATGTCGTGCTCTTCTTCAAGCTTCAATTGACCGTCGACCTCGATCGTGTTCTGCACGGTCACGAAAACGAGGCGGCCGGAGCGCCCCGTCTTTTCTTCGATGTTCGCAATCGTCGACGTGCGCGTGGCGTGCTCCCCCACTTTCAGCGGCGCATGGAAGGTCAAGCGGCCGCCCGCCCACATGCGGCGCGGCAGCGGCACTGGCGGCAGAAAGTCGCCGCGCTTCGCATGGCCGTCGGGGCCGGCTTCGGAGAGCGGCGAGATCGGCAAAAAATAGAGCCAATGCCAAAGCGGCGGGATCGTATCGCCGGTTTCCTCGCGATTCAGCGTCGCGGCCAGGGCCGCCAGCGGAAACGCGGTGATGTGGTCTTTGGCGACTTGCTCTGCGCCGAGCCAATCGTCGAGTTTTTCTATTACATCGGACATGGCATGCCTCCGGTGAGCATTCAGATTCACAGCACCTACTATGGACGACGCGATACGGTTCCGCAAAGCTCAACGTTCTATCGCATCGATGAGAATTGCAGAGCAAGAGTCGGAGTGCGCGGCGCCGGACACGCGCTTACACTGAATCATCGTTCGTATATCGCAGAGGGAGACAGTCATGAATACGGTGGCGAAGCCGTCGCGCCATAACCCGGCTCACGCAAGTTCGCTTGCACCGCGCATCGAGGCGATCGACTGGTTCAACGTCGAAGAAGAACTGAACGGCTATGGATGCGCGATGTTGGCCAAGCTGCTGACCGGCGACGAATGCGACGCGCTCACCGCGTTATATCCGCACGAGGAGTTGTATCGCAGCCGCGTTGTGATGGCGCGGCACGGTTTCGGGCGGGGCGAATACAAGTACTTTGCGTATCCGTTGCCGCCGTTGATCGCGGAGTTGCGCCACGGGATTTATCCGCATCTCGTGCCGGTGGCGAATCGCTGGAATGAAGTGATGCGAATCGATGTCCGCTATCCGGCGGCGCACCCGGAGTTCATCGAGCGCTGTCATGCCGCGGGTCAGACGCGCCCTACACCGCTGATCCTTCAATACGCCACCGACGACTACAACTGCCTGCATCAGGACCTTTACGGCGAGCACGTTTTCCCGCTACAGGTTGCGATTCTGCTGTCAGAACCCGGCGACGACTTTACCGGCGGCGAATTCGTCATGACCGAGCAGCGTCCGCGGATGCAATCGCGGACGGAAGTCGTGCCGCTGCGCAAGGGAGACGCCGTGGTGTTCGCGGTTCATCATCGGCCTGTGCAGGGCACGCGCGGGGCGTATCGGGTGAATCTGCGGCATGGGGTGAGTCGGTTACGGTCGGGGCGGAGGTGTACGGTGGGGGTTATTTTTCATGATGGGAGTTGAGGGGGTTGTGCGGGTTACCTGCTGCCAATCGACGTAGTGCCGGGACAGGCAACGCCCACCACGCGAGACAGCAATGGCCTGCATGTTCTCAATGGTCAACGGCTTCGTTCGGCTTCCGCGGTTGTGGCGGGCGCGAGTAGCAGCCCTGTCGCCGGGTCGAGATTCTTTTCACGCGCCAGTTTTGCAACGAGCGATTCGGCAGGCTTTTGCGGCGGCTTGGCCGCGTCCTGTTCCTTCTGCCACTGGAAGGTGCCGTCCCATGCGGGCAGTTGCGCCGGCGGCAGCGGCACGATCTGGTCGACATCGGGGACTTTCGGATTCAGACCTTCATTGTCGTCGAGGAATTTGCGGATCGCTCTGTAGCGGCGCGAGCGTTCGGGATCGTTGGGAACAGCAAGGTAGTACAGGCGATCGTCCGGCGGGGGGCCCTTGAAGCCGTTTTCCATGAACGACGCAGCTTGGCTGTTTCCCGCCAAGACGCCCTGCTGGAAAGCCCTAAGGGCCTCGACATAGAACTTATCCGTCAAACGATCAAGAGCCAGTGAGGTCGCGGCCTTGCCATGTCCCTGGTCGGCTGCACACCGGTACATCTGCAACGCAACCGCGGGGGCGGCATCAATTGGGTCCAGCTTCTCCGCGAGGTAATACTGTGCATCCGGGCTGCCGAGGTCCGCCGCCTTGCGGAAATAGCGCAAGGCCGTCACGCTATCCTGCTTAAGGCCGTAGCCGAGTTCGAGGTAATGCGCGACGTCGTAATAGCCGCCCGGCACGCCCTGTTTCACCAGTTGCACCGCCAGATCGACCGCCTCTGTCTGTGCGTTAGGTGAATCCGCCAGGCCCGTCGACACCAGCGCCTGAAGATTGGTGTTGGCCTTGTAGTGATCGTGGGCTGCCGCAATCCGGTAATACCGCGCGACATCACTGAAATCCTTTGGGCCGTCCTGCTTCTGCAGCCAGCGGGCATATTTGAACAACTGGTCCGCATCCGGATCGAGGGGGGGCAGGTGGTCGGCCTCACGCACGCAGGTAAAGGCGAGATTCGCGCGCACGGCGCTCAGGTCAGGCAGTGAAGCCAATGGGCTCCCCTTCGTGCACGCGCAGACAAGACTCGCCAGCACGGCGACAACAACGCCTCGCCTCATGAAATTGCCCCGGAATTATCAACGGCTTCATACATGGTTCAGGCTGTCTCGTCGGTGTAAGCCACAAGACGCCAGCGCGCATTGGTCCGGTAAATGCGCATGCCGAGCAGCGCGTCGAGTCCCGGAATGGGCCGGGGATTCTTCATGGCAAGTTGCGGCATCGTCTCGCCTTTTCTGAAACGGCATGTCGCTTCGAGATTCCGGTCTGCCCAGCGCCCGTCGCTCCAGATGCCGTCCTGCGGACATACCGCGCCCGTGGACACCACCGTGCCGAGCGGCACGCGTTCGGCTTCCGCGGTTTTGGCGGGCACGAGTGGCAGCCCTGTCGCCGGGTCGAGATTCTTCTCACGCGCCAGTTTTGCAACGAGCGATTCGGCAGGCTTCTGCGGCGGCTTGGCCGCGTCCTGTTCCTTCTGCCACTGGAACGTGCCGTCCCATGCGGGCAGTTGCGCCGGCGGCAGCGGCACGATCTGGTCGACATCGGGGACTTTCGGATTCAGACCTTCGTTGTCGTCGAGGAGTTTACCGATCGCCTTGTAGCGGCGCGAGCGTTCGGGATCGTTGGGAACAGCGAGGTAGTCCAGAGTATTGGACGGAGGCGGGCCCTTGAAGCCGTGTTCCATAGACGACGCAGCCAGGCTGTTTCCCGCCATGCCCCCCCGTTGGTAGGCTATGAGTGCTTCGCCGTAGGACTTATGTATCGTACGGTCAATCCCTAGTTCGAGCGCCGCCTTGCCGTGTCCCTGGTCCACTGCGCATCGCCACATCTGCTGGGCAACATCCGGCGCCCTGTCGATCGGAAACAGTTGTTGAGCGATGTAATACTGCGCATCCGCATTACCCAGATCCGCCGCCTTGCGGAAATAGCGCAAGGCCGTCACGCTATCCTGTTTAAGGCCGTAGCCGAGTTCCAGGTAATGCGCGATATCATAATAGCCGCCCGGCACGCCCTGTTTCACCAGTTGCACCGCAAGGTCGATTGTCTCTTTCTGTGCGTTAGGCGAATCGGCCAGTCCCGTCGACACCAGCGCCTGAAGGTTCGTGTTGGCCTTGTAGTGATCGTGCGCTGCCGCTATCCGGTAATACCGCGCGACATCGCTGAAGTCCTTTGGGCCATCCTGTTTTTGCAGCCAGCGGGCGTATCTGAACAACTGGTCCGCATCGGAATCGAGCGACGGCAAATGATCGGCCTCATGCACGCAGGTAAAGGCGAGATTTGCGCGCACGGCGCTCAGGTCAGGCAGTGAAGTCAATGAGTTCTCCTTTGTGCAGGCGCACGCAAGGCCCGCCAGCAGGGCGATAAAAATGCCTCGTCTCACGGCTCAGTCCGCGTAAGTGCGCTTGGGCGACGTACGCAGAAAGCCCACGACAGATGCCACCGGGGGCAGCTTATTGCCCTGGTTCTGAGTGTTCCGAAAAATGACGCGACTCCACTGCTTGTACGCCTCCGGAATGTCGTCCTGCGCGCCCAGATCGTTGGTATGAAGCGCCCACAACTGCTTGCGCAGCGCGCGCGTCGCTCCGCCATGCTCATGGCAGATATTCAGTTCGCTGTCGACTTCCATGCTGCGCCGGTTGACGTTGGCCGAGCCGTGCGTCGTAAACACGTCGTCGACAATCATCAGCTTCTGGTGGATGTAGACGTAGTCCCACTCCTTACCTGCCGGCATATCCGGGGCGACCAAAGTACAGACCAGCACTTTCATGCCGGGCATATCCTGCGGCGGCACGAGATCCCCGTCCTTCGTCAAGCCGTCCGCGCTGACGCTAGCCGTCCGGCGTTGCTCCTGCCTCGTCTGCTCGAGTTTCTGCTGTAACTCGCTCTGTCGGGCCTGTCCGTCCTGAAGGTAGTTGGCCAGCCCTTGCATATGCGAGAAATCCGCGCCCTGCATCATCGCGCGCTTGCTGGCGGCCTGTTCGTCGGCGAGCTGCTTCTCTAACGCCTGTTCCTGCTGCGCAAGCTGGTCGTTCCTCTCCAGTTTCTCGATACCGGGCATCCGGTCGCCGTATCCGAGCGCATCGAGCATCTGGTAGGTGCTGACCGTCCCGAGGCCGATGCCGTCATCGTTCGAGTTCGTGATCACGAACAGATAGACGACGCCGTGCTTCGCGGGATTGCGTCCGCCCGCTATCTGCGCGTTGACGTTCTTCCGCAGCTTGTCCGCCACGGGCATGTAGCGGAAATACTGGTTTTCGATATACACAAACTTCGTCGTGTTGTTCACCGCCTGGAGGTACAGCGCTGAGATGTCCTTGGTGGCGTCCTTGCTGCCCTTGCCGTTCTTGCCGAACTGTGACTGCGTGCGCACAATCTGCGCCATGACCGGCGTACCGTTTTTCGGGTCGCGGCGCAGCGTCAGTCTGCCAGCCAGTGCCGCCCGAGCGTGAGTCAGGTTCTGGCCGGTTGCGTCGTCCCAAGCCTGGCAGAAGTTACGGTTCAGGCAGTCGAGGATCGGCCCCGTTACCTTGGCGGACATGTCTTGTCTGGGATGAAGGCCGTTGCGCCCCATCCGCGGCGCCTGCCTCAGGTAGGTGTGGTCGTCCCTGTCCCAGTATTCGTCAAGCGTGTTGTGCCCCATCACGAACCCGATTGCCTGTTCCGGAACCTCGTAATCGACAAGCACCATCTTCTGGTGATGCGAGGGCTCAGCCGTCATCGCCGCAGTGTTGACATCTCTAAGCTTGGGATCGCCGTGCGGGCCGCTCATCCAGGTCCGCCATGCGATTTCAGCGCGTTCCCTCAGATCGAAATCGCGCGTGGCGAATTCGATGTTCTTCAATGGCTTCAACGCGCCCGGCAATGCGCCGAGTACCGCCGTCGCGGTAGACTTTGCCTTCGACAACGGATTAACTCTCGTCTCGGCTGAAGTCCGCGTCACATTATTCAGGTTAGCTCGTCGGTACCAGAGCTGATCGAACTCCTGCTGGGCACGGGTACGGCCGTCGCTTGCGGCACCCGCCAAGCCGAATATTCCGTGGTTACCAGGCATCATGTCTTCCGAGAAGGAAGCCACGTGCAGCGAATCGCTCCAGACCAGCAGCCGGATCTTGATGCCGGGTTTTTCGAGCCCCTTGAATTCGAGCAGTTCACCAATTGACGGCGAACCGTGCGCATCGCCGCCGCGTCTGAAATACATCGACGGCTGGAAACCCCAGCACAAAATATCGATGCTGTGCTCCGCCTGCCGTATCGCGTCGAACACAGCCCCAAATGCCGCCTCGCCGTTCACGAGCGGAAGGTACGTTGCGGGCGCAGGGTTGTATTCGGTGTTCTGCACAAACCACGGGGACGGGACCGTTGCACTGCGGGTGCTGGACAGCGCGACCGGAACGGTAATGGATTGTTGTTTTGTCATTCAGACGTCCGTATCAGGGTTGAGCAGCTTGTTGTAACTCGTGCGGTGTTCCGCGCGATCAACCGCCCCAGCAGCCGTACCGGGCCGGCCTTGGTGAAACGGAATGCCCTGATTGGCGAGTGCGCCGTTGTCAGCGTTGCCCCGGTATTCTTCCGCAACGGGAATCGTGTAGCTGACGCCGTTCGCGAGCTTCAGCGAGTATTCCTGCGTCGTGGGATGGTGATCGATCTGAAGCAGCCCGGTTTCATCGAATACACCCTGCTTAACCAGCGCGCCGCCAGCGAAAAGCTTGTAGGGCATGCCGGCCGACATAGCTGCTCTCGTCGCCGGCGATCCCGCTGTATTTACCGTGAACGGCACGGTCGGCAGACCGGCCAGCGAAGGATGGTTCAAGTCGAGCGGCATGTTCAGCGACGCTTTCCCCTTCTTCTGAACGGTAATGGTCTTGATGAACAGATCGAGCGGGCCGCCCAGCGTGATGCTGCCGTCCTTCAACTGGATGAACGCGCCGCCTGACTCGAGTATGAGTTCCTTCTTCGCACTGATGCGCACTGTGCCGTTGACGCTTGCCATCGTCAGGTCTTGTGCGGCGATCAGCGACATGGCATCGCTCTGCGCCTGAATTTCAACCGGGCCTTTGGCCGCAAAAATCTTCACGCCGAGCTTCTGCGCGAACAGTGAGATCTTGTCGCCCGCTGCAACCGTGAAGCGTTTCGTCACGCTCCAGTCGGCGTTCTTGCCGGCAACGGTTGAGATACTTTCCTGCGCCGCGAACTGCACGCCGTCGCCCGCGACAATGCCCGCTGATGCGGGCGTGCTCATCAGCAGTCCCGGCTTCTTCAGGCCGTCGAAATCCTCCTTCATCTGCTGCTGTGCGGCCGTGTCGGCAGGCTCGGCCTTTGCGCTGCTGGCGGACGCAGCGAGTGCCTTTGCAAGTTCCAGCGCGCTCTCAAGCTGCGCAATGGTTTCCTGCATGTCGAGCTGCTTGCCGCTCGCGCCGGGGCGGTCATAAGTCGTGACCATGATGCCCTTGCCCGCGCGCAGCGCCCCCCAACCCGATGACCTTAGCTCATAGCCTTCGCCCCGATATTCGAGCTTGCTGTTGACGAGGTAACCAAGATTGAGTTGCGACTTGCCCGAATGCTCGGT
>NZ_QBUB01000033.1:0-21318 GCF_003058125.1 Paraburkholderia sp. GV068
ATGTGGGCCTTCGGTGGGCTGGGTATCCTGGCAATCCTTGGCGCGATTGCCTACCGGATGTCACGCAAATTCATGGGCTTTGTTGGCCTCGCCGAAGGCATTTTCCAAGCGTTTGGCTGGAAGAACGTTAGGGACATTGATCTGCCAGCGATCACCAAAAAGAGCAAAACATCAGGTGAGCCCGGTGCGCTTGGGATTCTCTATTTTAGATATTGATAGTGCGAGACATCGCCGGCGGGTCGAAATGGCGGCTCTAATAGATTGATGCGCAACGAACTTCGGTGGGTAGCGTCGAGATATCCGCTATTGCGGCCGTGAGCTTTCCAGCGCACAACGGAACGTATAGATCATAAAGAATGACGGTACGGTCTTTCCTCCGTTTTCGGGAATCAGATGTCCCGCTGGCTCCGAACCGTAGCGATACATCGTCATTGCGGTTTCATCGTTGCCACCTTCGGCTCCGCGGATCACCTTCTTCGTGCCCGACGCCGGCCCTTGTGGATTTTTCGCCGGTGAGTTCGCGTAGTAATCGGCACGGAACCAGTCGTTCACCCAGTCACGTCCGTCAAATCCCATATCGAACAGCCCGAGCGGATTTGCCGGATATTTGCCGACCGGATACAAAAACATCTGGACAAGTCCAACGTTCGGAGCAAGTTTGTCTGCGATCGTGTCTCCGCTGGGGAAGTTACGATCGGGCTCGTATTTGCCGTTGTCAGTGGCAAAGACAACGTTCTTGCCACCTGAGCGGGCAGCATATTCCCACTGCGCTTCGGTGGGCAGATCGACGGGCAAGTTGCTCTCATTGCCCAGCCATTGACAGTAATCCTTCGCCATCTGCCACGGCACACCAACGGGATGCGTCGGAACTCTGTACGAGCGCGGTATTTTGTCCTGCGGCCACGAAGACTTTCCCGTAGCAGCTGTGTAAATGTCGAAGTCGGCGTATGTGACCTTGTACTTGCCGATAGAAAAGCTATCGAGCGTCACCGTATGAGCAGGTTTGTTTTTCTGCTGCGACGAAAAAGGGAGTTTCTCCGGCGTCACTTGCGGACCGAAGTCTCCCATTGTGAAGGTTCCGCCCTTCACGAAGACCATATCGGCAAGCGATTTTTTAACAAGCGCTTTGACTTCGGGCGATTGACCGGTTTGGCTGCATGCTGGAAGGCAAAAAGCTGGTATGGCCAGCGGGACCACTCTGAAGATGGAGCATTTCGTGAAGGACAAACCCATGCGATAAATCTCCGGACTGATGGCAAAGAAATTATAAATTCGATCTGGCGGGTTCGGATGTTTGCAATCGCAACGAGTCTAAGAGACGGAACAAAGGCAGCTATGCCCGCAAAGATCGCGCAAAGTCGTCCAGCGTCGATCTGCATGGAGCCACGGCGACAAAGCGACCAGCCGGCGCATGGTCTAAAGCTATGCCACCTAGAGCGAATCGGGCATCTGCACGGCGCAGCGGAAGGTCAGGTTGATGGCCGAAGGCCACAGCACTCGTCCACTCTTGAGTTTGATGACATAGCCGGCAGGTGGCGCCTTATAACGGTAAACCGTCATGGCTGTTTCGGCGTTGTCGCCTTCCGCGCCACGAATCACTTTCATAGTCCGCTTGCCGGCCCTGTGGGATTTTTAGCCGGCGAATGCTCATAGTAGTCGGGCGCGAACCAATCGTTGATCCAGTCACGTCCGTCGACACCGATGTCGTAGAGTCCCAGGGCATTCGGTGGATATTTACCAACCGGGTAAATATATTGGAAGACGACCGTTTCAGGCGTGTACTTCTCCTCGATCGTATCGACTGATGGCAGGTTGTGATCCGCTTCGTACTTGCCGTTGCTGGTTCCGAAAATCAGCAGCTTGCCGCCCGAGCGGGCAGCGTATTCCCATTGGGCTTCAGTGGGCAGATCGACTGGGGCGCCGCTTTGCTTGCCGAGCCACTCGCAGTAGTCTTTCGCCATCTGCCAGGGAACACCGGCCGGGTTATCGGCGACCCTGTATGGCCGATCCGCCTTATCGTGTGGCCACGACGGTTTGCCGGTAGCCGTCGTATAGACATCGAGGTCGGCGTAGGTGACCTTGTATTTGCCGATCGAAAAGCTATCCAGCGTCACCGTATGAGCAGGCTTGTTTTCCTGCTGCGACGTAAAAGAGAGTTTCTCGGGCGTCACTTGTGGACCGAAGTCTCCCATCGTGAACGTTCCGCCCTTCACGAAGACCATATCGGCAAGCGATTTTTTAACAAGCGCTTCGACTTCGGGCGATTGGCCAGTTTGGCTGCATGCAGGAAGGCAAAAAGCCTGTACGGCGAGCGGGATCGCTCCGAGGATGGAGCATTTGGTGAAAGACAAATGCATGCGATAAACGTCCGAGGCGGATGGCAAACAGATTATAAGTTCGATCTGGCTATTTCCGATGTTTGCAATTGCGACGGGTTTTACGACAGACGGGGTAAAGGCGGATATACCCGGCGTGATCGCTGCATCGTCGCGCGCATATTGATCCACAAGGAGCTACGGCAATAAAGCGGCCGGGCAGCGTTTGAACCAAAAGGGGATTGCAAAGAGACAGGAGCGGACGTGCAGATTATTCCGCTGCGGTTAGGCCAGCTCATGCCCGAAGAACAGCACGGCGATGAGTTGCGCGCATTCAGATCGCTATGTGCCTCTAAAAAAACGCGGCCAACGCAGCGGCCGACGGGTCATACGATGGAACGCCGACGCCCGAAGCAGCGACTGTCGTAGTCAATAGGAATGCCCCGGACCTTCGCAATAGCTGTCGCGACGCGTGTGTCCAAGCCGCCGAGGCTGAGCTGCCGTCCGTCGATCAGTGAAAAATCGGTGACAATTGCGCCGCGACCAGCCACCGTGCAGGCGATCGCGGACAGGGCGCTTATCGGATAGGTGTCTGCGTGCAGTGAGAAAAACGTCCTCTGCACGATGGCTGTCGGAGTGACGATCGTATAAGTATTCATGCCTAGTAGGCCAAGCACAAACACCGCGAGCGTCACGGCGGACAAACGGAGACAAAGCAGACGCCAGCCTTCACCGGTTCCCGCCCCGGCCTCCGTGCGTCGTTTTCCTTTCCTGCGCTTGCGGTATTGCTCCAGCGCATCGGCCAGCAGTGACGGAACGGCCAGCACATAAAAGAGCACCAGTACATTATTCGGCCAGACGTTGACGATGCTGTTTGAATCGAGCCGGATGTAGCGGCCTGCGGGAACGTGGATAAACATCAATCCGCTGAGCCAGCGAAGTACTTCGAGCACCGCCCAGGTTGACGTCAGGAAGGCGCCGACCGCCCCCAAGACCAACACCGCAAAAATCACGGTCTTCAACCGGCTTTTCCAACTGGAGGCGGTAGCTTGCTGCATGACGGGGTTCTCTATCAGTGATTTTTTCGCGGCTGGTTGTACCTGGTGACTGCCGACGCGCTCAATGCCGGAGCGACGACCCAAATTAATCCCAATCGATCGAGCCGGGCGCCGGGCAGGTCCACGACGCCCTCAGCCGGTCCCGGATCTCGGCGAGAGACTGGCGGACCAGAAGCTCGCCGTTGCGAAAGACCGGCAGCAGCGCGCCACCTTCGGCCTCTTCGACAGTCTGTTGCTCATAAAGCACGAAGCGCTCGCCTTCCCTCTCGACGCGCAACAGTCCCTTCGCCGACTTCTTGGTGCCATCGTCGGTTGCCGGATCCTTGTAGATGGCCACCGATTCTCCACCGACCTCCGCATAGATCGCCTTCATTGCATAGCCGAACGTATCGCGTGAGAGCATGTTGTACGTGTAGGAACCGATGCCCAGCACGAAGTTGCAAGACGCGAATCCTTTCGCTGCGAGCCGGCGCATGATGAGGACCGCGCGCTTGAGCGTCAGGCTATCGCCATAAATCAGCCCGACGTGCGAATCGAGAACCTTGTATCCCTTTGCTGTTGTGGTGCCGCCGTAAATGTCCCAGAGACACTCCACCGCGCCCTTGCGTTCGGCCTCGGTGACGTAAAGGCCGGCTTCGTCGCGAACCTCGTAACGTCCGTCGGCGAGCATTGCCGGCTTGCGGTCGGGACCGCAACGCAACTCGTCGTCCGTGTAGCCTGTCAGGATCTTCACGGGGTCGCCCGAGTCCGGACGGAACACCACCTTGCACATCCCCAGAGCATTCGGTTTGCGTGCGAGGATGTCGTCCTTCAACTCCTTCGCAATGACGGTCATCACGTTCCAGAAGTCGAACGTGTCCGAGACGATCGACACCATGCCTTCCGGATAATCACGCGAGACAAACTCTCGGATCACCTCGCGCTCGGCGAGCCGCCGCAGGGCCTTAGGCTCAATATCGGCATTTGCCGCGTCGCGCGCCAGACGCTGCTGGGTGAGCAGGATGCGCAGCGCCATCACACTGTGCTCGGACGCGGGAATCGAGCCACCGACGATTTCCTTGTCAGCGTCGGCAGCATAAAAGTCTTCGGCATAGTCGATTGCCGGAATCGTGTCGGTGCCGAGGAAAGACAGCAGGTGGCCGGCGCCGCAACGCATTGCGTCGTGCACCCCGCTCATGCCGCGCATTGAGAAGTCGTGACCCTGCCAGTCGACGAATTCTTCTGGTGCGCCGGTCAGCTTTGCAAAATACGTGAGAAGCTTGCGGAACTCAAAAGCGACGGTTGCGACCGTCGACGGCTTCCAGACTTCACAACTGAACAGCGTTTCGAAGTACGTCGCCACCCACGGGAAATCCTCGTGCGTATTGCTGAAGAGTACCGGCGGAACCTTGATGTCGACGCGCGAGCCTTCCGGCAGCGAGCGGATTTCGAGCGGAAGGTAGCCAAGCTCGTGCAGCGCTTCAAGGTGATCGGCCGGCACAGCGTCCGGACCCAACGCCGTATCCATGCGACGCTTGAACCTGCGCACGGCCTGCGCCTTCGACGTAGCGAAAAATTCCCTGGTGAAGAGGTCCATCAGGTATTCGACGATGAAGCCCTGCAGTCCGAACCAGACGACCTTGTTGTCGAACAGTTGCGGAAGCACCGGCGCGTACTTCGCCGAACGGGGCGTGAAATTCGCTACGAGCTTCGTAGTCTCGCGCGGGTACATGAACGGGTGGCCGGTCTTGTAAAAGTCGGCGAGGCAAAATGGAACGAGTTTGTTTTTCTCGAGTGTTTCGGTGCGATCAGGTGCGTTCATTTGAATTCTCCAGGAGGCGGTGTCAGACCACTTCGCAGCGGGTATCGCTGGTCCAGTTGTTTCGCGTAAAGATCGTCTCGTAGTGCTCGGCGAGCGGACCGAGCCCCTTGCTGAAAATGCCGTGAGTCACGTAGAGATACAGCGGCCGGTCGATGTGTTGTTCTGACTGCCGCTTCCTGAGCGCCATCGCCAGTTCGGTAAACGTGCGGCCTCCGTCGCAGATGTCATCGACCACCAGCAGCGCGCAGTCTGGCAGGTCGGCTGCGATCTGTGTTCCGGTGATAGCGCCTGTACGGGTGTTGCGAATCTTTTCGGCGAACACGGCTTGCACATCGAGTGCGCTCGCGAGCTTGATGACCCGCTTGCGCGCGCCGGCGTCCGGTGCCACAAGAGCGACGTTTCCGAGTCGTTCCACGATGAGACGCATCGCCGGCACCGGATCCTCGATCTCGACCTGATCGAGCAGGGCGGAGACGACATCGCTGTGCGGGTCCTGGATCACGACGCGCTCAAAGCCCTGCGCATTGATGAGCTGGCAGAAGACCTTGGCGCTCAGCGCCTCGCCCGCGTTGGCCACGCGGTCCTGACGGGCATAAGGAACGTAGGGCATGCAGAGCGAGATGGGCTTGCCCGGATAACCGCGACGCAGTGCATCGGTGACCATCAGCAGCGCCATCACGGTGTGCGAATCCTGTACGTGCGCGTGCACCTGCAACTCGTCTGCCTGCACGCCTAACCCGACGGTTACGTGAACTTCGCCGCCTGGAAACTGCAGCGTCCTGAGTTCAAGTGGCCGGCGTCGGTCCTCGGCGCGGGATACGGCGAAAATCTGGATCATGGCTGAGTTCCTCACTTTGTCGAGTTTCTCGACTAATGGTGCGCAGTATAGCCCGACTTAGTTGATAGATTCAACTAAGTATGCAAAAATAATATTTAACGTTTCGCCGACAGGAGTCCCAGCATGTCCGACAGCTACCCGAAGCCAGATGTCAGCGTGGACGTCGTGCTGTTGACGCTTGTCGAAGGCAAGCTGCACGTCGCGCTTCACGTCCGCGCAAAACGGCCCGACAAGGGCGCGCTTGCGCTTCCCGGCGGACAGGTGCACGTCGACGATGAGCAGGAGGTCGATCTGGAGGCGACGGCGTACCGCGTGTTGCGCGAGAAGGTGGGGCTTGTACCGCGGTACCTTGAGCAGTTGCGCACTTTTTCCGGCCGCGATCGGGATCCGTCGCGCGGCTTCACGGTCTCGATCTCACATGTAGCGCTCATACCCTACGAGGAACTGAAAGCCGCCGGCGATGGGGTCTTTCACTTTTATGGCGTTGACGATCTGCCGAAGCTCGCGTTCGACCACGCCGCGCAGGTCGCGGAGGCCGTCCAGCGGCTCAGGAACAAGGCCAGTTACTCCACGCTCCCTTGCTGGCTGTTACCTGAAGCTTTCACGCTGACGCAGCTTCAGGTGGTCTACGAACAGATTTTCGGCGAAACGGTGAAGCGCGGAACATTTCGCTCGCGACTCGGGATCAAGGTGCAGGATGTCCGCCCCGGTGAAGCTGTTGACGAAGCCCAGATCCTGGTGGCAACCGACCAGTTTCAGGGTGGCAAGCAGCGTCCCGCCCGGCTTTTCAAGGTCAACCGGCTAAGCTTGTTCAGACGAGCGTTCTGGTAGGTACTCACGGGAGGACGATGATTGGCCCAATTCAAGAAGCTGACCGGACTGATGGATTGACCGCTCCACGGTAGGCGGTACAACGTCGGTTGTTGGCGCAGCGATGGGTGCGAACAGACGAACGAATCGGAATCGTACCTAACGCGTTTGCTCGACGGGTCGCCAGCCTCCTCAACCGTTTCGGACGCGGGACGAAGGAAGAGAAAACCGCGACCGGAACACGGAGTGTTATTGGACTCAGACAGTCGGATAATGGACAATTCGAGTCCGGATTAACACCCCCGTCATTTGAATGCCGGCCTACGGGTTGCGAACAGGTCCGGCTGGATCGGAAAGGTGTTTCCCCGCAAACTCGTCAGTAACATCTTCGCGGTTTTTTGCAAAGGCGCGTCGCCTGGCGCAGCCGATCTCAACACGAGCCGCAATTGACAGCCCGTCCATCCGATATGCATGGAGCAAGATGACGATAACCAGAATGATCAGGCGCACGACGACAGCCCTTGTTCCGCTCGCCGCGGCTGCGGCGCTCGCTCTGTCAGGAGCGAGCAACGCGGCAGTGATTGTGCCAGCAGACCGATGCTTCACCGCGTCCGATCTGGAGGGGTTACAGCGCGGCTTCTTCCAGCACTTTCCCGATGCGGATGCCTTCTTGCAGTACGCGGACAAGGAGCGTTTCAAGTTGCTCACAAACGCCCCGGAGGGCAGACAACTGGAGAATGACCGCAGACCAGCGCGCGAGAAGATCGCCTGGCTCATCAGCGTCTTTAGCGATTACCGCGAACTGTTCTCACACTTCGCGTTCCAGAAGCCGTATTTTACTTACATGGTCGGGCAATTGAGGGGCGCTGCTGCATCGGTGGATAACCTGCACACCCGTCAGCGTTTCCCCAAAAATGAATGTGTGCAGGAAGTCAACTACGACGTGCCAGCCGGGCCGTGCGTCGCGTCGCAAAGGCTCACCAACCTTTCCATCACCTTTGTAAAGGATGAGCGTCCGTTAAGGTTGAGCAGCGTTGAAATGTTCTTCAACGCATGCCGCTCGAAATGAGTCGCCACCGGAGCCTGCGGTTATCCGCGCGAGCTCGCGCGCGGCAGGAGCCGGCGACGAGCCCGGCACGTCGGGGCCGGACGGCCGCAGGCGTTTGACGATGCCTTCGAAATGGCTGAAGTGGATGTGGGTCATTGGCGCGCCGCCGCTCGTGGCATGGTATCTCTGCCGTCCGGTGATCGTTCTTCACTTCTCGGCACAGGCGCGCGAGCCGGTAGCTTACATCCTCAACGAGAACGATCGCATAACGCGCCGGCAGCTCGCGCCTGGTAAGGCAGAGCGTTTCCATACGCCGATGTTCGCTCCTCGCGACGCGTGGATAGAAGTCAGCATGCCGCTCTCCAGTGGCGAGGGCGTGACGATCAGGCCGCCGTATAGCCGCGTTGACGTGTACATCGACCAGTTTGCGAAGATCGAGCGAACGGATGTGCAGTACGGTTTCCTTGATCGCTTCGAGGCCAACGCTACAGGTCGCGCAGGCACTCAATAAGTTGCCTCGTGTACGGCCGGGCACAGCCGCTGAGGTAGAACCATTACGCGAACCGTTGAGAGAAAGACGGCCGTTAGTGAGTCTCTGAGCGATTAATGGATAATTCCGGGAGTGGGGCGCCCGTCGCCGCACAACACATCAGTGCCTGCCAGATCGAAGCGAAAACTCATTCACTCATTCGTCCGCTCCGTCTATTATGATCACACCGGGGAAATAGCAGGATTTCCGGGTCCGCTGGTGAGAGGCGTATTTCCGGCGTGCCATCCAGCAATCCAGCTTCTCAAGAACCAACCATGGATCGTAGCGCCTATGAGTGACAATATCGTGTGGGTCGTGGATGTCGATGCAAGCCCGGAAGAGGCGCCCGTTCTCGCTAAACGCGGCATCGCATGGCTTGTGGCTCATTCGATCCTGCAACCGGTGCCCGAGCACGACGCTGCGCTCGGCAGCGGCGACCTGTACCGTCCCGGGCCGGCAGCGGCAGAATGGTCCGAACAGCTCATACCTGACAATCTGTGGTGCGGTGTCGAGCTTGAAACGCAACGCACGGTATTTCATTCGGGCCCGGGGCCGAACAATGTGCGCTGCCCTCACTGTCGTGCCTCCCACTCAGCGGACGAGGTGCCATGGGGCGACGCCGTCAGTGCGTGGTTCTCCGAAGAAACAGACGACACGCTGATTTGCCCGACATGCAATGGTCGCGCACGCATCATCGACTGGACGTTCCTCGAGCTCGACTGGGCGTTTGGCAATCTCGGCTTCGGTTTCACCAACTGGATGATTGCGCCGCGCCTGGCTGGGAAGCTTGGCAAAGTCCTCGGCCACCGGGTCAAGGTGGTTCACCAGCATATCTGAGGTGCTGCCCGGGCGCGTCGCCAGCCGGACGCAACCGGCAACCGGCCACTATCCGCGCCTCCGCCGAACGCCTGCGTCATGACCGGCATCGCTACTGCACATCCATCTGGCATATGAAGGCACTACTTTCTGCTGCGCCTCTCGTTGTCCCGCCGTTAATTGCAGATGCGGAAATCGCTCATGGCTCTCTGTGCTTTGGCTCAGAGGGGCAAAAGTCGGCTAACTTTTGAATACAGCTTTACGACGATTCGACGACGAGGCTGTCTTTGCATTTCCTTGTGAGCGCGGAACCCGTGCCGTCGAAGAGGAGTTCGATATCGACGGCCATATCGGGGATGAGCGGCGGCCAACCTCGGGGAGCTGGTTGACGTGACCGGCGTTCACCGTGTGGCCTGAAGTGCAAAGGTGGCTGCGCGAAGCGCCGCCGCGCGACCCGGGTATGGCAGCCACCACCAAGAGAGTCGAGAAACCCGGTTCGCCAATGACTTCATTGGCCAGGCAACTTGACGAAAGTGAGGCGGTAATTGCCGATCCGTAAGGACAGGTGTCCGTGTTACAGATAACCTGCATTTCACTGACCTGCTGGGGAAGCCTCGTTGAGCACGCATCGAAACCCGAGATCGCCCCTCACAGTATCGGGCGCGAAACCGGAGCGATCGATGACGAGTCGCGTCCGGCTGTCGGTGGCGTACCGGACGCTGCGAACGTTGCCTCCCTCCGGACCTCGCGGATCGTGCGCCACGGCGTGGCTATAGTAGTTCTTGTCGAACCAGTCATAAGTCCATTCCTTGCCGCGGCCAAACACGTCCGACACGCCGAGCCGGTTGTCGCCGTAAGTGCCCACCGGTCGGCTGATCAATGGCTCCGGACTGGTGCCGTTCTCTTCCATCCTGTCGATGATTTCGTCGAGCTGTTCGACGTTGTACTTACCTTCGATCACCGGCACCGCAGTACTCGGAATCACCCACAACTCGCCACGCGAACGCGCCGCGTATTCCCACTGCGCTTCGGTCGGTAAATCGACCGGCCGTCCCACGAGCTTGCCAACCCACGAGCAGAAATCGCGCGAGCGTTGCCACGTCACGCGCGCAACGGGGTAGTCCGGAAAACGGAACTCGAGATGTTCGCCTTTGCTGATCGACACCGGCGGCAAGTCGTTGGCACGCGTGTAGAGGTCGTAGTCAGCGTAAGTGACGCGATGCTTGAAGATGGAATAGCTGTCGAGCGTGACGTCGTGCGCCGGCGCGGCGCCGTCGTTAGCGGAATAGGGCAGTTTTTCCTGTGACTTCTCCGGACCGAAATCGCCCATCAGGAACTGTCCGCCCTTGACGAAAACGAGTTCGCCGCGCACCTTCTCCCTGAATTTCAGAAGTTCTTCATTAGAGGGCGGTGGCAGTGACCTGAAATAGTCCTGCAGGATGCGAATGGTGTCGTCGTACGGCTTGCCGCGTCCCCAGTTCAGCACCATGCTCAGCGGTTGCCATGTCTCTTTCTTCGGCGACGGCGTCGTAATCTCACGGATCAGTCGATCCTTGTCTGCGGGTGCGTCCACGTCGACTTTCTGCGCAAAGGCGCTGCCCGATAGCAGCAGTGATGTGACAACGACCCATAGCGCACGCGAATTCTTTCGCTCCAGATGAGACCGGTAAGCCATGCAGTACAACTCCTTTGTTCCTTATTTAACCGGTGACTGCGCTCAGGCCATTTGCGACCCGTCGCCAGCGGTAGTTTCTTGGATCCATCCCGGGGAGCGCGGTTCCCTGCGGCATCTGGTATGCGGCCGAATCGTTGAAGACTAAGCGGGAACCCGGCGCCGGATCGACATGCATTCCCGGCGTGATCCCCGGGCTCGTATTGAAACTTTAGCCGGGGCCGACGGTGTCGAAAAGGGCGCCGTGCGCAACCGGGTCCTTGGAAGCTGCGACTCGCTTGCTGAAGGAACTGCCGCGCCGTCTGCCGGTGCTGTCGTCGTAGAACTGAGGGGGGACGACTTCATGAGTGCAGCGATGGAGACCGGCGCACTGAAGGCGCCGGCTTTCTACCGACGACCGCGCCGGGTTAGCTCCGCCCATTCCCGCACCGCCTGCGAGAACAGTCCCAGCGCCGTCGGTGGATGCCTGTTCCTGGCATAGTAACCGGTACACAGAGTTCACCGACAGTGGCGAGGTGATAGGAAGCCACCTCCGGCGGTTTTCCCACCTGTTGCCCCGCGATCATCGCTGCCATCCGGCGGCACACCTGCTTTTTTTCGCAGTTGATATTTCGTCTGAGAAAACGGAAAAAAGATATGTGGATGAAGACCGATGAGCCGGCCGCCATTGACCTGCACCATTCGATCTGCGGTGGAGACTCGAGGCGCCATCCCCTCCGCGCTGGCAGCGAGAAGGCGTGCAGCGGAAACGATAACAGCATGCGCATTTGAGGCAGGGAGCATCATGAAGAACTCAATGCATGGACAGTCACTGGCATGAAGAACGCCCCACTTATGCTCCCGGCAAACGCTGGTACCGATCAGCGTTTGCAGCGGGCCGAAGCCGAGGTGCGTCGGCTAACCAGGTGCATCGAGATCAAAGACCGGCAGCTGCGCCAGTTGCGCGAGGCACTTGCGCATTCGGCGACTGTTCACTACTCATTCGAATATCGCCTGCAGCGCGAACTCGATTCCCTGCGAATCATGTTGCGCTGCAGGGAGTCCCGGGAGTCCCGGGAGCGCAGGGGCAGGTTTGCAGGTGACCAGCCAGAGGAGGGCATCGTCGTGAAACTACCCTACGTAACGTCGACACTGTCGGTCATCTTTGATGCGATGCGTACATTCTGGGCGGACTGTCAGCGCGATTGCGTATTACAACAAGGCCGTCATCTACGGGCTGGTGTTCGACATCGCGGCCGAAACGTTGCGTACCATCGCCGCTGATCCGAAGCATCTCGGAGCGCAGATCGGTGCCACGCTCGTCCTGCATACGTGGGGCTCGGCGCTCACACATCATCCCCATGTGCATGGCATCGTTCCCGGTGGCGGGTTGTCGCCGGACCGAAGCCGGTGGGTAGCGTGCAGGCCGGGCTTCTTCCTTCCAGTGCGCGTACTCTCGCGGCTGTTTCGCCGGCGCCTCCTCGAAGAACTTGAAGTGACCCATCGCCGGGGGCTGTTGCGATTCTTCGGCGAATACGCCGGGCTCAACGACGTCGCCGCCTTTGCCAGGTGGCTGGCGTCAATGCGCGCATCCGAGTGGGTGGTGTATGCCAAACGCCCGTTTGCGGGACCCCAAGCGGTGCTCGCCTATCTGTCGCGTTATACGCACCGGGTCGCGATCTCCAACCAGCGCCTAGTCGCGCTCGACGAACACGGCGTTACCTTCCGCTGGAAGGACTACCGCGTGGACGGACGCACACGCAACAAGACCATGACGCTCGAAACAGATGAGTTCACGCGTCGCTTCCTGTTGCATGTGCTACCTGGCGGTTTCCACCGCATCCGCCATTACGGTCTGCTCGCGAATCCATCGCGGCGCGCGAATCTCGCGAAGATACGCGAGTTGCTGGACGGAGCGCCTGCCAGTATCGGCCGCAGTGCCAACGACATCGCGACAGTCGCAGTGTGGCCAACCTTCGTTTGCCGGCACTGCGGTTCGCCGATGATCATCATCGACATACTCCAGCGCAGCAGACCTATCCGGGCACCACCTGTTGAGCGAGCCCACGTATGAATGCCATCGAGTCAGGATGCACACATCGACTGTCGGCTCTTCGGCAACGAGAGCCCATAGGAGACGCTTGCGCCTACGATTCCAAACGGGCGGTTTGGCGCTCGCCGCGTTGGCGTGATAGCAACGCCCAGCGGCGTCGCTGCTACGATCGCGGTTGCCCAGGTGCACATTTACCCGCGTATATATCCGCCGTGCCCTCAATGGGATCGAACAAATCGCCATAGCGGTGAAAGGTTCAAACCATGTCGGAGCACTCCGCGGTTTCCTCCCTTGGGGCTTGTAGGATGCCTGCCCGCTGGCGTCTGGGCGAGTTGACGCGCCGACGGATCAGGGCAGGTGTCCTACAACCCTAAACAAAAAGAGACGGCCGTCGGCGAAGCGTCGAACGGCCGCTTATGAGCCACCAGGTATGTTTACCCACCTCCGCAACCGCCCATGGGGCGATGCGTGTACAAGCTCAGTGGCCGTGTCGCTCGCCGGCCGAGACCGGTTCCTGCCTCGATTGCCGGCTCAGCATCAACGTGACAATGGCAGACACTGCCAGCGTCGCACCGACCGCATATAACCCTGCCGAGTAACCGCCAGTCACATTCTTGAGCCAGCCGATTGCGAAGGGACCGACGAAGCCCCCCAGATTGCCGACCGAGTTGATCATAGCGATGCCCGCAGCTGCACCGGCACCCGAAAGGAACATACTCGGCATCGCCCACAACGGCGCTTTGGCCGCGCTGATTCCGATGTTCACGATCACCAACGCCAGGATGATCATGAATGCGGTGGTGGCGTTACCGGCAAAGACGAATCCGAGGCATGCTAAGACACAAGGGATGACTACGTGCCATGTGCGCTCTTCGGTGCGGTCCGAGTGCTTTGCCCACAAGATCATCGCAATCACCGCGAGGATGCTCGGTACGCCTGCCAGCAGCCCCGTCTCGAACGACCCGAACCCGTACTGCCGGATGATCAGCGGCGCCCACAGGCCAAGTGTGTACAGGCCCGCCGACGTGCCGAAGTAGATCAATGCGAGCGCCAGAACCCGCGGATCGCGCAAGGCGCTGAGCGCACCGGCGGTATGGCCGGCATGCGACTGTTTCGCGTCCGCTTCCATTTTCAGTTTCGCGATCAGCCATTCGCGTTCTTCCGGTTGAAGCCATTGCGCTTTTGCTGGCGTATCCGTGAGGTACTTCAGGACAAAGAAGCCGAGAATGATCGCGGGTACCGCTTCGAGAATGTAGAGCATTTGCCAGTCAGCCAGTCCGGCAATGGGCGGCAGCTTCATTATTGCGCCGGACAGCGGCGAGCCGATCGCCGTTGAGATCGGGGCGGCGGCCATGAACCATGCCGCTGCAACCGCACGCTGACGCAACGGGAACCACAGGCTCAGATACAGGATGATGCCGGGGAAGAAACCTGCTTCGGCCACCCCCAGGATAAATCGCAACGCGTAGAAGCTGTTTGGTCCGACAACAAACGCTGAAGCAAACGATACGATCCCCCACGACACCATCACCCGGGCAATCCACCGGCGCGCACCGACCTTGTGAAGGATCAGGTTCGATGGCACTTCGAACAGGAAGTAGCCGATGAAGAACAGTCCGCCGCCGAGACCGAAGGCCGTCGGCGAGAGGCCGATGGCCTTGTTCATTGAGAGCGCGGCGAAGCCTACGTTGACGCGGTCGAGAAAACTCACGAAATACAGCAGCATGACAAACGGAATGATCCGCAGCATAAGCTTGCGGGAAACCCGGCTTTCGAGATCGGAAATCATTGTCTCCTCCTTGGAGGCTTGAGCAGTGCTCTATTCAGAAACGGAGTCGGCGTGCGGCGCGCCCGTGGCCATGAGATGCGGCTCTTGTCTCGTCAGGCGCGCGTGCCGTTAACACGCTTGGCTAATAACGCATGCGAGACGTCACTGGATCTGCGCGATGCGCAGCAGGTTCGTGGTGCCTGGCGTGCCGAACGGCATCCCCGCCGAGATGACGACTGTCTCTCCCTGTTCGCCGAATCCTTCGGTTCGCACGGTCTGACACGCGAGATCGCTCACTTCGAGCACGTCGACGACTTCCTTGCACAGGACGGGGTGCACGCCCCACACCAGTGCAAGGCGACGAGCCGTGCCCTTTTGCGGCGTCATCCCGACGATCGGCGCGTATGGACGTTCGCGCGCCATGCGCAGCGCGGAATAACCGGAGGTTGTGTAGGCAACCGTCGCCACCGCGTTTAGCAGACCGGTGACATGTCGCATCGCGTAGCCGATTGCATCCGACGTGTTGGCACGCGGCGCGGCATGCGATGCGGCGATGACTTCCCTGTAGTAGGGATCGCGTTCTGTCTGCAAGATGATGAGATCCATCATCCGCACAGCTTCGACCGGGTATTTGCCGCTCGCCGATTCGGCCGACAGCATGACGGCATCAGCACCGTCGTAGATGGCGGTGGCGACATCTGACGCTTCCGCGCGTGTGGGCACGGGTGCCGCAACCATCGATTCAAGCATTTGCGTTGCGACGATGACCGGCTTTCCAGCTTTGCGACATGCGCGCACGATGCGCTTCTGGATCGCGGGCACCTGTTCAGCCGGCATTTCGACGCCAAGGTCCCCACGCGCGACCATCACGGCGTCCGCCTCCGCGACGATGGCATCAAGACTGCCGATCGCCGCCGGCTTCTCAAGTTTCGCCACGATGCCCACGCGATCACCGACGATCTTGCGGACCTCGACAATGTCCTCGGCCCGCTGCACGAACGACAGCGCAAGCCAGTCGATGCCCAGCGTCATGCCGAACTCCAGATCGCGACGATCCTTTTCGGTGATTGCAGACAGCGGCAGCACAACATCCGGAACATTCACGCCTTTGCGCTCCGAGAGCGGGCCGCCGACGACGACCGTTGTTTCCGCGAAGTCGGCGCCACAACGTTCGACTCGCAACTGCACCCGGCCGTCGTCGAGCAAGAGGTTTGTCTGCGGCTTGAGAGCCGCGAAGATCTCCGGATGCGGCAGCGACACACGCGCATTGTCTCCGGGCGTTTGTGCCGCGAGATCGAGCCGAAATGGAGCGCCTTTCTCCAGCATGATGGGACCGTTGGCAAACGTGCCGATCCGCAGCTTCGGGCCTTGCAGGTCGAGTAAAACGCCGATCGGGCGGCCCACGTCATCTTCGATCGAGCGGATGACGTCAAGACGTCGTCGGTGATCGTCATGCGTGCCATGGCTGAAATTCAGCCGGAACACGTCGGCGCCGGCATGAAACAGCGCTTCAATGGTTTCGCGGCTGGTGCTCGCCGGACCCAACGTCGCGACGATTTTCGCATTACGGTTGCGGCGCATCTTTAAGACTCCCTGAAAGATCGCCGTGCTGAGCGGCAATGAAGATGGCACGAAAATCGTTGACGTTGGTCAGCGTCGGCCCGGTGATGACCGAGTCGCCCAGTGCCTGGAAAAAGCCGTGTGCATCGTTGTTTTGGAGGCGCTCCGCCGGACGGATGCCGCATTCGCGGGCCCGTTTCAACGTGTCCGGTCGGAGCAACGCGCCGGCGATTTCTTCCTGACCGTCGACGCCGTCGGTGTCGCCCGCGATGGCGAACACTCCGGGCTCGCCGTTCAGCGCAACCCCGAGTGACAGCAGGAATTCAACGTTGCGGCCGCCTCGCCCATCGCCGCGAATGGTGACGGTTGTTTCGCCCCCGGAGAGCAGGATGCAGGGCGCCCGAAAGGGCTGGCCCCGCCGGTTCACCTGCCTGGCAATGCCTGCCATCACCGCCCCAACATCGCGGGCTTCGCCCTCTATGGCGTCGCTGAGGATGTGGACGTCGATTCCCGCAGCGCGCGATTTGTTCGCCGCAGCTTCGAGCGCGAGTTGGGGCGTCGCGATCAGATGGGTTTCGATCTGTGGCAGACGCGGATCATCCGGCTTCAGCGTTTCCGTCCTACCGCTTTCCAGCAAGGCGATCGCTGCGGGTGAAGCGCAAATTTCATAGCGGCGCAGAACCGCAAGCGCATCCGCGCACGTCGTTGTGTCGGGGACGGTGGGGCCCGAGGCGATGTCCTGCGCGGCATCGGCTGGCACATCTGAGATGATCAGGTTGACAACGCGCGCTGGATAGCTGGCCGCCGCAAGACGGCCACCCTTGATCGCCGACAGGTGCCGGCGCACGCAATTGATTTCGGCAATCGTCGCGCCACTTGCAAGCAACGCCTGGTTAATTTCCTGTTTGTCCTGCAACGTCAGGCCTTCGGCCGGAAGCGGCAGCAAAGACGAGCCGCCACCAGAGATCAGGCAAATGACAAGGTCGTCGGCCGTCAGGCCAGACACGAGTTCCAGCATGCGTTGCGCTGCCTGCAGACCGTTCAGGTCGGGAACGGGATGCGCAGCCTCGACGATCTCGATCCGGTCACTCGGCACCGCATATCCGTAACGGGTGACGACGATGCCTTCAAGCGGGCCCGTCCAGTGTTTCTCCACTGCTTGCGCCATCGCCGCTGATGCCTTGCCCGCGCCGACGACAATGGTGCGCCCGCGCGGCGGATCAGGAAGGAAACGGGGCACGCGACGCGCGGGCTGTGCAGTCGCAATAGCGGCCTTGAACATGTCCTGCAACAGGCGCTCGATGTCAAGTTCGCTATTCGCGGCGTCGCCGATCGGCAGGGCGAGGTCGAAGGTGGTGGTCTTCATCTCTTCGCTCCAAAAGAAAGAGACCGCCCTTGTTCGAGGGAAGTGAACATCTTGTCTCCTGCGTTTTATTCGGCCCGCGCGGGACGAGCCGGGTCACGGCCGCCGGATGGCACGCCGTGCACATCAGGCTCCGCTAGAGCCGCCAGCGAGCCCTACGCCGCGCTGGTTGCAGGTGCTGCCGCTTTCTCGATGAAAGCGCAAACGGCTGCCGTCACCTGGGCGGTCGTTGCCGTGCCGCCAAGGTCGCCGGTATGCAGCGACTTGTCGGCGGTCACGGCTTCGACTGCCCGCATCACGCGCTTCGCTGCGTCGAATTCGCCGAGATGTTCGAGCAGCATGACGACCGACCAGAAGGTGCCGACGGGATTGGCGAGACCTTTGCCCATGATGTCAAAGGCGGAACCGTGAATCGGCTCGAACATGGATGGATAGCGGCGTTCCGGATCGATGTTGCCGGTCGGCGCAATGCCAAGACTGCCGGCGAGCGCGGCCGCGAGATCGCTGAGGATGTCTGCGTGCAGGTTGGTGGCAACGATCGTGTCGAGGGTGGCCGGGCGGTTGATCATCCGGGCGGTCGATGCGTCGACCAGTTCCTTGTCCCATTTGACGTCCGGGAATTCCTTCGAGACTTCGAGCGCGATTTCGTCCCACATCACCATCGCGTGACGCTGCGCGTTGCTCTTCGTGATTACGGTCAGCAGTTTGCGCGGACGGGATTGCGCGAGTCGGAACGCGAAACGCATGATCCGTTCGACGCCGGCGCGCGTCAGGATCGACACGTCTGTCGCGGCTTCAATCGGATGTCCCTGGTGGACGCGGCCGCCGACGCCGGAATACTCGCCTTCCGAATTTTCGCGGACGATGACCCAGTTGAGGTCTTCCGGTGTGCAGCGCTTCAGCGGTCCATCAATGCCCGGCAGGATGCGGGTCGGCCGTACGTTGGCGTACTGGTCGAAGCCCTGGCAGATTTTCAGGCGCAAGCCCCACAACGTGATGTGATCAGGAATGTCCGGGTCGCCAGCCGAGCCAAACAGAATCGCGTCCTTGTTGCGGATGGCATCAAGACCGTCCGCCGGCATCATGACGCCATGCTTGCGGTAGTAGTCGCCGCCCCAGTCGAAGTTTTCAAAATCGAATGCGAACGACTTCGTGGTCTTTGCAAGTGCTTCGAGCACTTGTGCGCCAGCGGGCACAACCTCTTTGCCGATGCCGTCGCCAGGGATGGTTGCGATGCGATAGGTTTTCATGTCTCCGCCCTTCAGGTGTTGTGAGTGTGAGTGAACTTTACCTATCTGTGCACGCAAAAACCGGTGCTAAACTTAAAGCATCTTTAACATGAATTCACAGGTGGAGTCGTGAGCGACACCGTCCAGCCGTCCGATCTGAGTTTTTTCTCCACTCTCGCCGCCTCTGGCAGCCTGAGCGCCGCGGCTCGCGAACTAGGGCTGACGCCGGCGGCGATCAGCAAGCGCCTGACGCAGATGGAAAATCGGGCGGGTGTAGCGCTGATCAACCGCACGACAAGGCGGATGATGTTGACGCCGGAAGGCGAGCTTTACCTTGAACATGCGCGTCGGATCCTCGACGAGATCGACGAACTGGCCGAACTGCTCGGAACGGCCAAGAAAAATCCAAAGGGGCTATTGCGGGTAAATGCTACGCTCGGCTTCGGGCGCAGCCATGTCGCGCCAGCGATCTCACGGTTCGTCGCGAAGTATCCTCAGGTATCGGTCCAGCTTCAGCTGTCGGTCACGCCTCCACCGCTGACCGACGACACCTTTGATGTCTGTATCCGGTTCGGCGAGCCGCCTGACACGAGAGTGGTCGCCCGGCGTCTCGTTGGCAATCGGCGGTTGCTCTGTGCTGCGCCCTCGTACATTGCGTCGCGCGGAGTGCCGACAACGGCGCATGACCTGACGCGGCACAACTGCATCGGCATTCGTCAGGGCGACGAAGCTTACGGCGTATGGCGTCTGTCTTCGGGCCGGGGCGCGTCACGCAAGACGGAAGCGGTGCGAATCAATGGCACGCTGACAACGAACGATGGCGAGATTGCCGTGAAATGGGCGCTTGAAGGACACGGCATCCTGATGCGCGCTGAGTGGGACATCAGGCAGTATCTGGCCGATGGCTCATTAGTCCTCGTCCTGCCGGACCACGATACACCGAACGCCGATATTTTTGCGGTGTATTCGCAACGACATCAGATGTCGAATCGCATTCGCGCGTTCGTCGAATTTATCGCACAGGATCTTCGAAGCGAAGCGGATGAGAGCGCGTTAAGGGTACGCTGATAGTCGAAAAACGGACATTCGAGTGAGGTTGCTGAGTGACCGTTTGTGGTCGGTTACGGCCCCCGGGGGCGACGTGCGGTTCATGAGTTCCCCCGCGCGTCGGCATCGCGCCGAGCGCGGCCACGATGAGCCGTCCGAGGTCAAGAATCGACATCGCGGCTCGTCGCCTCACTCTCGCTGACATCAATCCTGAGACACCACGGCATCTCGCCGACTCCAGGAGAGAACAACGCGCGGTCATGCATTCATCGACTATTCTCGGCATGGAGCGTGCAAATCATCGACGGACCACTGATCGCAAATATGCTTTCCATACTTGCCGGCGAGAGCCCGTCCGTCTATGTGGTGGCGCGCCACATCAGCTTGCGGCGCGACGGTGACATGGTGTTCTTCGATGACATGGCGAGTTCCTTTTCACGGTTAAGAGGCCCGCATCCTCACGAGTCGGCGGCGACGAGCGAGCTATTCGCGACTGCAGCAGCAAGGCGAATTCCTGAGTCGAACATGTTGTGTCGGCGTGATGAGGCGCGTACGCACATGACGCAACCGATGATGTACGCTTACCGACTTAGAGAGCTTCATGAGAAAGATTTGTCTACGACCGTGAGGCGCGATGGCATCGTCGCCGGCCGAGCGGCCGTGGCTCTCCAGAATGCGTCGATAGTCCTTCACACACGATCAATCAACGATGAGAAGAATTTCTGTCCGTCGCTCGAGCGTCCATGGCCGCGGCGTGTTTGCGCTGAGAGCGCTGCGCGCCGGCGAACTCATCCTCGAATACACCGGTACGGTCATGGCCTGGAAGCATGCCGTAAGCCGCCATCGCCGATTCGGGGAGGCGGGCCATACGTTCCTCTTTGGTCTTTCCGATGGGCGCGTCATTGACGGTTCGCTTGGCGGCAACAGTGCGCGCTGGCTTAACCATGCCTGCGTCGCCAACTGTGAGGCGGTCGAGTCCGACGGAAGGGTCTACATTCAGGCAGTGTCGAATATCAAAGCCGGCGACGAGCTGTTTATCGCATATGGACTCACGACGGAGGGCCGCGCTTCAGCCGCAGTGCGGGCCCAGTATGCGTGCCGCTGCGGTCACCGTCGATGCCGCGGAACGATGCTCGCTCGCGTGTGACGCAACTTGGCCTCGGTGCGGGGATTGCCTGAAACGAAGGCCGGCCGTCTGGCTGGAGACAGTATGTGCGAGTGAGCGAAAGCTTGCAGAACACAGGCAGGTTGTTTCCAAAGTGTAAGTGAGAATCTTGCTTTAGCGACGATCGTGAGTACTCCCGCTTTGAACCTTAAGAGAATCTGAAGCATGCCCCTCTACTACCTGGGAAAACGATAAGGACCGCTATGCAACGGAATGCCTAAGCTGTAGCAGCGTCCATTATTTCGTGGTGCGCGCCTGGTCAGACGT
>NZ_QBUB01000034.1:0-14614 GCF_003058125.1 Paraburkholderia sp. GV068
ACGTCTGACCAGGCGCGCACCACGAAATAATGGACGCTGCTACAGCTTAGGCATTCCGTTGCATAGCGGTCCTTATCGTTTTCCCAGGTAGTAGATGGGCATGCTTCAGATTCTCTTAAGGTTCGAAGGCGGGAGTACCCGTGATCGTCGCTAAAGTAACGTCCTCGACTTACAGTTTCGAAACAAGCTGCATGTGTTCCGCAAGCTTTCGCTCACTCGCACATACTGTCCCCAGCCAGACGGCCGGCCTTCGTTTCAGGCAATCCCCGCACCGAGGCCAAGCTGCATCACACGCCAGCGAGCATCGTTCCGCGGCATCGACGGTGACCGCAGCGGCAGGCATACTGGGCCCGCACTGCGGCTGAAGCGCGGCCCTCGGTCGTGAGCCCATATGCGATAAACAGCTCCTCGCCGGCTCTGATATTCGACACCGCCTGAATGTAGACCCTTCCGTCGGACTCGACCGCCTCACAGTTGGCGACGCAGGCATGGTTAAGCCAGCGCGCACTGTTGCCGCCAAGCGAACCGTCAATGACGCGCCCATCGGAAAGACCAAAGAGGAACGTATGGCCCGCCTCCCCGAATCGGCGATGGCGGCTTACGGCATGCTTCCAGGCCATGACCGTACCGGTGTATTCGAGGATGAGTTCGCCAGCGCGCAGCTTTCTCAGCGCAAACACGCCGCGGCCATGCACGCTCGAGCGGCGGACAGAAATTCTTCTCATCGTTGATTGATCGTGCGTGAAGGACTATCGACGCATTCTGCAGAGCCACGGCCGCTCCGCCGGCGACGATGCCATCGCGCCGCCAGTCGTAGACAAATCTTTCTCATGAAGCTCCCTAAGTCGGTAAGCGTACATCATCGGTTGCGTCATCTGCGTACGCGCCTCATCACGCCGACACAACATGTTCGACTAAGGAATTCGCCTTGCTGCTGCAGTCGCGAATAGCTCGCTCGTCGCCGCCGACTCGTGAGGATGCGGGCCAGGCGTTGTTCACAAGTGACTGGCAGAACGACTCACTGCGAATGTCGCCCGGCAACGCGACCGCCTTGCGTCCCGGCAACAACTGGGTGGCCTCGACATCCTGGTCAACAACGCGGGGCGCCAGCAAAGTCACGATTCGATCCTCGACATCACCACCAAGCAGTTCGACTGGACATTGCGCACCAACCTGTACGCGATGTTCTGGATTACAAAGGCCGCGATTCCGCACATGCCGCCGGGCTCCGCCATCATCAACACCAGTTCGGTGAACGCGTACGAGCCGTCCGCGAACCTGCTCGATTACGCGCTGACAAAAGCGGGAATTGCGAACTTCACGAAAGGGCTCGCGAAGCAGATGATCAAGCGAGGCATTCGCGTCAACGCCGTGGCACCCGGTCCGTTCTGGACAGCGCTGCATGTCACCGGCGGACAGACGCCGGAAAACGTGCAGAAGTTCGTCGAGCAGGTGCCGATGGGTCGCCCTGGGCAGCCCGCCGAAATTGCACCGCTTTACGTGGAGCTCGCATCCGCGCAGGCGAGCTACGTGACCGGGCAGGGGTTCGGCGCGTCAGGTGGTGCGGGCAATCCTTAGAAGCCGTCGCGGTAGCACGTTGGCTCGCTTCCTTGCTCGCGTGACTGTGAGCGCCGGAAGCATCGGCGCGACGACCGTGTGCTACACGCGCTCTTTACTACGGTCCGAGCCGCGTCCCCATCGCGGCGGGCGAAGCGCAAAAATGGCCGATTCGTGTATCGCACGCGCGAATTGACATCGGGTCCCACGCCACCGACACTAGCCAACTCCTTTCACGGTGTGACCATTGGGATGGACTTCGAGATATCCGACTTGCGCGCCTTTGTCGCTACAGCCGACCTGGGGAGCTTTCGCGCCGCAGCGGACACGCTGCATCTTTCGGCATCAGCGCTATCGCGTCGAATAGAAAAGCTGGAAGAGGCACTAGGCGTCAGGCTTTTCGAGCGAACCACGCGCAAGATGGACTTGACCATCGTCGGCCGCGGATTTCTGGAGCGCGCGTATCGGATCCTCAACGAGGTCGACAACTCGATGCTCGAATTCGACGATCTCGCGCGCAAGATGACGGGCGAACTCACCATTGCGTGCGTGCCTTCGGCTGTACGCTATTTCCTTCCGGAGGCCATTGCGGCCTATCATCAACGCTACCCGGGCATCCGGCTGCGTCTGATCGACGAGCCGTCGTCGATGGTTTTTCTCGCTGTCGCGCGGGGTGAAGCTGATTTCGGGCTAACTTACGTCGGGACACACGAGCCCGATATCGAGTTCACGCCGCTCCTCGACGACCCGTTCGTTCTCGCCTGCCCGCGCAGTCATCCGCTCGCGAAACGCAAAGCTGTCGCCTGGGCCGAACTCGCCAACCTCGACTATCTGGCGATAGCGCAAGGCAGCGGCAATCGCGCGGTGATAGATGAGGCGCTGGCCGGCGTCGCTGAGCGCCCGAAATGGTTCTGCGAAGTGCGCCATGTGCCCGCTCTCGTGAGCCTGATCGAAGCAGGGCTTGGCGTGGGCGTCGTGCCTCGCCTGGCCATGCCTCGCGGGCCACACAAGGTGCTCGCCAGCGTGGCGCTCACCGATCCGCCTATCCGGCGCACACTCGGCGTACTCCAGCGTCGCGGACGCGGCTTGTCTTCCGCCGGACGCTTCTTCCTCCAGTTGCTGACGGAGATGCGCGCATCCGATGCGTTGCAATAGCTTCGCGGCTATCCGGTAGTTTGAATCGATTCGTGCATACGACGCACCAATTGCACGAAAATATGCGTTTGTCACGTGGGTCGCCTTTCCCCGATCATCTGCAAAAAGGAAGCGCTGTCTGTCGCAGCCACCTGATTCGCACTGCTTTTTGATCGAAGGAGACACCCTGTCCATGACCCACCCCACCTCAACGCACGGCATCGTCAGCAAGGCGCAACTGACCGAGCTGACCATCGAAGCACTCTGTGCGCTCGGCCTGAATCGCGCCGACGCTACCGACACCGCCACCATCCTCGTGCTCGCCGACCTGTTTGGCTTGCGCACTCACGGCACGAGCCGAATCGAATCATACGGCTCTCGCCTGCGCATCGGTGGCATCAATCCCACGCCGTCGATCACCGCGCAACAGGTCGGTCCCGCGCTTCACCGACTCGATGGCGACAACGGCATCGGTCCGCTCGTCGGCTATCGCGCACTCGATCTGGCGATGACGGCGGCGCGCAAACACGGCATCGCGTGCGTGTTCGTTCGGGGCAGCAATCATTTCGGCCCGGTGTCGCCCTATTCGTACCTCGCCGCCAGGCAGGGATTCGCCAGTATCATCGGCAGCAATGCGACGACGACTATCGCGCCGTGGGGGGGCACCGATGCGCGCCTCGGAAACAGTCCCGTCGGCTTCGGCGTTCCGGATCCGGACGGTCATCCGTTCATTCTGGACATGGCGATCAGCGTTGCGGCGCGGGCAAAGATTCGAAACGCGCTCAAGCGCGGTGAACCGATTCCCAGCGATTGGGCGACCGACGCCCAAGGCAAGCCGACCACTGACCCAAAAGCAGCGCTCGATGGCTTCCTGCTGCCGATTGGCGGCCACAAGGGCTACGGCCTCGCGCTGGTCGTTGACCTGTTCGCCGGACTGCTTTCCGGCGCGGCCTATCTGACGCACGTGAAGTCCTGGGAAGACGACCCTGAGCAACCGCAGAATCTCGGCCACTTCTTCATCCTGATCGATACAACCAGGCTCGGCAGCACCGAGTGGCTCGCGAAGCATATGGCCGACTATGCGGCAATCCTGCACGGCTCGAGGCCTGCCGATCCCGATGCGCCCGTGATCGTGCCCGGCGAGATCGAACTCGGCCGTCTGGAACGCCAGATGGCCGAAGGCATCGATATCGGCGCAGCACAGCTCGCGATGCTGGAAGCGACCGCGCGTCCGCAGCACTGAAGGCGTATTTATCTGCGTAACCCACAACGCCCATACCGCCTCGACCCGCGGCGCGCCGGCGAACAGAAAAGCGACAGGCCGGGCGGCCCAACGGGCGCCCGGCGGTCAAGCACATAGCAAGCTTGAAGGAGACAACAGGTGACAAACATCCGATGGCGCATCGTCCTGCTGCTGTTCATCGCAGGCTTCATCAATTATCTCGACCGCTCGGCGCTGTCCGTCGCCGCGCCCGCCGTCATGCGGGAACTGCATATGTCGCCCAGCAGCCTCGGGCTGTTGTTTTCGACCTTCTTCATCGGCTACGCGGCATTCAATTTCATAGGCGGATGGGCGGCGGACCGCTGGGGCGGCAAGCGCGTCTTTTCAGGCGCAGTCCTGATGTGGTCGTTGCTATGCGGCGCGACCGGCCTCGCCTCCGGCTTTGGGTCGCTGCTGGCAGTGCGCACCTTGTTCGGCATGGCCGAGGGTCCGCTTGCGACAACGATCAACAAGCTCGTGAACAACTGGTTCCCGCATAAGGAATCGGCGACTGCATTCGGCTTTGCGAATTGCGGTCTGCCCTTGGGTGGCGCAGTTGCGGGGCCGGTAGTCGGTCTGCTGACTGCGACTTACGGCTGGCGCGTCGCCTTCGCGGCAATCGCGTGTTTGGGATTGCTCTGGCTGATCTTCTGGCAGTTCATGGCGACGGACAAGCCGCATCAGCATCCGCGCGTATCCGACGAAGAGCGTCGGCTTATCGAATCCGACCGCAGCGTCCCGGAAGATCCTTCGGACGTGCAGCGCCTCGGCTTCTACCTCAAGCAGCCGGCCATTCTAGCGGCGATGATCTCGTACTTTGGCTACAGCTACATCCTCTTCTTCTTTCTGACATGGTTTCCGAGCTTTCTGATGATGGACCGTCATTTGAGCCTCAAGAGTATGAGTCTCGCGACGGTACTGCCGTGGTTGCTAGGGTTCATCGGTTATGGTTTGAGCGGTGTGCTGTCGGACTTTATTTTTCGCCGCACGGGCAATGCGTTGCGTGCCCGCAAACGGGTACTGATCGTATGCCTCGGGACTGCGGGAGTTTGCGTTACGCTGGCCGGCGCCGTGACCACGACAGCCAGCGCGCTGCTGCTGATGGCCATTGCCGTGTTCGCGCTATATCTCAGCGGTAGCACCTACTGGGCGCTGATTCAGGACACGATCCCCGGTCCGAGGCTCGGCAGCGTCGGCGGATGCGTGCACGCCATCGCAAACTGCGCAGGGATCGTCGGGCCGGCTGCAACCGGATTTCTCGTCGAGCAAAGTCATACCTTCTTCAGCGCGTTCGTCCTCGCCGGCGGCATTGCGCTTGCCAGCGTGCTCGCCGTGGCGATACTGCTGCGGCCGCGTTCGTCGACGAAGCTAAAGTCGAGCAACGCGCGGGTCTGCGGCTGAACACTCATGCTCATCCACGAATTCCAATCTCCTGACACTCTCACCATGAAACCCGACCTATCCGTCATTCGCGCGTTCGCCCCTACCGGCAAGCTGCGCGCATCGATCAATCTTGGCAACCCGATTCTCGCGGGCAAGGACACGTCAGGCGCACCGACCGGTGTTTCGGTGGACCTCGCGCGGGCCTTGGCCGCAACCCTCGGGGTGGAGTTCGAACTCATGGTTTGCAATTCGGCGGGCAAGTCTGTCCAGGTGGTCAGCGAGGAACGAGCGGACGTCGGCTTCTTCGCCGTCGACCCACGACGAGGAGAAACCATCGCGTTCACCGAGCCATACGTTTTGATCGAAGGCTACTACCTGGTCCGCGACGCTTCGCCGATTCGCTGCAACGAGGACGTCGATCAGCGGGCCGTCCGTGTGGCCGTCGGCGAGGGAAGCGCTTATGACCTGTTCCTGACTCGCGAGCTCAAGCATGCGCAAATCGTACGCGCGCCGACGTCCCCGACAGTCGTCCAAACCTTCCTGGACCAGGGCCTCGAAGTTGCGGCTGGCGTCAAGCAACAACTCGAGGCAGACGCAGCTCGAGCGCGGGGCTTGCGTTTGCTCGATAAGCGATTCATGGTGATCCGTCAGGCAATGGGTTTGCCGAAGAGCCGTGGACCAGCGGCAGCAGATGCATTGAGGGCTTTCGTCGAGGAAGCGAAGGCGTCCGGGCTCGTCGCGCAGTCACTCGCACGCCACGAGATCATCGGCGCGTCAATTGCGCCTGCTGCATAACGGAAGCCACGCAGCAGCCGACCGCCATCACTTGCACATCCGAACCTTCTATCGCGCGGCAGTGAAGTGCACGGCGGTCAACATAACCTGGTAGACGTTGCGTGGGTACCGATCCCGACGGTTCAGAGCCCGCGGCTCGCGTCCGTGTCAGAGGCCCGCGCCAGTGCTTGCGTGTCGATATATTCCCGGATATTCGCCAGCTTGCCATTCCGAACGGTAATGGCGAATACCCAGTCGTCCTTGAACGTCCTGTTCGTCGCTTTGATTTTCCCCGTAGCGACGCCGACGACCAGAACCCGGTCTCCCTGCGCCACGAATTCGGGAGGCTTTGGATAGGTCATTTCCACCTCCTCTGAAGCCTTCTGAAGCACTTTCGCCAACCCCGCGTGCCCGCGGTGCGTGCCGGCCAGCGGCCAATCTTCGCCCGGAATGACCCACTCGATATCTTCGGCAACCAACGCCAGCAGACCTTGCTTATCGCCGCTGCCTATCGCTGCAAAGAAATCCTTCACGATCTGAATGTTCTCTTCGATGCTCATCGAATCTCTCCATTTCCTTTTATCGGATCGTGTCCGTTTTAATCGGCTACCTTGTGGACTGGCGGCGAGGACGTGGCGCGAGATGAGCGAGCGCGGGCTACCAGTACAGCGTATCGAACAAATCGAACCGGCCGTGCAGACCGATTCGACGAAACCCGAGATGGTGTTCGCGCGCTCCGCTCGCTGCTGCACAGATAGCCTCATTCATGACATCGATCGACACGCCTCCCACCCATGCCACGTGTATGCCAGTCCGAAAATCTCCGGCGAACGACGCATGACACTGTGACGCGAATCAGGCGACCACCGGTCCAATTTTTGCCCCTTGACACAACTCTGCTGTATGCAATCTCGAAACTCGTACGGTACGTCGATTGCATACAGCAGAGTTTCGCCGTCGTGCTCATGTGCCGGCACGCCTGCGGCGATGCCGAACTGGATCGCATGCAATCTGTCGCGCAAAGCCATCATCTTGGTCTGTTCGCAGGTCGACGCCGCCCGGTGCAATTTACCTTTTCTCGTTTCGACGCTGACAGCGCGGGACAACTCGACGCCTATCCCGCCTGAACGCGCTGCATCCGACACCGCTAAGCACCCCGGCCTATCAATCGCCACTGCCGCGAAGCCTTCAAGCCCGCATCGGGGCATTCCGCAGTTTCCTCCATCGGGCTTATTCGACGTCTGCCGATAGGCGCGGAGGCATTCATGTGGCCGATAGCGGTGCGCGCGGAACCGATACTCGTGGATGTCTAACGTCCCCCAAAGGTCATGAAAAATCTTGATGTCTCAGACTCGCTGGTCATCCGGCTGTTGACAACGGTTCTTAGCAACGATTGTCATTGCGCGGCTTTGCTTGCATATCTTCGATGCGGAGCTCGGATCTCCGCTGCTGGAGGCAACCGCACCCGCGGCTCTACTTTTTTAGCAATCCCGTCGTCCGGCGTTGCGAATGCGATGTATCGATGCTCATGCCGCCGACAATCAGGACGATTAAGGGCTCGGAAACAGCATCCGCAGCGTAGCCCGGGCGAACGGACGTCGGTGGCTCAAAAATGGTTGACGATCGACAATAGCGTTGGGCTGGAAGAGTTCAAGCGGACGCATGGAACACGGGCACTTGGGGAAATCTGCAAATTTATGCAATTGCTGCCTAAAGGAACAATTTTTTGCCCAAACCGTCGTGGGAAAATTGTTCTTGAGAGCGCCCGAGCCTTTGTTTAAGGCCCGCTGGCCAGGAACAAATTTCTGCAAACCGGCGACATACCTCGGGCACTTTGCCTCGCTCATTATCCACCGGTCTCTTCTCCGCCCACCTGCCCCCTGACGACTTGCGACATCACGCGTGCACGATCGATTTCCAGCGCGGTCTTCGCGTCGACGCGCCCGAACAGATCGAGCAGCGGCGCGACGAGACCTGTCCAGCCGGTTTGGTGACTGGCGCCGAGGCCCGCGCCGTTGTCACCGTGAAAGTACTCGTAAAATAGAATCAGGTCGCGCCAGTGAGGATCGCTCTGGAATTTTTCCGTTCCCCCGTAGACCGGTCGTTTGCCTTCCGCATTGCGCAGAAACGTGCCGGTCAGACGACGAACAATCTCCTGCGCCACTTCGAAGAGCGTCATCTGCTGCCCGGAGCCGGTGGGGCATTCGACCTTGAAGTCATCGCCGAAAAAACTGTACAGGTTCACCAGCGCGCGGACGATCAACAGGTTGACCGGCATCCACACCGGTCCGCGCCAGTTGGAATTGCCGCCGAACATGCCGGTATTCGATTCGGCCGGCAGGTATTGCACCTTGTACTCCTGTCCGCCGACGTTGATCGCATAAGGATGTTCCAGGTGATACAGGGAGAGCGAACGGATGCCGTGCGGCCCGAGGAATTCGTTCTCGTCGAGCATATAGCGCAGCACCCGTTCCAGCTTGCGCCTGTTCAGAATGGACAGCAGCCTGCGCTGGTTATAGCCGATGAAGCCGGTGTCGGTCGGGGCAATCTGCGCGATCAATTCGGGGTAGCGTTTGCGAAACTGCGCGATCAGCGCGGCGAGCCTGGGCATGCGCTCGAGAGAGTGCGCCTCGAACACCGTCGACGCGCACAGCGGCAGCAGCCCGACCAGCGACCTGATCTTCAGGCGCGTCGTCTTGCCGTCGGGCAGGCGCAGCAGATCATAGAAAAAGCCGTCCTGCTCGTCCCACATCTCGTCTTCGTGTTCGCCGCGTCGGTCCATCGCATAGGCGATCCACATGAAATGCTGAACGAACTTGAAGGCGACCTCCTCGTAGAGCGGGTCGTACTCGGTCAGATTGATCGCCATCTCCAGCATGGTCTGGCAGTAAAACGCCATCCATGCGGTGCCGTCCGCCTGTTCTAGCGCCCCGCCCGTCGGCAGTTCCGCGCTGCGGTCGAACACGCCGATGTTGTCGAGACCAAGAAAGCCGCCGGCGAATACGTTGCGGCCCGAGGGGTCCTTGCGATTGACCCACCAGTTAAAGTTGAGCATCAGCCCCTGAAACGAGCGCTCCAGGAAACGCGGGTCGGCTCGTCCCAGTTCTTTCTCATACTTGTACAGCCACAGCGTGGCGGCGGCATGCACCGGCGGATTCACATCGCTGAAATTCCACTCGTAGGCGGGAATTTGCCCGCTCGGGTGCACGTACAGGGTGCGCAGCATCAGCAGCAACTGCTCCTTCGCGAAGTCGAAATCGACCTGCGCCAGCGCGATCGTGTGAAAGGCCAGGTCCCAGGCCGCGTACCACGGGTACTCCCACTTGTCCGGCATGGAGATCACGTCGGCGTTTAACATGTGAAACCACTCGGTATTGCGCACATCGCGCCGCGCGGAGTCGAGCAAAGGATGACTGCCATGCTCGCGAAGCCACAGTTCGAGATCGAAGTAATAGTACTGCTTGCCCCAGAGCATGCCTGCCAACGCCTGACGATGCACCCGGCGCTGGTCTTCGGACAGCGATCTGGGCGTAATGCGCTCGTAGAACTCGTTGGCATCGGCGAGGCGGCTATCGAAGATCTGCTCGAAGCCGCCAAAGGCGTCGTCGAGTCTGGATGGCGCAAGGCGCAAGCGGATGGTCGCGCTGCCGCCACCAGGCACCTCGCAGCTGTAATGGGCCGCTGCCTTGGTTCCGGTTCTCTCCGGATTCACGGCGTCGCGCTGTCCCGAGACAACGTACGCGTGGAACGCATCCTTGACATAGCGCGACGCGTTGGACTGATCCCACAGGCGCTGCGTATTGCTTTCGTTTTCGGTGAAAAGCGTCTCTGGTGCGCCTTCGCAGTGAAGCCAGTATTCGCCCAGATCGTGGTGCGCGGCCCGGATGACGCCAGCGCCCGCATCCTGCACGGACGGCTTGCGCTCGTCCTCGCCCCATGACCATGTATTGCGGAACCAGAGTGTCGGCAGAACGCGTAACGGTGCGGTCTCGGGTCCGCGGTTGTGCACGGTAATCCGCACGAGGATATCTTCCGGAGCGGCCTTCGCGTATTCGACGAATACGTCGAAATAGCGGTCATCGTCGAAGATGCCGGTGTCCAGCAGTTCGTATTCCATCTCCTCGCGCGATCTTTGGCGGTTCGTCTGGACGAGATCCCGGTACGGATATTCGCGCTGAGGATATTTATAAAGGTACTTCATGTACGAATGCGTGGGCGTGCTGTCGACATAGAAGTAATACTCCTTCACGTCCTCGCCATGATTGCCCTCACTGTTGGTGAGGCCGAACAGGCGCTCCTTCAGGATGGCGTCCTGCCCATTCCATAACGCCAGCGCAAAACACAGCCGCTGCTGATCGTCACACACTCCGCCTAGCCCGTCCTCGCCCCACCTGTAGGCGCGTGAACGCGCATGGTCATGGGTGAAGTAGTTCCACGCATCGCCGTTGTCACTGTAGTCTTCACGCACCGTGCCCCACTGCCGCTCGCTGACGTAGGGCCCCCACTTCTTCCACGGCACGTTCGCCTCGCGCGCATCGTTCAGGCGTGCTTGTTCGGCTACATCCACGATTGCAGGGGCCATGCTTTTCTCCGGTACAGGTGAGCCGCGATGTGCTGGTCGTGATGAAACAGAACAGCCAGACCGCTGCTGCTCACGCTACAACCTTCGAACCACCGCCGCCATTGGACCTTAGTCCCATGGACTCCGAGGAAACCGACGGTAAGCGGCCTTCGTCGAACTGGTCCAGATGCCTGCGCGTAGGTGCGGCTGCGAAGCGCGACGGGCACCTGGTGACACCGACTGTCGTCGCGAACTCACGCCAACTCAGCCGCCAACTCGGCCGCCTCCGAAGGCACTGGTATACTCACCTGTTCCGCATATCGATACCGCGAACGGCCGGCTCCATACCGCGGCCTGTCCCGGCGTGAACAAATGAGTCACGCCAGAATCGCATCCCCAAAACGCAACCATCGAAGGCCCGATTTTCCATATCGAGTTCCCTATCGTTGACGCATTACTCGGAGGAGTCAAAGAAATGGACCTCAGAAGTATTTTGAAAAGATCCAGCCTCAAGGGACTCCTTTATTCGCTAGTCAAACCGCGGACCATCCAATGTGCGGGACGACCCATAGTCGACGGATACTTTCCCGATTTCGCCGGCAAAGGACGCGTCACGCTCGGAGAGAATTGTTGCTTCCGCTCGTTTCGTCTTCGGCAGCAATTCACGGTGCTCCAGGATGCCGTACTCGAAGTCGGCGACAACGCACTATTCAACGACGGTGTCGTTTTATGCGCCGCGAAATCGATCAAGATCGGCCACTCCGTGAAGGTCGCGGACATGGTCTATATCTACGACACGCACTTTCATCAGGTATGCCCGGATGAACCGCTAACCGAGGCATCGGTTTCAATCGGCAACAACGTGTGGATCGGTGCGAACTCGATGGTTCTGGCAGGCGCTTCTATCGGCGACCACAGTGTCATTGCGGCCGGATCGATTGTCACCGGCGCAATTCCTCCCAGGAGCCTCGCCGGCGGCATACCGGCACGCGTGATCAAGACCTTCGAAGCGCCTGATGACTGGGTCCGCAGCTAGACTGACGTCGCGCCGCTGCGGCTTTCACAGCGCGGCTTTCACAGGCTCAACACGATGCGTCCCGACGTGCCCGCGTCGACGGCACGGTAAGCCGCGACGGCATCGTCGAGTGCATACGTTCTCGCGATCGCGGGCGGCTGATAACTGCCCTCCTCGAACCCTGCGCGCAAGTCTTCGAGAATCCTGGCGGCCGCGGTGAGGTCCCGCTTGAGCGAATCGACACCCATTAGCCGGCTTTCATTGTGATAAAAATCGGCCAGGTCAAAGCTCACCTGACGACGATCCGTCGCCGAGATTTCGATCAGACGTCCACGCAGCGCGAGCATTTTGACGGCCGTTTCGAACATCGAGCCGCCCACCGTATCGAACACGACGGATGCGCCGCCATCGCTCGCTGCACGCAACTGCGCGACGGTATCGCCGAGGCTGTCGACGGCGGCATCGACATACGGGTTCATGCGCGCGCCTCGCGTCACGCCAATCACCGTTGCCCCAATGCGCCGCGCGATCTGCGCCGCCGCGCCGCCTACGCCGCCCAGCCCGATGATCGCCACCGTGTCCGCGTTCGTGACCTGCGCCGCTTCGACTATCGCGCACCACGCGGTCACGAAGTTGACGCCGATCGCCGCCGCCTGTTCGTGCGACAGGTTGCCCGGCTTGCGACAAAGGCTCGCGACGGGCACCGCGATCTGCTCAGCGTGTGTGCCGTCATAGGTAAAGCCGGCATCGCCCGAGCCCCACACTTCCACGCCGAGCCATTCCTGCGGGCCGTCGATAACGATGCCCGAATAGTCGCGCCCCGGCGTGCGCGGCAGCGTCGTCTGGCTCATTCGGCCGCCGACATTCTTTACGTCGCTCGGATTGATGGATGCCGCCCGCACCTGAACAATTGCGGTGTCTGCACCGGCCGAGGGCGCCGGAACTTCGTCGACGAACAAGACGTCCGGCTGACCGAACTGCGCAAATCTAAGTGCCTTCATGATGACGGGAACGCTCCGATGGATGAGATGCCGTCAATGATGCATCAACGCGGCGGCAACGCCCCAAAAAATCGCTCGACCAGATCTGGTTTGTCGAGCTGAGCGATCCACCACTCCAACGCGCGGCCCATTTTGTCTTCGCGCCACGCGAGATAGCAATTTGTATATTCACGCACGCCCGCGACGCGTCGCGTCACGAGTTTCCCTTCGCTTATCGGGCCTTCCGCCACGCGATCGGGCAACATGCCGACAGCGATACCTTCGCACAGCGCTTCGACCTTGGCTGCGAGTGTGGGCACGACGATCACGCTCTGTCCGTCGTGCCTTGCGACCGATTGAGGCTGCAATTGCCGGGACGTGTCGCTTATCACGACGCCCCTGTATCGCGCGATTGCCGCGCTTTCCAGCGGCTGCGGCAAATCGGCAAGCGGATGGTCGGGCGCAACGACGAACACATGGCGAAGGGTGCCGATCGGCCGGGCTGCAATATTCGATGCATGCGGCGGCTCGCCGAATGCGCCCACCGCGAGATCGGCGCGCTGCGTCACCAGCGCGTCCCATACGCCGCCAAGCACCTCGGTCGAAAGGCGCAACTGCGTCACCATTCCAAGGTCATAAAAAGCACGAACATGCGGCCATAACGATGCGGACGGCAGAATCGCATCCAGACATATTCGCAACTCGCTTTCCCAACCGCTCTGTATGCCCTTCGTTTTCGCTTCGAGATGCCGGGCGGCTGCCAGGAGCTGACGCCCTTCATCGATAAGAAAGCGCCCTGCCTCCGTGAGTTTCGCCCGTCTGCCGCTGCGGTCGAAAAGCTCGACCTGCATGTCGCTTTCCAGTTTTTGCACGAGGTACGTTAGCGACGAAGGAACGCGATGCAACGTTTCCGCAGCTTCAGCGAACGTGCCCGTACGGTCGATCGCGTCCAGCACCTCCAGGACTTCAAACGAAATGCTTATCGGCATAGGTATTCATGTGCTCAAGGTCTTGCAGGTAATGTGCAGCCGAATGTCGATTGCGTTCGTCGCTTGCTGCGGGGGCATAAGGTTCGTATCAATAGCCGGTCTTTGTCAAGGAAGGCCGCTCAAGCGGGCAAGCACAATCCATTCGCATACCGGTAATGCATGCGATGCCAGCGCGGTTAAACTGCGGACTCCAGCGCCGCTTTTCCGCGATGCATTGCAATCACTATCACAACACTCAACGGAATTTGCGTCCCATGCGTGTACTACTGGTTGAAGACGACGACCTGATCGGCTGCGGGGTCGAAGCGGGTCTGCGTCAGGCGGGTTTCACGGTCGACTGGGCGCGCGACGGCCATAAAGCCGGCCTCGCGCTGGACACCACGAGCTACGCGCTCGTCGTACTCGATCTCGGCCTGCCGCGCGTGTCCGGCATGGATCTGCTCAAGCGAATCCGCGACGCCGGCAACGACGTGCCCGTGCTTGTGCTGACGGCACGCGGCACGGTCGTAGACCGCGTGGGCGGTCTTGAGGCCGGCGCGGACGATTACCTCGGCAAGCCCTTCGACCTCACGGAACTGACGGCCCGTTGCCGCGCCCTGCTTCGCCGCGCGCAAGGCCGCAGCGTCGAGGTAATCCGCTATGGCGATCTCACGGTGAACCCCGCGGCGCAAACGGCCCAGGTTGCCGGCACGCGGGTGCCGCTCACGTCGCGCGAATGGGCAATCCTGCTGCAATTGCTGACCAACCAGGGCATTCCGCAGTCGCGTTCGCGGCTCGAAGAAAGCCTGTATGGATGGCAGCAGGAAATCGAAAGCAATGCAATCGAGGTGCACATCTCGAACCTTCGCAGAAAGCTTGGCGCAAGGCTCATACGAACCGTGCGCAATATCGGCTACGTGGTGGAGAAAGAGTAAATGAGCGCATCCATTCGCAGGCGGCTCATGCTGCTCGTGCTCGGCA
>NZ_QBUB01000035.1:0-11759 GCF_003058125.1 Paraburkholderia sp. GV068
ATTGTGATCCTACCGGGCTGGCACTTGGACCCGGAAGCGATATTGCGGTGGGGTGCAGGGAAGGGACGACTGGCGCTCCCTTACTGATGCAGATATTGAACCGTTCGAACGGCGCACTTGTGGCGTCTCTCAACGCTGGCGGCGGCGATCAGCTCGAATACGATGCGCCCACCAACCGGTACTACAACGCGGCGAGCCGCTGGACGTCTTCTGGCAATGCATCGACCAACGGCGCCTGCTCGGCCGCCTCGCCATGCATGCCGGTGCTGACTATCGTGGACGCAGGCAACCGCCGTGTTGTTGCCCGCCTGAACACGGGCAACAACGCCCACTCAGTAGCGATCGATCCGGCGACCGGTCTCATCTTCGTTCCGTATTCTTCAGCAACATCGCCTGCGGGGTGTCCGGGTTGCGTAGCAAATGGTTTCACAAATGGCGGGGTATCGGTATTCGCCGCGAAGTGACGTTGGCACAGCTTCGGTCTGTTGTGCATGACATAGTGGATAGCAGGTTGGACGGCGGTGTGCCGACTTACGGGAACTACCGCCGCCGACTATTCCGGTGCTCAGTCGGTGATCAGTGCGAAAACCGATGACCGTCGGATGCCGGTTCGCCCGTTAGCATCGGCGCAACGCATACTGGTGCGCTGCGGAATATGCGCGGTTGCTGGCGGGCCACGCCGAGCCTTCTTGAGCGCTACGGCAGGCGAGTAACGATGAAACGATGGCCGTATCGAACGTGCTGCGCACAGCACCTACCCACTCCAATCGCGCTGTCTCATTACTTACACGTTCGGCGCCGCGCTCTGCGGGTCCGCCGGTGTTGCGGGATCGGGACTCTGCGGCGGCGGTGCGTAGAGGATCACGTTCTGCAGCCGAGGGTTGGCCGTGTCGGTGCTGTCCCGCATGCGCGACTGGATGGTCATGTTATCCGTCACGCCCCAGAAGTTATTCGAGAAGTCGAGCGAATGACCCGTGGACGCGTTGTAAGTGCCGTGAGACTCAATCACGAGGCGATTCCCATTCGGTGAATCGTTATTCAAAAGAAACGAATTCCGTTGCGGGATGCCTGTGGGTGCCTGTCCATTGGCCGGGAACGCATCGATCAGCACGAGTGGATCAATCATGTTGATGAACAGGTTGTTTTGCACGAAGACCGACGGATCGAAAGCGAAGGCCGCGGAGTCGCTGAACGTATTGCCCTTAACGGTCGCGGACTTGCTCAAGCGGGGTAGCCGTTCGTGCCGGCTGCGAACGTGGTCACCCCTTTGACCGGGAGAGTCTCGGAATCGCGGCATAAGCCGGTCCGAGATTTTAGTCGCACAGCCTTATCGAAGGTTCGCTCGAAAAAACTGAAGCGCCATCTGATCGAACCCCGCATGGAAGGCGTCCCGATCAAAGCCAGCAGCATCGACGCATACTTCCGGCGCCCTCTGCTTCATTGACACCGAACACGGGGCGAGGAAGGCGAAATGTCCTGATTCGGGGACGACGTGAAACTCTGGCCGCTTGGGAAGCGCATCCGCGAGCGCCGGGACGGTCTCAGGCAGCACGCCGTCTCCACCGAATTGGGACGCCCAAAGCTGAATGGGCGCCTGGACACTTTGAAGATCGCCCGCCTGCGGAAATTCGTTAAGCGGATCTGCCAGCACATAAGCCCTAATGCGCCCGTCATGAGTTAGCGTCGTCAAGGGCAGCTTCTGGTGTCTGATTTCCTGACAGACTGGAAGCTGCGCATCCGGGCACGGCACGTTCGCATGAGCAAAGTCCGGGTTGCCGCCCGCTAAGACCAGCCCTGTGTAGCCGCCGCGCGAGAATCCGAAGAAGCCTATCCTTGCCGTGTCGATTCTTGCTGCGTCGGGAGCATCAGCCAGCATGTAATCGATGAGACGCTTGATGTCGGTCGGACGCTCGACAAACTCGGACATGTCCGCCGCATGGCTCATGTCCGAGAACGTATCACCCGGATGGTTGATGGCTGCGACAACGAAACCGGCATCGGCCAGGATCTCGGCAAGATCGTGGTGCCCCAGGTAAGACCCTCCGTGACCGTGAGAGATAACGACCAGGGGCAAACGCTGCCCAGTGGTAGGACAGTCGCGCCGCCCTCGCAAAACGTATGGGCCGACGGTCAGATCCTCAGTAGACTCCGCGCAAGGAGTCCACACGATGACCTTCAATGCGCGCCCCGTATTATCGGGAGGGACGGTCAGGAATTTGATGCCTGCGGCATGGGCGACCGTCGCAGATATGCAAAGAAGGACAACCACGAAGAGTGTTCGCATTCTGTCTTCCGCCTTACATTGGTTCCGATATCGATTCAGTTCCCTGCCAGGAGATAGGCGTGGCGAACTGACGACCGCCGTCGGCCAGCGCGAACTGGCGATCATTGCAGTTCCCAAGCCGCGGGCCGCTCATCGCTTGCCTCTTCACATCTGCCGGAACAGGTGCGCATACTGTTTGCTCACGGCAAGTGCGCCGCTGTGGCCGCGCAGCCTGAGTGCCATTTTGCCAAATGCGTTGACCGAGGCACCCTCCACGTGGTCGACGTTCACGACCGTGCTTCTATGCACCTGCCAGAACCGCGCCGGGTCCAGTTGCGCGCACAGATCCTTGAGGCTCATGCGGATCAACAACTCGCCGGTGCGCGTGGTGACGATGACATATTTGTCGGCAGCCTCGAAGTACAGCACCTCTTCCACCGGCACCATCCTGATCTCGCTTCCGCTCGAGGCACGTAGATAACGTAGCGTCGCACCGTGTGCATTTTCCTGAGCGCGGCTCTCCAACTGAACGCTGCGCGTCATCTGCTCCAGTTGGCCAAGCAGGCGTTGCAGATCAGCCTGCACATCCATGGCTGGCGCCTGACCCGTTGAGGTGTCCGCAAGTCGCACGCGTAACCTGTCGACCGTGCGCGCGAGCCGCGCTGTATCGACAGGCTTCAGAAGATAGTCGATGGCGGCTGCGTCGAACGCATCCAGCGCGTGTTCGTCGTAGGCGGTCACGAAAACGATCTGCGGCGGCGCCGCAAGATTCGCGCACGCTCGCGCGACGTCGAGACCCGTCGCGCCCGGCATCGCGATATCGAGGAACGCGACGTCCGGCTGCAGTGCGGCGATTCGCGCGATGGCGTCCTGGCCGTTGCTGACCGCCGCGATGATCCTCAACTCCGGCCATGCCGCTGACAGCTCCCGCTGAAGCGCGGCCGCGATAAGCGGTTCATCGTCGGCGATCAACGCAGTTGGAGCACGAGTGGCTTCGGGCGGAAAAGTCTTGCTGTCTTCATTTGATGCGGCGATACACGGCTGGCGGATCTTCATGGTTTCGCAGCGCCCCCGATAGGTTAGTCGGCGATTGGAAGCTGCACCTTGGCAACCACGCCGTGCGGTGCGTTCTCGGTGATGGTCAGCGAGGCACGCTCGCCATAGAGTGCGCATAACCGGCTGCGCACGTTTGCGAGTCCAATACCAGTGCCCTGTGTCGCTGGCGTCGCACCGAAGCCCGGGCCGGTATCGGCGACAGTCAGTTCGAGGTGATGATCGCCGCGCCTTGCCGTCATGTCGATTCGTCCGCCTGCGACCGTGCCCTGGATGCCGTGCTTCAGTGCGTTTTCGACGAGCGGTTGCAGCAGCATCGGTGGCACCGCGAGATCGGCGCAGTCGGAAGGAAGGTGCAGCGAATAAGCGAACCTTGCGCCCAGGCGCATCGCGTGCACGGCGAGCATCGAGTCGAGCACCGAGAACTGGACTGCCAGTGTCTCGCTATCGGTTCTCGATGCTTCCAGCGTTGCCCTCAAGAAACGGTTCAGACTGCCAAGCAGTTCTCGCGCGCGCGGCGCATCCGAAACAATCAGGCTATCGAGTGTCGCCAAGGTATTGAAGAGAAAGTGCGGCTCGATCTGCGCCTGCAAAGCTTGCAGATGCGCGCGCAGCGCCGTTTTTTCGGCGGCTTCGCGCAGCCACGCAGTGCGAGCCACCTGCTCGCTGAGGCGCGCAATCCGCGCTCGCGACCAGCCGTACCAGGTGCCGAACATTGTCGCAACCAGTGCGATCCAGCCGGTCGTGGCAAGTTCTTTGGCGCCGAACGTCCTGCCGAAGTTGAGACCGAGCAGCGCGCTCGCCAGAGCTCGCCCGATCGCGGCGCCGGCGATGATGGCGACCACCATCGTGACCGCAAGCCTGGGCAGGGTGAGCGCATCGCGCCGCTCAAGGCAAAAACGGCCGATGCTGAGCAGCAGCATGATCGATAGCCCGATCGCCTCGCTAAAGACAAGGTTTCCTCCGAGGCCTTCTCCGGTGCCCACCGCAGTCAGCCCAACCGCAATCAACGCGTTGCCTATGACGACGAGGATCGCTTCGCGGGCCAATTCGGCTCGCAGTTGTGTCGCCGGGGTGCTCGCCCCGGTGGACATATTGTGGAGTTCGACGTTACTGCCTGGAATCATGCTATCCATCCCGTCAAGATGATATCCAGCACCCGGTGCGGAGTGGCGACCGCGGCGATACCGGCCACGACGAGGCCGATGAACGATCCGCGCATGGCGAGGCGGTGACCGCGAATGTTGCCTTGCCGGATAGCCCAGATAGCTCGCCCGACGCTGATGAGCGTCAGCAACGACAGCGCGTGCACCCACGAAAAATGCCCCGGGTTCAGTTTCTGGATGCCGAACGAACCGAGCGCGGTCGCGAACATCGCTACGGCCCAGAGACGACCGAGCCACTTGTGGCGCGCGGTGCCTTTTTCGGCCAGAAAGACTGCTGTTCCGAGTATGACAGAAAGGGTTGCAACGGCGATATGCACGGCGATGATGGCAGACACGATTGTCCTCCGCGGTAGGTCATCTGACCCAATGGCTGCCAGTGTGTGGAGTCGTGAGCTCGTTCTCGACAGGCATGCGACAAAACGTGCGAATCGTGGCGCGAAGAGCGCTTTTAGTGGCGCGTGTGAACCAGGGAGAGGCGCGCGGCCGGCAGTTTGAGACAGAAGCTGCCCCTTCGGAAGCCGCGTGCGTAGGCAGAGCGCCGCAGCGAAATGCAGTTAACGCTCCGCGATGCTTCCGATGAAATGGTCGGCGATGGCTATCTCGGGGGGCTTTCCACATTCCGCACAATGCCAGGGAACCATCAGTCGCCGTCCAACGCAAGGCTTGATGACCCGTTTCTAACTGCGCGGGGACGAGGCCAGCACGTCGCGGACCGGAGGTTTCGGGGATGCGAAATTAGGCGTGTTGCAACCTCGACGACACGGCCAGAAGCAGGCGTGAACACCGACAGACAAAGAAAGGAGAGCTGCGACTTCTCACCATCATCGGCTGAGTTCGGCCGATGCGATTGTTTTGTTTTGATCGACCGCCTGGATCACGACGACGAACCTTCGGTTTGCCTCATTGCGTTCCATCAGTTCGTGAGCCAAACGGCACATCGCTCATACCAAAAACGCGTCTTCGAAGTCGAACTGAGATGTTCTGACGGCTGTCACGGGGGCAACCTAGGGCTTCATAGCCCTTTACCATTGCGTGTGATGAGTGGGGGCAGACCCAGCCTCATCTGCGACTGTCGATACGCAGAGATGAATTGCGGATCACCGTTCCTGACTCGTGTCAGCCAGTAGTCGAGGTCTTCCTGACACGCATCATTATCGATAACAGCAAAGCACTGTGAGTCCGCTGGCATCTGCAACGCCGCCCAATGAAACGCGAAGATCGTTTGCTGGTCCGCGAGTGCAAGCCGCAAGCCGCGCCTGTCGCCTTTCGTCAACCATTGTCTTATGGCAGAAGACAGCGTTGCTTCCGTCTCTTCAGGCGTGTAAGCGAACACGTGTTGGCCGCCCTCCCGTGCACTGCGCAAATCGCTGGTGGCGACAGCAATGACGAATGCGGTCGCCCGCGCGTCGCTAGATGTAGTCAGCGGCGCACCAGCCGTCACTCCTAGCCAAACAAAGAGAGCGATGAGGGTAGCAGCGTACTTCACGTCGGCGATGTCCTGGGAAGCGTGAATTGACAGTGGTGGTCGACCTGATGCTCACAGGAGTCTACTCTTGCCCGCCCAGCTCACATCCGGGAACACACGACATCCTCGACCGCAAATCCAGTCAGCGACTCTACGGTAGCCTAGGGAAGGTCGCAACGAGCGCGAGCGTCAGCCATTGCAGTGCCAGTATGGCATGGAGTGCGCTCCACCATCTGAGTAAGAAGCGGCAGCCAAACGACCTTGAGTCCTTGTTCGCAGTTGCGAGCGTGAAGAGGAACGAGAAAAAACTTTTTCTCGTATGTACGTTGCACTGTGGCAGTCACCGTCGCATTAAGAGAGGCAACATCCGGACGAGTACAGCGTCGCGCACTACATAAAGTGACGAGACGTTGCGGCAGCCCGCGTGAGCTGCGGCGACCACGATGACTCCGCACGTAGGGAATTCGCGCGCTTCGCCTAGGTTGTGATGCGCAGACTTGCTCAGGGACGCAAACGGTGGGGACGCCTGCAATCCAAAAAGCCCATCCATTCGTTTCTGACCAGCGAAGCACGAACCAGGGCAGGGCCTCGCATATCAATACAATACTGTGTTCTGCACATGGCGGACCGCTGTATACGCGCGTCTGAAATTGCAAAACGCGTGCGGAGTAGCGAGCGCGATACGCGGCGACACCTGCCGTATGCCAGGTGTCGCCGTACATGTGCCTCTGCACGACGAGCACCGGATGCATATGATCGAACAGCATGTAGCTGACACTGGAACCGTCAGAACCGAGGCAACAATGGCCCCGCCAGCCCGCAATCGAACTGGAGTGTTTGGACAACCGCTTCAGGGGACGTAGGGCTACCGGTGCGAAGTGCCGGACCCAGGTGGACGCTTTAATATCTACGGACCCCTCGGCTATGGCATCAAAGGCAAGAACTGTAGCGCCGTCGGACCAGCCTCGCCGACGAACTGCATGGCGTGACCATTTCGGAGACGCTCGCGGGAGTTGAAGCAGACGCCGAAAGAAAAGGGACCTTTGGCGAATTAGCTGCCTCGCAATGAAAGCACGCGAAGATCTGGGCAGACAAGCTCAAGGCTGGATGGCAAACGATGGCGGACCTGAAGCAACCGTAGGCGCCGAGATTGCCGAGGCAGAGTCGTGGCGCCGGGCGTATCGTCCGGTGCCACGACTCTGCGCGCCGCAGTACTCGGTGCTAACGACGGCCCGGCGTCGAATTGTTGCCTGACCATGTGTTTGCGGGGAGGGGAGGCGGGACCCAAACCGGGCCATCCTGTTGGCTGCGCCTGCCGGGAGTTTCGCGGGGCCTGCTCGATGGCACTCGGCGAATGGCTCTCGGTAACCGATGCGCGCACGCTCGCGAGAACACAGATTGCGAAGGAGGGCGGACGAGCTGGCACACGCTTCGGAGGCCGAAGAGCATGAGCTTCGAGGCCTTTGTCGCCGCGCACCGTGCATGGACCGGGAAACTATCTTCGGAATGACGCCGATTGAGCAGGTCGGTTACTAACCTGAGCCAAGCAGTCGACTTGGGGCTGACACCGCCTTCAGTCCATGACCGGCTGTCGCAACGTTGTGCCTCCCCGAACGCTGACCGTGCCCGGACATCGTCGCGGGGAGCGTTCTGGTTAAGGTTTCCTTCAGCTTTGCTCCGTACTATCTGCGCGAGTCTGCCGTCGCGCTCGCCATCCCCGAGTTCCAGTTCCGACAGGCTCCCGACAGAAAACCGAAAGCGTCCTTTCAGGCTTGCTGGAGCGTCCATGAAAACTCTGTTCTTGCAGGCGCCGTCGTATGACGGCTTCGATGGCGGCGCCGGCTCGCGTTATCAGGCGAAGCGCGAAGTCCGCTCGTTCTGGTATCCGACCTGGCTTGCGCAACCCGCCGCGCTCGTGCCCGACAGCCGCGTGCTCGATGCACCCGCCGACGGCCTGTCCGTCGACGCAACGCTCGACATCGCGCAGCAGTACGATCTGGTCGTCATTCATACGAGCACGCCGTCGTTTCCCACTGACGCGCTTTTCGCCGAAGACCTCAAGAAGCGCAAGCCGTCGCTTGTGATCGGCATGGTCGGCGCGAAGGTGGCCGTGGACCCGCACAATTCGCTGACAGCGAGCGAGGCGATCGACTTCGTCTGCCGCGAGGAATTCGACTTCACCTGCCAGGAAGTGGCCGCGGGCAAACCGTTCGCGCAGATTCTGGGCCTCAGCTATCGCGCCGCCGACGGCTCGATCGAGCACAACGCGGCGCGCCCGATCCTCGAGAACATGGACGAGTTGCCGTTCGTCGCGCCCGTCTACAAGCGTGATCTGAAGATCGACAACTACTTCATCGGCTATCTGAAGCATCCTTACGTGTCGATTTATACAGGACGCGGCTGCCGCTCGAAATGCACGTTCTGTCTGTGGCCGCAGACCGTGGGCGGACACCGTTATCGCACGCGTTCGGTCGAGAACGTGCTCGCTGAAGTGAAGTGGATTCGCGACAACATGCCCGAAATAAAGGAGATCATGTTCGACGACGACACCTTCACCGACTTCAAGCCGCGCGTCGAGGAAATCGCCCGCGGTCTCGGCAAGCTCGGCGTGACGTGGTCGTGCAACGCGAAAGCGAACGTGCCGTATTCCACGCTGAAAATCATGAAGGAAAACGGCCTGCGTTTGCTGCTGGTCGGCTACGAGTCCGGCGACGATCAGATCCTGCTGAACATCAGGAAGGGATTGCGCACCGACATCGCGCGGCGTTTCAGCGACGACTGCCGCAAGCTCGGCATCAAGATTCACGGCACCTTCATTCTCGGCTTGCCCGGAGAAACGCAGCAGACCATTCAGAAGACCATCGACTACGCGAAAGAGATCAATCCGCACACCATTCAGGTGTCGCTTGCGGCGCCGTATCCGGGCACGCGGCTCTACGACCAGGCGGTCGAAAACGGCTGGCTCGAAGAGAACAAGGTGATCAACCTCGTGAGCAAGGAAGGCGTGCAACTTGCGGCCATCGGCTATCCGCATCTGTCGCGCGAGGAGATTTATCACCAGCTGGAAAACTTCTACAAGCGCTTCTATTTTCGTCCGTCGAAAATCTGGGAAATCGTGCGCGAGATGCTGACCAGTTGGGACATGATGAAACGGCGCTTGCGCGAAGGCGTCGAGTTCTTTCGCTTTCTGCGCGCACACGAGGCGTGAACGGCGCGCATTGGGCCGCCACGGTTTTCGTTCATGCGTGCGCTTATCTCTGCGCTGCATGCGCACTGTTCGGCATCGGCTACACGACGATTGCGAGCGTGCTGATCGGGCGGTTTTTCGCGCGGCCTGTAACGGAGCCCGCCAGCTTTCCGCCGGTGACAGTGGTGAAGCCGCTGCACGGCAGCGAGTGGGCGCTGCTCAGCAATCTGTCGAGTTTCTGCGAGCAGAACTATCCGGGCCCGGTGCAGTTTCTGTTCGGCGTGCATGACCCGGCGGACCCCGCATTGGAAGCCGTCGAAAGCCTCAAGCGCCTGCATCCGCAAGCGGACATCACCGTGATCGTGGACGCGCGTCTCTATGGCCCCAATCGGAAGATCAGCAACATCATCAATATGATGCCGCACGCGCGGCACGACCTGCTCGTGTTCGCCGATAGCGACGTTGGCGTCGGGCCGGACTATCTGCGCCATATCGTCGGCGAACTCGAGAAGCCCGGCGTGGGACTCGTGACCTGCGTGTATCGGGCGCAGCCCGATCCCGGTTTTTGGCCTCGCCTGTCCGCGACCGCGACGCACTATCAGTTTCTGCCCGGCGTGGTCACCGGTCTTGCGCTCGGTCTGGCGCGGCCGTGCTTTGGACAGACCATTGCAATGCGGCGCAGCACGCTGGAGAAGATCGGCGGCTTTCTGCCCTTCGTGCGTCATCTTGCCGAAGATCACGCGATAGGCGAAGCAGTGCGCGCCATCGGCGAGACGGTGGCGATTCCGCCGCTTGCCATTTCGCACGCTTGCGCGGAGGCGAGCGCGGCGCAGTTGTTTGCGCATGAGTTGCGCTGGAGCCGGACGATTCGCAGCGTCAATCCGACAGGTCATGTTGGCTCAGCGTTGATGCATCCGCTGCCGTTGGCCTTGCTCGCTGTCGGCTTGTCGAGCGACGCGCCGTGGGCCTGGCTAGTCGCGGCGCTTGCATTGTCCGCGCGTTTCGCACTGAAGGTCAGCGCCGATCGCGCATTGCGGCAGGCGCATGGCGGCGCCTGGATGCTTCCGATATGGGATATCGTGTCGTTTGCGATCTTTGTCGCGAGCTTCTGGAGTTCGCGGGTGGTCTGGCGCGGGTTTAGCTTCGAGGTCGATGGCGACGGCCTGCTGTCGTCCGCGCAGGACGAATGACGACGAATGACGAGAGGAGTTTAGGCGGCGATGATGCGCACGTCTTCCGAATGGCGCGATGAGCGGCAAGCCCGTCGTTCAACGAACGCGCGAAAGGTGTCCGCATGATGAAGCATCTCGGGCGCGTGGCCGCACTGGCGGGACTGGCTGCGTCGCTGTGGCTCGTGTGGCGGGACAACCCGGTCGCGGTGCTCGGCGCGCTGCGCGCCGCCGGCGCGGGGCTTTTGCTCGCGGCACTCGCACATGTTTTGCCGATGCTCGCCAATGCCTGCGACTGGCGCTCGCTGATTCGCGGCGCGAACCGGCCGCGCGTGCTCGACATGCTGCATCTCGTGTGGGTGCGCGAATCGGTCAATAGCATGCTGCCGGTCGCGCGCATCGGCGGAGAGGTCGTGTCGTTCCGCATGCTCAGGCGCTGGGGCGTGCGGCCTTCCACGGCGGTGGCGAGCATCATCGCCGATATGCAGTTGACGGTGATCAGCCAGTTGCTGTTCACGATGGTCGGCATTGGTTTTCTGTTCGCGCATGCGCATTCGGGCACGCTGCGGCTCGCAGGGCAACTCGCGTGGGGCGTGGTCGTGCTGACGCCGCTTCTCGTTTTGTTCGTGCTGGTGCAGCACGCAAGTCCGTTCGAACGCATGACGCGCGCGCTCAATCACATCACGAGCGGCAAGCTCGCCGCACTCGTTGGACAGTCCGCGCAAATCGATCTGGCGATCAAGCTGATCTGGCGGCGTCGCGCCGTCGTGCTGCGCTATCTGTTCTTCTGGCAGCCGCTGCAGTGCCTGCTGACGTCGCTGGAAATCTGGCTCGCGCTGTATTTTCTCGGCGCGCAAGTCACGCTGGTTGAAGCCGTCGTGATCGAGTCGTTGATCCAGGCCATCAGCAGCGCGGCCTTCTTCGTGCCGGGCGGCCTCGGCGTGCAGGAGGGCGGTTTTATATTGATCGGCGGCGCTCTGGGGCTCGATCCATCGACGTGTCTCGCGCTTGCCGGCGCGCGCCGCATTCGCGATCTGCTGATGTTCGTGCCAGGGCTGATTGCATGGCAGTTCGCGGAAGGCGGGAACCGCGCGCCTGTGCGCCGTCAGGCGCAGCGGAACCCGCAACGGGCGGAACTCGCGGACACCCGCGTCGCCTGCGATACGAACCGCCGCTAGGCCGCGGCCTTCAGTCGCTCGTCAGGCGCGGCGCCAGAGGCGGGAAACGATATTTCCACGGCGAGTCCGCGGCTCTCGAGGCCGGGCCCGAAGTGCACGGTCGCGCCAAAATGTTCCGCGATGCGCGCGACAATCGAAAGGCCAAGACCGCTGCCGGTCGCCTGGTTGCCGGTGGCGCGAAAGAACCGGCTGGTCAGACGCGCGACATCTGCCGAGGCCACACCGGGGCCGTCGTCGCGCACGGTCACGACAACGCGATTATCGAGCGGCTCGTGCGC
>NZ_QBUB01000036.1:0-7679 GCF_003058125.1 Paraburkholderia sp. GV068
CACAGCGCCGTCGGAATCCGCGCGAATGTCACTTGCCGTTTCACCAGCCGTTCGCTCAGGCTTTGCAGATCCCACGGCTGCATCCCGCGCATTTCGACCGTCGCGCCGCGCAGGAGTGCAGGCAGCGTTTCGTGCAACGCGACGTCGAAATTGATCGTCGATGAGTGGAGCACTGTGTCGTCGTCGCTGATGCCGTAGGTTGTGAGGAAGTCCCGCAGGTGCGTCCATAACGCGCCGTGGCTCACGCCGACACCCTTGGGTCTGCCGGTCGAGCCCGAGGTGTACAGCACGTAAGCGAGCTGGTCGGGGTGCAGCGCAACGTCAATGTGCGGCTTCGACTCTTGCTCAGTGGCTGTGCTTATCATCGTTTCTGCGTCAAAGTGTTGCGGTGTCTCAGTGCCCATCAGTGACTCGCGCGCTGCGCCCGTCCGTGGCGCCGCAGAAGCAACGTTCGACTGCGACTGTGACTGCGCCTTCGCCTTCGCGTGCGCTTCCGCAGCAGCCGCAGCTACCGCCATTGCCCCTACCTCCACTACTTCACACCCCGCAAGCACCTCACCAACCCGCGCCGCACTCGCCGCATCCGCCACCACCTGCACGATCCCGGCATCGCCGATCATCTGCGCGAGGCGCGCGGCCGGGTAATCCGGGTCGAGCGGCACGAACGCACCACCGGAGCGAATAATCCCAAGCAACGCCGCGATCAGCGCCGGTCCTCGCGCGACACACAATCCCACGCGCCGCTCAGCACCGACACCTCGAGCGATGAGCCGCGAAGCAATTGCCGCCGACCACGCATCAAGTTCAGCATACGTGAGCGACTCATCTTCACAGCGCAGCGCAATCGCCTGCGGCGTACGCTTTGCCTGCGCCGCAAGCGCCATCCCAAGCGACTCGAACGCATAGGACTTCAGCGGCTTCCCTTCATGCTGCAAAGGCAACGTCAACGATCCAACCCTTCGCCGCACATCATCAACCATCTGCTCAAGCACCGCTTCGTATTGCGATGCAATCCGCTCCACTGTGCCAACGTCGAACACATCGGCCGCATAGTTGAACATCAGGCGCAAGTTGCGCCCATCGTCGACGACGTTCAGCACCAGATCGAAACGCGCCGTATCCGTGCCGCCCGCCTCCGGCTCAACGACGAGACCGGGCATCGCAACCGATGCGTCGCTCGTCGCCTGCTCGAGATTGAACATGACCTGGAACAGCGGCGAGCGTCCGAGCTCGCGATCGATCCGCAACGCGTCGAGAATGCGGCCGAACGGTATCGAGTGATGCGCATGCGCCTCGAGCACGCGCTCATGCAGTCGCGACAGCAACGTCGCACACGGCATGGTGCCGTCGACGTCCACATCGATCACAAGCGTGTTGACGAAAAAACCGATTAGCCCTTCGCTCTCGCTGCGCTGCCGTCCCGCCGACGGCACGCCGATCCGCAAGCCCGGCTGACCGCCGTAGCGGTACAGCAGCGCGGCATAAGCGCCGAGCAACACGGTGAAAAGCGTCGTGCGCTGTGCGCGCGCGAGTTCGCGCAGACGCTCGGCAAGAGCCGGGCCGACATCGCGCCGCACGCGTCCGCCTTCGACGCCGCGCACCGCTGCCCGCGGCCGGTCCAACGGCAATTCGAGCGCGGGACGCTCGGCTCCAAGGCGCTGTTTCCAGTACGCAAGATCGTCGGCAAACGCGCCGTCTTCCCATTCGTTCTGCCACGCCGCGACATCGCCGAAATGAATGTCGAGCGGCGGCAGTGCGCAAGTCAACGCGTCATGCTGACCATCGAGCGCCGCGCGATACAGCGCCGCCAGTTCGCGAACGAAGAGCGCCTGCGACCAGCCGTCGGACACGATGTGATGCACGACGATCGACAGCGCGTGACATTGCGCATCGATCCCGATGAGGTCGACGCGCAGCAGCGGCCCTTGCTCGAGATCGAACGGTTCGCGCGCGGCGGCACGCAGCATGTCGCGCAATTGCGCGGGATCGTCGAGCGTATGTTCGCGCCACAGGTAGCACGCGTCCGCGGCGATGCGCTGGGCCGCGACGCCGCGCGTCTCGACGAAGCGTGCACGCAACGCGCCGTGGCGAGCGACGAGCGCATCGAACGCACGGCGCAATGCACGCACATCGAGATGCCCCGTCAAACGCAGCGCGCGCGACAGGTTATACGCGGGGTTCAGCGGATCGAGCTTCCAGAGGAACCACAGACGTTCCTGCGCGGGAGCGAGCGGATAAGTTGCCGCGCGCGAAAACGAAGAAGACGCATCGGCGCTCGACGCTTCTGCGTCTGCTGATTTAGTTGCGTCATCAACTTCGCGCGACAACGGCACGATCGGCACACGCGCGGGATCGATACCCTGCTCGCGCGCCTTCTCGCGAAACCGCCGCCGACGTTCCGGCGATAGCGCCGCGTACTTGCGCGCAATCGCCAGCGCCTGGCTCGGCGCTTCGCTCACGGTAGCGCTAGCGGCAGCGGAGGAACCAGTAGAAGCAACCGTCGCAGCCGGTTCGTTGCGAATCGTAGTCAGCATAGTGGCAATCTGAATAGGTCAACGCGGCTTCGCGGCCGCGTGTGATGTTTGTCTTTGAGCAATGAGCGGCTTGAGTCGTTGAGTTCGAGCAGCGCAGTCTCGTCGTGCATGCGCTTGCTTGCGCGAGCTGATGACGTGACGCCGATATATCGACGGCACGGCTTCGCCCACGCGCGATTCGCGTCGAACGCTGAACAAGCGATACATTCGACGCGGACCATGCAACCGTGCGCGCGCCGACCTGGCGAACAGCGCCATTGCGCAACCGCCATTCCCTCGCGGATTTCAATCGAGTCCATCGAACAACCCATCGAGCGCCTGCAGTTCATCGTTCGACGAAGCCCTGCCAGAAGCCTCCCCCTCGACGCGATCGTCAAGCAGCGTGGCCAAGAGCGCCGGCGTCGGCTGCTCAAACAGCGCGGCCAGCGCAACCTTGCGACCAAGCTGCTCCGACAACCGCGCAACGACGCGCACAGCCGCGAGCGAGTGTCCACCAAGCGCGAAGAAATCATCGTCCGCGCCGATCCGCTCGAGCCCGAGCACGTCGCCAAAAAGCCGCGCGATAAGCATTTCCATTTCGCCCGACGGCTCGACCCACGACGACTCGGTTGCAGGCGTCGTCTCGAAGCGCGCGAGCGCGTTGCGATCCAGCTTGCCGTTCGCAGTGCGCGGCAACGCGTCGATCGCATAGAGCGCCGCCGGAATCATGTAGCCGGGCAGCCGCGCGGCAAGCATCTGCCGCCAGCCGGCCGGCACCGCGCGCGCTTCACGATCAGGCTCATTAACAACTGCACCGACGACATACGCGACGAGCCGCGCCTCGGCATCGCCCGCACCCGGCACGAGCGCGACGGCCGCGTCGAGCACGCCGTCGCACTCGCGCAGCGCCGCCTCGATCTCGCCGAGTTCGATCCGATAGCCGCGCAGCTTCACCTGCTGATCGATCCGGCCGAGAGTTTCAAATTCGCCGTCGGTCCGCTCGCGGCACAGGTCGCCAGTGCGGTACATGCGCGCGCCCGGCGCGCCGTAGGGATCGGGCACGAAGCGCTCGGCGGTGAGACCCGCGCGGCCCAGATAACCGCGCGCAAGATTTTCGCCGCCGATGCACAGCTCGCCGACGCCGCCTTGCGGCGTCAACTGCCCGCTCGCGTCGACGATGCGCAGCGCGTTCGCATGCAACGCGCGACCGATCGTGATAGGTCCACTCCCAGACACGCGAGCGCAACTCGACCAGATCGTCGTCTCCGTGGGACCATACAGGTTCCACAACTCGACACCGCGTTGCACAAGCTGCACCGCGAGATCGGCGGGCAACGGCTCGCCGCCCGCGATGCCGGTAAGCCGCCCGCGCGACGCCCCATGCCAACCCGATTCGATCAGCAGACGCCAGCCGCTCGGCGTCGCCTGCATGAACGTCGCGCCGCTTTCGTCGATAAGCCGCGCGAGCGCCGCGCCGTCTGCCACCGTTTGCGCGTCGGCCATTTCGGCACACGCGCCTCGCGTCAACGGCAAGCAGAATTCGAGCAGCGAAATATCGAACGACGGCGTCGTGACCGACAATAGTACGTCATCCTGATGAAGTCCCGGCGCGATGCCGACGCTTGCAAGCAGCCGTGCCAGCGCGCCGTGCGAAACCGCAACGCCTTTCGGCCGGCCCGTCGAGCCCGACGTATAAATCACGTAGGCGAGCTGTGAATCGGTGCACGGCGATATGGGCGGCAGTGCGCTTGCTGCGTCGTGGACCAAGGCATGTTCACCGCTTCCCGCGTCGAGCACAATGCGGTTATCGAGCGCGCCACCGAGTCGCGCCCGGCCCTCGTCATCCGCGATGACGCGCACAACGCCCGCATCTTCCAGCATGCCCGCGAGGCGTTCGGCCGGGAACGACGGATCGAGCGGCACATAAGCCGCGCCGCTTCGCCACACGCCGAGCATGCTCGCGATCAGCGCGGGCGAGCGGCGCATGCAGACGGCCACGCGCTCCTCTCGCGCGACGCCGCTCACGCGCAAGCGTGCATCGATTGCGACGGACCAGCGGGCGAGCGTCGCGTAGTCGAAGGCCTCGCCGTTCTGGCGCACCGCGACGCGCTGCGGCACGCGCGCGGCTTCGACCGCAAAGCGCTCGTGGCAGGCGCGCAGCGCGGGCGGCGGCAACGGCAACGGCTCGGCCTCCGGCGCACCGCGCCGCGCCGCGAGTTCGCCGACGAAGCGCGGCGCGCGCTCTCCTTCATCGGCGAGTTGGTCGATGAGCGCGAGGTATTGCCGCTGCAACTGCTCGACCTGCGTGCGCGCAACGCGCCGGCTGTCCCACTGCCATTGCAGTTCGATGCGCGTGGCCGGGAGGATCGTCAGCGTCAGCGGATAGTGCGTGCGCTCGAATGAATCGACGGAGTCGACGCGCAGCGCGCCCGCTTGCGCCGACGCCGCGCGCGTCGCAACCGGATAGTTCTCGAACACGATCAGACTATCGAATAGCGCATCGCCGCTGCGCCCGGCCCACTGCTGCAACGACGCGAGCGGCGTATGCTCGACCTCGCGCATTTGCAGGTTGTACGACTGCAACGCGTCGAGCCACGCGGCTATCGTGACGTCGCCGCGCACCGTCGAAAACACCGGCAGGCTATTGATAAAGAGTCCGAACATATCCTCGGCGTGAGGCAACGATGCGGGGCGCCCCGCCACCGTCACGCCGAACGCGACCGACTGCTTGCCGCTCAGCCGCGCGAGCAGCACGGCCCACGCTCCCTGCATCAGCGTATTGAGTGTCACGCGATGCCGCTGTGCGGCGCGGCGCACGCGCGCATCGAGCGGCGCGTCGAGTTTCAGCGCGATCTTGCGCGCCGCGCTCGCGGGTTCGCTCGGAGCCGTGTCGAGCGGCGCGGCGAGGCTCGAGGTCAACGTACCGGCATCGTCGGCGGCTTTCAGGCGCTCGCTCCACCAGTCGCGGGGATCGGGCTGCGCCGCGAGCCATTCGACGTAACGACGATACGACGGCGGTGTATGCGCGGGGGCGTGCGCAGCGGCGTGCGTGACGCCCAACGCGCGCTCGTAGTCGTCGAAGACTTCGGCGAGAAGCCGTGCACCGCTCCAGCCATCCGTCAGCACATGATGATGCGTGCGCACGAGATCGAAGCGGCCATCGGGACGGCGGAACACATTGACGCGCATCAGCGGCGCACGCGACGGGTCGATGCCCGCGGCGACGTCGGCCGAGCGCCACTCGGCAAGACGCGCATCGTAGTCCTGCACATCGCGCCAGTCGTGCACTCCGAACGGCAGCACGGCTTCGCGCTGCACGATCTGCAATGCGGCTTCACCATGCCGCCACTCGAAGCGCGTGCGCAACATGTCGTGCCGCGCGATAGCGGCCTGCCAGGCCGCGCGCAGCGCGGTGGCGTCGAGGCGGCCGTCGAGCGTCAATTGCAACTGATTCACGTAGACGCCTTCGCCACGCTGCAACTCGCTGTGATAAAGCAGACCCTGCTGCAAGGGCGTCGCGGGATAGATGTCGGCGATGCCGCCAAGCGCCAGGTTCAGCGCGCGTAGCTGCGTCTGATCGAGGCCCGACAGAGGGAAGTCCGATGCCGTCGCGCCTTGGGGCGCGGCGACGCAATGCGCGATCATCGCGTCGACATGCTGACCGAAAGTATCGACGATGCGCTCGACGCTCTCGCGATCGATCCGCGCCGGGTCGAAACGCCAACGCAGCAACAGCGTGTCGCCGGTGACGATGCCGTTCAGGTCGAGCGCGTAATCGAGGCGTGCGCCGGCGCCGTGGCTGCTGCCGGCATCCTCGGAACTAAAGGCGAAACGCGACGCCGGATCGAACGACTGATCGAAGCGCCCGAGATAGTTGAAGCTGATCGCGGGGCGCGGCCGCGTGCGGCTCGCGTCGAGCAATCCCCAATGCAAGCCCTTGTTCGGCACCGCGCGCACACGTTCCTTGACGGCGATGAGCGCGTCCCCCGGCGCAGCGGGCGACGCGGGCAGCGCGACCGGGAAACGCGTCGTGAACCAGCCGACGGTGCGGCTCAGGTCCGCGCCGTCGATCACGTCTTCGCGGCCGTGGCCTTCCAGTTCGACGGCGATCTCGGCCGCGCCGCTCCATGCGCCGAGCGCCTGCGCAAGCGCGGCGAGCAGCAGTTCGTCGACCCGCGTCCGATACGCGCGCGATGCGTTGTGCAGCAATTCGCGTGTGCGGCGTGCATCGAGTGTCCAGTCGATCGTTTCGCTTTCAGCGACGCGCGTGCCTGCGGGTGCGCGAAGTGGAAGATCGGGAGCAGCGTCGACGACGCTTAGCGCTTCGCGCCACCAGTTTGCTTCGGACTGGACGTTGTTTGATTCGGCATACTGATGAAGTTCACGGACCCATGCGCGCCAGGGCATCGACGGGGCCGGCAGGTGGATGGGTTCGTTGCGTTCTGCTTGTTCGTAGGCGGTTTGCAGTTCTTCGAGAAGCACGCGCCACGAGACGCCGTCCACTGACAGGTGATGGATCGCGATCAGCAGACGGGTTTCGTTTGGAGTCTCGAAGTGACCGATGCGCCAAAGCGGGCCGCGCTCGATGTCGAGGCTCGACTGGATGTTGTTGCAGGCCGTTGCGAGGTCGGCGAGCGAGGGGAGCTTTTCGTGGCGGACGATGGCGGTTTGCGAATCCTTCGCCGCTTCCGTTACCACGGTCTGCTTCCACTCCCCGGCGTCTTTTACGAAGCGCAGACGCAGCGCGTCATGGCGCGCCTCCAGGGCCGCGACCGCGCGCTCGAGCGCCTCAGGCACGAGCCGCCCCTTCACCTTCAGCAGCACCGCCTGGTTCCAGTGCGATTCCCCTTGCGGATAGCGCTCGAAGAACAGCCGCTGGATCGGCGTCAGTGCGAGCGGCGCGCCGTCGTCGGCCTCAAGCGCGACGTGCGAGTCGAGCCGTTGCGCACGCTGCGCGAGACCGCTCACCGTCGGATGCTCGAAGATCTGCCGCGGTGTCAGCCGCCATCCCGCCTCGCGCGCCCGTGCGATGATCTGCAGGCTCTGGATCGAGTCGCCGCCAGCTTCGAAGAAGTTGTCGGTGACGCCCAGATCGTCGCGTCCGAGCACGGCGCTCCAGATCGACAGCAGCACCGATTCGATCTCGTTCGATGGCGCCACGCACTC
>NZ_QBUB01000037.1:0-5125 GCF_003058125.1 Paraburkholderia sp. GV068
ACACTTCGTCAGTACGTTGAGTGAGCGACCGGGTTCGAAAGAGCCCGAAAACAGTAACAGGTTTGAACTGAAGAGTTTGATCCTGGCTCAGATTGAACGCTGGCGGCATGCCTTACACATGCAAGTCGAACGGCAGCACGGGAGCAATCCTGGTGGCGAGTGGCGAACGGGTGAGTAATACATCGGAACGTGTCCTGTAGTGGGGGATAGCCCGGCGAAAGCCGGATTAATACCGCATACGCTCTGCGGAGGAAAGCGGGGGATCCTTCGGGACCTCGCGCTACAGGGGCGGCCGATGGCAGATTAGCTAGTTGGTGGGGTAAAGGCCTACCAAGGCGACGATCTGTAGCTGGTCTGAGAGGACGACCAGCCACACTGGGACTGAGACACGGCCCAGACTCCTACGGGAGGCAGCAGTGGGGAATTTTGGACAATGGGCGCAAGCCTGATCCAGCAATGCCGCGTGTGTGAAGAAGGCCTTCGGGTTGTAAAGCACTTTTGTCCGGAAAGAAAACCGCCTGGCTAATATCCGGGCGGGATGACGGTACCGGAAGAATAAGCACCGGCTAACTACGTGCCAGCAGCCGCGGTAATACGTAGGGTGCAAGCGTTAATCGGAATTACTGGGCGTAAAGCGTGCGCAGGCGGTTCGCTAAGACAGATGTGAAATCCCCGGGCTTAACCTGGGAACTGCATTTGTGACTGGCGGGCTAGAGTATGGCAGAGGGGGGTAGAATTCCACGTGTAGCAGTGAAATGCGTAGAGATGTGGAGGAATACCGATGGCGAAGGCAGCCCCCTGGGCCAATACTGACGCTCATGCACGAAAGCGTGGGGAGCAAACAGGATTAGATACCCTGGTAGTCCACGCCCTAAACGATGTCAACTGGTTGTCGGGCCTTCATTGGCTTGGTAACGTAGCTAACGCGTGAAGTTGACCGCCTGGGGAGTACGGTCGCAAGATTAAAACTCAAAGGAATTGACGGGGACCCGCACAAGCGGTGGATGATGTGGATTAATTCGATGCAACGCGAAAAACCTTACCTACCCTTGACATGTACGGAAGTCCGCTGAGAGGTGGATGTGCCCGAAAGGGAGCCGTAACACAGGTGCTGCATGGCTGTCGTCAGCTCGTGTCGTGAGATGTTGGGTTAAGTCCCGCAACGAGCGCAACCCTTGTCCCTAGTTGCTACGCAAGAGCACTCCAGGGAGACTGCCGGTGACAAACCGGAGGAAGGTGGGGATGACGTCAAGTCCTCATGGCCCTTATGGGTAGGGCTTCACACGTCATACAATGGTCGGAACAGAGGGTCGCCAAGCCGCGAGGTGGAGCCAATCCCAGAAAACCGATCGTAGTCCGGATCGCACTCTGCAACTCGAGTGCGTGAAGCTGGAATCGCTAGTAATCGCGGATCAGCATGCCGCGGTGAATACGTTCCCGGGTCTTGTACACACCGCCCGTCACACCATGGGAGTGGGTTTTACCAGAAGTGGCTAGTCTAACCGCAAGGAGGACGGTCACCACGGTAGGATTCATGACTGGGGTGAAGTCGTAACAAGGTAGCCGTATCGGAAGGTGCGGCTGGATCACCTCCTTTCCAGAGCTGAACGTGTCAAACGTTGAGCGCTCACGCTTATCGGCTGTAGTAAAGAAACGCAGACAGACTCAGGGGTCTGTAGCTCAGTCGGTTAGAGCACCGTCTTGATAAGGCGGGGGTCGATGGTTCGAATCCATCCAGACCCACCACTGTCATGTCTGGTGAGCTGGTCGGCTGTGACTCCTGTGATCTCTGTATGACCGGGGGGATTAGCTCAGCTGGGAGAGCACCTGCTTTGCAAGCAGGGGGTCGTCGGTTCGATCCCGTCATCCTCCACCAATCCTCAATGCGTAGCGTTCTGTGAAACAGGCAGAGCGTTGTGCATTGGCGATTGAGCCAGTCAGCAAGTGGTATGAAGCAGAGCTTTGTATCGGCTGTCGTTCTTTAACAATCAGGAAGAAGTAGTAAAGAGATTCACGAAAGCATGCTTAGAGATGGGTGTGCGAGTAGGTGAATCAGGGTTGTGATTGTATCGATGTATTTTAAAGGTAATCGAAAGATTGCTCTTGGAATACGGCGCAACACGAATACTCAACCTGTAGCGAGTGATCGGATCGCTGGTCCCCTTCGGGGATCGGGCCAGAGTAAGTGCTAAAGCACTAACACTGGCCGAGAAGACACACCCGTTATAGGGTCAAGCGAACAAGTGCATGTGGTGGATGCCTTGGCGATCACAGGCGATGAAGGACGCGGTAGCCTGCGAAAAGCTACGGGGAGCTGGCAAACGAGCTTTGATCCGTAGATGTCCGAATGGGGAAACCCACCTCTTTTGAGGTATCCGTGGCTGAATACATAGGCCATGCGAAGCGAACGCGGTGAACTGAAACATCTAAGTAACCGCAGGAAAAGAAATCAACCGAGATTCCCAGAGTAGTGGCGAGCGAAATGGGACCAGCCTGTACTCTTTATCTTCATTGTTAGTCGAAGGCTCTGGAAAGTGCCGCCATAGCAGGTGATAGCCCTGTAGACGAAAACAGCGAGGAAGAACTAGGTGTACGACAAGTAGGGCGGGACACGTGAAATCCTGTCTGAAGATGGGGGGACCATCCTCCAAGGCTAAATACTCGTGATCGACCGATAGTGAACCAGTACCGTGAGGGAAAGGCGAAAAGAACCCCGGGAGGGGAGTGAAACAGATCCTGAAACCGCATGCATACAAACAGTCGGAGCCTTCGCAAGAGGGTGACGGCGTACCTTTTGTATAATGGGTCAGCGACTTACATTCAGTGGCAAGCTTAACCGATTAGGGCAGGCGTAGCGAAAGCGAGTCCGAACAGGGCGTTCAGTCGCTGGGTGTAGACCCGAAACCAGGTGATCTATCCATGGCCAGGATGAAGGTGCGGTAACACGTACTGGAGGTCCGAACCCACTAACGTTGAAAAGTTAGGGGATGAGCTGTGGATAGGGGTGAAAGGCTAAACAAACCTGGAAATAGCTGGTTCTCTCCGAAAACTATTTAGGTAGTGCCTCGTGTATCACCTTCGGGGGTAGAGCACTGTCATGGTTGTGGGGTCCATTGCGGATTACTACGCCATAGCAAACTCCGAATACCGAAGAGTGCAATCACGGGAGACAGACATCGGGTGCTAACGTCCGGTGTCAAGAGGGAAACAACCCAGACCGCCAGCTAAGGTCCCCAAATATGGCTAAGTGGGAAACGAAGTGGGAAGGCTAAAACAGTCAGGAGGTTGGCTTAGAAGCAGCCATCCTTTAAAGAAAGCGTAATAGCTCACTGATCGAGTCGTCCTGCGCGGAAGATGTAACGGGGCTAAGCCATATACCGAAGCTGCGGATGCACATTTATGTGCATGGTAGGAGAGCGTTCCGTAAGCCTGCGAAGGTGCACTGGAAAGTGTGCTGGAGGTATCGGAAGTGCGAATGCTGACATGAGTAGCGATAAAGGGGGTGAAAGGCCCCCTCGCCGTAAGCCCAAGGTTTCCTACGCAACGTTCATCGGCGTAGGGTGAGTCGGCCCCTAAGGCGAGGCAGAAATGCGTAGCTGATGGGAAGCAGGTTAATATTCCTGCACCAGTGTTGAATGCGATGGGGGGACGGATCGCGGAAGGTTGTCCGGGTGTTGGAAGTCCCGGTCCTTGCATTGGAGAAGGCGCTTTGGCAAATCCGGGCGCGGAATTCAAGGGTGCGAGGCCAGTCGTTTAGGCGACGAAGCAATCGGAAGTGGTTCCAGGAAAAGCCTCTAAGCTTCAGTTCAACAGTGACCGTACCGCAAACCGACACAGGTGGGCGAGATGAGTATTCTAAGGCGCTTGAGAGAACTCGGGAGAAGGAACTCGGCAAATTGGTACCGTAACTTCGGGATAAGGTACGCCCCTGTAGCCTGACTGGCCTGCGCCAGAAGGGTGAAGGGGTTGCAATAAACTGGTGGCTGCGACTGTTTAATAAAAACACAGCACTCTGCAAACACGAAAGTGGACGTATAGGGTGTGACGCCTGCCCGGTGCCGGAAGATTAAATGATGGGGTGCAAGCTCCTGATTGAAGTCCCGGTAAACGGCGGCCGTAACTATAACGGTCCTAAGGTAGCGAAATTCCTTGTCGGGTAAGTTCCGACCTGCACGAATGGCGTAACGATGGCCACACTGTCTCCTCCCGAGACTCAGCGAAGTTGAAGTGTTTGTGATGATGCAATCTCCCCGCGGCTAGACGGAAAGACCCCATGAACCTTTACTGTAGCTTTGCATTGGACTTTGAACCGGTCTGTGTAGGATAGGTGGGAGGCTGTGAAGCGTGAACGCCAGTTTGCGTGGAGCCATCCTTGAAATACCACCCTGATCTGTTTGAGGTTCTAACCCTGGTCCGTGAATCCGGATCGGGGACAGTGCATGGTAGGCAGTTTGACTGGGGCGGTCTCCTCCCAAAGTGTAACGGAGGAGTACGAAGGTACGCTAGGTACGGTCGGAAATCGTGCTGATAGTGCAATGGCATAAGCGTGCTTAACTGCGAGACCGACAAGTCGAGCAGGTGCGAAAGCAGGTCATAGTGATCCGGTGGTTCTGTATGGAAGGGCCATCGCTCAACGGATAAAAGGTACTCTGGGGATAACAGGCTGATACCGCCCAAGAGTTCATATCGACGGCGGTGTTTGGCACCTCGATGTCGGCTCATCTCATCCTGGGGCTGTAGCCGGTCCCAAGGGTATGGCTGTTCGCCATTTAAAGAGGTACGTGAGCTGGGTTTAAAACGTCGTGAGACAGTTTGGTCCCTATCTGCCGTGGGCGCTGGATATTTGAAGGGGGCTGCTCCTAGTACGAGAGGACCGGAGTGGACGAACCTCTGGTGTACCGGTTGTCACGCCAGTGGCATCGCCGGGTAGCTATGTTCGGAAGAGATAACCGCTGAAAGCATCTAAGCGGGAAACTCGCCTTAAGATGAGATATCCCCGGGGCTTCGAGCCCCTTGAAGGGTCGTTCAAGACCAGGACGTTGATAGGTCAGGTGTGTAAGCGCAGTAATGCGTTCAGCTAACTGATACTAATTGCCCGTAAGGCTTGATCCTATAACAGGTGTGT
>NZ_QBUB01000038.1:0-3993 GCF_003058125.1 Paraburkholderia sp. GV068
ATGCAGAATCGACACGCGCCCCGCAAGAGGCAGGCGATACGCCGTCAATATCTGCCCGATACCGATGTTCCGGAACTCCGGCCTCGGTTTTTTTACCGCTTCAGCCATGCTAGACCCCCTGCTATGTAGTTCACACCAATCCGCAATTTTAGCGCCTTTTCATTTCGCGCTGCAGCGAAAACCCCGACAGGTCCATTGCAGCGCGCGCAATAAAGGCGCCGTCAAACGGCGCGCGCGTGGGACGCCGCGCCTTCAATCCAGCTCAGTCCAGCCCGATTTAGCTGAGATCGTTCTGATAGTAGTACCCGGTTGTGACATACCAACCTCGCCGGACTTCCACCGGCCGATCCCCATAGGTGTAGGACACGCGTTCGACGGACAGCAGCGGAAAACCCGGCGGCACCTGCAGCAGATCGGCCACCGACGGCTCGGCGGCGACCGCGCGGATTTTCTCCGTGGCGCGGATCATGCGCGTGCCGAACTCCGTCTCGAACATCGCGTAAAGAGGACCCTTGTACTCCGACAGCCGCTCCAGCGTCAGCCCGCGAAACACGGCGCCTGGCAGCCAGATTTCATCGAGCACGGTCACTTCGCCGTCGAACTGCAACAGACGCTTGATCAGCACAACGGGATCGGCGGGCTTCAGGTCAAGTTGCCGCGCGATGTCCGCCGATGCACGCAAGCGCCGGCACTCGAGCAGGCGGCTAACGTGCGGATGTTCGGCGCCGTCATCGGCGAGTAACCGCAAAAAGCGAAACTGCGCGCGATCTTCGTTGTGCGTCGCAACGAACGTGCCCTTGCCCTGGCGGCGCACGAGCAGGTTCTCGGCGGCGAGTTCGTCGATCGCTTTACGCACCGTGCCCTGGCTGACCTTGTATCTGGCCGCTAATTCGACTTCACTAGGAATGATCTCGCCGGGCTTCCATTCACCGCTTTCGAGACTCTGCGTGATCAGCCCTTTGATCTGCTGGTACAGCGGGCTGAAAGTGGGTGACGCAGCGGGGACGGCCGCGGATGCACCTTCGCCCGCGGCCGCCTGGCCGCCGGGATTCGTGGTGTTGGCCGGGTTCGAATTCATGCGCGCATTTCATCATAAAGCGCTGGCTCGCGTCCAGCGTTTCCCCGGCAATAGATGTGTCTTATATAAGACATAAGATAATGTTGACTTTGCCTCTGCCGACTCCTACACTCCTTGTCGAGCAAGGGTTTGCGGGCGTTTTGACGGCTCTGCGCTGCATCCGGTTTGGCAGCGCCGCCACGCACTGGCAGCCACTCTGCACCATGCTGTTCCCACGCAGTCCAGGGTTTCGATTCGCCGCCGTTCGTTGGTCCGACGCTTGCCGAAACGCGCTGTTTGCAGGAGCCCGCACCGTGCAGCGGCTGCCCCGGCGCCTCAATGACCGCTCCCGCTCTGAAGAAACGGCCGCTTCCCCGTTTGATATGTCGGCGGAAGAAGGGCGAAGCGCCGGCTCAAGAGAGCTCAGCAGTACCGGTTTCCGGCATGGCGGTCTTGCCGCAGCGCCGCTTTCGGCCCGCAATTAACGGGCCGGCAGCGAGCCTCCCGCGAACAGCGAATTCCGCCGTGTTTAACAACGCTTCGCTGAACGCGCATATAGAATGGCGTTTTCCCTAGCGTCTAACGCATCGTCCTGGAGATTTCTCAATGGCTAAGCCCGCAAAGCGCGTTGCCGTCACCGGCGCCGCAGGTCAAATTGCTTACTCCCTGCTGTTCCGCATCGCCAATGGTGATCTGCTCGGCAAGGATCAGCCGGTGATCCTGCAACTGCTCGACCTGCCGCAAGCGCAAGGCGCCGTCAAAGGCGTCGTGATGGAACTGGATGATTGCGCATTCCCGCTGCTGTCGGGCGTCGTGATCACGGACGACCCGAAGGTCGCATTCAAAGACGCCGACGTCGCCCTGCTGGTCGGCGCGCGTCCGCGTTCGAAGGGCATGGAGCGTAAAGACCTGCTGTCGGCAAACGCCGAAATCTTCACGGTTCAAGGCAAGGCGCTGAACGAAGTCGCCAGCCGCGACGTGAAGGTGCTGGTGGTCGGCAACCCGGCCAACACGAACGCCTACATCGCGATGAAGTCGGCACCGGACCTGCCGAAGAAGAACTTCACCGCCATGCTGCGTCTGGACCACAACCGCGCGCTGTCGCAACTGGCCGCGAAGTCGGGCAAGCCGGTCGCTTCGATCGAAAAGCTGGCTGTGTGGGGCAACCACTCGCCGACCATGTACCCGGACTTCCGCTTCGCGACCGCAGAAGGTCAAAACCTGACCAAGCTGATCAACGACGACGAATGGAACCGCAACACGTTTATCCCGACCGTCGGCAAGCGCGGCGCGGCGATCATCGAGGCACGCGGTTTGTCGTCGGCGGCGTCGGCGGCTAACGCTGCAATCGACCACGTGCGTGACTGGGTGCTCGGCACGAACGGCAAGTGGGTCACCATGGGTATTCCGTCGGACGGCTCGTACGGCATTCCCGAAGACATCGTCTACGGCGTGCCGGTGATCTGCGAAAACGGCGAATACAAGCGCGTGGAAGGCCTGGAAATCGACGCGTTCTCGCGCGAAAAGATGGACGGCACGCTGCAGGAACTGCTGGAAGAACGCGAAGGCGTTCAGCATCTGCTCGGCTAAGCACCTGATGCAGACCAACCGGAACTCCGTAGCGTCACCGCGGCGGGTTCCGGTTTTTTTCGTGCGAATCGAGCAGACCAGTCGATTCGCACCTGATCCGAGCGCGTTTTGCCTGTCTGCCTGTACGACCGGACAGAGCGCGCCCGAATCGGTTTTCCTCAACAAAACCCACGCCCCTGACGCCGAAGATGCGCGCCCTCACACCCGCCGAAGTGCTGTTTGACGGCGAAGTGCCGCCCGCTGTGCTGCCTGCCTGCGATCACTACGCCGGCAGCGAAAAGCTGATGCTGAAATCGCTCGCGGTGCAGCAGCAACTGGGCCCCGTGTTCGACATCACGCTCGACTGCGAAGACGGCGCGCAAGTCGGCCGCGAAGCGGAGCATGCGGAGTTGGTCGCGTCGCTCATCGGCAGCGAGCATGACCGCTTCGGACGCGTCGGCGTGCGGATTCACGACTACGATCACCCGTACTGGCGTGACGACGTGCGCCTGATTCTGCGCGCGGCGAAGCGAGCGCCTGCTTTCATCACGCTGCCGAAAATCCGCAACGTGCTGGACGCGGCGGAAATGGTCGCGTTCATCGAAGCCACGCGGCGTGAGCTTGGCATCGCAAAAGCCATCCCGGTGCAACTGCTCGTCGAAACGCATGGCGCGCTCACGCGTGTGTTCGATCTCGCCGCGTTGCCCGGCGTCGAGGCATTGAGCTTCGGCCTGATGGATTTCGTCTCCGCGCACAACGGCGCGATTCCCGACACGGCCATGCGCTCGCCCGGCCAGTTCGATCATCCGCTCGTGCGGCGCGCGAAGCTGGAGATTTCAGCGGCTTGCCATGCGCACGGCAAGGTGCCGTCGCACAACGTCAGCACCGAAGTGCGCGACATGAGCGTGGTCGCGAGCGACGCCGCGCGGGCTCGCAACGAATTCGGCTACACGCGCATGTGGAGCATTCATCCCGCGCAGATTGAGGCCATCGTGGGCGCGTTCGCGCCGCGCGACGAGGAAATCGCCACCGCCGCCGAAATTCTGCTGGCCGCGCAGTCCGCTCAATGGGGACCCACGCGCCATCGCGACACCTTGCACGACCGCGCGAGCTACCGCTATTACTGGTCGGTGCTGCGTCGCGCGCGATCCACCGGCCGCGCGATCCCGCAAGATGCCGCGCCGCTTTTCGGGGACGTGGAGCAATGAGCACGCAAACAGGAGACAGCGGCAGATGAGCGAGACAACGCAAACCGCCGGCGTACAAGGCGGCTTCAAACCGAAAAAATCCGTCGCGCTGTCCGGCGTGACCGCGGGCAACACGGCGCTGTGCACGGTCGGCAAGACCGGCAACGATCTGCATTACCG
>NZ_QBUB01000039.1:0-1411 GCF_003058125.1 Paraburkholderia sp. GV068
TAAAAAAACCGAGGCCGGAGTTCCGGAACATCGGTATCGGGCAGATATTGACGGCGTATCGCCTGCCTCTTGCGGGGCGCGTGTCGATTCTGCATCGGCTGAGCGGCGGCCTGCTGTTCGTCGCGTTGCCGTTCCTGCTGTACCTCTTCGACCAGAGCCTGACTTCCGAGCTGAGCTTCGAAGTCTTCAAGGGCTTTCTCTCCAATATCATCGTCAAGCTCATCACGCTGGTGCTCGCGTGGGCCTACCTGTTCCATTTCTGCGCCGGCGTTCGCCACCTGCTGATGGACACCAACCATGAAGCCGTCACCAAAGAGAAAGGCAAGCAGACCTCGATCGTGGTGTTCGTGGTGTCGTCGCTGCTGACCATCGTGTTCGCGCTCAAACTCTTCGGAGCATTCTAAACATGGCAGCCAATAACCGAATCGGCTCGAAGCGTCTGGTCGTCGGCGCCCACTACGGTCTGCGCGACTGGCTCGCGCAACGCATCACCGCCTGCGTGATGGCCCTCTACACGGTGATCCTGCTCGCGTGGTTCTTCGGCGCGCGCGACTTCTCCTATGAAGGCTGGGCGTCGATCTTCGCGACGCAATGGATGAAGCTCGCCACCTTCGTCACGCTGCTCTCGCTCTTCTATCACGCGTGGGTCGGCATCCGCGACATCTGGATGGACTATGTGAAGCCCGTGGGCGTGCGTCTGCTGCTGCAGGCGCTGACGATCGTCTGGCTGCTCGCGTGTGCGGGCTACGCCGCGCAGATTCTCTGGAGAGTGTAAAAGCATGGCTGCAATCAAGAATGCCCTGCCGCGTCGCAAGTTCGACGTGGTTATCGTCGGCGCGGGCGGCTCGGGAATGCGCGCGTCGCTGCAACTGGCGCGCGCGGGTCTGTCGGTGTGCGTGCTCTCGAAAGTGTTCCCCACGCGCTCGCATACGGTCGCCGCGCAAGGCGGCATCGGCGCGTCGCTCGGCAACATGAGCGAGGACAACTGGCACTACCACTTCTACGACACGATCAAGGGCTCCGACTGGCTCGGCGACCAGGACGCGATCGAGTTCATGTGCCGCGAAGCGCCGAACGCCGTCTACGAACTCGAACACTTCGGCATGCCGTTCGACCGTAACGCGGACGGCACGATCTACCAGCGCCCGTTCGGCGGCCACACCGCAAACTATGGCGAGAAGCCCGTGCAGCGCGCGTGCGCGGCGGCTGACCGCACCGGTCACGCGCTGCTGCATACGCTGTATCAGCAGAACGTTGCGGCCAAGACGCAGTTCTTCGTCGAATGGATGGCGCTCGATCTGATCCGCGACGCCGACGGCGACGTGCTCGGCGTGACCGCGCTCGAAATGGAAACGGGCGACGTCTATATCCTCGAAGGCAAGACGACGCTGTTCGCCACGGGCGGCGCGGG
>NZ_QBUB01000039.1:1618-3088 GCF_003058125.1 Paraburkholderia sp. GV068
CTACGCGCCGACGCTGAAGGATCTCGCGCCGCGCGACTTCGTTTCGCGCTCGATGGACCAGGAAATCAAGGAAGGCCGCGGCGTCGGTCCGAACAAGGACCACGTGCTGCTGGACCTGTCGCACATCGGCGCCGAGACGATCATGAAGCGTCTGCCGTCGATCCGCGAGATCGCGCTGAAGTTCGCCAACGTCGACTGCATCAAGGAGCCGATCCCCGTTGTGCCGACCATTCACTACCAGATGGGCGGCATTCCGACGAACATCCACGGTCAGGTGGTCGGTACGGCGCGCGGTCACGAGGAGCCGGTGAACGGCTTCTACGCGGTCGGCGAATGCTCGTGCGTGTCGGTGCACGGCGCGAACCGCCTGGGCACGAACTCGCTGCTCGACCTGGTGGTGTTTGGCCGCGCGGCGGGCAATCACATCGTCAAGCACGTGAAGGAAATCAAGGACCACAAGCCGCTGCCGGCCGATGCGGCGGACTTCGCGCTGTCGCGTCTGGCGAAGCTGGAAAGCTCGTCGTCGGGCGAGTATGCGCAGTCGGTGGCGAACGACATCCGCGGCACGATGCAGAAACATGCGGGCGTGTTCCGCACGTCGGCGCTGCTGTCCGAAGGCGTGGAGGCGATCCGCGAAGTGGCGGCGCGTGTGGAGAATATCCACCTGAAGGACAAGTCGAAGGTGTTCAACACCGCGCGCGTCGAGGCGCTGGAAGTGGCGAACCTGATCGAAGTGGCGCGCGCGACGATGGTCTCGGCCGAAGCACGCAAGGAAAGCCGCGGCGCGCATGCGCAGAACGACTTCGAGCATCGCGACGACGAAAACTGGCTGCGCCATACGTTGTGGTTCAGCGAGGGCGACCGCCTCGACTACAAGCCGGTGCACATGCAGCCGCTGACGGTTGAATCGGTGCCGCCCAAGGCGCGGACCTTCTAAGGCACACGCACAAGTCAAAGGACCCACAATATGGCCAAGCGTACATTTGAAATCTACCGCTACGATCCGGATAAGGACGCGGCGCCGCGCATGCAGACGTACGAGATCGAGATCGACTCGCATGAGCGCATGCTGCTCGACGCGCTGGTGAAACTGAAGGCGCTCGACGAAACGCTGTCGTTCCGCCGTTCGTGCCGCGAAGGCGTATGCGGTTCGGACGCGATGAACATCAACGGCAAGAACGGTCTGGCGTGTCTGACGAACCTGAACGATCTGCCGCAGAAGATCGTGCTGCGTCCGCTGCCGGGACTGCCGGTGGTGCGCGACCTGATCTGCGACTTCACGCAGTTCTTCAACCAGTATCACTCGATCAAGCCGTACCTGATCAACGACACGCCGCCGCCGGAGAAGGAGCGTCTGCAGTCGCCGGAAGAACGCGACGAGCTGGATGGTCTGTACGAGTGCATTCTGTGCGCGAGCTGCTCGACGTCGTGCCCGAGCTTCTGGTGGAATCCGGACAAGTTCGTGGGTCC
>NZ_QBUB01000040.1:0-2514 GCF_003058125.1 Paraburkholderia sp. GV068
ACCGAGCATTCGGGCAAGTCGCAACTCAATCTTGGTTACCTCGTCAACAGCAAGCTCGAATATCGGGGCGAAGGCTATGAGCTAAGGTCATCGGGCTGGGGGGCGCTGCGCGCGGGCAAGGGCATCATGGTCACGACTTATGACCGCCCCGGCGCGAGCGGCAAGCAACTCGACATGCAGGAAACCATTGCGCAGCTCGAAAGCGCGCTGGCGACTGCAAAGGCGCTCGCTGCGTCCGCCAGCAGCGCGAAGGCCGAGCCTGCCGACACGGGCGCACAGCAGCAGATGAAGGAGGCTTTCGACGGCCTGAAGAAGCCGGGACTGCTGATGAGCACGCCCGCATCGGCTGGCATTGTCGCGGGCGGCGGCGTGCAGTTTTCAGCGCAGGAAAGTATCTCAACCGTTGCCGGCAAGAACGCCGACTGGAGCGTGACGAAACGCTTCACGGTTGCGGCGGGCGAGAAGATCTCACTGTTCGCGCAGAAGCTCGGCGTGAAGATTTTTGCGGCCAAAGGCCCGGTTGAAGTGCAGGCACAGAGCGGCCCGATGTCCCTGATTGCGGACAAGGACGTCAACCTTGCCAGCGTCAACGGCAAGATCAACCTTGCCGCGGCCAAAGAAATCATCCTCGAATGCGGTAGTGCATTCGTCCAGATCAAGGACGGCAGCATCACCCTGGGCGCTCCGCTCGACCTGTTCATCAAGACCATCACGGTGCAGAAGAAAGGCAAGGAATCTCGTGACCCATCGTTCCCGGTCATGCCTGACGGGAATCTCTACGAGCAGGACTTCAGGCTCGTGAATCACGCAGATAATGCGCCCCTTCCAAGCGCGAATTACGTAATTACCACGTCTGGCGGAAGTCAGGTGTCCGGACAGGCATCGGACAGCGGCATCACCAGGCTCGTAGTCACGAGTCCTGCAGAACAGCTCAAGGTGCGTCTAACGGACGAAAGCACTGACAAATACCACCTCCACTACTGCGACGCATTTGGACGCGTAGTGTGCGGCGGCGACAACAGTGTCAACCGAATCGTCTGAAACGGATTTATGAGGAAAATATGGGACCGCGTGCTCCTAAACGTGCCGAAGAGCCAAAATACGGCGGCGACGAAACTCGCCCTCGAGCCACCACACCGGTAACACCGCTTGCCAACCCGCTAGACAAGGCATATCTCTGTGCAAAGTGCTGCAGGGCGCTGATACAGCCAGATTTGAACCGCTTGAGCTATCCAATGTATCAGCGGACAGTGACACGCTCGATATGGGCCGACAACGAAAACGCCAAGCCAACACAGCATTGGCGATATAAAGGGGAGGTCGGTTACGACATGACGAAAAATCCCCCCGCGCCGATCATGTCAGCCAAAGAACCGCTTCGACCGAGCACGTTCCCTCTTTCGGCGTTGCATTCGATCAACCGAGACCCTCAAGCGGCAGCGGAAGAGGCAGCTGACGCAGCAGGCAATCTGCTGACGCGGGACGAACTTGAATTGGCCGGTGGAAAGCGCCTGCGCATTCCAGACGTAATCGTACTTCAATGTCCACCGACCCTCTTGGCGGAGTTGAAAGCTGGTACGGCCGAAGACCGACACTTCTTTCCAGTGCAGCCGAACATCGAACGTATAGTTGAGGTCAAATTCGACGGCGATTATCTAGACCTGCTGCAAGCACGAGCCTACCTAAGAATTGCCGGCCAGAAAGCTGAGTTCAGTCAATTGCAGCCAGAACATCCTGATGGGGACTGCGGTTGCCGCTGTCGCCAAGGAAGAAAGAAGCTTGCTCCGTCGCCAGTTCCTGAAACAAGCCGCGTACCGAGGCGAATGCCGCAACAACGTCAAGCACTGGTTACCATTCAACCTGATACTTTCCCTGGTGGAATGCGCCCGCTCAGTGAGACTTTGCAAGAGACGCCAGCCAGTCAGGTATCGGGTTGGTCACTTGTTCTTGTTGGCGCGCTAGTAGTTGTGGCGATTGCCGCCGCTCCCGAAACTGGCGGAGCCTCACTGATTCTGCTTGCCGCTCCCTGATCCGAGGTTATTGATTTATGACACATCAAGAGCTTTCCGACTACGCCTACGACTGCGATCATGTCGCTCCAGATAGCCCTGAGCATGACTATCGTTATGTTGTCAAATTGGTACTACGCGCTACCTTGTTCTTCACCGATGGCTACACGCCTGAAGCTAGGCGCGCCCTGCAAGCATGCTTCGAAGATTACCTCGCCCACTTTGCAAAAGAACTGAAATGGGGCTGGGATCCACAACCAGCTAGTGGAAAACCGACTCCTTGGAAGTTGGACGATCGTCTAGCGGAAGTCGCCAAAGATGCTTTCCTATCGGTAAAACCCGATGATTCGATTGTGGAGGGATTTGCGAGTAGCTTGAATCCCCACTATGTTGGCGACTACGGAATCCAGTGTCAACGGCACTCAGGAATTGATACAGTTTCTGTCGGCATCGGCACTTCAGATTTGATACACCGGGTTGTAGTGTTATTGCGGTGCCGACCGCA
>NZ_QBUB01000041.1:0-2024 GCF_003058125.1 Paraburkholderia sp. GV068
TGTCATCGGCACCTGTAAATTGATACACCGTCGGCACTGAGGAATTGATACACCTCGACGAAGGGATAATGGCCGCTTTGAGCGGCGATGATCTCGTACGAGGGATACATGCAGATCAGGATATTGCACAAGCAGGGCAAGAGCCTGCGTGCCATTGCTTGTGAGGTTGGCTGCTCCGTCAACACCGTGAGGAAGTATCTGGCGACGCAGGATGCGCCGACGTTTCGGCCCGCGGCGACTCCGCGCGAGTCGATACTGAAACCGTTCGAAGCCTATCTTCGGGAACGGATCGCGTCAGCGGCACCGGACTGGATTCCAGCGACAGTTCTGTGGCGCGAAATCCAGTCGCAGGGATTCGATGGTGGCGAGAGAATCGTGCGCAAGTTCGTTGCGACATTGCGGCCTGTACCGGCGCCCGATCCTCTCGTGCGATTCGAGACTGCTGCGGGCGATCAGATGCAGGTCGACTGGGTCGAGTTCCGTCGGCGCAAAGGAGCGAATCTGTTCGCATTCGTGGCCACTCTTGGCCATAGCCGCGCGACCTACGTCGAATTCGTTTCCGACATGCGACTCGATACTTTGCTCAGGTGTCACGTCAACTGTTTTAACTGGTTCGGCGGTGTGCCGCGCCGGGCGCTTTTCGACAACATGAAGACCGTTGTCATCGAGCGGGATGCATACGGTCCGAAGCAGCACCGCTTCCAGCCGGGGTTTCTCGACTTCGCCCGGCACTACGGGTTTAAGCCCGAGCTTTGTCGGCCCTATCGCGCGAAGACCAAAGGCAAGGTCGAACGGATGAACGGATATTTGCGCCGCAGTTTCTACGTTCCGCTGGCCGCCCAGTTCAAGGCGGCCAACGTCGAACTGGACGTGACGACCGCCAACACTGAAGTTTGGCGTTGGCTACGCGAAGTTGCGCATGTCCGGATACATGGAACGACCCGCCTGAAGCCAGGCGAGCAACTGCTTGTTGAGCAGAAGGCCTTGCAGAGCGTACCGCCACCGTATCCGTCGCTGTTGCCAGCAACGACACCGGCGAGCGGACAGGAGTTGCGCGAGCGATTCCACGACTGGCTATCTCCGCTACAGCATCCGCTGTCCGTGTACGACCAGCTGATTCGGGTTGCCGCATGAACATCGCACACGAACGAGTGGCGCAGCTATGCGCCCAGCTGAAGCTCACGACCATCGCGGACGCGTTGCCATACCTGGCGCAAAAGGCGATCGCCGACGAGGTGAACCTGACCGAGTTTCTCGAATCGGTACTAAAGGCCGAGCACACAGCGCGGCTCGTCAGACAGCGGGCGACGTTTGCACGCCTGGCAGGCTTCCCGACGATCAAGACCCTCGACGGCTTCGACTTCGCAGCAGCCAGCGGTGTGCCCAGATCTCAGGTCCAGGAGCTGGCAAGTCTGACGTTTCTGGAGCGAAACGAGAACGTCGTATTACTCGGACCGAGTGGCACAGGCAAAACGCACATTGCAATGGCACTTGGTTATGCAGCAACGCAAGCTGGGATCAAGGTGCGCTTCATCACCGCAGCGGACCTGCTGATGATACTGACCACGGCACATCGACAGAATCAGCTGGGAGACGCGCTAAAACGATTCGTCAACCCGTACAGGCTGTTGATCATCGATGAGATCGGATACCTGCCGATGAGCCGTGAGCAGGCCAACCTGTTCTTCCAGGTGATCGCCAAACGATACGAGCGTGGCAGTCTGATCGTGACCAGCAACCTTCCGTTCGGGCAGTGGGACCAGACGTTCGCCGATGACGCAACGCTCACTGCTGCCATGCTCGACCGGCTATTGCATCACGCTCACGTCGTGGCAATCCAGGGCGAGAGCTATCGACTACGCGACAAGCGGCGCGCCGGACTGGTTATGAAGAGATCGACTACAACAAAGGAGAACGCCGCCAGCGGAATGCGGTCGGCACCGCAATAACACTACAACCCGGTGTATCAAATCTGAAGTGCCGATGCCGACAGAAACTGTATCAATTCCTGAGTGCCGTTGACA
>NZ_QBUB01000042.1:0-1951 GCF_003058125.1 Paraburkholderia sp. GV068
TACCCGCCGACGCGGGCGTGCTCATCAGCAGTCCCGGCTGCTTCAGGCCGTCGAAATCCGCCTTCATCTGCCGCTGCGCATCGGTGTCGGCCGGCTCAGCTTTCGCGCTGGTGGCCGAACTGGCCAGCACCTTTGCAAGCTCCAGCGCGCTCTCAAGCTGCGCGATGGTTTCCTGCATGTCGAGCTGCTTGCCGTTGGCAGCAGGGCGGTCGTAAGTCGTGACCACCAGACCCTTGCCCGCGCGATTCACCCCATAACCCGATGACCTCAGTTCATAGCCTTCACCCCGGTATTCCAGCTTGCTGTTGACGAGATAGCCGAGGTTTAGTTGCGACTTGCCCGAGTGTTCCGTACTGAGCTTGATCCCTTCCTGGCCCGCCCAGTCCTCCATGCGCAGCTTGTTGTTCGCCTGCGTGCGGATCATGTTGCGCGAGAGCCAGCGCCGGTCGTTCGTCACCAGATCGCGCGCCTGGCTGTGGTGGTGGAACGCGATGATTTCGGGCTTGTCCGGATCGCCGTCCCGGCAGGTAATCACCGCTTCTGCATCGTCCAGCGCGGGGAAGTGCATGCCGGTTTGCAGCTTGCCCGCGAACGGCTTGGCCAGCCGCAGCGGTACGCTCTCGCCGCCATTCGGCCACGTTTCGAAATCGGAATCGAAACGGACCGTGTAGTGGCCGTTTTTATCGACGTATGCGTAGGTGTATTTGTCCGGGCTCGTCACACGCGCGCTGAGTGTGCCGGTCACTTTGGCCCAGGTTTGCGGCTCGAGCTTGAGCCGGAATCGACGGTCGGCGGGAATCGCCCGGTAGCTGTTCGTATAGGATGCATCGCGCGCGCCGCTATGCGTGACCTCGACGATCAGCTGGCCTTTGGGGGCATCGGGCAAGACGATGTCTGTTTCCAGCACATAGCCCGGTTGCAACGCCAGCAGATTGCTTTCGCCTTCATAAACTACCTGCCAGGCGATGGCTGCCTCATGGCGTAGCTGCGCCTCCCATTTCGCGCCCGCCTGGTCCAGATGGTGCGTGCCGTAGACGTAGGGCTGGCCGTAGGTCGTGGAATCGTCGGGCGCAACGTTGGACGTGTCGCGAAAACGCTCCCAGGCCTGATGCGGGTTGTAGTCCGCGACCGTGAACGACTGCGGCACGGTCACGGTATGCGTCTTTACCGCCGTTACCGCCTCGACGCCGCCCGCTTCGAGTCCCGCCGCTTCGCGGTACGGCAGAATGCGTTGCGGACTTTCGTAAATGTAATGGTCGACGTCGTCGCCCACTACAACCTGGTCGCCGTATTCCGTTTCCACGATGTAGAAGTACAGGCCCGCCTTCTCTGCGAGCATGTGCACATAAGCAAGGTCGCTCATCTGGTGCTGCATGCGAAACAGATGCTTGCGGTACTGCCCGCGCAGACGGAACAGGAATTGATGTTCCCTCAGCCCGTGACCGCGAAGGATCGCCGCGATAATCTCGGGCGTGCTCGCGTGCTGGAATATCCGGTTCCGGGTGACGGCCTCGAGCCGCCCGAGGCGTGACTTCAGGACAACCTGATACTTGGTGAAATCTTTCGTCGTTTGAACCGTCGAAAACCGCGCAATGAAGCCTGAGAATTTCCGGGGCGCGCCGTCGTCCGGCACGATCGAAAATGACGCATCGCGGCTGAGGTAGTCGACGCGCGCGAGCTGCTGCGGGTGGGTCAACTCGATGCACACTTCGGTCGGTGCGCCCATCTTTTCGGTTACCGTGAATGACACGACCGAGAGCGCCGCCGCGCTGTCCGTGCCGGGCACGTCGAGAAAATACGCCTGGCGTCCCGTGACGCCCTGCCGTAATGGATCAAACTCTGCCACTCCCTGCCCCCTGAAAAGACCAGCGACGCAGCGTTCAGCTGCCAAACCCGTTAACTGACCATTTAAGTTCAATAAGGTCAACGAATTTAATTCGGGATAGGCGGG
>NZ_QBUB01000043.1:0-1619 GCF_003058125.1 Paraburkholderia sp. GV068
TCAGACTGCTGACAAAGTACCCCCCAAAGCCTGGCCACGCGCCGGGCTTTGTCGTTTAATGGGCGTCATGCTCAGGAAACCGACACCCATGCAGCACGAACTCGAGATGGTCACGCTCGAGGAGCTCGTGCCGAAGGACCATCTGCTGCGCAAGATCGAGGCGGCGGTGGATTTCGAATTCATCCGCGAGAAGGTGACCCACCTGTACTGCGCGGATAACGGGCGGCCCGCGCTCGATCCGGTGATGATGTTCCGGCTGCTGTTCATCGGCTACCTGTTCGGGGTGCGCAGCGAGCGCCAGCTCATGCGTGAGGTGCAGGTCAATGTCGCGTACCGGTGGTTTGCCCGCCTGCGGCTGACCGACCGGGTGCCTGACGCCTCGACGTTCTCGCAGAACCGGCGGCGCCGTTTTACCGACACGACGGTCTACCAGGAGATCTTCGACGCGATCGTTGAGCAGGCCATCGGGCGTGACATGGTCGAGGGCCGGGTGCTCTACACCGACAGCACGCACCTGAAGGCCAACGCCAACAAGCGCAGGTTCGATCTGGTCCAGCTTGAACAGACGCCCTCGGCGTATCTGGCCGAGCTCGATGCCGCGGTCGATGCGGACCGTGCCGCGCACGGTAAAAAGCCGCTTGCGCGTGATGGGCGCAAAGGCGGCGGCGACGATGCCGGGTCGGGTCCAGCTGCCAGCGGCGGGCACAAGGAAACGAAGATCAGCCGCACCGACCCGGACAGCGGCTACATGGTGCGCGACGACAAGCCCACGGGCTTCTTCTATCTGGATCACCGCACTGTCGACGCGCGCTATTCGATCATCACCGACACCCACGTGACGCCGGCCTCGGTGCACGACAGCCAGCCTTACCTGGCGCGTCTGGACCGGCAGCGCAGGCGCTTCGGATTCCATGTGCAGGCCGTGGGGCTGGACGCCGGCTACTTCACGCCGGCCATCTGTCAGGGGCTGGAGGATCGGGGCATCGACGGGGTGATGGGCTACCGCACGCCCAGCCATAAACCGGGGTTCTTCTACAGGAAGGACTATGAATACGACCGGTATCGCGAGGAGTACACCTGCCCGCAGGGACAGGTGCTGCGCTACAGCACCACGAACCGCGCGGGCTACCAGGAGTTCAGGTCCGACCCTGCGCGGTGCGGCGGCTGCGCGGTGCGCGGCCAGTGCACGGCGAGCGCCAATCATGTGAAGGTGATCATCCGGCACGTGTGGGAGCGCGCGAAGGAGCGCGTCAATGCAAGGCGGCTGACCGACTGGGGCAAGGCGATCTACAAGCGGCGCAAGGAGACCGTGGAGCGCAGCTTCGCGGACGCCAAGCAGTTGCACGGGCATCGTTACGCGAGGATGCGCGGCCTGCGCAAGGTGGCTGAGCAGTGCCTGCTGGGCGCGGCCGCGCAGAACATCAAGAAGATCGCGTTGCTGGTGGCACGCCTGCGGGCGTGTTTATGTGCGCCCAGTGCCTGCGCCCGCGCCCCGCAGCGCGTTTTTACTGTTCTTCGCGCCTTGCTGGTCCGCAGCGTCACGGGCCATCGCGCGAATTCCTACGCCTGAAAAACAAAACCCCACGCTCCGGAAAACGTGGGGTTGGTCAGCAGTCTGA